>NZ_JBEORJ010000029.1:0-4844 GCF_040302185.1 Micromonospora sp. NPDC127501 | reverse complement strand
GTGGGGTGCGGCCGCCCCCCCCCGCTCAGCGGCGGACGGCGGCCGTTTCCCTTTTCCGGGTACGCCCCGGCAGCAGGCACTGTCGGGTACGCCCGGGCAGCAAGCACTGCCGGGGACGCCCGGAAGCCCGCGCCGCGGGTACCCCGACACAGCTGCGCTGAGAGCGAACAGTGCCCCGACCGGGACTCTGCCGCCCCGCACAGCGGTTAGTGTCGGGAAAGACGGTACGGAGAGCGAAGGGCTGCCATGACCGACATGCACATCCCCAAGAAGTCGCTCCGGGCGATTGACGCGCGCGGTGGCGACTCCATTGGCAACCTCGACGACTCGGTCTACAACCGGTTGCTCAAGGAACGCATCATCTTCCTGGGCAGTGAGGTGACCGACCAGGTCGCCAACCGCATCTGCGCGCAGCTGCTGCTGCTCGCCGCGGAGGACCCGGACCGCGACATCAACCTGTGGATCAACTCGCCGGGTGGCTCGGTCTACTCCGGCATGGCGATCTACGACACCATGCAGTTCATCGACAACGACGTGTCGACCGTGGCGATGGGCATGGCTGCCTCAATGGGCCAGCTGCTGCTCTGCGCGGGCACCAAGGGCAAGCGGTACGCCCTGCCCCACGCACGGATCATGATGCACCAGCCGTCCGGTGGTCTGGGCGGCACGGCGTCCGACATCGCCATCCAGGCGGAGCAGATGCTCTACACGAAGCGGATGTTCCAGGAGCGGGTCGCGCACCACACCGGCCAGAGCCAGTCGCAGATCGAGGCCGACTCGGACCGGGACCGTTGGTTCACCGCCCAGGAGGCCATGGACTACGGCTTCATCGACAAGGTGATCATCGGAGCCGCACAGGTTCCGGATGGCGCCGGGACCCTGAGCTGAGGAGCTGACGATGACCGATCTGAGCCTGCCGCCCCAGTTCGCGGCCGTGCACAACCGCTACGTGCTGCCGTCGTTCGTCGAGCGCACGTCGTACGGGGTCAAGGAGTCGAACCCGTACAACAAGCTCTTCGAGGACCGGATCATCTTCCTCGGCGTCCAGGTGGACGACGCGTCGGCCAACGACGTGATGGCCCAGCTGCTGACGCTCGAGGGCACCGACCCGGACCGCGACATCATCATGTACATCAACTCGCCGGGTGGTTCGTTCACCGCCATGACGGCGATCTACGACACCATGCAGTACGTCCGTCCGGACATCTCGACGGTCTGCCTCGGGCAGGCGGCGAGCGCGGCGGCGGTGCTGCTCTCGGCGGGCACGCCGGGTAAGCGGATGGCCCTGCCGAACTCGCGGATCATCATTCACCAGCCAGCCACCGAGGGCGGCTACGGGCAGGGCTCGGACATCGAGATCCAGGCCCGGGAGATCCTGCGGATGCGTACGCAGCTGGAGGACATGCTGTCCCGCCACTGCAACCGCCCCATCGAGCAGGTTCGCAAGGACATCGACCGTGACAAGATCATGACGGCCGAGGAGTCCAAGGAGTACGGGCTGGTCGACACGATCCTGACCAGTCGCAAGAAGGGTCTGCTGGCGGCCAACGCCGCCCGCTGAGCTGTACCGGGTCAGAGGTTGGCCGGGGCTCCGTTCCCGGCCGACCTCTGACACACCCGTTTTGGGGGTCGGAGAATGCCCCGCCAGCGGGTAACGTCGGGTCCGTACCGCTTCGCCGGTTGGGCCGGCGGCGCGAACTAAGCCGGGCGGCGCGCAACGTCCGCAGGTCAGGGCCGGGTCTCCGGCCGATGAGTGCAGGGAGAACGTAGGTGGCACGGATCGGTGACGGCGGCGACCTACTGAAATGCTCCTTCTGCGGCAAGTCGCAGAAGCAGGTCAAGAAGCTCATCGCGGGCCCAGGGGTCTACATCTGCGACGAGTGCATCGATCTCTGCAACGAGATCATTGAAGAGGAGCTGGCCGAGTCCGGCGAGGTGAAGTGGGAAGAGCTTCCCAAGCCGATGGAGATCTGCCAGTTCCTCGACACCTACGTCGTGGGTCAGGACCAGGCCAAGAAGGCGCTCGCCGTAGCGGTCTACAACCACTACAAGCGGATCCAGGCCGAGGCGGCTGGTGCGCCGGGCTCCGGCAGTGACGCCGTCGAGCTGGCCAAGTCCAACATCCTGCTGCTCGGCCCTACGGGCTGCGGCAAGACCCACCTGGCGCAGACCCTCGCCCGGATGTTGAACGTTCCGTTCGCCATCGCCGACGCCACCGCGCTGACCGAGGCGGGCTACGTGGGCGAGGACGTCGAGAACATCCTCCTCAAGCTGATCCAGGCCGCCGACTACGACATCAAGCGCGCCGAGACCGGCATCATCTACATCGACGAGGTCGACAAGATCGCCCGCAAGTCGGAGAACCCGTCGATCACCCGGGACGTCTCCGGTGAGGGCGTGCAGCAGGCCCTGCTCAAGATGCTCGAGGGCACGGTGGCCAACGTGCCGCCGCAGGGTGGCCGTAAGCACCCACACCAGGAGTTCATCCAGATCGACACCACGAACGTGCTGTTCATCTGTGGTGGCGCGTTCGCCGGCCTCGACCAGATCATCGAGTCCCGCACCGGGCAGGGCGGCACTGGCTTCGGCGCCCGACTCCGGTCGGTCTCCGAGCGGTCGACCGACGACATCTTCAGCCAGGTCATGCCGGAAGACATGCTCAAGTTCGGGCTGATCCCCGAGTTCGTCGGCCGGCTGCCGGTGATCACCAACGTTCGCAGCCTGGACCGCAGCGCCCTCGTTCGGATCCTCACCGAGCCGCGCAACGCCCTGGTCCGGCAGTACCAGCGCCTGTTCGAGTTGGACGGTGTCGAGCTCGAGTTCGACGAGCCGGCGCTGGAAGCCATCGCCGATCAGGCGATGCTGCGGGGCACCGGTGCCCGTGGTCTGCGAGCCATCATCGAAGAGGTCCTGCTCTCCGCGATGTACGAGGTGCCGAGCAACCCCGACGCCGCCCGCGTGCTGATCACCCGCGAGGTTGTCCTGGAGAACGTCAACCCGACGATCGTGCCGCGTGAGTTCACCGGGCGCCGGGCTCGGCGCGACCGCGAAGAGAAGTCCGCCTGATCCTTCCCGCGTCACGCCGGCCGTTCGATCCTGAGCGGCCGGCGTGATCGTGTTCGGCACCGGTCGCCCGTGACCACCAGCCGGCCGGCCAGACCGTGACGCTGTCCGTCAGAGCCCTCCAGCCGTACCCTTTGCTCATGCGTGTCGCCGTCTGCCAGCTGAACGGCCGGGACGACCGTAAGGCCAATCTGGCGGCCGCGGAGACCCTACTGGAGCGCGCCGCCGCCGGCGGCGCGGATCTCGCCGTCCTCCCGGAGTACGTCGACTACCTGGGTCCTGCCGCTGGGCTGCCCGAAGCGGAGCCGGTCGACGGCGAGGTGGGCAGCTTCTTCGCCGGGGTCGCCCGGCGGCTCGGGATCTGGTTGGTGGCCGGCTCGTTCCACGAGGCCGGCCCGGACCCGGACCACACCTGGAACACCTCGCTGGTCTTCGACCGTTCCGGCAGCCTCGCCGCGAGCTATCGCAAGATCCACCTGTACGACGTGGAGATCCCCGGTCGGGTCTCCTACCGGGAGTCGGAGAGTGTGGCGCCCGGGGTCCAACCGGTGGTGGTCGACGTCGAGGGACTGCGGGTCGGCCTGTCGATCTGTTACGACCTGCGCTTCCCGGAGCTGTACCGGCTGCTCGCCTCCGATGGCGGCGCGCAGCTGCTGGTGGTTCCCGCCGCGTTCATGATGCACACCGGCCGAGACCACTGGGAGGTCCTGCTGCGGGCCAGGGCTATCGAGAACCAGTGTTTCGTGGCGGCGGCCGGTCAGACCGGCGACCACGAGCCGGGTCGCACCTGCTTCGGCCGCAGCATGGTGGTCGACCCGTGGGGGACGGTCATCGGCCAGGTGCCGGACGGCCCGGGGATCTCCGTCGTCGACCTGGACCTGGACCGGCTCGACACGATCCGCGCCGAGCTGCCCAGCCTGGCCAACCGCCGGCTCTGAACCTCAGCCCTCCAGCAGGACGCCGATCACCGCGAAGCCGGCGATGGCCGCGGCGGTGACCAGCAGCGCCGTGGTCATCCGGGACCTGCCCCGTCGGGCCAGTCGTCCCACCGACAGCACAAGTACGACCAGCACGACCGCGCCGATCACCACCTGCCAGAACGGCCCGATGAGGCCGAGCAGCGCCTCCTCGGCGAACACCCTGGCGCCGTGCCCGGACTCATCCATGACTGACACTCTGGCACGTCGAGGTGGCCCGCGTCCTCGGCTGCGGCGGGGAGACGAGGTGCTCGCGTTCTCGGCCGCGCCGGGACCGGCGGGCGCTCATCCTCCGAACCAGTGATGAACCCTGATTTGCCTTCTCCGGGCCGTCCGCGTAACTTTCTCTCTGCACGGGGGAGGCCGGACAAACGGGCCGAGAACGGGCGCCAGGCTCGTGGCGGGAACGCCGAGCGAGACTGAGGACCGGGCGGTGCGGAACACTCCGAAAACGGGGTTGCGAACGCGGAGCCGACCGGGTAGAGTTTCGAAGCCGGCAGGAGCCGGGCGGAGAGCCGCGAAGCGGCGATCGGCCGGTCTGCGGCTTCCCACGACAGAAACGAACGTCGGCAACGACGTGCGTCATCGTGGACTCGAACCAAGCAACACCATCCGCATTGTCGGTGAAGCATGACGAACCGCGAAATATCGGTTTGACACGGCGGAAACGAGCGGGTAACGTAGTAAAAGTGCCTGGCGCTGAAAGCGACGGGGACGCGGTACGGAAAGCCCCGGTTGGGGTTCCACTGAGTGTGGGGCTTCTGGTCGGTGTGTGGTTGTTCTTTGAGAACTCAACAGGGTGCT
>NZ_JBEORJ010000028.1:0-5448 GCF_040302185.1 Micromonospora sp. NPDC127501 | reverse complement strand
AAAGCCCCGGTTGGGGTTCCACTGAGTGTGGGGCTTCTGGTCGGTGTGTGGTTGTTCTTTGAGAACTCAACAGGGTGCTTGTAAAGCCAGTGCCAATTATGATTTATACCCCGGACTGGTCAGCTTTGTTGCTGGCTGGTTGGGATTCCTTTGGCAACATTTGTTTGTTGCCGGGATAGCTGTTCAACTAATTTTTTGTTGGAGAGTTTGATCCTGGCTCAGGACGAACGCTGGCGGCGTGCTTAACACATGCAAGTCGAGCGGAAAGGCCCTTCGGGGTACTCGAGCGGCGAACGGGTGAGTAACACGTGAGCAACCTGCCCCAAGCTTTGGGATAACCCTCGGAAACGGGGGCTAATACCGAATATTACTTCTGGCCGCATGGCTGGTGGTGGAAAGTTTTTCGGCTTGGGATGGGCTCGCGGCCTATCAGCTTGTTGGTGGGGTGATGGCCTACCAAGGCGACGACGGGTAGCCGGCCTGAGAGGGCGACCGGCCACACTGGGACTGAGACACGGCCCAGACTCCTACGGGAGGCAGCAGTGGGGAATATTGCACAATGGGCGGAAGCCTGATGCAGCGACGCCGCGTGAGGGATGACGGCCTTCGGGTTGTAAACCTCTTTCAGCAGGGACGAAGCGAGAGTGACGGTACCTGCAGAAGAAGCACCGGCCAACTACGTGCCAGCAGCCGCGGTAAGACGTAGGGTGCGAGCGTTGTCCGGATTTATTGGGCGTAAAGAGCTCGTAGGCGGCTTGTCGCGTCGACCGTGAAAACTTGGGGCTCAACCCCAAGCCTGCGGTCGATACGGGCAGGCTAGAGTTCGGTAGGGGAGACTGGAATTCCTGGTGTAGCGGTGAAATGCGCAGATATCAGGAGGAACACCGGTGGCGAAGGCGGGTCTCTGGGCCGATACTGACGCTGAGGAGCGAAAGCGTGGGGAGCGAACAGGATTAGATACCCTGGTAGTCCACGCTGTAAACGTTGGGCGCTAGGTGTGGGGGGCCTCTCCGGTTCCCTGTGCCGCAGCTAACGCATTAAGCGCCCCGCCTGGGGAGTACGGCCGCAAGGCTAAAACTCAAAGGAATTGACGGGGGCCCGCACAAGCGGCGGAGCATGCGGATTAATTCGATGCAACGCGAAGAACCTTACCTGGGTTTGACATGGCCGCAAAACTCGCAGAGATGTGAGGTCCTTCGGGGGCGGTCACAGGTGGTGCATGGCTGTCGTCAGCTCGTGTCGTGAGATGTTGGGTTAAGTCCCGCAACGAGCGCAACCCTCGTTCGATGTTGCCAGCGCGTTATGGCGGGGACTCATCGAAGACTGCCGGGGTCAACTCGGAGGAAGGTGGGGATGACGTCAAGTCATCATGCCCCTTATGTCCAGGGCTTCACGCATGCTACAATGGCCGGTACAATGGGCTGCGATACCGTGAGGTGGAGCGAATCCCAAAAAGCCGGTCTCAGTTCGGATCGGGGTCTGCAACTCGACCCCGTGAAGTCGGAGTCGCTAGTAATCGCAGATCAGCAACGCTGCGGTGAATACGTTCCCGGGCCTTGTACACACCGCCCGTCACGTCACGAAAGTCGGCAACACCCGAAGCCGGTGGCCCAACCCTTGTGGAGGGAGCCGTCGAAGGTGGGGCTGGCGATTGGGACGAAGTCGTAACAAGGTAGCCGTACCGGAAGGTGCGGCTGGATCACCTCCTTTCTAAGGAGCACCTTCCGACGAAAGTCGGTAAGGAGCCCGCACTGCCCGAATGTGGTGGTGGGGTGCTCAGATGGCGGAGACACTGGCAAGTTTTGCCCTGGCAACGGCCGGCGGCGCTTAGTACAGCCATCCTCGGGTGGTGGGAACGGTTGCTTCTGGTGCGGCTGGGGGGAGATGTAAGCACCCTGTTGGGTCCTGAAGGAACAACCGTTGGTTGTTGTTTCAGAGACTTGGCCGGCCTCCTTGTGGGGGCTGGAAGTCTGCCAGGCATGGCCTGGCCTCACATACCGCCAACTGTGGTTGGGTTTGGTGTGGGGCGGATCGGGTTGTGGGTTGGTCGTTTGTTGAGAATTGCACAGTGGACGCGAGCATCTTTGTGGTCAAGTTGTCAAGGGCGAACGGTGAATGCCTTGGCACCAGGAGCCGATGAAGGACGTGGGAGGCCGCGATAGGCCTGGGGGAGCTGTCAACCAAGCTGTGATCCCAGGGTGTCCGAATGGGGAAACCTGGCACCAGTCATGTGGTGTCACCCACACCTGAACACATAGGGTGTGTGGAGGGAACGCGGGGAAGTGAAACATCTCAGTACCCGTAGGAAGAGAAAACAATTTAGTGATTCCGTGAGTAGTGGCGAGCGAAAGCGGATCGAGGCTAAACCGGCTGCGTGTGATACCTGTCAGGGGTTGCGTGGTCGGGGTTGTGGGACCCTGCTGAACAAGCTGACACTTGTTCGAGAAGTTACAAAGTCAGTGGCTAGTCGAACAGTCTGGAATGGCTGACCGTAGACGGTGAGAGTCCGGTAGGTGAAAGTTGCTGACCTTCTGTGGGTGTTCCCGAGTAGCGGCGGACCCCTGAAATCTGCCGTGAATCTGCCAGGACCACCTGGTAAGCCTAAATACTTCCTGGTGACCGATAGCGGACAAGTACCGTGAGGGAATGGTGAAAAGTACCCCGGGAGGGGAGTGAAATAGTACCTGAAACCGTTCGCCTACAATCCGTCGGAGCCTTGCGGGGTGACGGCGTGCCTTTTGAAGAATGAGCCTGCGAGTTAGTGGCATGTGGCGAGGTTAACCCGTGTGGGGGAGCCGTAGCGAAAGCGAGTCTGAATAGGGCGATTCAGTCGCGTGTCCTAGACCCGAAGCGGAGTGATCTAGCCATGGGCAGGCTGAAGCGCGGGTAAGACCGCGTGGAGGGCCGAACCCACCAATGTTGAAAAATTGGGGGATGACCTGTGGTTAGGGGTGAAAGGCCAATCAAACTCCGTGATAGCTGGTTCTCCCCGAAATGCATTTAGGTGCAGCGTCGCGTGTTTCTTGCCGGAGGTAGAGCACTGGATGGTCTAGGGGGCCCACAAGCTTACCGAAATCAGCCAAACTCCGAATGCCGGTAAGTGAGAGCGCGGCAGTGAGACTGCGGGGGATAAGCTTCGTAGTCGAGAGGGAAACAGCCCAGATCACCAGCTAAGGCCCCTAAGCGTGTGCTAAGTGGAAAAGGATGTGGGGTCGCATAGACAACCAGGAGGTTGGCTTAGAAGCAGCCACCCTTTAAAGAGTGCGTAATAGCTCACTGGTCAAGTGGTTCCGCGCCGACAATGTAGCGGGGCTCAAGCACACCGCCGAAGCTGTGGCATTCACATTTTATCCTCGCTTGGACGTGATTCCTTGTGCAGGTGTGTGGATGGGTAGGGGAGCGTCGTGCCGCGAGTGAAGCAGCGGGGTGACCCAGTTGTGGACGCGGCACGAGTGAGAATGCAGGCATGAGTAGCGAAAGAAGGGTGAGAAACCCTTCCGCCGGATGACCAAGGGTTCCAGGGCCAGGCTAATCCGCCCTGGGTGAGTCGGGACCTAAGGCGAGGCCGAGAGGCGTAGTCGATGGACAACGGGTTGATATTCCCGTACCCGCGAAAGAGCGTCCCTGATGAACCTCGTTGTGCTAACCACCCGAACTGCCTGATGTCTTCGGACGGATGGTGGGGAGCGTGGGAACCTGATGGGTAGTAGTCAAGCGATGGGGTGACGCAGGAAGGTAGCTGAGCCCGGCCGGTGGTTGTGCCGGGGTAAGCGTGTAGGCCGTGTTGTAGGCAAATCCGCAACACATGAAGGCTGAGACGTGATGCCGAGCCGATTCAGGTGAAGTCAGTGATCCTATGCTGCCGAGAAAAGCCTCTAGCGAGTTCTTAGCGGCCCGTACCCCAAACCGACACAGGTGGTCAGGTAGAGAATACCGAGGCGATCGGGCGAACTGTGGTTAAGGAACTCGGCAAATTGCCCCCGTAACTTAGGGAGAAGGGGGGCCGGAGACGTGAAGCCCCGCGCGGGTGGAGCGTTGTATGGCCGCAGAGAGCAGGGGGAAGCGACTGTTTACTAAAAACACAGGTCCATGCGAAGAAGTAATTCGATGTATATGGACTGACGCCTGCCCGGTGCTGGAACGTTAAGGGGACCTGTTAGCTCTTCGGGGCGAAGCGGAGAACTTAAGCGCCAGTAAACGGCGGTGGTAACTATAACCATCCTAAGGTAGCGAAATTCCTTGTCGGGTAAGTTCCGACCTGCACGAATGGCGTAACGACTTCCCCACTGTCTCAACCACAGGCCCGGCGAAATTGCAGTACGAGTAAAGATGCTCGTTACGCGCGGCAGGACGGAAAGACCCCGGGACCTTTACTATAGCTTGACATTGGTACTCGAATTAGCTTGTGTAGGATAGGTGGGAGCCGGTGAAGTCCATACGCCAGTATGGGTGGAGGCAATCTTGAAATACCACTCTGGTTGATTTGGGTATCTAACTTCGGACCGTTATCCGGTTCAGGGACAGTGTCTGGTGGGTAGTTTAACTGGGGCGGTTGCCTCCTAAAAGGTAACGGAGGCGCCCAAAGGTTCCCTCAGCCTGGTTGGCAATCAGGTGTTGAGTGCAAGTACACAAGGGAGCTTGACTGTGAGACTGACAGGTCGAGCAGGGACGAAAGTCGGGACTAGTGATCCGGCACTTGCGAGTGGAAGCGGTGTCGCTCAACGGATAAAAGGTACCCCGGGGATAACAGGCTGATCTTCCCCAAGAGTCCATATCGACGGGATGGTTTGGCACCTCGATGTCGGCTCGTCGCATCCTGGGGCTGTAGCAGGTCCCAAGGGTTGGGCTGTTCGCCCATTAAAGCGGTACGCGAGCTGGGTTTAGAACGTCGTGAGACAGTTCGGTCCCTATCCGCCGTGCGCGTAGGATACTTGAGAAGGGCTGTCCCTAGTACGAGAGGACCGGGACGGACGAACCTCTGGTGTGCCAGTTGTCCTGCCAAGGGCACGGCTGGTTAGCTACGTTCGGAAGGGATAACCGCTGAAAGCATCTAAGCGGGAAGCCTGCTTCAAGATGAGGTATCCCACCCACCTTGGTGGGGTAAGGCCCCCAGCTAGACGACTGGGTTGATAGGCCGGAAATGTAAGCCCGGTAACGGGTTCAGTTGACCGGTACTAATAGGCCGAGGACTTGACTACTAAGCTGCTACGCGTCCACTGTGCAACTCTGAACAAGCGAACACCCGTGACGTGTGGCCGGGGTTGTTTGATATGTTCATAGAGTTACGGCGGTCATGGCGGAGGGGAAACGCCCGGTTACATTCCGAACCCGGAAGCTAAGCCCTCCAGCGCCGATGGTACTGCACTCGTGAGGGTGTGGGAGAGTAGGACGCCGCCGGACAATCTTCCAGAAAAGGCCACCCCCAATGGGGGGTGGCCTTTTCTGCGT
>NZ_JBEORJ010000027.1:0-9751 GCF_040302185.1 Micromonospora sp. NPDC127501 | reverse complement strand
CCGGCTCCGGGCGGTCAGGCTTGATCCCTGCGCCGGGCACGGCGGGCCCCCGCCCCCGTCGTGGTTCCGGTTCGTGCGGGGGTGCCGCCGCCGTCGGTGGTTCTTGACCTCGGTGGTTCTCGGTCGACGTCGGGTTTTCTGTTCTGTTCGGTGGGGTTACCAGCCTCTGGCTTTCCACTGGGGGAGGGCGGGGCGCTCGGCGCCCAGGGTGCTGTCCTTGCCGTGGCCCGGGTAGAACCAGGTGTCGTCCGGAAGTTGGTCGAACAGCTTGTGCTCGACGTCACCGATCAGCGCCGCGAAGCGCTCCGGGTCCTTGTCGGTGTTACCCACCCCACCGGGGAAAAGGCTGTCGCCGGTGAAGAGGTGCGGGGTGCCGGCCGGGTCGCGGTAGAGCAGCGCGATCGAACCCGGGGTGTGCCCCTTGATGTGGATGACCTCCAGCGCGCAGTCGCCGACCGCCACGGTGTCGCCGTCGGCCAGCCGCTCCGCCTCGATCGGCAGCCCCGACGCGTCCTCGGCGTGCACCAGCGCCCGGGCGCCGGTCTTGGCGACGACCTCCTCCAACGCCACCCAGTGATCCATGTGCTGGTGGGTCGTCACCACGGCGGTGAGCCCACCGTCACCGATCAGTTCGAGCAGCCGGGGCGCCTCGTTGGCGGCGTCGATCAGCACCTGATCACCGGTGCCCGTGCAGCGCAGTAAGTAGGCGTTGTTGTCCATCGGACCCACCGACAGCTTGCTGATGGTCAGCCCGTCCAGCTCCCGGACCGCCGGTGCGCCGCCGTGCGTGACGTCTCCGCTGTATGTCATGACGTTTCTATATCCATTCCGGTGGAGTAGGCAGGGGACCGTCAGGGGTGACGGAGAGCGGGGCGCCGTCGGCGCGGCCGATCAGCCAGGCGGCGAGGTCGGGGGCGGGGCCGGCGACGATCGGGGCGTCCACGCGCTCCCCGATCACCACCTCATGCTCGCTGCCGTCGAGGCGCAGCACCATCGAGGGCGGTGTCGGCCCCATGCCGTGGTGACTGGCCGCCTCCCGCAGCAGACGGTGGGCGAACGTCTCCGACCAGTCCGCGGCCCGGTAGTCGGCGGCCAGATCGAGGTGGTGCACCTCGATCTCCCGCAGCCGACCCCAGACCAGCAGCGCCGCCGGCCAGGGGCCCTTACGCGCCTGCACCGTCGCCGCCCACGCGTCGGCCGGCATGGCCGCGACCGCCTCGGAGAACAGGTCCGCGGTGCGTCGCAGGTCGTCCAGGTGCGCGGCCGGTGGCCGGCTCGAACCGGCTTCGATGTCCGCGGTGCGCGCCTCCAACGAGGCGTACATCGGCAGCGCAGCCCCGGTGCGGGCCGCGGTGAGCAGGTTGACGAAGCCGTCGGCGTTGCGCGCCACATGCGCCAGCACGTGGCCGCGCGTCCAGCCCGGCAGCAGCGACGCGGCGGCCAGGTCCGCGGCGTCGAAAGAAGCGGCGGTACGCAGTAGTCGGCTGGTGGCCGCGTCCACCTCGCCCATCAGCAGGAGCGGATCGGTGGTCACCCGTCGACCCTAGCGGTCCGCCGTCGCGCCGTCGCCGGGGAAATCGCTTTCGGCGCGTCGGCGCGCGACCTACCGTCAGCGGCAGACGCGGCACCGGGACATCGGACGGAGGTGGTGATCATGCCGGACGTGGCACGCGTGTTCCGCCATCACCAGCTTCGACACCGATGAGGATGACATGACGATCGATCTGACCGCCCTCGGCTGGGACGCCGAGCGGACGGCGTACGCCGCGCGCCGCGGCGAGCACCAGCCGGGTCGGGTGGCCCGGGTGGACCGGGGGGTCTGCACGGTGCTCACCGCCGTCGGCCCGGTCCGGGCCAGCCTGGGTGGGGCGGTGCTGACCGTCGCCGCGCGGGACCCGTCCGCGCTGCCCTGCGCCGGGGACTGGGTGCTGCTCACCCACTGGCCGGACCGCCGGGTCACAGTGGAGGCGGTGCTGCCGCGGCGCGGCGCGCTGATCCGGCGTACCGCCGGCAAGGACGCCAGCGGTCAGGTGCTGGCCGCCAACCTCGACGCCGCCGCAGTGGTGGAGCCGGTGCACCCCGAGCCGGACGTGGGCCGGATCGAACGGCTGCTCTCCCTGGCCCACGAGTCCGGCGCCCGGCCACTTGTCGTACTGACCAAGGCGGACCTCGCGGCCGACCCGGCCGCGCTGGCCCGCCAGCTGGCCGCGGTCGCCCCCGGGGTGCCGGTGCTGCCGGTCAGCGCCGAACGTGGCCTCGGGCTGGAACCGCTGCGCGCCGAGGTGACGCGCGGCCGCACGCTCGGACTGCTCGGCCCCTCCGGTGCGGGCAAGTCGAGCCTGGTCAACGCCCTCGTCGGGGCGATGATGATGCCCACCCAGGCGATCCGGCGGGTGGACGGCAAGGGTCGGCACACCACCACCTGGCGGGCCCTCGTACCCATCCCCGGTGGCGGTGCGGTGATCGACACGCCCGGTGTCCGGGCGGTCGGCCTGCTCGACGGCGCGGCCGGGCTCGACCGGGCCTTCGCCGACATCGCCGGGCTGGCCGAGGGCTGCCGGTACGCCGACTGCGGCCACGACGGCGAGCCGGCCTGCGCGGTCCGGGAGGCGCTGCACACCGGCGAGCTCTCCACCCGTCGGTGGGAGAGCTGGCGGCGGCTGCAGGGTGAGGTGGCCCACGAGAGCCGACGGCGGGAGACCCGGGTGGCGGCGGAGCGACGCGGCGGGTGGCGTTCGGCCCGACGTCGGGCCGCGCGTCCGCCGGCGCCCGGCGGCTTCTGACCGGGCGCCCGCCGACGCGCGGGAGCCCGGGCTTGCGGGCGGCGCGCGTCTCGGGTGGCCCGGGCTTCCGGGTGGCGCGCGTTTCGGGTGACCCGGGCTTCCGGGTGGCGCGGCCGACCGGGCTGAGCTGGGGGAATGTGCGGGCGAGGGAAACTGTCGTACCTCGGGGCTAGAGTTGCCGAGGCGTGTTTTCCGCGCCCGTACGACCGCTCAAGACCACCCAGAGCGGGACACATCCTTCGCTTCGTCTTCTCCCGGGAGTACACGTACCGTGGCCGACCGACTGATCATCCGTGGCGCGCGCGAGCACAACCTGCGTGACGTCAGTCTCGACCTGCCCCGGGACGCACTCATCGTGTTCACCGGGCTGTCCGGGTCGGGCAAGTCGAGCCTGGCCTTCGACACGATCTTCGCCGAGGGGCAGCGCCGCTACGTCGAGTCGCTCTCGTCGTACGCCCGCCAGTTCCTCGGCCAGATGGACAAGCCAGACGTCGACTTCATCGAGGGTCTGAGCCCGGCCGTCTCGATCGACCAGAAATCCACCTCGCGTAACCCGCGCTCGACCGTCGGCACCATCACCGAGGTCTACGACTACCTGCGTCTGCTCTATGCCCGCATCGGCGAGCCGCACTGCCCGGTCTGTGGTGAGCGCATCTCCCGGCAGAGCCCGCAACAGATCGTCGACCGGGTCCTCGCGATGGCCGAGGGCACCAAGTTCATGGTGCTCGCCCCGGTGATCCGTGGCCGCAAGGGCGAATATGTCGACCTCTTCGCCGAGCTGCAGGCCAAGGGCTACGCCCGGGCCCGGGTCGACGGCGTGGTGCACCCGCTGACCGAGCCGCCGAAGCTCAAGAAGCAGGAGAAGCACACCATCGAGGTGGTGATCGACCGGCTCACCGTCAAGCCGAGCGCCAAGCAGCGGCTCACCGACTCGGTCGAGGCCGCCCTGGGCCTGTCCAGCGGCCTGGTCCTGCTCGACTTCGTCGACCTCCCCGAGGACGACCCGGACCGCGAGCGCCGCTACTCCGAGCACCTGGCCTGCCCCAACGACCACCCGCTCGCCATCGAGGACCTCGAGCCGCGGGTCTTCTCCTTCAACGCGCCCTACGGCGCCTGCCCGGAGTGCACCGGCCTGGGCACCAAGAAGGAGGTCGACCCGGAGCTGCTGGTCCCCGACCCGGAGCGCAGCCTGCGTGAGGGCGCCATCCAGCCCTGGTCCACCGGGCACAACCTGGAATACTTCCTGCGTCTGCTGGAGGCGCTCGGCGAGGCCCAGCACTTCGACATCGACACGCCGTGGCGGGCGTTGCCGGCGCGGGCGCAGAAGACGATCCTGCACGGCTCCGACGATCAGGTGCACGTGCGCTACCGCAACAAGTACGGCCGTGAGCGCTCCTACTACACCGGCTTCGAGGGCGTGGTGCAGTGGATCGAGCGTCGGCACTCCGACACCGAGTCCGAGTGGTCCCGCGACAAGTACGAGGGCTACATGCGCGACGTGCCGTGCGCGGCGTGCGGCGGGGCCCGACTCAAGCCCGAGGTGCTCGCTGTCACGTTGGCCGGCAAGAGCATCGCCGAGGTCTGCAACCTGTCCGTGGGGGAGTGCGCCGACCTGCTCGCCGGCATCGAGCTGACCGACCGGCAGAAGATGATCGCCGAGCGGGTCCTCAAGGAGATCAACGCCCGGCTGCGGTTCCTCCTCGACGTCGGTCTGGACTACCTCTCCCTGGACCGCCCGGCCGGCACGCTCTCCGGCGGTGAGGCACAGCGCATCCGGCTGGCCACCCAGATCGGCTCCGGCCTGGTGGGCGTGCTCTACGTGCTCGACGAGCCGTCGATCGGGCTGCACCAGCGCGACAACCACCGGCTGATCGAGACCCTGATCCGGCTACGCGGGCTCGGCAACACGCTGATCGTGGTCGAGCACGACGAGGACACCATCCGCACCGCCGACTGGATCGTCGACATCGGGCCCGGCGCGGGTGAGCACGGCGGCAAGATCGTGCACAGCGGCTCGGTGCCGGCGTTGCTGAAGAACAAGGAGTCGATCACCGGGGCGTACCTGTCCGGTCGGCGGTCGATCCCGACGCCGACGGGCCGCCGCCCGCAGGATCCGGCCCGCGAGCTGGTGGTGCACGGCGCGCGGGAGCACAACCTGCGCAACCTGACCGTCTCGTTCCCGCTGGGCCAGCTGATCGCGGTCACCGGGGTCAGCGGCTCGGGCAAGTCCACGCTGGTCAACGACATCCTGTACGCGGTGCTGGCCAACCAGATCAACGGCGCCCGGCTGGTGCCCGGCCGGCACACCCGCGTCTCCGGGCTGGAGCACGTGGACAAGGTCGTCGGCGTGGACCAGTCGCCGATCGGCCGGACGCCGCGCTCCAACCCGGCCACCTACACCGGCGTCTGGGACCACGTCCGCAAGCTCTTCGCCGAGACCACCGAGGCGAAGGTGCGCGGGTACGGCCCGGGTCGCTTCTCCTTCAACGTCAAGGGCGGGCGCTGCGAGGCGTGCTCGGGTGACGGCACCATCAAGATCGAGATGAACTTCCTCCCCGACGTGTACGTCCCGTGCGAGGTCTGCAAGGGCGCCCGGTACAACCGGGAGACCCTGGAGGTGCACTACAAGGGCAAGACCGTCTCGGACGTGCTGGAGATGCCGATCGAGGAGGCCGCCGAGTTCTTCTCCGCCATCCCGGCCATCCACCGCCACCTGAAGACCCTGGTCGACGTCGGCCTGGGCTACGTCCGCCTCGGTCAGCCCGCGCCGACCCTCTCCGGCGGTGAGGCGCAGCGGGTCAAGCTCGCCTCCGAGCTGCAGAAGCGCTCCACCGGGCGGACGGTCTACGTGCTCGACGAGCCGACCACCGGTCTGCACTTCGAGGACATCCGCAAGCTGCTGATGGTGCTGGAAGGGCTGGTCGACAAGGGCAACACGGTGATCACGATCGAGCACAACCTCGACGTGATCAAGACCGCGGACTGGCTGATCGACATGGGTCCCGAGGGTGGCCACCGGGGCGGCACCGTGCTCGCCACCGGCACCCCCGAGGAGGTCGCCGAGGTGGCCGAGAGCCACACCGGCGAGTTCCTGCGCCAGGTGCTCAAGCTCGACGGCAAGGCCAAGGGTGCGGCTGCCGCCACCACCCGGGCCGCCAAGGCCAACGGCGTGACCAAGGCGCGGGCCAGCCGTAAGGTGGCGGCCGCCGCGCGCTGACCTTTTGGTGCGTGTACGCGGGGCGGGTCGGTTGACGACCCGCCCCGCCCCATTTGCCGGGTCGGACGAGTGCCGCGATGAACCATCCGGCACAGTTGCCCGTGTGGAGAAGTGTGGCCGGCTTTCGACCGGCAGCGGGCTAGAGAGAGGCGAGGCATGAGTGACGATCAGGCGCTGACCGGTCCGGGTACGCAGACGCGTCGTACCCTGCTCACCGGCGTCGGGGCGGTCGGCGCGGCCGTCGTCCTGGCTGCCTGCGGCAGTGATGACGGCGGCAGCGGCAGTGACGCACCCACCAGTGGTGGCCCCGCCGTGCCCAGCACCGGCGACGCCGGCGGCGGCGACCGGCAGAATGCCCAGTCGTTGGCCACCACCGCCGACATCCCGGTCGGGGGCGGCAAGGTCCTCGCCGCCGAAGGCGTGGTCATCACCCAGCCCACGGCCGGTCAGTTCAAGGGTTTCAGCCCGATCTGTACGCACCAGAACTGCCCGGTGACGAACGTCGACGGCGGCACCATCAACTGCACCTGCCACAACAGCAAGTTCTCGATCGAGGACGGCTCGGTGAAGGCCGGCCCGGCCACCAAGCCGCTGCCGCCCAAGGACATCAAGGTCACCGGCGACCAGATTTCGCTGGCCTGATCCGACGCGGGCCGGCGGGCGGGTCGGGCCGCCGCACGCTGACCGGCCGGTCGGCGCGGCGTCGCAGGATCGACTCGCGTTTCGGGACGTCGGGGTGTTGGCGGTGTACCGACACCCCGACTTCCGGGACGCCGAGTGGATCACGCTTGCGATGGGCTGTCGGTGCTGCGGACTAGGCTTGTTGGCGTGGCTGACCCCTCGACCTACCGCCCAGCACCCGGCACCATCCCGGAGCTACCGGGGGTCTACCGCTTTCGCGACGGCACCGGCCGGGTGATCTACGTCGGCAAGGCGCGCAATCTGCGCAGCCGACTCAACTCCTACTTCGGCGACGTCTGGAACCTGCACGAGCGCACCCGACAGATGGTCACCACCGCCGAGTCGGTGGACTGGATCACCGTCGGCACCGAGGTCGAGGCGCTCCAGCAGGAGTTCACCTGGATCAAGCAGTACGACCCGCGGTTCAACGTCCGCTACCGCGACGACAAGTCGTACCCCTATCTCGCTGTCACCCTCGACGAGGAGTACCCCCGGCTACAGGTGATGCGCGGCGCCAAGCGCAAGGGCGTGCGTTACTTCGGTCCCTATTCGCATGCCTGGGCCATCCGGGAGACCCTCGACCTGCTGCTGCGGGTCTTCCCCGCGCGGACGTGCTCCGCCGGGGTGTTCAAGCGGGCCGGCCAGGTCGGTCGTCCCTGCCTGCTGGGCTACATCGGCAAGTGCTCGGCGCCGTGCGTCGGCACCGTCTCCGCCGAGGAACACCGGGCCATCGTCGACGGGTTCTGCGACTTCATGGCCGGGCGCACCGACACCATGGTCCGCAAGATCGAACGTGAGATGACCGAGGCGAGCGAGCAGCTGGAGTTCGAGCGGGCCGCCCGGCTGCGCGACGACGTGGCCGCGCTGCGCCGGGCCATGGAGAAGCAGACAGTGGTGCTCGGCGACGGCACCGACGCGGACGTCGTCGCGTTCGCCGACGACCCGCTCGAGGCGGCTGTGCAGGTCTTCCACGTCCGCGACGGCCGGGTCCGCGGCCAGCGCGGTTGGGTGGTGGAGAAGACCGAGGACCTGACCACCGGGGATCTGGTGCACCACTTCTGCACCCAGGTGTACGGCGGCGAGCACGGCGAGGCCGACGTGCCCCGGGAACTGCTGGTCCCCGAGCTGCCCGCGGACGCCGACGCGCTGGCCGAGTGGCTCTCCAACCACCGGGGCAGTCGGGTGTCGCTGCGGGTGCCGCAGCGTGGCGACAAACGCTCACTGATGGAGACGGTGGAGCGCAACGCCAAGGACGCGTTGGCCCGGCACAAGCTCAAGCGCTCCGGTGACCTGACCACCCGGGGCAAGGCACTGGACGAGATCAGCGAGGCGCTGGGCATGAGCACCTCGCCGCTGCGCATCGAGTGTTTCGACATCTCCCAGATCCAGGGCACCGACGTGGTCGCCAGCATGGTGGTCTTCGAGGACGGGCTGCCCCGCAAGAGCGAGTACCGGCGGTTCATCGTCCGGGGCGCCACCGACGACCTCTCCGCGATGTCCGAGGTTCTCCGTCGTCGCTTCGCCCGCTACCTGGACGCCAGGGCCGAGACCGGCGAGGTGGGCGTGGAGTCGGCCGACGACTCGGCCGCCCCCCAGGACGCGGTCGAGCCGCAGGTCGGCGTCCTGATTGATCCGACCACCGGCCGGCCCCGAAAATTCGCGTACCCGCCACAGTTGGTGGTCGTCGACGGCGGCGCCCCACAGGTCGCGGCCGCCGCGCAGGCACTCGCCGACCTGGGCATCGACGACGTGGCCCTGTGCGGGCTGGCCAAGCGGCTGGAGGAGGTATGGCTCCCGGACGACGAGTTCCCGGTCATCCTCCCGCGCACCTCCGAGGGGCTCTACCTGCTGCAACGGGTGCGTGACGAGGCCCACCGGTTCGCCATCACCTTCCACCGGCAGCGCCGCTCCAAGCGGATGACCGAGTCGGCGCTGGATCACGTACCCGGCCTGGGCGAGGTGCGTCGCAAGGCACTGCTGCGGCACTTCGGCTCGCTCAAGCGGCTCTCGGCCGCGACGGTCGAAGAGATCACCGAGGTGCCGGGGGTGGGGCGGCGCACCGCCGAGGCGATCCTGGCCGCCCTGGACAAGGACACGAAGGCCAACGACGGCGCTGAGGCGAAGCCCAGCACCTGAGCACCGTCGTCGCTCGTCCGGCCGGAGGCACAGCCGATCGGCTCACGCTGGCTGTCCTCGCTCGCCCGTTGATGGGCGGTCGCGCCCCCCCATGATCGTGCTCGATCCTGGATGTAGTGGCCTCGTGGCGTGGGGAGGGGCCTGTTTCCTGGATCGAGCACGATCATGGAAGGCGCGAGCTTCCGTACGGCGCGCTGCCGGCCGATCACCGTCACGTTCTGCCCCGCCTCGGACCGGCCCGGGGCGCGCGAACGGCGCAGACCGGCATGATCCACTCGGCTTTCATGATGTCGGGGCGTCCCCGGCGCCAGGACACCGTGACTTTCAGGAACCCGAGCGGATCACGCCCCTTTGGCCTCCGTGTCGGGGTTTCCCGGCCGGTGAGCTGGGTGGTTTGTCGGGTTTCGGGACGGGCGTCGGGTGGTCGGGGCCACCCCGGCGGCGGAATCGGCGGCCGGGCCCTGTCGTTATACCTGGCAGACCACCGCAGCAGTCCGGGTCATTGACGCGCCGGCCCCGCCGGGAACACCCGCCGGGCCTGCACGGTTAGACCCTCCGCACGGCCGAGCACCACGACGGCCGGGCAGGGCAGCCGTCGGGAACACCCGCCAGGCCGCCCCGGTTACACCCCCGGAACGGCCGAGCACCACATCAGGCCGACCCCCGCACGGCCGAGCACCCCAGCCGAGCCGCGGGTATGGCGGAATGACCTGCCACCGCGAACGGTTACACCCTGCCCCGACGCCGACCCCCTTCGCGGGTCACCGGGCAGAACCCCTCGAACTTTCCCCGCGCGGTCGCACTGACCCCCCGTTGAGTGCCGTGTGGGTGACCCCCTGATGCAGAGGAGCACGCCATCATGCGTACCGATCTGATTCGTAAGACCGCGCTGACCGCTGCCGGGCTCGCCTTCACCGGTGGCGCTATCGCCGGC
>NZ_JBEORJ010000026.1:0-29564 GCF_040302185.1 Micromonospora sp. NPDC127501 | reverse complement strand
GCAGCGGCCTGTCGGCCGGTCGTAGCCGGATGTTCGTCTCCGGTGCCTTCGACCGCGCGCCGACGGCGTCCGCCGCGACCTCGGCCACCTTCGACCCGTGCGGGTACCGCGCTCGACGAAGTGGATCGGGTCAGACGTTGAAGCCCAGGGAGCGGAGCTGGTCCCGACCCTCGTCAGTGATCTTGTCCGGACCCCACGGCGGGAGCCACACCCAGTTGATCCGGATGTCGTTGACCAGGCCGCCGCCGGGGCCGGTGGTCAGCGCCTGCCGGGTCTGGTCCTCGATGACGTCGGTCAGCGGGCAGGCCGCCGAGGTGAGCGTCATGTCCAGGGTGGCGACGTTCTCGTCGTCGACGTGGACGCCGTACACGAGGCCCAGGTCGACCACGTTGATGCCGAGCTCCGGGTCGACGACGTCCTTCATCGCCTCCTCGATGTCGGCGATCATCGCCTTGCTGACGCCGCCCGCGGGAGCGGCGGCGTCAACGGTGCCATCGGTCGTCGCGGCGTCGGTCTGCGGCACCACGGTGGTGTCACCGGCCTCCGGCGTCGCCTCAGTAGCGGTGTTCTCGCTCATGCCGTCCCTCCGCATCGCTGCGTGATGCCACAAGGCACCACGGTGTCATTCGCTCGCTGACGCTCGCTCACGCCTTCACCTCCGGGCTCGCGCCCACACCGGCGCGTGCCGCGGCGTCCTTGAACGCCATCCACGGCAGCAGCGCGCACTTGACCCGGGCGGGGTAACGGGCCACACCCGCGAAAGCAACCCCGTCACCGAGCACGTCCTCGTCCGGCGTGACCTGGCCACGTCCGGACATCAACTCCACGAACGCCTCGTGCACCTCGAATGCTTCCCCGGCGCCCCGACCACGCAGCAACTCGTGCAGCACACTCGCCGATGCCTGGCTGATCGAACAGCCCATACCGTCGTACGAGATGTCGTGCAGCACCGTGCCGTCGGTGGCCACCCGGACGGTGACCTCGTCACCGCAGGTCGGGTTGACGTGGTGCGCCTCCGCGACCTGATCGCCCGGGTCGTCGGCATCGCGCAGGCCGCGCCCGTGCGGGCGCTTGTAGTGGTCCAGGATGATCTCCTGGTAGAGCTGGTCGAGCTGCATCAGTCGAACACCTTCCGCACCTGCTCCAGACCGGCCACCAGAGCGTCGATCTCCTCGGTGGTGGTGTAGAGGTAGAACGAGGCCCGGGTCATGGCCGGAACACCGAACCGGCTGCACACCGGCTTGGCACAGTGGTGGCCCACCCGCACCTGCACGCCGAGCGAGTCGAGCACCTGACCCACGTCGTGCGGGTGCACGTCACCGAGTGCGAACGAGATGGTGCCGCCCCGGCCCACCGGCACGGTCGGACCGAAGATCCGCAGGTCCGGCACCGAGCCGAGAGCGTCCAGCGCGTACGCCGTCAGCTCCTTCTCGTGCCACTGGATGGCCTGCATCCCGATGCCGGTCAGGTAGTCGACGGCCGCACCGAGCGCGACGGCCTCGGCGATCGGCGGGGTGCCCGCCTCGAAGCGGGCCGGCGGCGCGGCGAACGTCGAGCGGGCCATGGTGACCGTCTCGATCATCGAGCCGCCGCCGAAGACCGGCGGCATGGCCGCCAGCAGCTCACCCCGACCCCAGAGCACCCCGATGCCGGTCGGACCGCACATCTTGTGGCCGGTGAAGACGATGTAGTCGGCGTCCAGGTCGACCACGTCGATGGGCAGGTGCGGCACCGACTGCGAGCAGTCCAGCAGCAGCAGCGCACCCACCTCGCGGACCCGCGCGGTGATCCGGGAGGTGGCGTTGACAGTGCCGAGGATGTTGGACATGTGCACCAGCGAGACGATCTTCGTCCGTTCGGTGACCAGATCTTCCAGGCCCGACTCGTCCAGCCGCCCCTGGTCGGTGACCGGGAACCAGCGCAGGGTCGCGCCGGTCCTCTCACAGAGCAACTGCCACGGGACGATGTTCGAGTGGTGCTCCATCTCGGAGATCACCACCTCGTCGCCCGGACCGAGCCGGAAACGGGGGTCGGCGTCCGGGCGCAGCGAGGCGTTCGAGAAGGCGTACGCCACGATGTTGATCGCCTCGGTGGAGTTCTTCGTGAACACCACCTCGTCGACGCTGGGCGCGTTGATGAACGCGGCGATCTTCGCCCGCGCCCCCTCGTACGCCTCGGTGGCCTCGGTGCCCAGGGTGTGCACCGAGCGCGACACGTTGGCGTTGTGCCGCGCGTAGTGCTCGTCGAGCACGTCGAGCACCTGACGGGGCTTGTGCGAGGTGTTGGCGCTGTCGAGGTAGACCAGCGGGTGCCCGTTGACGTCCCGACCGAGGATCGGGAAGTCGGCGCGCACCCGGGCCACGTCGAAACGCGGCACGTCGTCGTACTGCGGCATCCCCGAGGGGATCGCGATGCTGGTCATCTCGGCAGCGCCTCTCCCGCTCAGGCCTTGGCCGTGCCGGCCCCGGCGGCGTACCGCTCGTAGCCCTCGGCCTCGAGCTTGTCGGCCAGCTCCGAGCCGCCCTGCTCGACGATCCGGCCGGCCACGAAGACGTGCACGAAGTCCGGCTTGATGTAGCGCAGGATCCGGGTGTAGTGGGTGATCAGCAGCACGCCGGTGTCGCCGGTGTCGCGGACCCGGTTGACGCCCTCGCTGACCACGCGCAGCGCGTCCACGTCGAGACCGGAGTCGGTCTCGTCGAGGATCGCGATCTTCGGCTTGAGCAGCTCCAGTTGGACGATCTCGTGCCGCTTCTTCTCACCACCGGAGAAGCCCTCGTTGACGTTGCGCTGGGCGAACGCCGGGTCCATCTGGAGACGCTCCATCGCACCGCGCAGCTCGCCGCCCCAGGTGCGAAGCTTCGGGGCCTCGCCGTCGATGGCGGTCTTCGCGGTCCGCAGGAAGTTCGCCACCGAGACGCCGGGCACCTCGACCGGGTACTGCATGGCCAGGAAGAGGCCGGCGCGGGCGCGCTCGTCGACCGTCATGGCCAGCACGTCCTCACCGTCGAGGGTCACCGTGCCACCGGTGATCTCGTACTTGGGGTGACCGGCGATCGAGTACGCCAGGGTGGACTTGCCGGAACCGTTCGGGCCCATGATCGCGTGGGTCTCGCCCGACTTCACGGTCAGGTCGACGCCGGCCAGGATCGGCTTGAGCTCACCCTCGGGCAGCTTGACCGACACCTTCAGGTCGCGGATCTCCAGGGTGCTCATTATCGGGTCACTCCATTACTCGGCGTCAGGCTGAGGTAGATGTCGCCGTCGCGGACTTCGACGGGGTAGACGGGGACGGGTTCGGTGGCGGGCAGGCCGGTCGGATCGCCGGTGCGCAGGTCGAAGCGCGAGCCGTGCAGCCAGCACTCGAGCGTGCAGCCATCGACCTCACCCTCGGAGAGCGCGACGGAGGCGTGCGAGCACTCGTCGTACGCGGCGTAGAAGCCGCCGTCCTCGCCGTGCACCAGGGCGATCGGCGTGCCGTCGACGTCCGCGCTGATCGCGGTGCCCTTCGGCACGTCCTCGGTGGAGCAGATGCGGATCATCAAGCGCCCGCCTTGGTCAGCCGGGCCTCGATCGTGTCTCCGAGGCTCTCACGCAGCGACTCCACCGGGATCTTGTTGATCAGCTCGGCGAAGAAACCACGCACCACCAGCCGGCGGGCCTCACTCTCCGGAATGCCCCGGGCCATCAGGTAGAACAACTGCTCGTCATCGAAGCGGCCGGTCGCGCTGGCGTGGCCGGCGCCGGCGATCTCGCCGGTCTCGATCTCCAGATTGGGTACGGAGTCCGCCCGTGCGCCGTCGGTGAGCAGCAGGTTCCGGTTGATCTCGTACGTGTCGGTGCCGGTCGCCTCGGCCCGGATGAGCACGTCGCCCACCCAGACGGTGTGCGCGCTCTCGCCCTGCAGGGCGCCCCGGTAGCCGACGTAGCTGCGGCAGTCCGGGATGCTGTGGTCGACCAGCTGCCGGTGCTCGAGGTGCTGGCCGGAGTCGGCGAAGTAGACGCCGTACAGCTCGGCCTCGCCACCGCGCCCGGTGTATTCCACGCTGGTGAACTGCCGGACCAGGTCGCCACCCAGGGAGACCTGGATGTGGATGACCTTGGCGTCCCGGCCCAGCTTGATCTTCAGGTGCTGGGCCTGGACCGCGTCGTCGGCCCAGTCGGCGACCGTGACCAGCGTCAGCTTCGCGCCGTCGGCCACGGCCACCTCGACGTTGTCGGCCAGGATGGCCGACCCGACGTGCTCCAGTACGACTGTCGCCTCGGCGAACCGGCCCACCTCGATGAAGGTGTGACCGAACGCCGGCTGCTCGACGCCCTCGCCGACCACCCGCAGCCGCACTGCTTCGCCGAGCACCACGTCGGGGGCCACCCGCAGCAGCAGGGCGTCCGCGGCGGCACCGTAGGCCAGCGCACTGACCCGGTCGACCGGGGTCAGCACGCTGCCGACTCGCTCGTCGTCACGGCCGACCCGGGTGATGGCGACGCCCTCGGGCAGGTCGCCGTACTCGTGTCGGACCGCACCGGTCGCGGCCGGCGCGTCGTCCAGCGGCCTGGAACCGTCGCTGGTCAGGCCGCGGAGGCGCTTGAGCGGGGTGAAGCGCCACTCCTCCTCCAGGCCGGTGAGGGCCGGGAAGTCGGCGACGTCGTACGAGCGCAGCGCCTGCGACTTGGTGCTGGGCGGCGGCGCGGAAGCCTGGGTAGTCATTTCTTCCTTGGTCTGTCTGTTCCGACGACGAGTTGGGGCCGGGTGTGACGGGCCGAGGCTCCGGCCCGCCACGGGGAGCGGCGGCGTCAGCCGACCGCGCCCTCCATCTGAAGCTCGATCAGACGGTTGAGCTCCAGGGCATACTCCATCGGGAGCTCCTTGGCGATCGGCTCGATGAAGCCGCGCACGATCATGGCCATCGCCTCGTCCTCGCTCAGGCCCCGGCTCATCAGGTAGAAGAGCTGGTCGTCGCTGATCTTGGAGACGGTCGCCTCGTGCCCCATCGACACGTCGTCCTCACGGATGTCGACGTACGGGTAGGTGTCCGAGCGGGAGATGGTGTCGACCAGCAGCGCGTCGCACTTGACAGTGCTCCGGCTGTGGTGCGAACCCTCCAGCACCTGCACCAGACCCCGGTACGAGGTGCGGCCGCCGCCACGGGCGATCGACTTGGAGATGATGCTCGAGGAGGTGTGCGGCGCGGCGTGCACCATCTTGGCGCCGGCGTCCTGGTGCTGACCCTCGCCGGCCATCGCCACCGAGAGCACCTCGCCCTTGGCGTGCTCACCGGTCATGTAGACCGCCGGGTACTTCATGGTCACCTTGGAGCCGATGTTGCCGTCGACCCACTCCATGGTCGCGCCCTCGTGGCAGACGGCGCGCTTGGTGACCAGGTTGTAGACGTTGTTCGACCAGTTCTGGATGGTCGTGTAGCGGCAGCGCGCGTTCTTCTTGACGATGATCTCCACGACCGCGCTGTGCAGCGAGTCGGAGGAGTAGAGCGGCGCGGTGCAGCCCTCGACGTAGTGCACGTACGCACCCTCGTCGACGATGATCAGCGTCCGCTCGAACTGGCCCATGTTCTCCGTGTTGATCCGGAAGTAGGCCTGGAGCGGGATCTCGACGTGCACGCCCTTCGGCACGTAGATGAACGAGCCACCGGACCACACCGAGGTGTTCAGGGCGGCGAACTTGTTGTCGCCGACCGGGATCACCGTGCCGAAGTACTCCTTGAAGACGTCCTCGTGCTCGCGCAGGGCCGTGTCGGTGTCCAGGAAGAGGACGCCCTGCTCCTCAAGGTCCTCGCGGATCTTGTGGTAGACGACCTCGGACTCGTACTGCGCCGCGACACCCGCGACCAGCCGCTGCTTCTCCGCCTCCGGGATGCCCAGCCGGTCGTAGGTGTTCTTGATGTCCTCGGGCAGGTCCTCCCAGCTGGTGGCCTGCTTCTCGGTGGACCGCACGAAGTACTTGATGTTGTCGAAGTCGATCCCGGTGAGGTCCGCGCCCCAGGCCGGCATCGGCTTACGGCCGAACAGCCGCAGGCCCTTCAGCCGCAGGTCGAGCATCCACGCCGGCTCGTTCTTCTTGGCCGAGATGTCCCGCACCACCGCCTCGTTGATGCCGCGCTGGGCGACCGCCCCGGCGGCGTCCGGGTCGGACCAGCCGTACTCGTACCGGCCCAGGGCGGCGAGCTGCTCTTCCTGGGTCAGGGGCTGGACGATCTGCTCGGTCATCTATCTGTCCTCACAGTGGTTACGGGATTACCGGATTGGGCGCGGCCCGGCTGAGTCGGGATGTGCGTGGTGCACACCCCGTCGCCGTGCGCGATGGTGGCCAGACGCTGCACGTGGGTGCCGACCAGACGGGAGATGACCGCGGTCTCGGCCTCGCACAGCTGAGGAAACTCGGCGGCCACGTGCGCCACCGGGCAGTGGTGCTGACAGAGCTGGCCGCCGGAGGCGATCGTGGTCGCGTTGGCAGCGTAACCCTCGCCGGTGAGCGCTGCGGCGAGTGCCTCGGCTCGGGCGAGAGGGTCGTCGCCGGCGTCCTCCATGGCCGTCCGACAACGGGACTCGAGAGCCGACACCTGCTCGGTGGCGAACGCCTCGACCGCGTCGGAGCCGCCGCTACGGGCGATCCAGCGCAGCGCGGCGGTGGCCATGTTGTCGTAGTGGTGTGTGCCACAGCGGACTCGGGCGGCCTCGGTCAACAGGAACACCTTGGCCGGACGCCCCCGACCGCGACTGCCCTGCACGGGCTGCTCGCGGGCGTACACGTCACCATCCGCAAGCATCGCGTCGAGGTGCCGGCGGATCGCCGCCGGGCTGAGCCCGAGCGCCGCGCCAAGCTGCGCGGCGGTGGTGGCACCCTGCTCCAGCAGCAACTGGGTGACCCGGTCCCGGGTGGAGACCTCGGCCACCGCCGGCCCGGCGAGGCCGGCCGACGTGGTCACGGCAGGCGCGGAGGCGGACGCACCGAGGGCCGGTACGGCCGTCGGTTGGTGCCCGGAGAGCGCCGCCGCGTTTTTCACAACGCCAACGTTACGTAATTACCCGGAGGGTCGCAAACCCGGGCCCCGGTGATCCCAACCACCGGGCCGGCGGAGTCGGACGAACCTCGATCACTACGGTGCGTAGGATTTGCGCCGTGAACCGAATCGTCCGTCCGGTCTCCGGCATCCTGCTGCGCCGCCTCGCGCTCGCCTCGATCATCGCGAACGTGGGCATCGTCGTCACCGGCGGGGCCGTCCGGTTGACCGCCTCGGGCCTCGGCTGCCCCACCTGGCCCCGGTGCACCGACGATTCCTACGTCACGACGCCGGAGATGGGCGTGTACGGCGTGATCGAGTTCGGCAACCGCATGCTGACCTTCGCGGTGGGTCTGATCGCGCTGGCCACCGTACTGGCCGTACTGCTGCATCGGCCCCGCCGACCCGGGCTCCTCGCACTGGCCGTGGCGGTCTTCCTGGGCATCCCCGCCCAGGCGGTGATCGGTGGCATCACCGTGCTGACCAACCTCAACCCGTGGGTGGTCGGTCTGCACTTCCTCGCCTCGATGGCGGTGATCGCCGCCGCGTACGCCCTCTGGCGACGCATCGGCGACCCCGACGGCCCGACCGTGGCCGCGGTGCCCGCACCGCTGCGCGCGCTGGCCCGGGTCACCACCGGCGTCACCGTCGCCGTGCTGGTCGTCGGCACCTGGGTCACCGGTAGCGGCCCGCACGCCGGCGACCACGGCGCCGCCCGCAACGGGCTCGACCCGGAGACGATCTCGCAGGTGCACGCGGACGGGGTCTTCCTGCTGATCGGTCTCTCGGTGGCGCTGATCTTCGCGTTCCGCGCCGTCGGTGCGCAGCGAGCCACCCGCGCCGCGATCATCCTGGTCGCCGTGGAGTTGGGTCAGGGCCTGATCGGCTTCGTGCAGTACTTCACCCACGTGCCGGCGATCCTGGTGGGCGCGCACATGCTCGGCTCCTGCCTGGTGCTGCTGGCCGCCCTGTCGGTGCAGTGGTCCACCCGGGAACGCCGCGCGGTCACGTCGGCCCCCCAGGCCACCCCGACCGACGCCGCCGCCCCGGTACCAGCCACCGCCTGACCGCCTCGCGTTCCCGGAACCCGAGTCTGGCCGCCCGCGGCCGCCAAGATCGCACTCGAACCAGGATGTAGTGGCCACGAAACGCCAGGAAGCCACTACAACCAGGATGTTGCGCGATCTTGCCGGCGGCGGCGCGGCGGCGCGGCGGCGCGGCGGCGCGGCGGCGCGGCGGCGCGGCGGCGCGGCGGCGGCGGCGGCGGCGGTTCAGGGTTGCGTGTCGTGGGGGTTAGGCGGTGCGGGCCAGGTGGGTGGTGATCGCGGTGGCGAGGCGGTCGGGGGCTCCGTCCGCGTACCCGATGAAGAGCGACGGTTCGGTCAGCTCCAGCTCGACCAGGACCGGCTCGCCGTCCGGGCCGGGGATCAGGTCGACCCGGGCGTAGAGCAGCTGTCGGGTGCCGCCGGGCACCGTCGCGAGGGTCTGCTCGGCCACCGCCAGTTGTTCGGGGCGGGCGGTGCTGGCGCTGATCTCCTCGGTCTTGTAGAGCCCGTCCGGGCCGAGATCCGGCCCGGACAGCATCGGACCCTTGCGGATCGCGTGGCTGAACGCGAGCCCGTCCGGGCCGGCCAGGAAGAGCAGGGCCGTCTCGCCCTCGGTGTCGACGGCCCGCAGGTACGGCTGGACCATGGTGACCCGGCCGGCCTCGGAGAGCCGGCGGACGTGTGCGGCGGCCAGGTCCCGGTGCTCCGGGTCGGCCAGGTCGTACCGGCCGGTGTCCTGGCTGCCGGCGCTGACGGCGGGCTTGAGCACGTACTCGCCGGTCTCGGCGGGCAGTTGCCAGCCCTCCCCCGGCTCGATCCACGACGTCGGCACGGTTGGCACCCCGGCGGCGCTCAGCTCGGCGAGGTAGCGCTTGTCGGTGTTCCAGCGGACCACGTCCGCCGGGTTGACCAGCCTCGGCACGGTGGTCGCCCAGGACACGAACTCGTCGCGGCGTAGCGCGTAGTCCCAGGGTGAGCGGAGCACGACCAGGTCGTAGGACGACCAGTCGACGTCGGGGTCGTCCCAGACGACCGACTGGACGGCGACGCCACTGGCGGCGAGCGGGGCCAGGACCAGCCGGTCGTCCGGGTCGAGGTCGGCCAGGTCTGAGCAGGTGACGAGAGCGACCCGGGGTTCCCCCCGGGTCGACTGGTGATATGTGGTCAATTCAGGTGTCTGTTCAGCGGGCCATCGTGCGCCGGGCCATCGACCGCCAGAGGTCGTTGCTCGGACGCATCTGGTCCATCAGTTCACGCTCCCAGGCGTTCTCGACGGTGACTCCCGCCTTGGCGCACGCCTCCCGGGCGGTGACGGTGTCGTCGGCGAACTGGTCGCCCCACTCGCCGTCGGAACCCACCAGGACGATCCGCGCGCCACGCTTGCCGACGTACTCGATGACCGCCTTCGCGCCGCCGTGTCCGGCCGCGAACGCCTTGAGGCCCGCGACCAGGCCCTGGGGCGCCTGCTCGCCGGCGGTCTGCTCGGCCGTCAGCGTCGTATCGGAACCATCTGCCATGACGCGAAGCCTAAGCAGAGTTGCACCCCGTCGGGCGAGAAGCATGAAGCTTTTGTGATGCCAATTACCTACAGGTTTAAGGACGATCACAGGTTTACTGTCCGTTTATTTACCGACTTTTACGCTCAAAACACGTGGGGAAATCGCCTTCGAACCACCCCAGGTTGAGCCGATCAGACTCATGCCGAAAGTTACTCTGATGTGACGTTAAACCCGGACAGTTCATCCACGTCCATGATTAGTCAGTAGATCATCGGCGTCATTCGCCGCCGGGTGGAGCCACGGCGCGACAACTGACCGACGACGCGAGGGCCGGCCGACGAGCCGAGCCGCAGCGCCCAATGCAGCCGCCGTGCCCAAGGAAGCCCCGGCGCCCAAGGAAGCCCCGCCGCCCAAGAGAGGCGACAGGCCGGCGGAAGACGTCGGGCGGAGGCCACGGCCCTTGGACACGAAGGACGCAGAGCCGGGCCGTGCGGGACGGGTCAGATCAGCGCGTCGAGCGCGACGGCCACGAAGACGATCGTCAGATACGTCGTCGACCAGTGGAACAGCCGCATCGGCTTGACCGCCTCGCCGCGCGTCGCGCGCCGGCAGAGCCGGTGTGCCTCGACCACGAAGATGGCACCCACCACCAGGGTCGGCACCCCGTAGATCGCGCTGAGCCCCAGCGGCCAGACGGCCAGGGAGGTGAGCACGGTGAGCCACGCGAAGATCAGGATCTCGGCGTTCACCCGGCGGGTCGAGGCCACCACCGGCAGCATCGGAATGCCGGCCCGCGCGTAGTCGTCCTTGTACTTCATGGCGAGCGGGTAGAAGTGCGGCATCTGCCAGAAGAAGACAACAGCGAAGAGCCCCCAGGCGGCCGGCGCCAGCGAGCCGGTCACCGCGGCCCACCCGATCAGCACCGGTGCGGCCCCGCAGGCGCCACCCCAGAAGGTGTTCGTCGGGGTGGAACGCTTGAGCCACAGGGTGTAGACGAGGTCGTAGTAGGCGATCGCGGCGAGGGTCAGCCCGGCGGCCAGCAGGTTGGTGAACGCCGCCATCAGGGCCACCGACACCGCCGCCAGCACCAGACCGAAGATCAGCGCGCTTCGCGGCGACACGGTGTGCGCCGGCAGCGGCCGACGCTTGGTACGCCGCATCAATTGGTCGATGTCGCGGTCGATGTAGCAGTTGAGGACGCTGGCCGCGCCGGCGGCGAGCGAGCCGCCGATCAGCACGATGGCCATCAGCCACAGCGACGGCAGCCCGCCCTCGGCGAGCATCATCGCCGGGACGGTGGTGACCAGCAGCAACTCGACGATCCGCGGCTTGGTGAGCGCCACGTACGCCGAGAGGACCGCGCGTACGTCCCGCCGGGCCACCGGGCCCTCGGCCGCCCGCGCCGGGTGTGGCCCGGCCGGGTTGCTCGCGGGGCGCTCGGTGATCATGCTCACGGATTGCCACCTTCCGGCATCGGGCACGGGGAGATCGGATCGGTCGGGACCGCTCGGGTCCGCATACCGCCCCACACACTACGCGTCGTCGTTTTGGCTGCCCGGCCGACCCGACAACGGTGCGGGCCGTCACACCACAGGGTTGAACCGAGCATCCGGATGGTCACGTAGCGCACACCATGCGCAGATCCCCGGGCGCACGTTTAGGGACGCTCGATAAGGTCATCGGTGAGGGTTCCGCCCATCTGCCGAGGAGCACAACCATCGTGGCTGTTAAACGACCCGAGCACTCCGCACTGAACTGGTCCGACCTCGATCGCCGGGCCGTAGACACCGTCCGCGTGCTGGCCATGGACGCCGTAGAGAAATCCGGCAACGGTCACCCGGGCACCGCGATGAGCCTCGCGCCCGCGGCGTACCTCCTCTTCAACCGCGTCATGCGGCACAACCCGGCCGACCCGAACTGGCCCGGCCGCGACCGGTTCGTCCTCTCCGCCGGGCACTCCAGCCTGACGCTCTACATCCAGCTGTTCCTCTCCGGTTACCCGCTGAGCCTGGACGACCTCAAGTCGCTGCGGCAGTGGGGCTCGCAGACGCCGGGGCACCCCGAGCACGGGCACACGCCGGGCGTGGAGACCACCACCGGCCCGCTCGGGCAGGGTCTGGGCAACGCGGTCGGCATGGCCATGGCGGCCCGCCGTGAGCGCGGCCTGTTCGACCCCGAGGCCGAGCTCGGCGCGTCCGTCTTCGACCACAACATCTGGTGCATCGTCTCCGACGGTGACATCGAGGAGGGCATCAGCCACGAGGCCAGCGCCCTCGCCGGGCACCAGCAGCTGGGCAACCTCACGGTGATCTACGACGACAACGAGATCTCCATCGAGGACGACACCCGGATCGCCAAGAGCGAGGACGTGGCCGCCCGCTACGAGGCGTACGGCTGGCACGTGCAGACCGTCGACTGGCGCAGCGGCGACGCCGACCAGGGCGACTACCACGAGGACGCCGAGGCGCTGTACGCGGCGCTGGTGGCCGCCCGGGCGGAGACCGCCCGCCCCTCCTTCATCGCGCTGCGCACCATCATCGGCTGGCCCGCGCCCAACAAGCAGAACACCGGCAAGATCCACGGTTCGGCGCTCGGCGCCGACGAGGTGAAGGCCACCAAGCGGATCCTCGACTTCGACCCGGAGCAGACCTTCCAGGTCGACGAGGAGGTGCTCAGCCACGCCCGCACGGTGATGGGCCGCGGCGACGCCGCCGAGCAGGAGTGGACCACCGCGTTCGACGCCTGGAAGAAGGCCAACCCGGAGCGCACCGCGCTCTACGAGCGGTTGGCTGGTCGCGTACTCCCCGACGGCTGGACCGACGCGTTGCCGGTCTTCCCCGCGGACGCCAAGGGGGTGGCCACCCGGGCCGCCTCCGGAAAGGTGCTGGAGGCGCTCGCGCCGGTGCTCCCGGAGCTGTGGGGTGGCTCGGCCGACCTGGCCGAGAGCAACAACACCACGATGAAGGGCGAGCCGTCCTTCATCCCGGCCGCCCACGCCACCAAGGACTTCCCCGGCCACGAGTACGGCCGCACGCTGCACTTCGGCATCCGTGAGCACGCCATGGGCGCGATCCTCAACGGCATCGCCCTGCACGGCGGCACCCGCCCGTACGGCGGCACGTTCCTGGTCTTCAGCGACTACATGCGTCCGTCGGTGCGGCTGGCCGCGCTGATGAAGCTGCCGGTGACCTACGTCTGGACGCACGACTCGATCGGCCTCGGCGAGGACGGCCCGACCCACCAGCCGGTGGAGCACCTGACCGCGCTGCGCGCCATCCCGGGCCTGGACGTGGTCCGTCCGGCGGACGCCAACGAGACCGCCTGGGCCTGGCGGCAGGCGCTGGAGCACACCGACCGGCCCACCGCGCTGGCGCTGAGCCGTCAGCCGCTGCCGACCCTGGACCGCGACGTCCTGGGCAGCGCCGAGGGCGTGGCCAAGGGCGGGTACGTGCTGGCCGAGGCGTCCAACGGCAAGCCTCAGGTGATCATCGTCGGCACCGGTTCCGAGGTGCAGCTCTGCCTGACCGCCCGGGAGCGGCTGGAGGCCGACGGCACCCCGACCCGGGTCGTCTCGATGCCCTGCCAGGAGTGGTTCTACGAGCAGGACGAGGCATATCGGGAGTCGGTGCTCCCGCGCGGGGTAAAGGCACGGGTGAGCGTGGAAGCGGGCATCGCGATGTCCTGGCGCGGGATCGTCGGTGACCTGGGCGAGAGCGTGAGCCTGGAGCACTACGGCGCGAGTGCCCCGCACACCGTGCTCTTCGAGCAGTTCGGGTTCACCGGTGACCGGATCGTGGCGGCGGCACACGCCTCGCTGGCCCGGGTGGGCGACATCACCGGTTTCACGACCGGCAACTGAGGGAGCGTGGACGGCATGACCGACAAGCTGAATGAGCTGACCGCCGCGGGCGTGGCGGTCTGGCTCGACGACCTTTCCCGGGTACGACTGAGCTCCGGCGGGCTGGACCAGCTCCGCCGCGAGAAGCACGTGGCCGGTGTCACCACCAACCCGACGATCTTCGCCAAGGCCCTGAGCGACGCCGACGAGTACAACTGGCAGCTGCGCGACCTCGCCACCCGTGGCATCGAGGTCGAGGAGTCGGTGCGCATGCTCACCACGTACGACGTGCGGTGGGCCTGCGACGTGATGCGCCCGTCGTACGACGGCAGCGAGGGCGTGGACGGCCGGGTCTCCATCGAGGTGGACCCCCGGGTGGCGCACGACAGCGACCGGACGGTGGCCGAGGCCAAGGCCCTGTGGTGGCTGGTCGACCGCCCCAACCTCTTCATCAAGATCCCGGCCACCGAGGAGGGCCTGTCGGCGATCACCGACACGCTCGCCGAGGGGATCAGCGTCAACGTCACGCTGATCTTCGGTCTGGACCGCTACTCGGCGGTCATGGAGGCGTTCCTCGCCGGTCTGGAGCAGGCCAAGGCCAACGGCCACGACCTGTCGAAGATCGGCTCGGTGGCGTCGTTCTTCGTCTCCCGGGTCGACTCCGAGGTCGACAAGCGGCTGGAGAAGGTCGGCTCCGACCAGGCCAAGGCCCTCAAGGGCAAGGCCGCCATCGCCAACGCCCAGTTGGCGTACGAGCGCTACACCGAGGTCTTCTCCTCCGACCGCTGGAAGGCGCTCGCCGCTGCCGGCGCGCACCCGCAGCGGCCGCTGTGGGCGTCCACGTCGACGAAGAACCCGGACTACCGGGACGTCATCTACGTCGAGGAGCTGATCGCCCCCGGCACTGTCAACACCATGCCCGAGTCGGTCATCCACGCGTACGCCGATCACGGCGAGACCCGCGGCGACACCATCACCGGCGCCTACGACGCGGCCCGGAAGGTCTTCGCCGACCTGGAGTCGGTCGGGGTGGACATGGACGACGTGATCGTCACCCTGGAGCGCGAGGGCGTGGAGAAGTTCGAGGCCAGCTGGCAGGAGCTGCTCGACGGGGTCCGCAAGTCCCTGGAGGCGGCGGCCAAGGGCAAGAGCGCCCCGAACAAGGCCGCCAAGGACAACGCCAAGGCCGCCGGGAAGGCCGGTGGCGCATGAGCGATCTACTTTCAGGGCCGGTGGAGGCAGCTGCCGGGCTCGCCGTGTACGGCGCGGACGCGGTCGACAAGGCCGCGCCCGCCTCGACCCGGGACGCGCTGGTCAAGGCCGGCGTCCCGGGCAAGCTGGCGGGCAAGGACGCGAGCCTGTGGGGTCCGGACGCCGAGGCCGAGGCGAAGATCCGGCTGGGCTGGGTGGACACCCACCGGCGCAGCCGCGAGCTGCTCGTCCAGTTGGCCGAGCTGACCGCGGAGCTGGCCGACCTGGATCACGTGGTGCTCGCCGGCATGGGCGGCTCGTCGCTCGCGCCCGAGGTGATCACCCGGACGCTGGGTCGCCCGTTGACAGTGCTGGACACCACCGACCCGGGCCAGGTCCGGGCGGCGCTCGGTGACCGGCTGGAGCGCACCGTCGTGGTGGTGGCCAGCAAGTCCGGGTCGACGGTGGAGACCGACAGCCACCGGCGCGCGTACTGGCAGGCGTTCCTGGACGCCGGGATGACCGAGGCGGAGGCCGGCCGGCACTTCGTCATCGTCACCGACCCGGGTTCGCCGCTGGAGACCACCGCAGCCGAGATGGGCGCGTTCACGGTGCTCGCCGACCCGAACGTCGGCGGCCGGTACTCGGCGCTCACCGCGTTCGGTCTGGTGCCCTCGGCGCTGGCCGGGGTCGAGGTCGCGGAGCTGCTCGACCAGGCCGACGCGCTGGCCACGTCGCTCGGCGCGGACCAGAACAACCCGGCGCTGGCGCTGGGCGCCGCCCTGGGCGCCGCGGCCACGCTGGCCCGGGACAAGGTCGCCCTGGTCTCCGACGGCACCGGCATCGACGGGCTCGGCGACTGGGCCGAGCAGCTGATCGCCGAGTCGACCGGCAAGGCCGGGGTGGGCATCCTCCCGGTGGTCGTGGAGTCTCCGCAGAGCCCCGGCGCCACCGGCGCGGACGTGCTGACGGTCAGCTACGGCGGCGCGCTGGCCCCCGGTGACATGCCGGGCGGCGGGGCCAACCCGGACGTGGCCGTCAACGGCCCGCTGGGCGCGCAGTTCCTGGCCTGGGAGTACGCCACCGCGGTGGCCGGCGTGGTGCTCGGCATCGACCCGTTCAACCAGCCGAACGTCACCGAGTCCAAGGAGAACACCAACAAGATCCTGGCCTCGGGCCTGCCGGCGGAGACGCCGTCGTTCACCGAGGGCGCGATCGAGGTGTACGCCCCGCAGGGCACCCCCGGAGACCTGGCCGGTGTGCTGCGCTGGCTGCTCGACGGGCTGGGCGACGAGGGTTACCTCGCGGTGATGGCGTACCTCGACCGGTTCGCCGACGCCGACACGGCCCGGCTCCGGTCGCTGCTGGCTCAGGCGAGCGGCCGGCCGGTCACCTTCGGCTGGGGTCCGCGCTTCCTGCACTCGACCGGCCAGTACCACAAGGGCGGCCCGCAGGTGGGCAGCTACCTCCAGGTGACCGGCGCGGTCGCCGAGGACCTGGAGGTGCCGGGCAAGCCGTACACCTTCGGTGAGTTGCAGGCGGCGCAGGCCGCCGGTGACCGGCAGGCTCTCGCCGGTCGGGAGCGGCCGGTGCTGCGGTTGCACCTGACCGACCGGGCCGCCGGTGTCGCCCAACTACTGGACGCGGCCGGTGATCTGCGGGCGTGAGGATGGACGACGTGACTGAAGCGGAGCGAGGAGGCGGTCCGGTGAACCCGCTGCGCGACCCGCAGGACCGCCGGTTGCCCCGGATCCCGGAGCCCTGCGCTCTGGTGATCTTCGGGGTGACCGGCGACCTGGCCCGCAAGAAGCTGCTCCCCGCGGTCTACGACCTGGCCAACCGGGGGCTGTTGCCGCCGGGCTTCGTGGTGCTCGGTTTCGCGCGCCGCGACTGGGGTGACGGCGACTTCGAAACGTTGGCCTGCGAGGCTGCCCGCAAGCACGCCCGCACCCCGTGGCGCGACGAGGTGTGGGCGCGGCTGGCCGGCAACATCAAGTTCGTCGGCGGGTCGTTCGACGACGACGCCGCCTTCGACCAGCTCGCCTCGACGTTGGACGATCTGCGTCAGACCCACGGCATTGCCGGCAACGCGGCGTTCTACTTCTCCATCCCGCCGGCCGCGTTCCCCGTCGTGCTCAAGCAGCTGGCCCGCACCGGGATGGCCGACAACGACAAGTCCGGCGGTTGGCGCCGGGTCGTCGTGGAGAAGCCGTTCGGCAACGACCTGCCCTCGGCGAAGGCGCTCAACGACCTCGTCGACGACGTGTTCACCCGGCAGGACGTCTTCCGGATCGACCACTACCTGGGCAAGGAGACGGTTCAGAACATCCTCGCCCTGCGGTTCGCCAACAACCTGTTCGAGCCGCTGTGGAACTCCAAGTACGTCGACTCGGTGCAGATCACCATGGCGGAGGACGTCGGCATCGGCACCCGCGCCGGCTTCTACGACACCGTCGGCACCGCCCGCGACGTGCTGCAGAACCACCTTCTCCAACTCCTCGCCCTGGTGGCGATGGAGGAGCCGACCAGCTTCGACGCCGACGAGATCCGGGCCGAGAAGCTGAAGGTGCTCAAGGCCATCACCCTGCCCAAGGACGTCGCCCGGGACACCGTGCGCGGTCAGTACCTGCCGGGCTGGGTCGGCGGCGAACGCGCTGTCGGTTACCTGGATGAGCGGGACGTCCCCGCCGACTCCACCACCGAGACGTACGTGGCGGTGCGGTTGGGTATCCAGAACCGCCGCTGGGCGGAGGTGCCGTTCTACATCCGGGCCGGCAAGCGGCTGCCCCGGCGGGTCACCGAGGTCGCCATCATCTTCAAGAAGGCGCCGCACCTGCCGTTCAACGACGCCGACATGGAGTCGCTGGGCAACAACCAGTTGGTCATCCGGGTGCAGCCGGACGAGGGCGTGGTGCTCAAGTTCGGCTCGAAGGTGCCGGGCACGACCATGGAGGTCCGCGACATCGCGATGGACTTCCAGTACGGCGAGGCGTTCACCGAGTCCAGCCCCGAGGCGTACGAGCGTCTGGTGCTGGACGTGCTGATCGGCGACCGCACCCTGTTCCCGGACGCGGCCGAGGTCGAGCAGAGCTGGCAGGTGATCGACCCCCTGGAGCACGCCTGGGCGGGCACCACCCCGGAGCCGTACCGGGCCGGCGAGTGGGGCCCCCGGGCCTCCGACGAGATGCTGGCCCGCGAGGGCCGCGCCTGGAGACGAGCATGATCGGGCTGTGGGACACCACCGGCAACGAGGTGGTCAAGGCGCTCGCCGCCGAGCGGCGCAGCGCCGGCGGGGTGGCCAGCGGCATGGCGCTCACCCTCATCGTGGTCGTGGACGAGAAGCGGGTCCGGGAGGCGGAGGCCGCGGCGACGATCGCCGCCGCCGCGCACCCGTGTCGCCTCGTGGTGGTGGTCCGCTCGGAGATCGAGCGGGACCGCAACCGACTGGACGCGGAGATCGTGGTCGGGGGCCGGCTCGGCCCGTGCGAGGCGGTGGTCACCCGGATGTACGGCCGGTTGTCCCTGCACGCCGAGTCGGTCGTGATGCCGCTGCTCGTTCCCGACGTACCGGTTGTCACCTGGTGGCACGGTGAGCCACCGGCGGAGATCGCCACCGACTTCCTCGGGGTGGTGGCCGACCGGAGGATCACCGACTCCGCGCAGGCCGCCGACCCGGTGGAGGCGCTGCGGCAGCGTGCCCGGGACTACGCCCCGGGCGACACCGACCTGGCGTGGACCCGGATCACCCCGTGGCGCACCCTGGTCGCCGGAGCGTTCGACACCACCAGCGCCCAGGTCACCGAGGCGACCATCGTCGCGCCTCCCACGGACCCGACGGCGACGCTGATGGCCGGTTGGCTCTCCAGCCGGCTCGGCATCACCCCACGCCGGGTGGACAGCAACGAGTTCCCTCGGATGCGGGAGGTGCAGCTCAGCTGCGCCAACGGCGACCAGCTGACGCTGACCCGCGAGGACAGCCTGGCGGTGTTCCGGCGGACGGGCCAGGACGACCGGGCCCTGCCGCTGGTGCGCCGCCCGCTCGGCGACGAGCTCGCCGAGGAGCTGCGCCGGCTGGACGCCGACCAGGTGTACGCCGAGGCGCTGGGCGCGACGGTCGGGCTGCGGGGGCTGGAGCAGCGCCCCGCGCAGCGGGTCCACGTCTGGAAGGATCCGGCCACCGCGCAGCGCGCCGAGGCCGGCGTGACCGCGCACGTCGGCACGAGCGGCGAGGGCTGAGCCCAGCCGGGGCACGACGTCGGGCAGGGCCGGTACGCACCGGCCCTGCCCCGCAATCTCCGGGGTTTTCCGCCCCACCACCTCGGGCACACCGCCCCGGGCACGACAGCGACCGCCTCGCGGTCGGGAAACGAAGGCGTAACCATGAGTGAGGCGAGTGTCGCCGTCCACGCCGACGCCGACCTGCTGGCGCAGGCCGTGGCGGCCCGGTTGCTGGTGAAGCTGCTCGACGCCCAGGCCGACCGGGGCGAAGCCTCGGTGGTGCTCACCGGAGGTCGGGTCGCCGCCGCCGTGTACCGGGCGGTGGCGACGCTGCCGGCCCGCGACGCGGTGGACTGGTCCCGGGTCGACGTGTGGTGGGGCGACGAACGGTTCCTGCCCGCCGGTGACCCGGACCGCAACGAGACGCAGGCCCGCGCCGCCCTGCTGGACGTGGTGCCACTGGATCCGGCCCGGGTGCACGCGATGCCGGCCTCGGACGGCCCGGCCGGCAACGACCCCGAGGCGGCGGCTGCCGCGTACGCGGAGGAACTGGCCCGCGCCGCCCGGCCCGGGCACGCCACACTGCCGCACTTCGACGTGCTGATGCTCGGCGTCGGCGAGGACGGCCACGTGGCCTCGGTCTTCCCCGAGCACCCGGCGGGCTACGAGACCCGGCCGGTCAGCGCGGTGCGGGGCAGCCCCAAGCCGCCGCCGACGCGGACCACCCTCACCCTGCCGGCGATCAACACCGCCGAGGAGGTCTGGCTGGTGGCCGCCGGCGCCGACAAGGCTCGCGCGGTGGGTATGGCGTTGGCCGGCGCCGGCCCGGTGCAGTTGCCGGCGGCCGGCGTGCACGGCGTGAACCGCACCCGCTGGCTGCTGGACCGGGCGGCCGCAGCCGACGTACCCGTCCGACTGCGCAGCCTGCGCTGAGCGCGGGGAGGAGCCCGCTACTCGCCGCGTCGACGGCGTAGTGCGGCGAGCGCCTCGGCGAGCAGGGCTTCCCCCTCCTCGGCGGTGCGCCGCTCCTTCACGTACGCCAGGTGGCTCTTGTACGGCTCGGCGCGGACCCGACCCGGCGGGTTCTGGGCGTCCCGACCGGCGGGTAGGCCACAGCGGGGGCAGTCCCACAGGGGTGGCGGTTCGACGTCCGCGGCGATCCGGATGTCGACCCGGTGGTCGTTACGGCACCAGTAGCTGACGTCCTGTCGGGGGGCGGGTTGGTGCCGCTCGTCCGGGCGCATCGGTGCGGACCCGACCCGGGCTCCCCGGATAACGTTGCCATTCGGCACGGCTGCTCGCTCCTGTCGTCGGAGGGGACCCGCCGTCTTCGGGGGTGGAGCGGCGGGCGACGCGGTGCAGCGGAGAAAAGCCTGCGCGCGGCCCGTCGAGTGACGAACCGCGCGCAGATTGTACGACTTACTGAGCCTGCTCAGGCGCCGCTGTTCATTTGGAGGCGCAGCCAGAGCCCGAGGCCGACGATCGCGGCGAACCAGACGACGCTCACCAGAACGGTGTAGCGGTCCAGGTTCTTCTCCGCGACCGAGGAGCCGGCGAGGCTGGAGCTGACGCCACCGCCGAACATGCTCGACAGACCGCCACCCTTGCCGCGGTGCAGCAGGATCAGCAGGGTGAGCAGAATGCTCGTGATGACCAGCAACACGATCAACGTGTATGCGAACCAGATCGGCATGGCTGGGGTCAGTTCCTCTCGTAGCGATCCTCGCCCGGTCTGATCGGGCACGGCGGCACCGACCGGCGGACGGGCGGTGTCAAGGATACCGAGCGATCAGCGGGCGAGGTGCTCCGGGAACCGGCAGATCTGAGCGAATTCCTCGGCGTCCAGGCTGGCGCCCCCCACCAGGCCCCCGTCCACGTCCGGTTGGGCCATGATCGAGGCGATGTTGGACGCCTTGACCGAGCCGCCGTAGAGAACCCGAACCTGGTCGGCGGTCTCCTGGTCGAAGCGTTCCGCCAGTCGCTGACGCACCGCCCCGCAGACCTCCTGGGCGTCGTCCGGGGTCGCGGTCTTGCCCGTGCCGATCGCCCAGACCGGCTCGTACGCGATCACGACCTGCCGCACCTGCTCGGGGGTGAGCCCGGCGAGGCCCCCGTCGAGCTGGTCGGAGCAGTGCGCCACGTGGGTGCCCTGCTCGCGGACGTCCAGCCCCTCCCCCACGCACAGGATCGGCGTCAGGCCGTGCGTCAGCGCCGCCTTGACCTTGGCGTTGACCAGCGCGTCGTCCTCGTGGTGGTAGGCCCGCCGCTCGGAGTGCCCGACCACCACGTACGTGCAGCCGAGCTTGGCCAGCAGCGGCCCGGAGATGTCCCCGGTGTACGCGCCGGACGCGTGCGGGGAGAGGTCCTGCCCGCCGTAGCCGATCAGCAGCTTGTCCCCGTCCACCGCGGTCTGCACGGTGCGCAGGTCGGTGAAGGGCGGCAGCACGACCGTCTCGACGTCGGTGAGCTGCTTCTCGGTGAGGCTCGCCGCCAGCTTCTGCACCAGCAGGTTGGCCTCGAGGTGGTTGAGGTTCATCTTCCAGTTGCCGGCCATCAGCGGCCGGCGGGTGGTGCTCGACATTCAGTTCTCCAGGGCCGCGATGCCGGGGAGGGTCTTGCCCTCGAGGTATTCCAGGGAGGCGCCACCACCGGTGGAGATGTGCCCGAAGGACGACTCGTCCAGCCCCAGGGCACGCACCGCGGCTGCACTGTCACCGCCGCCGACGACACTGAACGCGTCGGCCTTGGTGATCGCCTCGGCGATCCCCCGGGTGCCCGCCGCGAAGGCCGGCATCTCGAACACGCCCATCGGGCCGTTCCAGAAGATCGTCTTCGCCTGGGACAGCGCGGCGCTGAAGCCGGCCACCGTCTCCGGGCCGACATCCAGGCCGAGCCGGTGGCTCGGGATGCCGTCGACCCGCACCGTGTCGTGCGCCGCGTCCGGAGCGAACGCGTCCGCGACCACCACGTCGACCGGCAGCATGATCTTGCCCCCGGACCGCTCCAGCAGGTTGCGGCAGGTGTCGACCATGTCCTTCTCCAGCAGCGAGGTGCCCACCTCCAGGCCCTGGGCCTTGAGGAAGGTGAAGCACATGCCGCCACCGATGAGCAGCCGGTCGACAGTGGGCAGCAGAGCCTCGATCACGGCGAGCTTGTCGGACACCTTCGACCCACCGAGCACCACCACGTACGGGCGTTCCGGGTCACCGGTGAGCTTGGAGAGCACCTCGACCTCACGCAGCACCAGCCGGCCCGCGACGTGCGGCAACCGGGCCGGCACGTCGAAGACACTGGCGTGCTTGCGGTGCACGGCACCGAACGCGTCGTCCACGTACGCGTCGCCGAACGCGGCGAGCTGGTCGGCGAAGGCGCCCCGCTCGGCCTCGTCCTTGCTGGTCTCCCCGGCGTTGAAACGCAGGTTCTCCAGAAGGGCGACCTGACCGTCGGCCAGGTCGGCGACGGTGGAGCGGGCGGAATCACCGACGGTGTCGGTGGCGAAGTGCACCGGCGCGCCGAGCAGCTCACCGAGCCGCCCGGCGACCGGACCCAGGCTGAACTGCGGGTCCGGAGCGCCCTTCGGGCGGCCCAGGTGCGAGCAGACGACCACCTTCGCGCCGGCCTCGACCAGCGCGCCGAGAGTCGGCAGCACCGCGCGGATCCGGCCGTCATCAGTGATGGCACCGGTCTGCTTGTCGAGCGGGACGTTCAGGTCGGCGCGCACCAGCACGCGCCGACTCGACACCCCCTCGGCGAGCAGGTCGTCGAGGGTCCGGATGCTCACAGCGACGAACCGACCAGCTTGACGAGGTCGACCAGGCGGTTGGAGTAGCCCCACTCGTTGTCGTACCAGCCGACGACCTTGACCTGGTTGCCGACGACCTTGGTCAGCGGCGCGTCGAAGATGCACGACGCCGGGTCGGTCACGATGTCGGTGGAGACGATCGGGTCCTCGTTGTAGACCAGGATGCCCTTGAGCGGGCCGTCCGCGGCGGCCTTCAGCGCGGCGTTGACCTCGTCCACGGTGGTCTCGCGACCCACGTTGACGGTGAGGTCGGTGACCGAGCCGGTCGGGATCGGCACCCGCAGGGCGTACCCGTCGAGCTTGCCCTTGAGGTCCGGCAGGACCAGGCCGATCGCCTTGGCGGCGCCGGTCGAGGTCGGCACGATGTTCAGCGCGGCGGCGCGGGCCCGACGCAGGTCCGAGTGCGGCGCGTCCTGGAGGTTCTGGTCCTGGGTGTACGCGTGGATCGTCGTCATCAGACCGTGCTGGATGCCGAACGTGTCGTGCAGGACCTTCGCCATCGGGGCGAGGCAGTTGGTGGTGCACGAGGCGTTGGAGATGATGGTGTGCTTCGCCGGGTCGTAGGTGTCGTGGTTGACACCCATGACGACGGTGACGTCCTCGTTCTTCGCCGGGGCGGAGATGATGACCTTCTTGGCCCCACCGTCGACGTGCGCCTTGGCCTTGGTGGCGTCGGTGAAGAAGCCGGTCGACTCGATGACGACGTCGGCGCCGACCTCGCCCCACGGCAGCTTCGACGGGTCCTTCTCGGCGTACGCCTTGATGGTCCTGCCACCGACGGTGATCTCGTCGGCGGTGGCCTTGACCTCGTACGGCAGGCGACCGAGGATGCTGTCGTACTTGAGCAGGTGGGCGAGCGTGGCGTTGTCGGTCAGGTCGTTCACCGCCACGACCTCGATGTCGGCGTCAGACGCCAGCACTGCCCGGAAGAAGTTACGGCCGATTCGGCCAAAGCCGTTGATGCCAACCCGGATGGTCACAGGTCCCATCTCCTCGCGTTCTGGTCCGCCGGCTTCAGACAACGGGCCGGCGGGAATGGTGTGCGCCGACCGTTGGAGCCGGCCGTCGACGGTTCATCTCGGCCACCCCGCCGCGCGGTCTGAGGACCTGACCGCCCGAGGCGGTGGGGCACGACGAGGAGTGCCGGTGTCGGCCCCCTTGCCGTACGCAGCGACCCTATCCGAGCGTGCGAGACCACGCTGCGCCGGGTCGTGCTCCCGGGCGCACCGTGCGGCCCCACCGTCCTATCAGACCACGAGCATGTCGGGCGTGACGGCTGCTTCCGTATCCGGGATGCCGAGGTCGCGGGCCCGCTTGTCGGCCAGCGCCAGGAGCCGGCGGATCCGCCCCGCGATGGCGTCCTTGGTCAGCGGGGGGTCGGCCAGGGCCCCCAGCTCCTCCAGCGACGCCTGACGGTGCTCCAGACGCAGTCGACCGGCGTCGGTCAGGTGGTTGGGCGCCTCGTCGGCGAGGATCTCCAGCGCACGGGTGACCCGGGCGGCCGCGGCGACCGCCGCCCGCGCCGAACGGCGCAGGTTGGCGTCGTCGAAGTTGGCGAGCCGGTTGGCGGTGGCCCGCACCTCGCGGCGTACCCGACGCTCCTCCCAGGCCAGCACGCTGGAGTGCGCGCCGATCCGGGTGAGCAGCGCGGCGATCGCGTCACCGTCCTTGACGACCACCCGGTCCACCCCGCGTACCTCACGGTTCTTCGCGGTGATGCCGATGCGACGGGCCGCGCCGACCAGCGCCAGCGCCGACTCCGGCCCCGGACAGGTGATCTCCAACGCGCTGGAGCGGCCCGGCTCGGTGAGCGAGCCGTGGGCCATGAACGCGCCCCGCCACGCGGCGACCGCGCAGCAGACGTTGGCCGCCACCACGTGCGGGGGCAGCCCACGCACCGGGCGACCCCGCACGTCGAGCAGGCCGGTCTGCCGTGCCAGGGCCTCGCCGTCCTTGACCACCCGCACGATGAAGTGGCTGCCCTTGCGCAGCCCACCGGAGGCCAGCACGTGGATCTCGCTGGGGTAGCCGTAGACCTCGGCGATCTCGCGGCGCAGCCGCCGGGCCACCGCCCCGGTGTCCAGTTCAGCCTCCACCACCACGCGACCGGAAACGATGTGCAGCCCGCCAGCGAAGCGCAGCAGCGCGGCCATCTCCGCCCGCCGGCAGCAGGGCTTGGGCACGTCGACCCGACTCAGCTCGTCCTTGACCGCGGCCGTCATCGCCATTGTGCGTCCCCTCACGGACCTGTTCCGGCGTGTCGCCGGAGATTACGTACGTGTCTAACGATCGGCGCCCAGGACAGGCACCAGCGCGGCGCCCAGGGCAGCCGGATCATGGCGGGGAGTCCCGTCGACAACGGCGACGGGGGCGAGGACCAGGCGGGCACCCAGCGATTCTGCCGCACGTTCGACCGGTTCGGGGTCACCCACCGCCTTGGCATCGGCGAGCACAAGATCGACCTTGAGTTCGGGCAGGTACCAGTGCAGCGCCGCGAGGTGATCGGCGACGGAGAGCCCGAGGGTCTCCTTCTCCGCGGCGAGGTTCAGCGTGACGAGCCGCCGGGCCGAGGTGGACACGATCGCGTCGGCCAACTGCGGCACCAGCAGGTGCGGAAGCACACTCGTGTACCAACTGCCCGGCCCGAAGATCAACCAATCGGCCGCCCGGATCGCCTCGATGGCCTCGGCGCACGCCGGTGGGGCGCTCGGCGTGAGGCGCAGCGACTCGACCCGGCCGGTGGTGACTGCTACCTGGTGCTGGCCACTGACCGTGCGCACCTCGTCCGGGGCGGCCGGGTCGGCACCGCGTACCCGCGCCTCGATGCCGACCGGTTGGCGGGACATCGGCAGCACCCGGCCCACCGCGCCGAGCATCGCCCCGGCGTGCTCCAGCGCGGCCACCGGGTCGCCGAGCAGCTCCATGAGGCCGCAGAGCACCAGGTTGCCCACCGCGTGCCCGGTCAGACCGTCGGTCCCGGTCGACGCCCCGTCGGTGCCGCGAAGGGCCGCGCCGTCCGTGCCGCCCTGGGCCGCGCCGTCCCGGTCCGGGTCGTCGCCCGCCGCCGGGCCCGGGCCGGTCGCGCCGGATCCGGGTACGCCCACCGGTACGGCGGCGAAGCGGTGCTGGAACAGCCCGGCGCTGCGCCGGGTGGCCGGGTGGTCCCCGGCCAACGCCACCAGCGCCTGGCGCAGATCTCCCGGCGGCAGGCCACCCCGCTCGGCCCGCAGCCGACCACTGGAACCACCGTCGTCACCCACCGTGACCACCGCGGTGATGTCGAGGTCGAGTTCCGGAGCGCAGTGACGCAGCGCGCGCAACGAGGCGGACAGGCCGTGCCCGCCGCCGAACGCCACCACCCGCCGGGCCGTCATTCCCGCCCCAGGTCGCGGTGCTGGGCGTTCGCCGCCAACCCGGAGTGACGTAGTCGGCTGGCCAACTCCTCGGCGATGGCCACGCTGCGGTGCTTGCCGCCGGTGCAGCCCACGGCGACCGTGAGGTACCGCTTGCCCTCCCGCTCGAAGCCGGTAGTGGTGGCGTTGACCAGGTCGGCGTACGAGGCGACGAAGGCGTCCGCGCCCTCCTGACCCAGCACGTACGCGCTGACCGCCTCCTCCCGCCCGGTGTGCTCACGCAGCTCCGGAACCCAGTACGGGTTGGGCAGGAAACGGGCGTCCAACACGAAATCGGCGTCCGGTGGCAGGCCGTACTTGAAGCCGAACGACAACACCGTGACCCGCAGCCGGCGGGCGTCCTCGCCGCCGAACAGCTCCTCGATGCGGCGCCGGAGCTGGTTGACGTTCAGGTGGCTGGTGTCGATGATCACGTCGGCCTGGTCGCGGGCCTCCTCCAGCAGGCCGCGTTCCACGGCGATGCCGTCGGCCAGCCGCCCGTCACCCTGCAACGGGTGCGAACGCCGAACGCTCTCGAACCGCCGGATCAGCACCTCGTCGTCGGCGTCGACGAAGACCACCCGGGGCGAGAATCCGCGCTCCTTGAGCTCCCGGATCGCCCCGGCCAGGTCGGTGGAGAAGGCCCGCGACCGCACGTCCAGCACCATCGCGGTACGCCGGGCCGCACCGCCGGCCTTGAACGCCAGCTCGGCCATGTCCAGCATCAGGGCCTGCGGCAGGTTGTCCACGACGTAGTAGCCGACGTTCTCCAACGCCCGGGCCACAGTGCTGCGGCCGCCCCCGGAGAGGCCGGTGACCACCACGAGGGTGGTCTCCGACTCGGCCGCCATCTGCTCGTCACCGGCATCCGGGCCGTCGATCCGGTCACCGGTTGTGCGCGCCTCGCTCACCCGTACCCCCAAGCCGTGGCGCCGCGGCCGCCTCGGCCGCGATTGGTCAATCAGCGACTCTATCCCGCCGTCGGGTCGCGGCCCGGCACCCGTGGCCGGGCGGCGGCCGCGGACCGTTTCGAGGGTCGCCCTCCCGACAGCGCGCACGCTTGATGACGATCAGTAGTTGTCAATACGCTCAACGTGATCGTCGCAGGTCAGACCGACATCTGGAGGGTGCGATGCACGACCTGGCGGACAAGAACAAGTACGTCGGCTTCCTGTTCATGCGAATCAGCCCCGAGTACTTCGCCCTCGGTCGCGAGGGCATCCACGAGATCTCCGCCGAGCACGCCCGCGACCTGGGCCGCTTCGCCAAGCAGCTCACCCACGTCGTCTGCACCGGGGTGAACGGCAAGTACGACCAGGTCACCATGGTCGAGGCCGACACGCTCGAGGAGATCAACGCGGCGGCCACCGCCTTCCGCATGGGCAACAAGGCCCGCTACATCGAGATCGTCGACATCGTGGTCGGGATGAAGGCCCCGCCGCGCGGCCTGGCCAACCGGTCCAGCCAGCCCGGCTGACGGCGTCGCCCGTCCGGCCCACCCGACCCGGGTGCGCCGGGCGGGCGCTGTCGGGGTCGGCTCGTAGACTCCCCGGATGGCTTCTCCCACCGACCTGCGGGCCGAGGACGCGCTGCCGGTGCTGCGTCGGGTGTTCGGCTACGACGCCTTCCGCGGTTTCCAGCAGGACGTGATCGACCATGTGGTCGCCGGGGGCGACGCGCTGGTGTTGATGCCCACCGGTGGCGGCAAGTCCCTGTGCTACCAGATCCCGGCCCTGGTCCGCGACGGGGTCGCCGTCGTCGTGTCCCCACTGATCGCGCTCATGCAGGACCAGGTGGACGCCCTCACCGCGGTCGGCGTACGCGCCGGGTTCCTCAACTCGACCCAGACCCTGGACGCCCGGCGGCGGGTGGAGGCCGCCTTCGTCGCCGGCGAGCTGGACCTGCTCTACCTGGCCCCGGAGGCGCTCGGCGTCCGATCCACCCTCGCCCTGCTCGACCGGGGCCGCATCTCCCTGTTCGCGATCGACGAGGCGCACTGCGTGTCCCAGTGGGGGCACGACTTCCGCCCCGACTACCTCGCGCTCTCGATGCTGCACGAACGCTGGCCGCAGGTCCCCCGCATCGCCCTGACCGCCACCGCGACCAGCGCCACCCGCACCGAGATCGCGACCCGACTCAAACTCGACGACGCCCGGCACTTCGTGGCCAGCTTCGACCGGCCCAACATCCAGTACCGGATCGTGCCCAAACGGGAGCCCCGCAAGCAGTTGCTGACCCTGCTGCGCGACGAGCACCCCGGCGACGCCGGCATCGTCTACTGCCTGTCCCGGGCCTCGGTCGACAAGACGGCGGAGTTCCTCACCGCCAACGGGGTCGCCGCGCTGCCGTACCACGCGGGGCTGGACGCGGGCACCCGCGCTCGCAACCAGCAGCGCTTCCTGCGGGAAGACGGCCTGGTCATGGTGGCCACCATCGCCTTCGGCATGGGCATCGACAAGCCCGACGTCAGGTTCGTCGCCCACCTCGACCTGCCCAAGTCCGTCGAGGGCTACTACCAGGAGACCGGCCGCGCCGGCCGTGACGGCCTGCCGTCCACCGCCTGGCTGGCGTACGGGCTTCAGGACGTGGTCCAGCAACGCAAGATGATCGAGACGTCCGACGGGGACCTCGCCCACCGCCGCAACCTGGCCGCGCACCTGGATGCGATGCTCGCCCTCTGCGAGACGGTGCGCTGCCGGCGGGTCCAACTGCTCGAATACTTCGGCGAGACGTCGACGGCCGCCTGCGGCAACTGCGACACCTGCCTCACCCCACCGGAGTCCTGGGACGGCACCGTCGCCGCCCAGAAGTTGCTCTCTGCCGTCTTCCGCCTCGACCGCGAACGCAACCAGCGCTTTGGCGCCGGGCACTGCATCGACATCCTGCTCGGCAAGCAGACCGACAAGATCAGCCAGTACGGTCACGATTCGCTGACCGTCTTCGGCATCGGCTCCGAGCTCAGCGAGGCCGAGTGGCGGGGCGTGGTCCGGCAACTGCTCGCCGAGGGGCTCCTCGCCGTGGAGGGCGACTACGGCACGCTGGCGCTGACCGAGGCGAGCGCCGACGTCCTCGCTCGCCGCCGTACGGTCACCATGCGCCGCGAGCCGGAGAAGCCGGCATCGAGCCGCTCATCGAAGCCGCGCGGCGCGTCCACAGTCGTGGCCGAGCTGACCCCGGCAGCCGCGTCGCTGTTCGAGCGGCTGCGAGCCTGGCGCGCGACCACCGCCAAGGAGCAGGGCGTGCCGGCGTACGTCATCTTCCACGACGCCACGCTGCGACAGATCGCCAGCGACGCGCCCAGCACGCTGGCCGACCTGTCCCGGGTCAGCGGAGTCGGCGAGAACAAACTCGCCAAGTACGGCGAGCAGATCCTGACCGTCCTCGCCACCGACTGACTGAGGTCATGCCGAAGGGCCGGGCCCCGTGGTGGGGTCCGGCCCTTCGGCGTGTGTGCGGGTGGTGTGGGGTCAGCTGGTGGCGTAGCCGCGGGTGGCGATCCAGTCCGCGAGGTGCTCGACGCTGATCCAGTAGGAGGCGGTGTTCGCATCGGCGGAGTCGG
>NZ_JBEORJ010000025.1:0-32289 GCF_040302185.1 Micromonospora sp. NPDC127501 | reverse complement strand
GGTAAGAACGACGCCTACCGGTCCGTGGAGATCAGCACCCCGGACGCCGACGCCACGCAGACCGACCGGCTGCGCGCCGACATCGTCAAGACCGTTGACGACGGCCGGGCCGTGGTGGCGAACATCGCCGGTACCAGCACCGACACCGACGGCAACGCCCACTCCTACGAAGGCGGGCACTACATCAGCGTCGTCGGCTACCGCGACAACGGCAACACCGTCAAGATCGCCGACTCCGCCGATGCGAACACCGCCTCCTACTGGATCAGCGTCGAGCACCTCGCGGACTGGATCGCCACCCGCGGCTACGCCACCAGCTGACCCACACCACCCGCACACACACGCCGAAGGGCCGGACCCCACCACGGGGCCCGGCCCTTCGGCATGTCGAGGTCAGTGCTCGTTGCCCGCGCGCACCGGATCGACGGCGGGCGGCACCGAAGCCGACGACTGACCGTCGACAGCGTCGGAAGGTATTTCGGCCGCCTCCATGTCGGCGGCGCCGTCGGCCGACGCGACGCGGTGCGCGCGGCGGCGCAGCCACCAGGTGCTGCCGAGCCCGGCGAGCACCGCGAGGACCAACCCGGCCCAGGAGATGTCCTTCAGCCAGTGTTCGGCCGCCCGGCCAACGGAGTAGAGCAGGTACGTCGTGCCGAAGGCCCAGACCAACCCGCCGGCGGCGTTCGCCACCAGGAAGCGGCGGTACGGCACGTGCAGCGCCCCGGCGAGCGGCCCGGCCAGGATCCGCAGCAGTGCCACGAACCGACCGAAGAAGACCGCCCAGACGCCGTGCCGCGCGAAGCTCTGTTCGGCACGGGCGAGCTGCGCCGGGCCCAGGTGCTTGGGGAACCGTCTGCCCAGCCGGGCGAGCAGCGGACGACCGCCGCGTCGGCCGACGGCGTACCCGACGGAGTCGCCGACGATGGCGCCGAACGCCGCAGCGCTGGCCACCCACTCCGGCTCCACCACTCCGGTGGCGGCGAGCAGGGCGGAGCTGACCAGGACGATCTCGCCGGGCAGCGGGACGCCCATGCTCTCCACGCCGATCACGCCGGCGACGATCAGGTAGACCACGCCCGGAGGCAGCGCCGAGAGCCAGTGCTGAACGTCGATCACTCGGCACCCCTTCCGAATCGGCCCCGACCCTACCCCGCGATCCGACGGCACGGCGCGGTCGTGGGTCACCCGACCCGTGACGCCGGGTTGCGCAGATAGCAAGACGGACGTACGGTTTTGTTGGAAGCGGAATCGGGCGGTAAGTGTCACCTAACCTCGGCGGCACCCCGACCGGTGCGACAGACTGCTCAGGACTACTCACGGTCGCTGGTGTGAAGGAGTACGACGTGGCGAGCCTCGACACCTTCGGTGCGAAGACCCAGCTACGCGTCGGAGACGCGAGCTACGAGATTTTCAAGATCGACAAGGTGGACGGCCAGGCCCGGCTGCCGTACAGCCTGAAGATCCTGCTGGAGAACCTGCTGCGGACCGAGGACGGCGCGAACATCACCGCCGACCACATCCGCCAGCTCGGCGAGTGGGATTCCACCGCCGCCCCGAGCGTGGAGATCCAGTTCACCCCGGCGCGGGTCCTGATGCAGGACTTCACCGGCGTGCCCTGCGTGGTCGACCTGGCCACCATGCGCGAGGCCGTACGTGACCTGGGCGGCGACGCCAGCAAGGTCAACCCCCTCGCCCCGGCCGAGCTGGTCATCGACCACTCGGTCATCGCCGACCTGTTCGGCCGCGAGGACGCGTTCGCCCGCAACGTCGAGCTGGAGTACGAGCGCAACAAGGAGCGCTACCAGTTCCTGCGCTGGGGTCAGACCGCGTTCAACGAGTTCAAGGTCGTCCCGCCGGGCACCGGCATCGTGCACCAGGTCAACATCGAGTACCTGGCCCGCACCATCATGGCGCGTGCAGAATCGTCTGGAGTCATGCAGGCGTACCCGGACACGGTGGTCGGCACCGACTCGCACACCACCATGGTCAACGGCCTGGGCGTGCTGGGCTGGGGCGTCGGTGGCATCGAGGCCGAGGCCGCGATGCTCGGCCAGCCGGTCAGCATGCTGATCCCCCGGGTGGTGGGCTTCAAGCTCTCCGGTGAGATGCCGGCCGGCACCACCGCCACCGACCTGGTGCTGACCATCACCGAGATGCTGCGCAAGCACGGTGTGGTCGGCAAGTTCGTCGAGTTCTACGGCCCCGGCGTGGGCGCCGTGCCGCTGGCCAACCGGGCCACCATCGGCAACATGTCCCCGGAGTACGGCTCCACCGTGGCGATCTTCCCGATCGACGCGGAGACGATCCGCTACCTGGAGCTGACCGGCCGCGACGCGGCGCAGGTCGCGCTCGTCGAGGCGTACGCCAAGGAGCAGGGCCTCTGGCACGACCCGGACGCCGAGCCGGACTACTCCGAGCGCCTGGAGCTGGACCTCGGCTCCATCGAGCCGTCGCTCGCCGGCCCGAAGCGCCCGCAGGACCGGGTGCCGCTGGGTGCTGCGAAGACGCTGTTCCGCTCCGCGTTGACCGACTACGTGGCCGACGACTCCGTCGGGGAGCGTGACCTCAAGCCGGGTGTCCCCCGCGAGGAGCTGCCGCGCGGTGCCAACGGCCCGGCCGACGAGGCCAGCGCCGAGTCCTTCCCGGCCAGCGACCCGCCGGCCAACGAGTTCAGCGACCCGGCCGACGAGCCGCGTGACCTGGAGACCGCCGCGGTCGGCGCGGGTGGCCGGGCCAGCAACCCGGTCCGGGTCACCGGCGCGGACGGCGTCGAGTACGAGCTGGACCACGGTGCCGTGGTGATCGCCGCGATCACCTCCTGCACCAACACGTCCAACCCGCAGGTGATGATCGGTGCCGCGCTGCTGGCCCGCAACGCCGTGGAGAAGGGCCTGAGCCGCAAGCCGTGGGTGAAGACCACCCTGGCGCCCGGGTCGAAGGTCGTCATGGACTACTACGAGCGGGCCGGCCTCACCCCGTACCTGGACAAGCTCGGCTTCAACCTGGTCGGCTACGGCTGCACCACCTGCATCGGCAACTCGGGCCCGCTGCCCGAGGAGGTGTCCGCCGCGGTCAACGAGCACGACCTGTCGGTGGTCTCGGTGCTCTCGGGCAACCGGAACTTCGAGGGCCGGATCAACCCGGACGTCAAGATGAACTACCTGGCGTCGCCGCCGCTGGTGGTCGCCTACGCCCTGGCCGGCACGATGGACATCGACCTGGCCAACGAGCCGATCGGTGAGGACTCCGAGGGCAACCCGGTCTACCTGCGCGAGATCTGGCCGAACAGCGCCGAGATCCAGGACGTCATCGCCCAGGCGATCGGCGCCACCGGTTTCAGCGCCGCGTACGCCGATGTCTTCGCCGGCGACGAGCGGTGGCAGTCGCTGCCGACCCCGACCGGCGACACCTTCGCCTGGGAGAGCGACTCCACCTACGTGCGTAAGCCCCCGTACTTCGAGGGCATGCAGCAGGAGCCGAGCCCGGTCGTCGACATCTCCGCTGCCCGGGTGCTGGCCAAGCTGGGTGACTCGGTGACCACCGACCACATCTCGCCGGCCGGCGCGATCAAGGCGGACTCCCCGGCCGGCACGTACCTGGCCGAGCACGGCGTGCCGCGCCACGAGTTCAACTCGTACGGTTCCCGCCGGGGCAACCACGAGGTGATGATCCGGGGCACCTTCGCCAACATCCGGCTGCGCAACCAGCTGGTCCCGGGGGTGGAGGGCGGCTTCACCGTCAACCACCTCACCGGCGAGCAGACCTCGATCTACGACGCCTCGGTGGCCTACCAGGAGGCCGGCATCCCGCTGGTCGTGCTGGCCGGCAAGGAGTACGGCTCGGGCTCGTCGCGGGACTGGGCGGCCAAGGGCACCATGCTGCTGGGCGTCCGGGCTGTCATCGCCGAGTCGTACGAGCGGATCCACCGCTCGAACCTGATCGGGATGGGCGTTCTGCCGCTCCAGTTCCCGGTGGACGTCACCGCCGAGTCGCTCGGCCTGACCGGCACCGAGACGTTCACCATCACCGGGGTGACCGCCCTGAACGACGGTGAGACCCCGCGCACCGTGCAGGTCAGCACCGACACCGGCGTGGAGTTCGACGCCGTGGTGCGGATCGACACCCCCGGTGAGGCGGACTACTACCGGCACGGCGGCATCCTCCAGTACGTGCTGCGCCGCATGATCGCCAACTGACGTACCGACGTCACCAGGCTCCTTCCCGCCGAGGGCGGGAAGGAGCCTGGTGACGTACCGATCCTGGTGGCGTGACCGGCCGACAGCCCTCGCGGGCATCATCGGCGTACGTGACTCCGAGGACCCGGCCGGCCAGGCGTTCGCCTTCGACCCGGCGGCCTGGACCCGGTTCCTGGTGTTGGCCAAGCGCGACTGACCCCCACTGCCCTACCGGGCGAGTTCGTCGGCCCGGTCGAGCAGCGCACGGCGCTCGGCGGTTGAACCCACCGCTGCCGCCGCCTCCCGGAACAGTCCTGCCGCGCGTCTCCGGTCGCCCTGCCGGGCCACCAGATCGGCCTGCACCGCCACGGCGAGCGGATAGCCGTCCAGCCCGCCTCCGGCGCGCGCCGCGTCGAGCAGTACCAACCCGGCGACCGGCCCGTACGCGTACCCGTGCGCGACCGCACGGTTGAGCGCGATCACCGGCGAGGGGCGGAGGTCGGCGAGCGCGTCGTAGGCCCGCGCGATCGTCGGCCAGTCGGTCTCGTCGGCCGAGGCGGCGGTGGCGTGGCAGGCGGCGATCCGGGCCTGCCAGGCGTACGGCCCGTCGTGGCGTACCCGATCGAGGGCGACCAGGGCCTCGGCGATGGCGGCGCGGTCCCACCGGTCGCGGTCCTGCCGCTCCAGGGTGAGCAGGTTGCCGTCGGCGTCGCGGCGGGCGTCCCGACGGGAGTGTTGGAACAGCACCAGCGCGAGCAACGCGGCGACCTCGGACTGGTCGGGCATCAGCCGGTCGAGCAGCCGGGCCAGCCGGACCGCCTCGTCGGCGAAGGCCGGCTCGCCGTCGGCGACGTAGCCCCGGGTGAACAGCAGGTACAGCACGGCGAGGACGCCGGGCAGCCGCTCGGTCAGCGCCGGCCCGCTCGGCACCCGGTACGGGATGCCGGCCTGGGCGATGCGGGTGCGCGCCCGGGTCAACCGGCGGGTCATCGTCGACTCGCTGACCAGCAGCAGGCGCGCGATGTCAGCGGTCGGCACGCCGCAGACCGTTCGCAGCGTCAACGCCACCCGGGCCTCGATCGCGAGCGCCGGATGGCAGCAGGTGAAGATAAGACGCAGCCGGTCGTCCACCACGTCCTGCCCCACCTCGGGCTCGGGCTGCGCGTCGTCTGGCGTGAGCAACGCCAGGTCGTGCAGCTTGCGCCGCTCCACGGTGGCCCGGCGCAGCACGTCGATCGCCCGGTTGCGCGCCACCGTCATGAGCCAGCCGCCCGGGTTGGCCGGCACACCGTCGGTGGGCCAACGCTCCAGCGCGACGGTCAACGACTCCTGGGCGCAGTCCTCGGCCAACGCCCAGTCGCCGGTCACCCGGATCAGGGTCGCGACGATCCGGGGGTACGCCTCGACGCTGGCGGCCGCGACGGCCTCCGCAGCCACCGCGCCGGCCGGTGCCGAGGTGCGCACCGACCGGCGTTGCGAGGTGGACAATTCGGTCAGTCGGACAGGTCGGCGAACGGACGCAGTTCCAGTCGCCCGTGGCGGGCCATCGGGTGGGTGCGGGCCACCTCGATCGCCTCGTCCAGGTCGGCGCAGTCGAGCAGGTCGAAGCCCACGATCACCTCGGCGGTCTCCGCGAACGGCCCCTCGGAGACGAGCAGTTCACCGTCACGAACACGGACGGTGGTGGCCGCACTGGTCGGCCCCAGCACGTTGCCGCTCAGGCGGCGGCCACGAGAATCGTTCTCCGCCACCCACTTGTGGATGTCGGGAATCTCGGTGGGGTCGGTGTCCGGCTCGGTGTCGCTGCAAACGAACATCATGTACTTCATCTGGTCGCTCCCTGGTTTCTCGGGGTGTCGCCAGCATGACGATCGGCCGGCAGGGTTCCGGACACCCTCCCCCGAAAAACTTTGGTCAGTCGCCGCTGGCGGCGCGGCGGCGGGCCTCGCGGGTCTTCATGGCGTGCTCCATCAGCGTGACGAGCACCTCCTTGCTGGACTCCCGCTGCCGGGCGTCGCAGAGCAGCACTGGCACACCCGGGTCCAGGTTCAGCGCGGCCTGCACCTCGTCGAGCCGGTACTTCCGGGCGTCCTGGAAGCAGTTCACCGCCACCACGAAGGGCGTGCCCCGACCCTCGAAGTAGTCGATCGAGGGGAAGCAGTCGGCGAGCCGGCGGGTGTCGGCCAGCACCACCGCGCCGATCGCCCCCAACGCCAACTCGTCCCAAACGAACCAGAACCGGTCCTGCCCCGGCGTCCCGAACAGGTACAGCACCAGGTCGTCGCTGATGGTGATCCGGCCGAAGTCCATGGCCACGGTGGTGGTGGTCTTGCCCTCCACCCCGGACAGGTCGTCGATGCCGACCCCCGACTCCGTCAGCACCTCCTCGGTGCGCAACGGCCGGGTTTCGCTGACCGCGCCAACCATGGTCGTCTTGCCCACGCCGAAGCCGCCCGCGACCAGGATCTTGATCGCGGTGGGCAGTGGCGTCGCTCCCGCCGGCCGCTCAGAGTGCCCGTAGTCCATTGATTACCGCCTCGAAGATGCTGTTGTCGGGAAGACCGGCCGTGGTCTGCGGCTCGCGGACCTGCACCAGGCTGCGGGCCGCCAGATCACCGAGGAGCACCCGGATGGTGCCAACCGGCAGGTCGAGATGGGCGGCGATCTCGGCGACGGACTGTATGCGTTGGCACAGCCCGACGATCGCCAAATGCTCGGGACCGAGACCGACCTCGGGCGTGACCTCGGCTCGGGTCGCCGTGACCAGGGAGATCAGGTCGAATGTGCCGGTGACCGGGCGGGCCCGACCACGCGTCACGGCGTACGGACGCACCACCGGACCCGCGTGGTCATCCACCCACTGGTGATCTGCGGACTCCCCCTGGACCGTCATCGCCGCTACCTTTCGCCGACCTGCTGATCAGTGCCGCGCGACGGCGATGCGACGTACTTGCCGACGCGGGTGACCAGCATCGCCATCTCGTAGGCGATCAGGCCGACGTCGGCGTCCTCGCTGGCCAGTACCGCCAGGCAGGCGTTGCGGCCGGCAGCGGTGACGAACAGGAACGACGACTGCATCTCGATGATGGTCTGCTGCACCTGCCCACCACCGAAACGCTTGCCGGCCCCTCGGGCGAGGCTCTGGATGCCGGCCGCCATCGCTGCGAGGTGCTCGCCGTCGTCCCGGCTCAACCCCTGCGAGGAGGCCATCAAGAGGCCGTCGGTGGAGAGCGCGACCGCGTGTTCGGCCTGCTTCACCCGGCCCACCAGGTCATCCAGCAACCACGTCAGGTCGGCGCTCGAAGCCGTCTTCTGGGTCACTTCGTCGTCCTCTTCTCGCCCGGCTGTGCGCCGTTGTTCGTCTGGGGCTCGACCGTCACACCGCGCGGAAACCCGCGTCGTCGGTGCTCGGTCAGGTCGCTTGTGGATCCTCGTCGGTCGGCTCGGACGGCGTCGCCGCCGGGGCGCCGGAGGCGCCGCCGAGCAGCCGAGCCGCGTCGGTCCGCCCACGCCGGGTGCCGGTCTGGTAGGAGCTCATCATCCGGCGAACCTGCTCCGGTGGGCGCACCACATCCTCGTCGTCGGTTTCGGACACCGCCGGGTCGTCTCGCAACTCGGGAACGATGTTCGCCTGTCGGACCCGGACGGGCAGGCCGGAGTCGGTCCGCTCCGCCTCGGCGCGGGCGGGCTCCGGGCCGCCGTCGCCGGCCCGGGCCGGATCTCCGTCGGGGTTCTCCGGGCGGGTGCGGTCGACGGCGGGCAGGCCGGTGGGAACGGTCGGGGCTTCCAGGGCTGGCTGAGCCGGCCCGCGCCGGGCGCGGGTGGGCAGGTCGGGGGTGCCGGTCGCCGGGGTGGTCCGCTGTCGGGTGGGGAGAACGGCGTCCGCCTCGGCCTCCTCGTCGGTCGTCGGCGTGGTGGTGTCGGCCGGCGTCGGTGCCGCCGAGGTCACCGCCACCTCCGACGCGGTGGTCGTCGGCGCGGCGAGCGCGACCGGTGCGAGGGACGCCGGACGGCCGCTGTCCGTGGCGGGCGCCGACGGCATCGGGATGGCCGAGCCGGTCCGGAACGACCCGGAGTCCTCCGGGGAGACGTCGGCCTCGGTGACCAGCTCCAGCGGGATCAGCACGACGGCGGTGGTGCCGCCGTAGGCGGACTCCTTGAGCCGTACCCGCACGCCGTGGCGTTCGGTCAGCCGGCTCACCACGTAGAGCCCGAGGCGGGCGGCGTTGGCGAGGTTCAGCTCGGACTGGTCGACGATCCGGTGGTTCGCCGCGGCCAGGTCCTGCTCGCTCATGCCGAGGCCCCGGTCCTCGATCTCGATGGCGAACCCGTTGGAGACCAGTTGGCCGCGGACCTCGACGGTCGTGTGTGGAGGGGAGAACGACAGGCCGTTCTCGATCAGCTCGGCGAGCAGGTGGATGACGTCTCCGACCGCGCGGCCGGCGAGCGAGACCGGCCCGAGCGGCAGCACGTTGACCCGGGTGTAGTCCTCCACCTCGGCCACGGCGCCGCGCACCACGTCGACCATCGGGACGTTGCGCCGCCAGGCCCGACCGGGGGTGGAGCCGGAGAGCACGATCAGGTTTTCCGCGTTGCGCCGCATCCGGGTGGCCAGGTGGTCGACCCGGAACAGGTCCTCCAGCTCCTCCGCGTCGTGCTCGCGGCGCTCCATGGCGTCGAGCAGGGTGAGCTGGCGGTGGACGAGCGCCTGCGTACGTCGGGCCAGGCTCAGGAAGACCTCGCGGACGTTGCGACGCAGGTCGGCCTGCTCGACGGCGGTGCGCAGTGCGGTCTCCTGGACGGCGTTGAACGCCTTGCCGACCTGGCCGATCTCGTCGGTGCCGAACTCCAGTGGGGGCGCCTCGGTGGCCACGTCGACCTCCTCGCCCCGGCCGAGCCGCTCGACCACGCGGGGCAGCCGCTCGTCGGCGAGCTGCCAGGCGGCCTGCCGCAGCCGCTCCAGCTGGCGCAGCAGGTTCCTCGCGGTGGTGATCGAGACGACGACGGAGGCGATGACGGCGAGCAGACCCAGACCGGTGGCGAGCACCAGCCGGACGACGACCATCACGGCGACGCCGGTGGCCCGGTCCACGATGCCCTCACCACCGGAGAGCACGACGTCGTTCACCTCGGCCAGCGCGGGTTCAACGGTGCCGCGCCACTGCTCGGCGCCGACCGGCAGCTGGGTCGACGGCCGCCCCTCGCGGATGATGCTGTCCTGCACGGCGCGCAGTCGGGTGAACGCCTCCCCCTCGACGAGCTGCTGGTAACGGCGCTGGTCGGTGTCGGCGAGCCGGACCCGGGTCTCCTCACCGAGGAACCGCTCCGAGCCGACCAGCGCGACGTAGCGGGCATACTCGGCGCCGCTCATCCGACCGTTGCCGAAGAGGCCACTCAGCAGCGCGTCCTCCTGCGAGATCAGCTCCTTCATCCGGTTGAGCTGGATCAGGGCCGCCGCCTCGCCGGCGATCTGCTTGTCGTCCAGGCTGCCCGTCACGTCGTAGACCTGGAAGATCGACTCGATCGCGTCGGTGTACGCCTCGGCGGCGGCGATCCGGTCGATCTTGCGGTCCAGCACCTCCGCGCGGGTCCGCTCCAGGGCGTTGACCTGGGCGATCGTCATACCGAGCTGGTTGTCCAGTGCGGAGCTGCCGGCGACGTCGACCTGCCAGTTGCGCACCGAGTTGGCGAAGTCGGCGGCCAACTCCGCGGTCTTGCGGTGTTCGGCCTCGAGCGCCGTCCGCTGCGCGGCCTCGGGGTTGCTCAGGTACGCCTGGGTCAACCGCCGCTCCACCTGGAGCTCCTGCAACAGCGGCTCACTCGGCTCGTAGACCTTGCTGTTGATCAGCTGGACACCGAGCAGGTTGAAGCCGTCACGCAGGGTCACCCACGCCGCGAACATCCAGAGCGCGACGAGGGAGAGCAGCAGGGCGACAACCTTGGTGCGGATACTCGTACCGCGAGAACGCATTGAACCGTCCCAGGCCGGGCGTTGACTCAGCTCATCAACGAATGATCAGAGGGGGCGACGTCCCACCGCAGCGGGGCATCCGGGGCTGAGGCTCTGCGTACGCTAGCAGTGTCGACACAACCCCTCAAGTTGCTGTTTTTGTTGACCGGTAACCGCAATCCACCACCGATCGGTCCACGCCGGAGGCACGGATGCTGGTCAGCCGGCAGGCGGCGAGCACCGCAGCGTCAACGATGACGGTCGGACAGTACAGCTCCTTGCCATACCACAGTGGAGGGTGCTCCCGGCCGGCAGATTCGTGCAGGTAGGCGTGTCCACGCGCCACGGCGTCGTCGACCCGCGGCACCGTCGTCGGCACCGTCAGCAACACCTGGAGGGCGTACGCGGTCTCCTCGGCGGTGCCGTCCCACCGCCCCCACGAACCGTCCGCGCGCTGGCTGCTCAACACCCAGCCGGCCGCGCGATCCACCGCCTCGGCGGCGGCCGCACCCCGCCCGAACTCGGCCAGTGCCAGCACGCAGCAGGCGGTGGCGTAGTAGGGCGAGGCGTGCCACCGGTCCTGCCAGGCGCCGTCCGCGCGCTGGTGCCCGGTCAGGACCGCACTCAGCCGGTCGACCGCCCGTCGATAGCGCGCCCCCGCCTCCGGTTGCCGGGCCAGGTGCTGACCGAAGGCGTCCAGCACGTGGGCGTTGGTGGTGACCGAGAAGCCGTCCTCCCCCGGCCAGGTGCAGAAGCCGTCAGCCGTCTCGTACGCCCACAGGCTGGCCGGGTCCGCCGGACGGCCGAGCCGGGCCAACGCGTCGAGGGACACCGCGGTGGTGTCAGCGTCGGTCGGCAGGCCGTCGCCGGTGGCGATTCCCTGGCCGGCGGTGGCAGCGGTCAGGCTCTCCAGGACGGCGGCCGGCGGGTTGGTCGTGATCCCGGCCCGGTTCAGGCCGCTCAGTACCCAGGCTCGTTCGAAGACGGTGATCGGTGCCGGGCAGGGCACCGGGCCGCCTCCGTCCCGGATCAACGCCCGCAGGAAGTCGTGCGCGGCGGGGCCGGCGGCCGGGCCGGCCGCGGTCAGCCAGGCCGCGGTCGCGGCGGGTGAGGCGCCGACCGCGGTGAGCGTGGGGCCGGCGTCGGTGGGTACCGCGTCCAGGATCTCGTAGAAGTGGGCCAGCTTCGGTGGCAGCGTCGCTCCGGCGGCCACCGCGGACCGCACCGCGCGTAGCCGATCCCGGTTGAGCCCGGTGGGCAGCGGCAACGGCGGGCGGGGCAGTCGGGCGGCGGTGGCCGGCTCCAGCCCGGCGAGCCGGTCGTTGATCGTGTCGACCAGCGCCGGGACGATGAGATCCAGCGCGGGGGTGTCCGGCAGAGTCCGGGCGTCGCAGGGGAGCAGCGTGCCGACGAGCGCGCCGAGACCACGGGCCACCGGAGCGAGCAGCTCCGTCCCGGCCCTGCCGTCGGCCAGTGCCGCCAGCAGCGCGTCGGTGGCGCTCAGCGTCGGCACCAGGGCGTACCCCTCGGGTGGACCCCACGCCCCGTCCGGGCGCTGGCTGCGCAACAGGAACGCGATCCGCTGGTCGTGCCCGGTCAGCCAGGGGGCGACGGCGACCAGCCGCCCGGTCTCGTACACCGACGCGGCGACCTGCCCCCACGGCCGCAGGCCAACGCCGGCGATCAACTCGCGGGCGGCGTCGGCGACCGGGTCGGCGGTGGTCTCCGCGTCGGCGAGCACCCGGGTGGCGCCGTCACTCATCGCGCGCCCCCCAGAAGTCCGACAGTTGGTAGAAGCCGCCGGTGAAGGAGATCTGCCGGTTGAGGTAGTCCGCCTGGCGGGGGCACCGCTCGGCGAGGACGGCCAGGTCCGCCCGGGAGCGGGCGGTCAGCTCGGCCAGCCGGTCGTGCACCTGCGCCGGGTCGTCGACCAGCGAGAGGGCGTTCAGGTCACCCCACTCGGCGTCGCGCTTCTGCGTGGCGAGGTCGTTGACCAGCCGCAGTACCCGCTGTACGCCACGTCCGGCGTCCAGCAGGTCGGTCAACTGGGCGAGGGTCTTCTCGTCGCCGGTGGCGATCCAGTGGGTGATGTTGACGAAGGAGCTGCCGGAGTTGTCGGCGTTCTCCAGGTAGCGGTCCAGGTCCGGCAGGCGTCGCCCGGTGGTCGGGTCGGTCGGGAGGTTCTTCCAGTCCCACTCCCGAGCCGCGGCGGCGAGCATCCGGGCCAGCTCGTCGCGCCAGATCGGGCGCAGCCGGGCGAACGCCGGCACGGTGGCCAGCTCGTCGCGCAGGTCGGCCAGCAGCCGGGCCAGGTGTCGCCCCGGAGGGGGCACCGCGCCGTCGGCCACCGCGAGGCAGTCGGTCACCACCTGCCGGACGTCGTCCACGGACCGGGCGAGGTAGTCGACCTGCCAGTCGGCCGCGAAGACCCAGAGCACGGTACGGGTGGTGATCCGCAGTTCGGCGGCGGTGTGCCAGGGTGCGATGAAGGCGACCACGGTGGCCACCGAGCTGAGCAGCGCCGGGTCGAACGGTGCGGCGTCGAACAGCTCCGGGTGGGCGGCGGTGACGTCCTGGAGGTCGCGTACGCCGCGCACGGCGAGCGCGCACACCCGGCCCTGCTCGGCGACCGCGTCCTGACCGGCCCGCGCCGGTCGCGGGGTCTCCGTCACGATGCGACCGGACGCTCGACCGGGGTGAGGATGACCTCGGCGCGCTGCTTCGGTTGCAGCGAGGCGCCCATCCGGGGCGTGAGGTCGGCCGGCTCGCGCAGCCGGAAGCGGTAGCGGCTCAGCACGGTGCTGACGATGAGCTGCGCCTCCAGCAGGAACAGGTACTGCCCGAGGCACTGGTGCGGGCCCCCGCCGAACGGGAAGTAGGAGTAGCGGTAGCGCCGCCGGGGCAGCTCCGGCGCGAACCGCTCCGGGTCGAAGAGCGCCGGGTCGGTCCAGAACGTCGACATCCGCTGGGTGACGTACGGGCTGACCAGCACGCTGCCGCCCGCCTTGATCCGCACTCCGCCCAGCACGTCGTCGTCGACCGCGGTGCGCGGGATCATCCAGCCGGCCGGGTAGAGCCGCAGCATCTCGTCGAGCACCATCCGGCCGTAGCGCAGCTGGGGCAGGTGCTCGCGGCCGACCCGTTCGGCACCGACCACCCGCTCGATCTCGTCGGTCATCCGCTCGGCCACGTCGGGCCGGGACGCCAGGACCGGCCAGAGCCAGGAGAGCAGGGCGATGGTGGTCTCGGTGGCGGTGGAGAACATCGCGACCACGTCGCCGCGGATCGCGTACTCGTCGGGTTCGCTGCCGTCGGCGCGCGGCCGGCAGAGCGTGGAGATGATGTCGTCGCCGTCGGTGGGGTGGGCCCGAGCCTCCCGGATGATCGGCAGCACCACCTCGTCGATGGCGCGCACCGCGTCGCGGAAGCGCCGGTCGCCGGGCATCGGCACCGCGTACGGCACGGCGGGCATCAGCAGCCGGGGGAGCATCGCGGTGGTGAGGGTGTTCAGCGCGGCGCTGATCCGTAGGGCATCGGGGACCGAGATCCGGTCGGCGAAGAGCACCCGCATGGTGGTGCGCAGGACGATCTGGGTCAGCTCGGCACCGCCGTCGATCGGGCGCCCGGCGAGGGCCGGTTCGAGCCACTCGTCGACCGCCTCGTTGATCGCCTCGGCCATCTTGTCGACGAGCGTCTCGGCGCGCTTGGCGGTGAACAACGGTTGCAGCGCGCCTCGGCTGGACTCCCAGATCTCACCCTCGGCGACCAGGATGGCGTCACCGACGATTCGACGTACGGGTCGCCAGAGCAGCCCGTCGCCGTCCCGGGTGTAGTTGGCAACGTTGTCCCGCAGGACGCGTTGCAGGTGCTCAGGATGGCTGACCAGATAGGGGCGGAACGAGCCGAGGTTGAGCCGGACGACGTCACCGTCGGCGTCCTGGGCGAAGTCGACGAGCGCGCCCAGCGGATCGCGGACCAGTGCCGGCAGAGCGCGTCGTAACGGGATTGTCCGGGGTTCGGTACTGACAGTGGCGGGGCGCGCCTCGGACACCTGCGACATCGAACCACGTCTCCTCGTCGTCCCGCCGACCGCAGCGGTCCACTTCGGTCGGGCAGGTTGATGAAACTTTCACCTTCTGGGCCGACGGAAGCATCTCACCAATCGAGGGGCACCTCCAGACTTGCGGACGGCGCAATTTCCATCTAAGAGCAGGCACACCCGTCGATGTTTTCATCTTGCTCGATTCCTGAATGGATACTCAGGCACGACGCCACGCCCACCGTGCCGACACTCGGCGCGATGGGCGGAACGGGCGCGTGCCGCCGACCTGGCTTCGGCGTCGGCACCGGACGGGCGGCGTCAGGCTGGCCGGTGCGGGTCAGTGACCCGGGACGCACCGGTACCCCCGAATCCGGGCGATGCCCGGCACCCTGTGCCAGGCTCTGTGGCATGGACGACAAGACCATCCTGAACCGGATCTCCGAGCTGGTCGACGAGGAACACAAGCTGCGTGCCGACGCCCAGGCCCACGAGTCGGGCACCGAGGGCGAGGCCAGCGAGCGACTGCGCGCCCTGGAGGAGTCCCTCGACCAGTGCTGGGACCTGCTGCGCCGCCGACGGGCCGCCCGGGAGACCCACGGCGACCCGGACGCCCAGGGCGAACGCCCCAAGCCCGAGGTGGAGCGCTACCTGCAATAGCCGACGTGGCGGGTCGGGCGGTCCGGCCGCCCGACCCGCTCCGATCAGCGCAGGCCCGCCTCGTGCAGCAGCTCTCCGGTCAACAGGCCGGGTTCCACCTGCTCGGCGGGCAGACCCCGGGCCGCGAACCAGGCGCCGACCACCCGCACATCACGGGCCAGGAACTCCGGCCCCTGTGGGTTCGCCACCACGTCGACCACCTGCGGCAGGTCGATCACGACCAGCCGACCCTGGTGCACGAGCAGGTTGTACGGCGACAGGTCGCCGTGCGCGTAGCCGGCCCGCGCCAGCACCCGCAGCGCCTCCACCAGTTGGGCCCACAGGTCACGCAGCTCGGTCGGGCCGGGTCGCAGCTGGGCCAGTCGGGGTGCCGCCTCCCCCGACTCGGCGTCACCGACGAACTCCAGCATCAGCTCGGTGCCCCGCAGCTGCACCGGGTACGGCACGGCGATCCGGTCGTGCCCGGCGCCGATCTCCCAGAGCCGGCTGAGCGCGGCGAACTCGGCCGCCGCCCACTGCCCGGCGATCATCTGCCGGCCGAACGCCGTCCGGCCGGCCATCGCCCGGTTCTCCCGGGACCGGCGCACCCGACGGCCCTCCAGGTAGCCGGCATCGCGGTGGAACAACCGGTGCTCGGGATCGCGGTAGCGTTTCACCGCGAGCAGGCAGGACCGGTCGGTGTCCGGCACGGCCCGACGGACAAGATGGACGTCCGCCTCCTTGCCGGTCTTCAACACACCCAGCTCGGTGTCCTTGGCGGCCAACTCGGTGACCAGCCAGGCGGGGTGCGGCTGTGGCCCGTGCACGGCGTCGTCCCAGGACGACCAGCGCTCGCCGGTGTCCGGGTCGGGTTCGCTGTCCGGGTCTGCGAGCGGCTCGGTGGGCCGCCCGCGCTTCAGAAACTGCGGTTCGTCGTCGTCGAAGCGGCTCTTGCCGCGGCGGCGCTCGAGCGCCGGAAGGTCATGATTGCGCACTGTGGTGAGGTTCCCTTGGTCGAGGCTGAGATAGGCAGCTGGAAGCGACCTGCAAAGACGGCCATGACCGACCCCCTCTCCTCGACCGGGCACTCGCCCGGGATGCACCATGCGCGGACAATGCTCGTACGACAACGTCAGCCGGTCAACCGAATTACCGGGCCGCCACCCGAACCGCCGCTCGGACGCACGGCCACCAGCGCGGAAACCCTCAGCGGGCGAGGACGGTGGCGACCGCGGCGATCAACCCGTCCACGGTGCGGCTCGGCGCGAACCGGACGTCCGACCAGGTGCGCCCCCGGTGCAGCCAGACGCTGGGCAGCCCGACGGCGGCGGCTCCGCCGATGTCCGCCTCCGGGCTGTCACCGATCACCCACGCCCCCCGCAGCGGCATCCGGACCCGCTGGGCGGCGAGCGCGAAGATTCTCGGGTTGGGTTTGCTGACCCCGGCCTCCTCGGAGATCACCCAGTCCGCGACGTACTGGTCCAACCCGGTCTGGCGAATCTTGGCGTCCTCGACGCGAACGCTGCCGTTGCAGACCACCACCGGCACCCAGCCGGCGTCGTCGGCGATCCGCAGCGCGCAGGCGGTCAGCGGGTCGAGCCGGGTCTGCGCCACCACCCCGTCGTGCAGCTCCTCGACCAGGTCGATCGAGGGGATGCGCAGCTCGTAGCGGTCCCTGATGGCGTCGGCGAGGTCCCAGCGGTCGGTCAGACCGTCGGCGTCGATCGAGATCAGCCAGTCGATGTCGGTGGGGGGCGCGCCGATGCTGTCCAGGAAGCGCTCACCCCAGCGGCGGAACGGCCCGGCCCGATCCAGCAGGGTGTTGTCCAGGTCCAGCAGGAGCAGTGGCACTCGGGCACCCTACGGGACCGACGTGTCCGCCAACAGATGCGGCGGGTATCGAGCTGACGAAGGGTTCAGCCAGGCGTCGACAGCCGGGCGCCACCCTGGTCCGGCAGCCGATCGACGAGCATCGAGTGGGCCGCCCGGGTGGCCGCGAGCACGGCGGGATCCAGCGTCGCCACGAGCACCGCCGTGCCGTCGTCTGCCCCACGAGCCAGCGCCCGCCCCTCGGGGTCGTAGATGGCCGCACCGCCGTTGAACCGCCACGGGTCGGCACCGCCGACCGCGTTGGCGAAGACCACGAACATCGTGTTGTCCAGGGCACGTGCGGCGTAGTAGAGATCCCGGCGGTGCTCGGAGCCGGCCAGGTATCCGCTGGGGCACAGGTAGGCGTGTGCGCCGTCGAGAGCGGCGGCCCTGCCGTGCTCGGGGAAACAACCGTCGTAGCAGATGCCCAGCCCGAGCCGCCAGTCGTCGACGAGCAGCGTGGCACCCCGATCGCCGGGGGTGAACAGCTCCCGCTCGTCGCCCCACAACTGCTGCTTGTCGTACCCGACCCGCACGTCGCCGGCCCGGTCCACCACCAGCGCCGCGATGGTCCGCCGACGGTCCGGGTGCCGGGCGGCCGCGCCGACCAGCGCGGTGACGCCGGCCTCGCGCGCCGCCGTGCGCAGCGGGTCGAGCCGGGGATCCGCGACCATCCCGGCCGGATCGGCCGCGACATCCGTGCCGGCCGGGTCGGCGGCGAGAACCGGCGGGTGGTACGCGCAGAGGAAAAGCTCCGGCAGGACGGCCACCCGGGCGCCCCGCTCGCCGGCTCGGCGGACCAGGTCGGCGGCCATGGCCGCGTTGCCGGCGACGTCGCCCGGCGTGGGGGTGGCCTGGACGGTGGCCACTGTCAGCGGGGAGCTGGGCAGGGTGCGGGGCTGAGTCACCGGGCGATGGTAGACGGCGACGTCCCAAGCCGTACGTACGGTTTGCATGCCCCGGGGTGACCTGCAACGATCGACGTGTGCCCAGAGTAAGCCAGGACCAGCTCGACGCTCGCCGGCAGGAGATCCTCGCCGCGGCCCGGGCGTGTTTCGCCCGGCTCGGCTACGAGGGGGCGACCGTACGCCGCCTCGAGGAGGCCACCGGCCTGTCCCGTGGCGCGATCTTCCACCACTTCCGCGACAAGGACTCGCTCTTCCTCGCCGTCGCCGAGGACGACGCCGCGGCGATGGTCGAGACGGTGGCCCGCAACGGTCTGGTGCAGGTGATGCGCGATCTGCTCGCCCGCGCCGTCTCCCCCGACACCACCGGCTGGCTGGGCAGTCAACTGGAGGTCTCCCGGCGGCTGCGCACCGACCCGGCGTTCGCCAAGCGGTGGGCCGAGCGGTCCGCCGCGATCGCGGAGGCGACCCGGGACCGGCTGGCCCGCCAGCGCGACGCCGGGGTGCTGCGCGAGGACGTACCGATCGACGTGCTGGCCCAGTTCCTGGAGCTGGCCTACGACGGCCTGGTGCTGCACCTGGCCATGGGTCGACCGGCCGGTGACCTGGGCCCGGTGCTCGACCTCGTCGAGGAGGCGGTACGCCGCCACTGACCGCTCGCGCACCGGTCGGTCGCCCGTGGCGAGGCTGCTCCACAATGGGGCCGCCGATCCCTCCGGTGACAGGAGCAGTCGATGAACGTCCACGCCGCGTCCGGCGACACCTGGGGCATCTCCGGCCCGACCTTCCTCCGGTACTACGTCGCGGCGGCCATCCTGGTCGTGGCGATCGCGGCGTACTACCGGATCCGCCTGCTGACCGCCCCGGCGCACACCACCCTCGACCCACTCGGACCACAGCAGGTCGCGTACCTCAACGGTGGCCCGCAGCTCGCGGTGCACGCGGCGCTGGGCGGGCTGCGCGGCAGCGGCGCGATCGGCGTGCGACCGGACCGTCGGCTGACCACCGGCGGTGCCCCGCCGAGCGGGCTCACCCCACTGGACCAGGCCATCCACTGGGCCGCCCACCAGCACTCCCGGGTCCGGGACCTGCCGCGGAACGAGCGCGTACGCACCGCGCTGGACCAGATCCGCAACGGCCTGGAGCAACGCGGGCTGCTGACGAACGACACGCAACGCGCCCGCGCCCGCTTCTGGAACCAGATCCTGCTGGCCCTGCTGGGCCTCGGCGCGCTCCGGCTGATCTCCGGCCTGTTCAGCGGTCGCCCGGTGGGTTACCTGCTGCTCACCCTGGCGGCCTTCCTGGGCGCGGCACTGCTGCTGGGCCGGGCACCCGTCCGCACCCGGGCCGGCCGTGCCGCCCTACGCTCCGTCCGCCGCGAACACACCCACCTCGCGCCGGCCTCGGCGCCCGCCTACGCCACCTACGGAGCGGCCGGGGCGGCGATGGGCGTGGCCCTGTACGGCACCGCCTCGCTCTGGGCTCTCGACCCGGGTTTCGCCGAACAGGCCGAGATTCAGCGCCAGGCCCTCTCCGGCAACGGCGGCTGGACGGGCGGGTCAGACGGCTCGTCCGGTGGCGGAGGCGACAGCTCCGGTGGGGACGGCGGCAGCTCCTGCGGCGGTGGAGGCGGCGGATGCGGGGGCGGCGGCGGGTGCGGCGGATGAGCGGCCCGACCGGGGTCGGCATCGGCTGGCGTCCGGAGATCGCCGGCTTCGTGGCCGAGTTGCCCGGCCTGCGCTTCGTCGAGGTGGTGGCCGAGGGGGTGCCCGCCTCCGGGCCGCTCCCGCCCGGTCTGACGCAGCTACGTGACCGCGCGGTGACCGTCGTACCGCACGGGGTGCGGCTCTCCCTCGGCGGCGCCGAGCCGGTCGACCCCGCCCGGATCGCCCACCTGGCCGCCGTGGCGCAACGCCTGGACGCCCCGCTGGTCAGCGAGCACATCGCGTTCGTCCGGGCCGGCGGCCTGGAGGCCGGCCACCTGCTGCCGCTGCCACGCAGCCGGGAAGCCGTCGACGCGGTCTGCGCCAACGTGGCCCGGGCACAGGCCGAGCTCCCGGTGCCGATCGCGCTGGAGCCGATCGCCGCGTTGCTCGACTGGCCCGACGACGAACTGGACGAGGCGGACTTCCTCACCGAGATCCTCGACCGGACCGGGGCACTGCTGCTGCTCGACGTGGCCAACGTGCACGCCAACGCCCGCAACCGGGGCGCCGACTCGCTGGCGTTGCTGGACCGCCTGCCGCTGGAGCGGGTCGCGTACGTCCACGTGGCCGGCGGCGCGGAGCACGGCGGTTTCTACCACGACACCCACACCGACCCGGTGCCAGCGGCGGTGCTGGAGCTGGTCGGCGCGCTCTGCGCCCGGCGGCGACCACCGGCGCTGCTGCTGGAGCGCGACGGCCACTATCCGCCGGCCGCCGAACTCCGCGCCGAACTGGACGCCCTGGCCTCCGCCGCGGGCTTCCCGGCCGTGACATGACGGGCACACCCGACGGCGGCTCCGCGCCGACGCCCCGAGCCGGGCTGGCCGAACGGCAGGCGGAACTGGTCGCGGCGCTGGTCGCCGGGGGTGAGCCACCGGCGGGGTTCGCGCCGGGACCGCTGGCCGCCACCCGCGCGGCCCTCCTGCGCAAGCGGGCCGGCGAGGTGGCCCGGCACTGGCCGCTGCTCGCCGCCGGCCTCGGTGCCAGGTGGTCGACCACCTTCGCCGACTGGGCCGCCCGGCGCCCCACCGCCGGGTCTCTGCGCGACGGTTGGGACCTGGCCCGGGCGCTGCACGAGCAGCAGGCGCTCCCCCCGGCGGCCGCCGAGGAGTTGGCCGTCCGGGAGGCACGCCTGCGCTACGACGGGGTTCGGGCGCCGCGTGCGCGCCGGGCGCCGGCGGTGGGCCGCGCCGGCGGCGCCGTCGCGGTGCAGATCGCCGGCCGGGTACGCCTGCTGCGCCCTGCCCCACGGGTGTCCACCCGTGCTGGCGACGGAGTACCGGATGCGGCAGGATCGGAGTTATGGATCTCGGACTGACCGACCGCGTGTACGTCCTCACCGGTGCCTCCCGGGGCCTGGGTTACGCGACCGCGCAGTGCCTGGTCGCCGACGGTGCGCGGGTGGTGCTCTCGGCCCGGGACCCGGACGCGGTGGCCGCCGCCGCACAGCAGCTGGGTGGCCCGGAGCACGCCGTCGGACTGACCGCCGACCTGGCCGACCCGGAGACCCCGGAGCAGCTCGTCGCCGCCGCGCAGGAGCATTTCGGCCGCCTCGACGGCGCGCTGATCTCGGTCGGTGGGCCACCGCCGGGCAATGCCGCAGCGATCACCGACGAGCAGTGGCGGCTCTCCTTCGAGACCGTCTTCCTGGGCACCATCCGGGCCGTACGCACGGTCGCCAACGCCCTGCCCGAGGGCGGCGCGATCGGGCTGGTGCTCTCCACCTCGGCGCGTGGCCCGGTGCCCGGTCTCGGCATCTCCAACGGTCTGCGGCCCGGCCTGGTCGGGGCCGCCAAGGACATCGCCGACGACTACGGCCCACGGGGGGTCCGGGTGGTCGGCCTGTTGCCCGGCCGGATCATGACCGATCGCAACCGGGAGCTGTTCGGAGCGACCGGCGACCCGGAGCGTGCCCGCGCCGAGGCGGAGGCCGGCATCCCGCTGCGCCGCGTCGGCGACCCGGCCGAGTTCGGCCGGGTGGCCGCGTTCGTGCTCTCCCCCGCCGCGAGCTACCTCACCGGGATCACCCTGCCGGTCGACGGCGGCGCGCTACGCGGGCTGTGACCCCCGACGGAACCCGACCCGCCCGTGCCGTGACGCCGCCCGGGACGGTCCGGCCGACCCGGACGGACTTGGCGGCGGCTGCGGACCGGACGATTCCCGACGTGCTCGCGCCAGGGCTGGCGGTGCTCTTCGTCGGCATCAACCCGGGCCTCTGGTCGGCGGCGACGGGCTGGCACTTCGCTCGACCCGGCAACCGGTTCTGGCCCGCCCTGCACCGGGGCGGGTTCACCCCCCGGCTGCTGCACCCCAGTGAACAGGACGAGCTGCCCGCGCTCGGGCTCGGCATCACCAACATGGCCGCCCGGGCCAGCGCCCGCGCGGACGAGCTGAGCACCGAGGAACTCCTCGACGGCGCGGCGATCCTGACCGACAAGGTGGCCCGGTACCGGCCGCGCTGGGTGGCCGTGGTGGGGGTGACCGCGTACCGGATCGGTTTTCAGCGGCCCAAGGCCACCTTCGGGCCGCAGCCGGAATCGCTGGCCGACGCCCGGCTGTGGGTGCTGCCCAACCCGAGCGGCCTGAACGCGCACTTCACCCCGGTCACCCTGGGCCTGGCGTTCGCCGAGTTGCGGGCGGCAACCGATCTGCCGGACCGTCGGCCCGCCGGACCACCCGACGGATGATCGACTCGGTCAGTTGGCGGCGGCGGGCGGCAGCACCTCGTCGGCGCGGTAGGTGCCCAGCGGCATGACCACCGGCTCGGGACCGGTCGCGTCGACGAACGGGGTGGGCGAGTCGGCGACCGCGAACTGGGTGCGGTACAGCTCGGCATAGAGCCCACCGACCGCGACCAACTCCTCGTGCCGCCCCCGCTCGACGATCCGCCCACCGTCCAAGACCAGGATCTGGTCCGCGTCGCGCACTGTGGAGAGCCGGTGCGCGATCACCAGGGCGGTACGCCCGGCCAGCGCCACCGACAGCGCCCGCTGCACCGCCGCCTCGCTCTCCGAATCCAGGTGTGCGGTCGCCTCGTCGAGGATCACGATCGACGGTGCCTTGAGCAGCAGCCGCGCGATCGCGATGCGTTGCTTCTCGCCGCCGGAGAACCGGTAGCCGCGCTCCCCCACCGTGGTGTCCAGACCGTCGGGCAGCGACCGGACCAGATCGGCCACCTGGGCGCCGGCCAGGGCGGCCCAGATCTCGTCGTCGGTGGCGTCCGGCTTGGCGTAGCGCAGATTCTCGGCGATCGTCTCGTGGAACAGGTGCGAATCCTGAGTGACCACACCGATCTCGTCGCGCAGGGAGGCGAGCGTCGCGTCGCGCACGTCCACCCCGCCGACGAGCACCTGCCCGTCGCTGACGTCGTAGATCCGGGAGATGAGCATCGACAGTGTCGACTTGCCCGCCCCGGACGGGCCGACCAGCGCGACCATCTGCCCCGGCTCGACGCTGAACGAGACCCCCTTGAGCACCGGCTCGTTGACGGTCCGGTCGAGCGTGGCGACCTCCTCCAGGGAGGCGAGGGAGATCTCGGCGGCGCTCGGGTAGCGGAAACGCACGTCGCGGAAGTCGACCCGGCCGGCGCCCTGGGGCACCGGCACCGCGTCGGGCTTCTCCACGATGCCCGGCTTGAGGTCGAGCACCTCGAAGACCCGGTCGAAGGAGACCAGCGCGCTCATCACGTCCACCCGCACGTTGGAGAGTGCCGTGAGCGGCCCGTACAGGCGGGTGAGCAGCAGCGCGAGCGTCACCACGGTGCCGGCGCTGACGCCGCCGGTCACCGCGAGCCAGCCGCCGAGACCGTAGGTCAGCGCCTGCGCCAGTGAGGCGACCAGCAGCATCGCCACGAAGAACGTGCGGGAGTACATCGCGGACTGGATGCCGATGTCGCGGACCCGCTCGGCCCGGTCGGCGAACCTGCGGGCCTCGATCTCGGGCTGGCCGAAGAGCTTCACCAGCAGCGCGCCGGCCACCCCGAACCGCTCGGTCATGGTCGCGTTCATCTTGGCGTCGAGGTTGTACGCCTCGCGGGTGATGTCGGCCAGCCGTCGACCGACCCGGCGGGCCGGAATGATGAAGATCGGCAGCAGCACCAGTGAGAGCGCGGTGATCTGCCAGGAGAGGGTGAACATCACCGCCGCGGTGAGCACCAGCTGGATGACGTTGCTGACCACACCGGACAGGGTGGAGGTGAACGCCCGCTGGGCACCGAGCACGTCGTTGTTGAGCCTGCTGACCAGCGCACCGGTCTGGGTACGGGTGAAGAACTGCAACGGCATCCGCTGCACGTGGTCGTAGACCCGGGTGCGCAGGTTGAGGATGATGCCCTCGCCGATGCGGGCGGAATACCACCGTTGGGCCAGCGACAGCAGCGCGTCGGCGACGGCCAGCGCGGCGATGAACAGGGCCAGCCGCACCACGAGCCGGCCGGCCTCGGTGCCACCCCGGTTGATCGCGTTGATCACATCACCGGCAAGCACCGGAGTGGCCACGCCGATGATGGCGGCCAACACCACGGTGGCCAGGAAGACGACGATGTCGCGCCGGTAGGGCTGGGCGAAAGCGACGATGCGGCGGGCCACCCCGCGCTTGAGACGGTGGGTGGAGACCTCGTCGCGGTTGCGCATCGACCGGAGCATGCTCCACCCGGCCATGCCACCGCCGGACATCGGGTTGGACATCGCTCACCTCCGGGTTGCCGGGCGGACCGCACCGTCAGGTCAATTCTCCCGACGAGTGTGACAACCTCGGTCGTAACCCGGATCTTCCCGTGCGGTCCTTACCTATTCTCCCCTGCCGGCAAGGTCACGCAGCCGACGGGTCTGTGCCTCCCGCTCGGCGCGCTGCTGGTCGGCGTGTGACCGCCCGCCGGCACCGGCGAGCAACGCCTTGATCTCCACCACCGCGTCGCGGGCCCCGGAGAGCAGGCCGGCGGTCAGGTCCCGCACCGCGCCGTCCAGCTCGGCCGGGGGTACGACCAGGGTGGCCAGCCCGATCCGGTCCGCCTCGGCGGCGTCCAGCCGGCGGCCCGTCGCACAGATCTCCAACGCCCGCGAATATCCGACCAACTCGACGAGGCGTTTCGTGCCGGCCAGGTCGGGCACCAGGCCGAGGGTCACCTCGGCCATCGACAACTTCGCGTCCGCGGACAGCACTCGCAGGTCACAGGCGAGCGCGAGCTGGAAGCCGGCACCGATCGCGTGGCCCTGTACGGCCGCGACGGAGACGACATCCGGCCGGTGCAGCCAGGTGAAACCGGCCTGGAACTCCGCGATGCGCTCGGCGCACTCCTGCTCGGGCAGCGTGGCCAGCTCAGCGAAGGACCCCGGGCCGGAGGCGCCCGCCACCGCGAGATCGAGGCCGGCCGAGAACGCGCGCCCCTCGCCGCGGACCACCACCACCCGCACGTCGCCGGGCAGGTCGCGGGAGAAGTCGCTCATCGCCTGCCACATCGCGGGCGTCTGGGCATTGAGCACGTCGGGCCGGCACAACGTCACCGTGGCGACCGGCCCGTCGCAAGTCAGCCGAACCCCGGTCGCCTCGGCGGTCACCGGACGTCCCGGGGCGCGGCGCTGGTGGACGACGCTGAGGGGCGGGTCACGCCTTCTTGCGGCGCCGGGCGCCACCGCGCTGACGCAGCTGCACGCCGGACTCGGTGAGCACTCGGTGGATGAACCCGTAGGAACGGCCCGTCGAGGCCGCCAACGCGCGGATGCTCTCCCCCGAGGTGTACCGCTTTACCAGGTCCTTGGCGAGCGTCTGACGCTCGGCTCCGACGATCCGGCGACCCTTCTCAGTGCTGGTGGCTGTGCCAGTGGCTGCCATGCTGTGTCCTCACGTCCCAGACTGTGCGGTTCGGATACGGTCCCACCTATTAGACCGCCTCGAACGATCATGCGCCAGATATCAACTCTTCGCCAACCGACACGCTATGCAATGTCAGCTTCCCGATAGAGTGATCCTGGCGATCCGGCCCGCCGTGGCGGCCGGGCGTACCACCGCCGGGAGTTGGCGGCTGCCGGCGGCCCGTAGCCTTCGGTCGTGATCGACCTGTTGAGCACCGCCGGCGCGGCGGCCGTGGTCTTCGCCGCCACCGACATCGACGACATCGTCATCCTGACGCTGTTCTTCGTCGCGGCCCGCACCACCGGCCAACCCCGCACCTGGCACATTGTCGCCGGACAATACCTCGGCATCGGCGCGCTCGCGTTGGCCAGCGCGGTGATCGCGGGTGGACTCCTGGTGGTGCCCGACCCGTGGACGGGGCTGCTCGGCCTGCTGCCGATCGCGCTCGGCGTACGCGCACTGCGGAGTTCGGGCGACGACGAGGCACCGGCGGTCGTCACCGGAGCGCTCGGCGTGGCCGGGGTGACGATCGCGAACGGCGCCGACAACGTCGCGGTCTACGTACCCGTCTTCCGGGCCCTCGGTGTGGCCGACAGCGCGATGTTCCTGCTGGTCTTCGTGCTGCTGATCGCGCTCTGGTGCGTGGTCGGGGCGTGGCTGGGCGGGCACTGGAGGGTGGTCCGGCTGGTCGAGCGCGCCGGCGCCTGGCTGGTGCCGACGATCTTCATCGCCATCGGGCTGGTGATCCTGGTCAGCTCCGGCGTGCTCGGCCGACTGGTCGACCTGCTCGGCTGAGGGCCAGCCGAGCAGCCTCGGTCAGGCCAGCTCGACCAGTTCGAGCAGGTCGTCGCTCCACGCGTCCTCGTCGCCGTCGGGCAGCAGGATGGCCCGGTCCGGCTTGAGCGCCAGCACCGCACCCGGGTCGTGGGTGACCAGGACGATCGCGCCCGGGTAGTTGGCGATGGCGTCGAGCACCTGCTCCCGGCTGACCGGGTCGAGGTTGTTCGTCGGCTCGTCGAGCAACAGCACGTTGGCGCCGGAACAGACCAGAGTGGACAGGGCCAGCCGGGTCTTCTCGCCGCCGGAGAGCACACCGGCCGGCTTGTTCACGTCGTCACCCGAGAACAGGAACGCGCCAAGGATCTTGCGCAGGTCGGTGTCGGACTGCTCGACGGCGGCGGCGCGCATGTTCTCCAGCACCGTCCGCTCCACGTCCAGCGTCTCGTGCTCCTGGGCGTAGTAGCCCAGCCGCAGGCCGTGCCCCGCGTGCACCTCGCCGGTGTCCGGGCTGAGCAGCCCGCCGAGCATCCGCAGCAGGGTCGTCTTGCCGGCGCCGTTCAGCCCGAGGATGGCCACCCGGGAGCCCCGGTCCACCGCCACGTTGACGTCGGTGAAGATCTCCAGCGATCCGTACGACTTGGAGAGACCGGTCGCTGTGAGCGGGGTCTTGCCGCACGGCGCGGGGCTGGGGAAACGCACCTTGGCCACCCGGTCGGCGACCCGCACCTCCTCCAGGCCGGAGATCAGCTTCTCGGCACGGCGGGCCATGTTCTGCGCGGCCACGGTCTTGGTGGCCTTGGCCCGCATCTTGTCGGCCTGCGCCATCAGCGCGCCGGCCTTCTTCTCCGCGTTGGCCCGCTCCCGGCGGCGGCGTCGCTCGTCGGTCTCGCGCGCCTCCAGGTACGCCTTCCAGCCCAGGTTGTACACGTCGATGACCGACCGGGTGGCGTCGAGGAACCAGACCTTGTTGACCACCGACTCCAGCAGCGCGCCGTCGTGGGAGATCACGATCAGGCCGCCCTTGTGGTTGGCGAGGAAGCCCCGCAACCAGGTGATCGAGTCGGCGTCGAGGTGGTTGGTGGGCTCGTCGAGCAGCAGGATGCCGCCGCCGTTCTCGCCCGCGTCGCGGAACAGGATCCGGGCCAGCTCGATGCGACGACGCTGACCACCGGAGAGAGTGCCGATGGTCTGCGCGAGCGCCCGGTCCGGCAGGCCGAGGTTGGCGCAGATCCGCGCGGCCTCAGCCTCGGCCGCGTACCCGCCGAGCGCGGCGAACTGGTCCTCCAGCGCGCCGTACCGACGGACCAGCTTGTCGTTGGCGTCCTCGGCGAGGCGGGCCTCGACCTCCTGCATCTGCGCCATCAGCACGTCCAGGCCGCGGGCGGAGAGCACCCGGTCGCGGCCGGTGACCTCCAGGTCACCCGTGCGCGGGTCCTGCGGGAGGTAGCCGATGGCGCTGCGCTGGTCGATCTGGCCGCCGTACGGCTGCCCCTCGCCGGCGAGCACCTTCAGCGTGGTGGTCTTGCCGGCGCCGTTGCGACCGACCAGGCCGATCCGATCACCGGGCTGCACGCGCAGGGTGGTGTCGGACAGCAGGATCCGGGAACCGGCACGCAGTTCCAGGCCGGTGGCAGTGATCATGTTTGCGGGCTCGCTCTCGGGGTTGGAAGGCTGACTCGGGGCACGCGAAACGGCCGGCGGGCTCAAGGGGCCCGACGGCGCGGGGCGGTTCAGCCTTCGCAGCGCAGCACCTGACAAGTGTACCGGGCGCCGCCGGACGGCCCGCCCGGATTACCGATCAAGATCATCGGGTATCGGAACGCCTGTCCGGACCCCGTCCGGCACTTGAAGGACGAAACGACACACAAACGACACTCACCGGCATACGGCGATCGGGGTCACCCATGGAACTCAACGAGCGGGCCGAGCTCGACACCTCCCAGGCCAACGACCTGGGCCGGGGTAGCGGCGGGTCGGGCGGCGGCTTCGGCATCCCCATCCCCGGCGGCGGGGGCCGCGGCGGCATCATCGGCATCGTGGTGGCCGTCCTCGTCGCCCTGCTCGGCGGCGGGTTCGGCCTCAACGCCATGACCAACGGCGACGAGGGCGGGCAGGCCGGCGGCACCGACCTGGAGCAGTTGTGCTCCACCGCGAACCCCGACCGTCTCGACGACGCACGCTGCCGCAACCTGCTCTACGTCAACAGCATCCAGGACTACTGGAAGAAGGCGTACCCCGAACTGGGCAGAAGCGACTACGAGGTCACCACCACCAACTTCTTCCAGGCGGCCGTGAACACCGGCTGCGGGCAGGCCGACTCGGGTGTCGGCCCGTTCTACTGCCCCGCGGACCGGAAGGTGTACATCGACCTGAGCTTCTACGACGAGCTGGCGTCCCGCTTCGGGGCGAAGGGCGAGTTCGCCCAGCCGTACGTGCTCGCCCACGAGTACGGCCACCACGTCCAGAACCTGCTCGGCACCAACGCGAAGGCCGGCCAGGGCGACCAGAGCGGACCCCGCTCGGCCTCCGTGCGGCTGGAGTTGCAGGCCGACTGCTACGCCGGCGCCTGGGCCAGGCACGCCACCGAGAGCAAGGACAGGACCGGCCAGCAGCCGCTGTTCACGTCGATCACCGAGGCCGACATCAGCCAGGCCATCGACGCCGCCGAGGCGATCGGCGACGACAGCATCCAGGAGCGCTCCGGCGGGCGGGTCAACCCCGACCAGTTCACCCACGGCACGTCCGAGCAGCGCAAGCGCTGGTTCAACCAGGGCTACGACCGCGGCGACCCGAAGACCTGCGACACCTTCGGCACCGACCAGCTCTGACCCGCCCGTCAGGGTCGATCATGGGGTTGTGGTGCCCGGGTTAACGGGGGTCGTGCGCTTTGTCCACCACCACAACTCCATGATCGACGCGGGTGGGACCGGTCAGGTGAGCCGCGAGACCTGGTAGTGGCCGATGAGCCAGTCGTCGTCGACCCGCCGCAGGAGCACGGCGAGGTTGACGGTCAGGGCCGGCCGGTCGGTGAAGCCGAACTCCACCTCCAGGTAGCCGAGGACCACGTCATCGGCGAGACGGCGGATCTCCCGGATGTCGTACGCGGCGGTCAGGCCGAGCGGCTGTCCGGCGTAGTACCCGGCGATGCCAGCAGGACCCACCGTGTACGGCTGCAACCCCTGAAAGATCGCGTCGTCGGTGAAGCACGCCGCGACCCGATCGGGCTCGTGGGCGTCGACCGCCGATTTCCACCGGTCGAGGACGGTACGCAGAATCTGCACCTCGGACATGATGATCTCCCTGCTGGACGGACGTGCCCCGTTGCGTGACTGTCGAGCCCTCGTGCTCTCGCAGGCTCAGCGAGGCGGCTGACCCGGGTCGTTCGGGTGCGGCGTCAACGGCGTCACGGTCTCGCGCCGCCAGGCGCGCAGCGGCATCGACGCGAGCACGGCTTCCAGCTCATCGGCGTCGGCGGCCTGGAACAGCCCCCACGTACGCCACTCCCCCGGCGCCAGCGGGGGCCGCCACAGCCGCAGGAGACTGCCCTGGGCCGTCAGCTCGGCCGAACGCGCCGCCTCTCGCGCGCGCATGTCGGCGACGCCGTCCTCCGATGTTCCCTGCGGCACCGTCGTCACCATGTCAACCAGAAACTCCACGCGTCCATCCTCGGGCGGCCAGCCGGGCAGCACGCCGCGAACCCCGTTTTGCGTGGCGATCGTCTCCCCGCCGACGCCGCCGGTGAAGGCCGGGTCAGTCGGGGTCGCGCACCAGGATCCGTACCGCCCGGGCCGCACCCACCGCCGCGACCAGCACCGCGTGCCGGGGCTCCGGCACGTCGAGCAGCCGCTCCGCCCGCAACGGCACGAGCGGGGCCAACCGCCGGTCGGCCAGCACCCCGTCCACCGCCCGCCGGTCACCGCCGCAGACCAGCGAGGCGAGTGTCGCCGCCTCCGGCAACAGCAGCCGTACGGCCAGGTCCGCCGCGTCGCCCAGCGCAGCCTTCGCCTGGTTGTCGCGCCGGCGGGCGAACCGGTGCTGCGACCATCCCCCCGCAGCGGTGCGCCCCTGCACGTACCGGGTGTCCACCTTGGAGACGACGAGGTCGGCGCCCTCGGCCACCCCGAGCGCCACAGCGCCCTTGCGGGCCAGCAGCAGGCCGATCCGGCGGGGCATGACGGCGGCGGCCACGAACCCGGCCACATCCACGCCGGCCGGCGCACCCGGTGGGGCGTACAGCTCAGCGGTTGCCCCGTCCGGGGCGGCGAGCAGTAGGCCGTACTCCTGGGCGCTGGTGGTGGGCGGACCGTGCCGGTCGGCGAAGCCCTCGACCCAGCGGCCGACGCGGGCCGGGTCGACCTCGACCCACCGGCCTCCGCCGGCTGCGGGTCGACTGGTCATCGCCCGACCGTACGGCACAGCGAACCCACCCGGGCCCCCGGGCGGCCCCGGACCCGGCCCGGAACACCAGCCGACACCGCGACCGGGCGCGGTCGGGCGCCGGGCCGGGTGGGTCAGCCGCCGGATGGCTGCCGTGACCGTTCAGCCTGGCAGTAGCGCGGCCACCGCCAGCGCGGCGATCAGCGCGCTGGAGACCAGGCCGGTGATCAGCCGGCCACGCCGCCCGGTCAGCGCCCGGCCGACCACCGTGCCACCGCCGGCGATGACCAGTTGCCAACTCGCCGACGCCAGGAACACCCCGGCCACGAAGAGCACCACCGGGACCACGCCCGAGTCGGCCGTGTCCCGGCGGCCGAGCACCAGCGCGGTGAAGTAGAGCACCGTCATCGGGTTCAGCAGGGTCAACCCGAGCAGCGCCGCGTAGGCCCGCCCGGGAGTGCTCATGCCCCCACCGTCGCGTGCCGTCGGCGGCCGCTGCGAGCGGTGCGCGGACCACGTCCGCCACAGGCCGTGCCCGGCGAGACCCAGCAGAACCACGGCGGCGACCACCCGCAGTGGCCCGGCGACCGGCGCGATGATTCCGGCCAGGCCGGCGCCACCGAGCACGGCCACCACCGCGTAGAGCCCGTCGGCCGTCGCCACCGCGAGCGCTGCGGCCGCGCCCACCCGAAACGAGGTACGGGCGGTGAGCCCCAGAATGAGAATCGCGATCGCGCCGACCGGAATGGCGACGCCGTAGCCGGCCACCAGACCGGCGAGGAACGCCCCGGTCATGGACGTCGGCGGCGGGTCGAGGTTCGTCCCCGGAGCGGCCGCTGTCGACGCACGGCAGTCGCCGCGCGGACAGGAACCTGCTTCGGGTACGCCTCAATCACAGGCGCATCCTCCGCGCCGGACCCGCACCCTCGCCACCGATTTTCCCCGCGCCCCGCGCCCCGCGCCCCGCGCCCCGCGCCCCGCGCCCCGCGCCCCGCGCCCCGCGCCCCGCGCCCCGCGCCCCGCGCCAAGATCGTGCTCGAAGCAGGATGTAGTGGTCTCGGCGACGCACCGAGGCCACTACATCAATGATCGAGCGCGATCTTGGGTTGTTCGGGGGTCGGCCGACCGGCCAGAGCCGAGCTTCAGGCGGTCACCGGGGGTCGCGACCGAGATAGGAGAGCAGGGCGGCGACCTCGTCGGCCTCTGGAGCGGGGTCGATCGCCGGGGCGTACGCGCCGTAGGCCCGCAGCGGCTCGACGATCTGCCGGGCCACCACCAGCAGGGGGCGGGCCAGTTCGGCGTCGAGTGGGGACGGTTGGCCGGTGGCCACCGCGATGTCCCAGGCGTGCACTGCCGCGTCCAGGGCGCACGCTACGGCTCCGATCTCGGCTGGCAGCTTGCCCTGGGGCAGCGGCGTGGGCACCTCCGGGGCATCGTCGGCGACACCCTTCCAGGCGCGGGCGGACGCGTCGAGGGCGGCGCGCAGGCCGGCGAGCTTGTCGCCGTCGACCCGTCCGGAGGGCGCGAACGGGTCCTCCGTCGGCCCCGGCCCGCCGTCGATCGCCGCCGCGAAGGCGAGCTGGTCGCCGACCGCGTGCTGAAGCACCTGGGTGACGTTCCACCGCTCGCACGGGGTGGGCCGCTCCCAGGCGTCGGCCGGAACCCCGTCGGCTGCCGTCCGAAGCGCCTGGTGAGCCTCTTCGAGCACGGTCCGCCACTGACCCGCTGCCATCTCGCTCATCGTCCTGCCCTCTCTGCCGGCTTCCAGCGAGCTTCCCCGCTCGCCTTCGGAGCGGAATATTCCGCTCCGTTTGATGAACCCAGCCTAGCAGACCGGAACGATCCGTTCCACTACTTTCGTGTGGGCCTGGAACGCGTCGAGCGCGGTACCCGTGCGGGTACCGCGGTCGGCGGCGTGCTCGGTGACCGGGCCGGGGCGGTGCCGTTCACCGCGACAGTCGACGAGCAGGGTCGGCTGGTCCGCTACCGCATCGAGTTG
>NZ_JBEORJ010000024.1:0-38846 GCF_040302185.1 Micromonospora sp. NPDC127501 | reverse complement strand
ATGGTACTGCACTCGTGAGGGTGTGGGAGAGTAGGACGCCGCCGGACAATCTTCCAGAAAAGGCCACCCCCAATGGGGGGTGGCCTTTTCTGCGTCTCCCCTTTTCCCGCGTATCACCGCCCGGGTTGATCGACCCGGGTTCCTGATTACCCCGGGCTACCCGGTGACCCGGTGAGGACGGGAAGAGGGGCTCAGGGCGCCCGGAGCTGGCAAGGTCACGCTCGTTCCTGGATGTAGTGGCCTCACGGCGGGCGGATACCACTACATCCAGGATGCTGCGGTCTTGCGGTCGGCGGAGCGGCCGGCGGGCCGGCGGGGTCGGTCAGCCTCGGGTCTGCATCCCGCCGCGGAGGTTGCGCAGCAGGCCGCCGGCGTCGCTGACCGACCGGCCCGGGAACATCGCCATGACGACGCTGCCGTGGTCGGCCCAGCCGCACACCGCGAAGTCCCCGCCCTCGCCGCTGGTGCTGCCACACTTCAACACCCCGCCGAGATCACCCGCGGGCAGCTCCCGCAGACCGTTCACCGCACCGGTCTCGTCCGACATCAGGCGGAAGAGGCTGTCCAGGTCCCGTTCCGGCTGCCAGAGCAGGGTGGTGCCCCCGAAGATGAGCACTGAGCGCTTGTCGTCGGCGGGGTCGCGGTAGACCGTGCCGAAACTGCGGTCCAGTTCGATGTTCGCCGCCAGGCCGCTGCGCAGATAGTCGGCAGTGCTCTTCGCCCGCTCGCTGTCGTCGCGGGTCAGACCCGCCACCCGATCGGGTGAGGCCAGTTGGGTGTCCTTCTGCTGCGCCACCCGCCACCCGCCGACACCAAGCACGCCCGCGCCGGCGAGACCGACCACCAGTGCGACCGTCCAGCCGATCTTGCGGCGGCGTGACCAGCCGCTGGACCGCTCGTCGGGGTCGCCTCCGGAGTCCCGGGTGCTCAGCTGGATCGGCTCTTCGGTCAGCTCGACCGGCTCGCGGCCGCCGTCGCGCGACCGCTCGGTGAGATGTGCGTCGGACATAGCCGACACCGTACGCGAACGGCAGGTGGCGCACGTCAGGTCTGCGGAAGCCCTCCGTAGACTTGTCCGGTGACCGAGAGACTGGATGCCCGACGCCCCGACGCCCCGACCCTTGCCGGCCAGTACCAGCCCGGTGAGGTAGAGCAGCGACGGTACGAGCAGTGGGTAGCCGGCGGACACTTCCGGGCCTCCGCCGACAGCGACAAGCCCCCCTTCACCATCGTCATCCCGCCGCCGAACGTCACCGGCTCGCTGCACATGGGCCACGCGTTCGAGCACACGCTGATGGACGCGTTGACCCGGCGTAAGCGGATGCAGGGCTTCGAGGCGCTGTGGCTGCCCGGCATGGACCACGCCGGCATCGCCACCCAGAACCTGGTCGAGCGTCAGCTCGCCGCCGAGGGGCTCTCCCGGCACGATCTCGGCCGGGAGAAGTTCGTCGAGCGGGTCTGGCAGTGGAAGGCCGAGTCCGGTGGTGCCATCCTCGGCCAGATGCGCCGCCTCGGCGACTCCGTCGACTGGGACCGCGAGCGCTTCACCATGGACGAGGGGCTGACCCGCGCCGTCCAGACGATCTTCAAGAAGCTCTTCGACGACGGCCTGATCTACCGGGCCAACCGGATCATCAACTGGTGTCCGCGCTGCCTCACGGCGCTCTCCGACATCGAGGTCGAGCACACCGACGACGACGGCGAGTTGATCTCGATCCGCTACAGCGACGAGGTCGTGGTGGCCACCACCCGGGCCGAGACGATGCTCGGCGACACCGCCGTGGCGGTGCACCCCGACGACGAGCGCTACCAGCACCTGATCGGCACCGAGGTCGAGCTGCCGTTGACCGGCCGCCGGATCCCGATCGTCGCCGACGCGCACGTCGACCCGTCCTTCGGCACCGGCATGGTCAAGGTGACGCCGGCGCACGACCCGAACGACTTCGAGATCGGCCAGCGGCACGACCTGCCCGCGCTGACCGTGATGGACGAGCGCGGTGTGATCACCGTGCCCGGCCCGTTCGAGGGGTTGGACCGGTTCGAGGCACGACCGGCGATCGTGGCGGCGCTGCGGGAGCAGGGCCGGATCGTCGCCGAGAAGCGCCCGTACGTGCACGCGGTCGGGCACTGCTCGCGGTGCAAGACCACCGTCGAGCCGCGGCTGTCGCTGCAGTGGTTCGTCAACACCGCCCCGCTGGCCCAGGCCGCGGGTGACGCGGTGCGCGATGGTCGGGTCCGCATCGAGCCGGCCGAGCTGGCCAAGCGCTACTTCGCCTGGGTCGACAACATGCACGACTGGTGCATCTCCCGCCAGCTCTGGTGGGGGCACCGCATCCCGGTCTGGTACGGCCCGGCCGGTGAGATCGTCTGCGTCGGCCCCGACGAGGCGCCGCCGACCGGCGAGGGCTGGCACCAGGACGAGGACGTCCTGGACACCTGGTTCTCCAGCGGTCTGTGGCCGTTCTCCACCCTGGGTTGGCCCGAGCAGACCCCGGACCTGGCGAAGTTCTACCCGACCAGTGTGCTGGTCACCGGGTACGACATCCTGTTCTTCTGGGTCGCCCGGATGATGATGTTCGGCCTCTACGCGATGGACGGCCGGCCGCCCTTCGACGTGGTGGCGTTGCACGGCATGGTCCGCGACCAGTTCGGCAAGAAGATGTCGAAGTCGTTCGGCAACGTGGTCGACCCGCTGGACTGGATCGACCGGTACGGCGCCGACGCCACCCGGTTCACCCTGGCGCGGGGCGCGAACCCCGGCCAGGACGTCCCGGTCAGCGAGGAGTGGTGCCAGGGCTCCCGCAACTTCTGCAACAAGCTCTGGAATGCCACCCGGTTCGCCCTGATGAACGGCGCGCACACCACGGGCGACCTGCCCCCCACCGAGCAGCTCTCCACCGTCGACCGCTGGATCCTGTCCCGGTTGGCGCACGTCACCGCCGAGGTCGACGAGCAGTTCGAGGCGTACGAGTTCGCCAAGGTGTGCGACCTGCTGTACCACTTCGCCTGGGACGACGTCTGTGACTGGTACGTCGAGCTGAGCAAGCCGGTGCTCGCCGAGGGCGGTGAGCGCGCGGAGGCCAGCCGCCGGGTGCTCGGGCATGTGCTCGACCAGTTGCTGCGGCTGCTGCACCCGGTCATCCCGTTCGTCACCGAGGAGCTGTGGCTCGCGCTGACCGGCGGCGAGACGGTGCAGGCCGCCGCCTGGCCGGTGGCCGACCGGTCGCTGGTCGACGACGCCGCCGAGGCCGAGCTGGTCGCCGTGCAGCGGGTGGTCACCGAGATCCGCCGGTTCCGTTCCGACCAGGGACTGCGCCCCACGCAGCGGGTGGCTGCCCGCCTGGACGGGCTGTCCGGCGCGGGTATCGCTGCCCATGAGCCGCTGATCCGTTCGCTGGTCCGGTTGGATCCGGCCGGTGACGACTTCCAGGCCAGCGCCACGTTGGCCATGCCCGGCGCGGTCGGCGTCGCGTTGGACACCCGGGGGTCGATCGACGTGGCCGCCGAGCGGGCCCGGCTGACGAAGGACCGCGCGGCAGCCGAGAAGGAGGTCGCGCAGGCCCGGGCGAAGCTCGACAACCCTGCCTTCATCGGCAAGGCCCCCGAGCCGGTGGTCGCGAAGATCCGCGACCGGCTCGCCACCGCCGAGGCCGACCTGGTCCGGATCGACGCTGCTCTGGAGACACTGCCCTCGTGACCGACCGTAACGAATTCGCCGCCGTCGAGGCCGAGCTGAACGCCCGTGGCTTCACCCGCATGGTCTTCGAGCTGGACCGGATCGAGTCGCTGCTCGACCTGCTCGGCAGCCCGCAGCGGGCGTACCCGGCGATCCACCTGACCGGCACCAACGGCAAGACCTCCACCGCGCGGATGATCGACTCACTGTTGCGGGCGCACGGGCTGCACACCGGGCGGTACACCAGCCCGCACCTGGAGACCGTCCGGGAGCGGATCAGCCTGGACGGGGAGCCGGTCAGCGAGGAACGGTTCGCGTCGGTGTACCGGGAGATCAAGCCACTGGCCGAGCTGGTCGACGCGCGCTCCGACGAGCCGCTGACGTACTTCGACATGACCACCGCGTTGGCGTTCGCCACGTTCGCCGACGCGCCGGTCGACATCGCGGTGGTCGAGGTCGGCCTCGGTGGCGCCGAGGACGCCACGAACGTCCTCCAGGCGGGGGTCTGCGTCATCACCCCGATCGGCCTGGACCACACGGAGTGGCTCGGTGACACGCTCCAGGACATCGCGCTGGCCAAGGCCGGCATCATCCACCCGGGGGCCACCGTGATCTCGGCGGCCCAGGAGGAGGAGGCCGCTGGCCCCCTCCTCGAACGCTGCGCCGAGGTCGGGGCCACGCTCGCTCGGGAGGGCGGCGAGTTCGGCGTGCTGGGTCGGGCGGTCGCGGTCGGCGGTCAGGTGCTCACCCTCCAAGGGCTGGGTGGCGTGTACGACGACGTGTTCATTCCGCTGCACGGTGCCCACCAGGCCCAGAACGCGGCCATGGCGCTCGCAGCCGTGGAGGCGTTCCTGGGCGCTGGGGCTCGACGTCAGCTGGACATCGAGGCGGTCCGGGAGGGCTTCGCCTCGACCAGCTCCCCGGGTCGGCTGGAGCGGGTCCGTAACGCCCCGACGATCCTGCTGGACGGTGCGCACAACCCGCACGGCATGAAGGCCACCGTCACCGCGCTCCAGGAGGAGTTCGCGTTCAGCAAGCTGGTGGCCGTGATCGGCGTACTGGCCGACAAGGACGCGGAAGCGCTGCTGGAGTTGCTGGAGCCGGTGGTCGACCAGGTGGTGGTCACCCGCAACAGCTCGCCACGGGCGATGCCGACGGAGGAACTCGCCGCGCTGGCCGCAGAGATCTTCGGCGAGGAGCGGGTGGCCTCGGCCGAGGAGATGCCGGATGCGATCGAGCTGGCGGTGGCGATGGCCGAGGAGGACGTCCCCGGTGAGCTGAGCGGGGTCGGGGTGCTGGTCACGGGGTCCGTGGTGACGGTCGCCGACGCGCGCCGGCTGCTGAAGCGATGACCAGCCCGGAGCGGGACCCGCACCCCACCGAGGACCCGACCGGTCCGCCGGCCGAGCAGCCGGTGGGGGAGGAGCCCACGGCCGGGCAGCCGCGACGCTCCGGGTTGCGCAACCCGGAGCGGGCGGTACGCGGTCTCGGCGCTGGCACGCTCAGCCTGGAGGCGCTGGTGTTGTTGCTGGCGATCCAGCCGATCCGGGTGGTCGGCGGTGACCTCGGCGGCGCCGCGATCGGTGCGGTGGTGGCACTGGCGGTGGCCGCCGTGGTGCTCGCCGGCATGATGCGTCGCCCGTGGGCCTGGAACGCCGGCACCGTGCTCCAGGGCCTGCTGTTGCTGGGCGGTCTGCTGCACTGGTCGCTGCTCGGGCTGGGCATCATCTTCGCCCTGGTCTGGGCGTACGCGTTGCACGTTCGCCGCGTCATTCTCGGCTGACGCCGGACCCGGCCGGCGCCGTCCGAAGGCGGGCCGGGTCAGGCGTCGGCGCGTTCGCGCCACTGGGTGAGCGCGACGCCGTGGCCATCCGGGTCGCGGAACGCCGCCGCCCACACCTCCAGCTTGGTGCCCCGGTTGACCACCCGGGGCGCGTACGTGAAGCGGACGCCCGACTCGCGCAACCGCTCGTACGCCGCCTCGATGTCGCTCACCTCAAGGTTGACGTGCACGAGTCTGCGGCTGATGGGCGCCGCCCCGGTCACCTCGCGCAGGACGATCCGGGTCGTCCCGGAGGCCAGGACGGCGTTGTGGGCACCCTGGTCGACCTCGCTGAAGCCGAGCACGTCGCGGTAGAAATCGAGCGACCGGGGCAGGTCGGTGACCAGCAGGGTGAGGCCCACCCCGCTGATCGGCGCGGCCGGGTCCGCGGCCGAGCCGGCGTCGAACCCGAAGATCGCCTGGTCCAGTTCCTCGTCGGTCACGGTCGCGCGTGCGTCCCCGGCCGGGGAGGGATCGTCCAGCGGAAGATCGAGTGGGTCCAGCGGGTCGGCCGCGCCCGGGCCGGACCGCTGCGCGGGCGGCGGGTCGAAGCGCTGCGCGCTGGGCGGGTCGACGGGGTCCTCGGCGGGTGGGGCGGTCGTGCCGCTCTCCTCCGAAGCGTCGAACCGGTCGGCGGTGGGCTCGTCGAAGCGCTCCTCGGCGGGCGGGCGCGGTGCCGGAGTGGTCGCCCGCCGGGGCAGCCCACCGGTCTGCGGCTCGACGACGACGCCCTCCAACACCACCGGACCACCCGGGCTCTGGTGCATCACCACGGGCTCGCGCTCCTCGGGCATGACGCCCGGGTCGTCGTGCCGGAGGTCGTCGCGCGAAGGGTCGGTGCGCAGCGGGTCACCGAGCGGGTCGCGGAAAGGGTCACCGACCGGGTCCCGGAACGGGTCACCGACCGGGTCGCGGAAGTCGTCGTCGGGCGCGCGGTCGGCCCACGGCGGCGCGTCCTGCTGGATCAACAGCTCGTCCATCGCCTCCGCGTCGGCGAACTCCGGCGGAAGATCGGCGACGGCAGCGGCGGTCTCGGCATGGGTCGGCACCTCGTCCCAGAGGACCTTGACGTGCCGCTGGTCGTCCAGCGCGACCCGGATCGGCAGCGTCTGGCCCAGCGACGGCCACTTGGAGACCGGCACCCTCGGCTCAATGATCTTCTTGGACCGGGGCGGCAGACCAGGGGCGTCAATCACCAGTTGCAGTTCGCAGCGGCCGAACGCGTACTGGGTGGGTGGTTCGGAGGCGCTGTGCACGTGCCCGACGCCGACGACCCACGTGCGTCCGCCGCCGCGTACGGTCGCCAGCGCGATCGCCAGCACCAGCAGGGCGACGCCGAGAGCCACGATGGCCCAACTCGTCATGCCGAGCCCGAACAGGACGACGAACGTGGCCACGGTGCCCAGCACCGCGCCGATCAGCTTGCGTACCGGCGCGATGGGTCGGTTCCCGCCATTCGCCACAGTGGACCTCCCGGGGTCAGGACCAGGCTAGGCCGGATCGGCCACCGGGGGAAAGACCGGCCGCCGCGCCGGCGCCGGGACCGGGTCGCTAGGCTGACCGTACCGATCCCGAGCGTTCACCGCGTACAGGAGGAACCCAGCGTGTCCAGCAACAGCCCGGATGAGCGCAGCCTCGTTCTGATCAAGCCCGACGCGGTTCGCCGCGGCCTGGTCGGCGAGGTCCTCTCCCGCTTCGAGCGCAAGGGGCTGCGGATCGACGCGATGGTGCACCGGACGATGGATGCCGCGCTCGCCGACGAGCACTACGCCGAGCACGTCGACAAGGCGTTCTACCCGCCGCTGAAGGACTTCATGACCGGCGGCCCGCTGGTCGCCCTGGTGCTCTCCGGCGACCAGGTCATCGACGTGGTCCGCGGGCTGGTCGGCGCCACCGACGGACGCAAGGCCGCCGCCGGCACCATCCGGGGTGACCTGTCGCTGTCCAACCGGGAGAACCTGGTGCACGCCTCCGACTCGACGGACAGCGCCAAGCGCGAGATCGCGCTCTGGTTCCCCGAGCTGGGCTGACGCCCACCGGCTCGGGGCCGACCGGCGAGGTCCGGGTTCAGCCGATCGCCGGCACCTTCGCCGGGTTGCCGACGACGTAGATCCCGGTGATCCGTCCGTCGGCCGCGGCGATGGTCAGCGTGTACCGACTGCCGTCCGCGCGGGTGATCAGCATCGCCGGTTCCCCGTTGAGCTCGACCGGATCCATCGCCACTCGGTGACGCGGGCCGTAGACCCCGGCGTAGAACCGGGCGATCCGGTCCGCGCCGGTGACCGGGTTGAGGGCGGCTCGCACCCGACCGCCGCCGTCGTTCCACGCGGTGGCGTCGGCGGCCACCAGGTCGGTGAGCCTCGCCAGGTCACCGTCGCGGGCGGCGGCGAGGAACGCGTCCAGCAGCCGCTCCCGCTCCGGGCGGCTGGCGGTGAACCGACGCTGCTCCTGCCGTACCCGCGCGGTCGCCCGGTGGTACAGCTGCCGACAGTCGGCGACGGACCGGTCCAGGATCTCGGCGATCTCCGCGTACGGCAGGTCGAAGGCCGTGTGCAGGACGTACACCGCCCGCTCCGGCGGGGTGAGCCGCTCCAGGACGTGCAGCAACGCGGTGGAGAGCGAGTCGCGTAGCTCCACCCGGTCCAGCGGCCCGAACGGCGAGGGCGCGGTCGACACCGGCTCGGGCAGCCACGTCCCGACGTACGTCTCGCGGGCCGCCTGCCGGGCGCGCAGCCGGTCCAGGGCCAACCGGGTGACCACCCTGGACAGGTACCGGCGCGGCTCCTCGACCCGGACCCGGTCCACACCCAGCCAGCGCAGGTACGCCTCCTGGAGCACGTCCTCCGCGTCGTGCCGGCTGCCGAGCAGGCGGTACGCGAGCCCAAGCAGCATCGGCCGGTGCGCCTCGAGCGCACCGGCCGCTTCCGCTGCCGCGTCGGTGGTCACGCCTGGGCCGGAGGCTCCAGCCGCATCGTCACCCCGATCCGATTCCACACGTTGATTGTGGCAATCGCCATGACGAGGTCGGCCAGTTCCTTCTCCGACCAGACCTTCGCGGCGTCATTCCACACCTCGTCCGGCACCCCGTGCTCGCCGAGCCGGGTGACCGCGTCGGTGAGGGCCAGCGCGGCCCGCTCGCGCTCGTCGAAGAAGGGCGCCTCCCGCCAGGTGGCGACCGCGAACAGCCGCCGGCTCGACTCGCCGCCGGCGAGTGCGTCCCGGCTGTGCATGTCCACGCAGTACGCGCACCCGTTGATCATCGATGCCCGCAGCTTCACCAGTTCCAGCACGGTGTGGTCCACGTTCGTCTGAACGTACTTCTCCAACCCCATGACGGCCTTGTACGCCTGCGGTGCGACCTCGGCCGGGTTCATCCGTTGCACGACTACCTCCTGATCGGTCCGACGCCGATACGACGGGTGGGCCGGGCCGCGTCGTGACAACACCGGCTGTGATCCCGCTCATGTCGCCGAGGTGGCCGGGGCGGGCGGCGCGCCGACCGACCGATTGACGATCGGCGTTCGCGTTCGCGTCACCCGGGCCGCCGCTCACGGTCACCTCCGCCCGATAGACCCACGGGGTCAACCCATGATCGGGAGGAAGCATGACCGAGCTTGATCGACGTACCCTGCTGCGGGCCGGCCTGGTGGTCGGTGCCGGAGCCGCCGGCGGCGCCCTGCTGGGCGGTGCCGGCGCGAACGCCGCCCCGGCCTGGCGCCCGGCGGCGCGCCCGGTGCTCACCCACGGCGTGCAGAGCGGCGACGTGACCGCGGACTCGGCACTGGTCTGGACGCGGGCCGACCGGCCGGGCCGGATGCTGGTCGAGGTGAGCCGTCGGCCGGACTTCCGGGGGGCGCGCAAACTGCGCGGCCCGGTGCTCAGCCCGAACGGCGATTTCACCGGGAAGGTTCGGCTGCGGGGCCTGCCGGACGCCGAGCGCCTGCACTACCGGGTGCGGGTGGAGAGCCTGGATCGGCACGGGGTGGTCAGCGAGCCGCTGACCGGGACGCTGACCACCGCGCCGGGGCGGCACCGGCGGCGCGACGTGAAGTTCGTCTGGACCGGCGACGTGGTCGGGCAGGGCTGGGGGATCGATCCGAACTTCGGCGGTATGTCGATCTTCCGGGCGATGCGGCAGACCCGGCCGGACTTCTTCCTGTGCAGCGGCGACACGGTGTACGCCGACGGTCCGCTGGTCGAGTCGGTGACGCTGCCCGACGGGCGGATCTGGCGCAACCTGGTCACCCCGGAGAAGAGCAAGGTCGCCGAGACGCTGACCGAGTACCGGGGGCAGTTCGCGTACAACCTGCTCGACGAGCATCTGCGGGAGTTCGCCGCGGCGGTGCCGCAGATCAACCAGTGGGACGACCACGAGGTCCTGAACAACTGGTACCCGGGCGAGATCCTGGACGACCCGCGCTACACCGAGCGGCGGGTCGACGTACTCGCCGCCCGGGCCCGCCAGGCGTTCAACGAGTGGCTACCGGTGCCGGTCGACGGGCCGATGTACCGGCGGCTGTCGTACGGGCCGTCGCTGGACGTGTTCGTGCTCGACATGCGTACCCACAAGGACCCGAACGACGGCAACACGTACGCCGACCCGAAGCGTGGTCTGCTCGGCCGGCAGCAGCGGGAGTGGCTGATCCGCGAGCTGAAGCGCTCCACGGCGACCTGGAAGGTGATCGCCAACGACCTGCCGATCGGCGTGGTCGTGCCGGACGGTCCGGGCGCGCAGGAGGGTGTCGCGCAGGGCGACCCGGGTGCGCCGGCGGGCCGGGAGTTGGAGTTCGCCGAGGTGCTGCGGGCCACCCACCGGGCCGGGGTGACCGGCATGGTCTTCCTGACCGCCGACGTGCACTACTCCGCCGCGCACCACTACGACCCGTCCCGCGCGGCGGTCGGCGACTTCACCCCGTTCTGGGAGTTCGTCTCCGGCCCGGCGCACGCCGGTGCGTTCGGCCCGAACGCGTTGGACGGCACGTTCGGGCCGCAGGCGGCCTTCGTGCACGCGCCGCCGGTGGCCAACACGGGCCCGGCGGGGGGCTTCCAGCACTTCGGCGAGGTCACCATCGACGGTGAGTCCGAGGCCCTGACGGTCCACCTGCGCGACCGCGACGGTGCCTCGCTGTGGAGCACCACCCTCCCGGCCCCCTGACCGCAGCTTGTTGATCATGAGGTTGGCGGGCGGTTCGGCGAGCTACCGACCCGTCAACCTCATGATCAGCGGGGGTCGGCGAGGCTGGTCAGGCGGGTCATGAGCCGCTGGTCCGGTTCGCCGCTACTCGGCGGCGGGTTGGGGGGCGGGTCTTGTATCGTTGGGCACCGTAAGGCGATGACCCGGCCATCACCGGTGAGCCTCCGGAAGAACAGCCGGGCAACCGGCCCAGTAGAACCGGACGGGTGCGGCCCGTCACAGCCGACAATGAGCGGGCGGTCGATCCTGACCGCCAAGCGGGGTGGTACCGCGGGCCACCCGGGAGCGTCGTTTGAGGCGTACCCCGGAAGGTTCGTCCTCGCAGTCCCACGTTGAGTGACTGCACGAGGAGAGCGACCCCCGATGGCCTATCCGTTGCACGACCCGACCGCCGCCGGTGTGCCGGCGAGCCCGGACCTGCCCGCGGTCGAGCGCCGGGTGCTGGAGCACTGGACGGCCGACAAGACCTTCGAGGCCAGCATCGAGGCCCGCCCCGCCGGCACGGACGGCAAGAACGAGTACGTCTTCTACGACGGCCCGCCGTTCGCCAACGGCCTGCCGCACTACGGTCACCTCTTCACCGGCTACGTCAAGGACGTGGTGCCGCGCTACCAGACCATGCGCGGCCGGCACGTCGAGCGGCGCTTCGGCTGGGACTGCCACGGCCTGCCCGCCGAGGTGGTGGCCGAGAAGCAGCTCGGCATCACCAGCAAGGCGGAGATCATCGACCTGGGCGTGGACCGGTTCAACGAGGCCTGCCGTACCTCGGTGCTGGAGTTCACCCAGGACTGGGAGCGGTACATCAACCGGCAGGCCCGCTGGGTCGACTTCACCAACGACTACAAGACCCTCGACCTGGACTACATGGAAAGCGTCATGTGGGCCTTCAAGACCCTGCACGACAAGGGTCTGATCTACGAGGGCTTCCGGGTGCTGGCGTACTGCTGGCGCTGTGAGACGCCGCTGTCGAACACCGAGACCCGGATGGACGACGTCTACCGGGACCGGCACGACCCCACCCTGTCGGTGTGGTTCGAGCTGACCGCCGACGAGTCCGCGCCGGAGCTGGTGCGCGGGCCGGTCAAGCTGGGCGTCTGGACCACCACGCCGTGGACCCTGCCGTCGAACCTGGCGCTCGCCGTCGGGCCCGACATCGAGTACGCGGTGCTCGAACGCGACGGCGACCGCTACCTGGTGGGGGCGGCGCGGCTTGCCGCGTACGCCAAGGAGCTGGAGGGCTACGAGCAGGTCGGCACGGTGTACGGCCGGGACCTGGCCGGACGCCGCTACACGCCGCTGTTCGACTTCCTCGTCGAGCAGGCCGGGGAGAACGCCTACCAGGTGCTCGGCGCGGAGTTCGTCACCACCGAGGACGGCACCGGGATCGTGCACCTGGCCCCAGCCTTCGGTGAGGACGACCAGAACGTCTGCAACGCCGCCGGCATCCCCACCATCGTCACGGTGGACGACCACACCCGGTTCACCGCGCTGGTCCCGCCGTACCAGGGTGAGCAGGTCTTCGACGTCAACAAGCCGGTGATCCGGGAGCTGAAGGACCGGGGGGTGGTGCTCAAGCAGGACACCTACACCCACTCGTACCCGCACTGCTGGCGTTGCGACACCCCGCTGGTCTACAAGGCGGTGTCGTCGTGGTTCGTCGCGGTGACGAAGTTCCGGGACCGGATGGTCGAGCTGAACCAGGAGATCAACTGGACGCCCGGCCACATCAAGGACGGCTCGTTCGGCAAGTGGCTGGCCAACGCCCGGGACTGGTCGATCAGCCGGAACCGGTTCTGGGGCTCGCCGATCCCGGCGTGGAAGTCCGACGACCCCAACTACCCGCGCCTGGACGTCTACGGTTCGCTGGCCGACATCGAGCGGGACTTCGGCGTACGCCTGACCGACCTGCACCGGCCGGCGGTGGACGACCTGGTCCGCCCCAACCCGGACGACCCGACCGGGCAGTCGATGATGCGCCGGGTGCCGGAGGTACTGGACTGCTGGTTCGAGTCCGGGTCGATGCCGTTCGCCCAGGTGCACTACCCGTTCGAGAACGCGGACTGGTTCGAGCACCACTACCCGGGTGACTTCATCGTCGAGTACATCGGGCAGACCCGCGGCTGGTTCTACACGATGCACGTGCTGGCCACCGCGCTGTTCGACCGGCCGGCGTTCCGCAACTGCCTGAGCCACGGCATCCTGCTCGGCTCGGACGGGCGCAAGATGTCCAAGAGCCTGCGCAACTACCCGGACGTGTACCACGTCTTCGACGCGTACGGCTCGGACGCGATGCGCTGGATGCTGATGTCCTCGCCGGTGCTGCGCGGTGGGGACATGGCGGTCACCGAGGCGGGCATCCGCGACGCCGTCCGGCAGGTGCTGCTGCCGCTGTGGAACGTGTGGTATTTCTTCACGCTCTACGCCAACGCCGACGGGTACCAGGCGCGGCGACGTACCGACTCGACGCACCTGCTCGACCGGTACGTGCTGGCGAAGACGAACGAGCTGGTGTCCACGGTCGGCGCGCAGATGGACGCGTACGACATCTCCGGTGCCTGCGCCACCGTACGGTCCTACCTGGACGCGCTGACCAACTGGTACGTGCGCCGGTCCCGGGACCGGTTCTGGTCCGGTGACGCCAACGCCTTCGACACCCTGTCGACGGTGCTGGAGACCCTCTGCCGGGTGGTGGCGCCGCTCGCGCCGCTGACGGCCGAGGAGATCTGGCGTGGCCTGACCGGGGAGCGTTCGGTGCACCTGACCGACTGGCCGGAGGCGAGCGAGTTCCCGGCCGACCACGACCTGGTCGCCGCTATGGACAACGTGCGGGCGGTGGCCTCGGCGGCGCTGTCGCTGCGCAAGGCCAAGGCGCTGCGGGTGCGGCTGCCGTTGTCGAAGCTGACCGTGGCCTCGCCGGCCGCGGAGCAGTTGCGGCCGTTCGCCGACCTGGTCGCCGACGAGGTCAACGTGAAGACTGTGGAGTTCAGCGCGGAGCTGTCCGCGTACTGCGAGCAGGTGTTGACGGTGGTGCCCCGGGCGCTCGGCCCGCGGGTCGGCAAGCAGGTGCAGCAGGTGATCAAGGCGGTCAAGGCGGGCGAGTGGGAGCTGGTCGACGGCGCCCCGGTGGCCGCCGGCGTCACCCTCGCCGAGGGTGAGTACGAGTTGCGCCTGGTCGCCGCCGACGCCGAGCACTCCGCGCCGCTGCCCGGCGGCGAGGGCGTGGTGGTACTGGACACCGATGTCACCCCGGAGTTGGCCGCCGAGGGGCTGGCCCGCGACGTGGTGCGGGTGGTGCAGCAGGCCCGCCGGGACGCCGACCTGGACGTCTCGGACCGGATCGTGGTGTCGGTGTCGGCGTCCGACGAGGTACGCGCGGCGGTGTCCGCGTACGTCGACTTCGTCTCCGCGGAGGTGCTGGCCGACTCAGTGGACTTCGCCGAGGGCCCGGGCGGCTCCGCCGTCGATGCTCAGAACGGCTCCGCTGGCGAGGGCCTGGAGGGCTTTGCTGGCGAGGTCGGCGATGGTGAGCGGGTAACGGTGGTCGTCCGCCGGGTATAACGGACCATCGCCAGGGTGCGGGCGCCTCACCACCTCCGTCCGGGAGGTGTGGAGGCGTCCGCTACCGTGACACCGCCTGTTCGCACCTGATCTGCCGGAGGACCAGTGCCCCTGCTCTACACCATCGGCAAGCTCACCGTGGCGCCCACGCTGCGGTTGGCGTTCCGCCCGACCGTGGAGGGGCTGGAACACGTGCCGGAGACCGGCGGCGCGGTCTTCGCCGGCAACCACCTCTCGGTGGCCGACGAGTTGTTCCTCGGCACTGTCGTCCCCCGGCACCTGGCGTTCTGGGCCAAGTCGGAATATTTCAAGGGCACTGGCGTGAAGGGTGCGATCTCCAAGTTCGTCCTCACCGGCCTGGGTGCGATCCCGGTCGAGCGGGCCGGTGGCCGGGCGGCGCTGTCCGCGTTCGACGCGGCGATCCCGGCGCTCAAGGGCGGTGACCTGGTGGTGGTCTACCCGGAGGGCACCCGCTCGCCGGACGGCAAGCTCTACCGGGGGCGGACCGGCGCGGCCCGGCTGGCGATCTCGGCCGGCGTGCCGATCATTCCGGTCGGCATGATCGGCACGGACAAGGCCCAGCCGATCGGTGCCCGGGTGCCCCGGCCGGGCACTGCCAAGATCACGGTTCGATTCGGCAAGCCGTTGGACTTCACCGGCCGACCGGACGACCGCACCTCGCTGCGGCAGATGACCGACGAGCTGATGAGTGAGATCCAGAAGCTCACCGGTCAGGAGTACGTGCCCCGCTACGCCCCGCCGCGCGCCCACCCGGACCCGACCCGCGACGCCTGACCCCGCCGGGCGCACCCTGCCCGTCGGTCGGCTTGCGCCAGTGCGCCTGGGTCGGAGCCCTGGTCTGCGGAGCGTGCCCTCTGCTGGCAGATCTGCCAGCGGCGTCGAAACAGCCCTGCATGGCCCCGCCCGGCCGCCCGGCCCCTGGCCTCCCGGCCTCGCGGCGGCCCGGCCCCTGGCGGCGGTCCGGCCCCTGGCGGCCCGGCCCCTGGCGGCCCGGCCCCTGGCGGCCCGGCCCCTGGCGGCCCGGCCTCGCGGCGGCCCGGCCGCCCGCCTTCCGGCCGCCCGGCCGGGCGGCACCCGGTCTCGAAGGAGGTATACCTCTGAGTCATATTTATGACTCAGAGGTATACCTCCTTTTGCCTCGTGGCCTCGGCCTGGCATGACGCTGCGTCACGACTGCTGCCGCTGGCGGCCGTGTCACGCGGGCCGAGCGCCCCGGGTGCGGATCACCGCACCCCGACCGGCCGGGGTGCGGCTCAGCCCCGCTCGGGTTGGACGATCTGGGCGCGCAGGGTGCCCAGCAGTTCGGCACTGTCGGCGACGGAGAGTCGGGTGAACACGCCGGTGGCGATGCTGCCGTGGTCGACCGACGTGCAGACCACCACGGCACTGCCGTCGGCGCTACCCACCGCGCACCGTTCGTGCCTGCCCCGCACACCGGTGTCGACGCTCTCCGGGGCATCCAACGCGTACCGCTCGGTGAGCCGGCTGATCTCGGCCTCCGCGTCCGACTCCGGGCTCAGCCGGAAGCCGGTGCCGCCGAAGACCGTCACCCGCTTGCCGCTCGTCGTGGCGTAGACGCCGGCGAACGTGTCCTCGGCCAGCCAGTGCTCCTTGCGTACCTCGCCCTCCAATTTCTTGGCGGTCTCCGTGCTGCGGCTGTCCTGTCGCAGGCTGAGGTCGTCCACCTGGACGGGCAGCGCCGCCCGCGCCGGGTACTGGGCCGAGATCGGGAACCCGTAGTAGGCGGGGCAGCCACAGCAGCAGGCCAGGCTGAGCAGCAGCAGCCACGGCCAGCGGCGTCGTCGGCGGACCGGTACCGGCACGTACCCCTTGGGGGCCTGCCAGCCGGGCGGCGGCGACGGCGGTGGCGCGGTGGACCGCCGACCCCGGCGCTGCTTCGGCACCTTCGGCGGCGCGGGTGGCGACATCGGCCGGGCCGGCACCACGGGTCCGATGGCCCGCGGTGCGCTCGGGGCAGCCGGCGGCGGCACCGGGTGCGGCCCGGCCGGGGAAGCGGGCGGCCCGGACCACTGCCGGGTGTCCCGCGGCGGGGCCGGAGGAGCGGGCGGCCCGGACCACTGCCGGGTGTCCGGCGGCGGCGGATACGACAGCGTGGGCGGCAGCGGGGGCAGTTCGGCGGAGGGCAGGTCCCAGCCGCCGGTGTCCACGCCGGCCCACGGGTCGACCGGGGTCTGGTGCTCCGGCGGCCCGACGGCCACCGGCGGGGGAGGGGTCGGCTCGGCCGACTCGCCCCAGACGGGTCGGCGGGGCAGCGGCGGTGGCACCGGGGCCGAACCGCTCCACCTGGGCGCCGGGACCTCCGCGGTCGCGGCGGGCTCCGGCTGCTCCGGGGGTGCCGGCTGGTCCGAGGGTTCCGGCTGGCCCGGAGGTTCCGGCTGGTCCGAGGGGCCTGGGGGGTCCGGCTGGTCCGAAGGGCCCGGGGGTTCCGAGGGGCCCGGGGGTTCCGAGGGTTCCGGCTGGTCCGAGGGTTCCGGCTGGTCCGGGGGTACGGGTGGGGAGGTCGGCTCGTCGGCGACCGCCTGGTCCCGCTCCGGCTCCGCGCCCGGGGTGCTCCCGTCGGCCGGCCGTGCTCCCGGCTGGGGCTCCGGCATCGCGGCAATCTCCTCTCGCGCCGATCCGAGGTTAGTACCGCGCCGCCACCACCGCCGATCGGGCGTGCGCGCGATCGCCGCCGGACGAACGCGTACCCTTGGGCATCATGAGTGCCCCGTCCACGACGCCGCGCGCGGCCGCGACCAACTCCGTGTGGTCCCAGCTCGAGCCGCTGCTACCCCAGGTCTCCAAGCCCATCCAGTACGTCGGGGGCGAGTTGGGTGCGGTGACGAAGGACTGGGACGCGGCGACCGTGCGTTGGGCGCTGATGTATCCCGACGCCTACGAGGTGGGCCTGCCCAACCAGGGCGTGCAGATCCTCTACGAGGTGCTCAACGAGCTCCCCGACACCCTCGCCGAGCGGACGTACGCGGTCTGGCCGGACCTGGAGACGCTGATGCGCAAGCACGGCGTGCCGCAGTTCACCGTCGACGCGCACCGGGCGGTGCGCGGGTTCGACGTGTTCGGCATCTCCTTCTCCACCGAGCTGGGTTACACCAACATGCTCACCGCGATCGACCTGGCCGGCATCCCGATGCTGGCCGCCGACCGCACCGACGCCGACCCGGTGATCGTGGCCGGCGGGCACGCCGCGTTCAACCCGGAGCCGATCGCCGACTTCATCGACGCCGCGGTGCTCGGCGACGGCGAGGAGGCGGTCCTGGAGATCACCGCGATCGTCCGGGAGTGGAAGGCCGAGGGCTCGCCGGGCGGCCGCGACGAGCTGCTGCTGCGGCTGGCCCGCACCGAGAGCGTCTACGTGCCGCGCTTCTACGACGTCGACTACCTGCCGGACGGCCGGATCCAGCGGGTCGTACCGAACCGGGCCGACGTGCCGTTCCGGGTGCACAAGCGCACGACGATGGACCTGGACGCCTGGCCGTACCCGAAGAAGCCCCTCGTTCCGCTGGCCGAGACCGTGCACGAGCGGTACGCGGTGGAGATCTTCCGGGGCTGCACCCGGGGTTGCCGGTTCTGCCAGGCCGGGATGATCACCCGTCCGGTGCGCGAACGGTCGATCACCACTGTCGCGCAGATGGTTCGCGAGGGCCTGGAGTTCTCCGGCTTCTCCGAGGTCGGCCTGCTGTCGCTCTCCTCGGCGGACCACTCCGAGATCGGCGACATGTGCTCGGGCCTCGCCCAGCAGTACGAGGGCACGAACGTCTCGCTGTCCCTGCCCTCGACCCGGGTGGACGCCTTCAACATCGACCTCGCGCAGGAGCTGTCCCGCAACGGGCGGCGTACCGGCCTGACCTTCGCCCCGGAGGGCGGGTCGGAGCGGATCCGCAAGGTCATCAACAAGATGGTGTCGAAGGAAGACCTGATCCGTACGGTCGTCACCGCGTACACCAACGGGTGGCGGCAGGTGAAGCTCTACTTCATGTGCGGCCTGCCCACCGAGACCGACGAGGACGTCCTCGAGATCGCCGAGATGGCCCACGAGGTGATCAGGGCCGGTCGGGCCGCGACCGGCTCCAAGGACATCCGCTGCACGGTCTCCATCGGCGGGTTCGTGCCGAAGCCGCACACCCCGTTCCAGTGGGCCGCGATGGACCGTCCGGAGGTCATCGACCACCGGCTCAAGATCCTCAAGCAGGCCATCAACGCGGACCGTTCGCTGGGCCGGGCCATCGGCTACCGCTACCACGACGGTGAGCCGTCGCTCATCGAAGGGCTGCTCTCCAGGGGTGACCGCCGGGTCGGCTCGGTCATCCGAAAGGTCTGGGAGAACGGCGGCCGGTTCGACGGGTGGAGCGAGCACTTCTCGTACCAGCGCTGGGTGGACGCGGCGGCCGAGACGCTGCCCGCGTTCGGGGTGGACCTCGACTGGTACACCACCCGTCAGCGCGACGAGTTGGAGGTCCTGCCCTGGGACCACCTCGACTCGGGCCTGGACAAGGACTGGCTCTGGCAGGACTGGCAGGACTCGTTCAGCGAGTTCGAGCAGGACGACTGCCGGTGGACGCCCTGCTTCGACTGCGGCGTCTGCCCATCGATGGACACCGAGATCCAGATCGGCCCCACCGGCAAGAAGCTGCTGCCGCTCACCCCGCTGGGCGGCAACGGCATGAAGGTCCCGTCGGGCCACTCGCACTCGCACCCCTGACCGCGCCGCCTCCGGGCAGCGTCGGCTGGCGGTGACCCGCCACCCTCCACATCCGACATGTCACCCAACGGGTCCGCGTCTCGCGGGCCCGTTGGCGTTTGTTCGGGATCGGCCGCACGGTGGCCCGGCACCGACCCTTCCGCGAGATCGGCCGCCATCTGTACCACGTGCTGGTAGCTGGGGCTGCCCCGACTAGGTCAGACTCGATACGCTGCGTCTGACATGGACCGACCCGGCGGGTCGGGGACGGGGGAGGAAGCACATGGGCAGCATCCCGCCGCCGAGCATCGGCGATCTGCAAGTCAGCGTCGAGGACCTGGACGCCGCCGCCACGTACGTCGAGCGGCTCAGGCAGTACATCGACGACACCATCAAGTACGAGATGGAACGCATCAAGACGCGGATGAAGGGCGACAGCAACAACGCCCAGACCGTCCCGAACGGCACCCCGTTCGGCGCGTACGAGGACGCCGTCATGCAGTGGCGGGCCCTGGAGCGGTCCACGGCGAACATGGAAGCGCACCTCAACACGCTCTCCCAGAAGCTCACCGCGCTGAAGGAGGGCACCGAGGAGATCGCCAAGGCGTTCCGCGACACCGAGGCGCGCAACGGCGCCAACGGCAAGGAGATCGAGCGGCTGCTGGAGTCGGCGGCGCCGCCGCCCACCGCCAGCGGCGCACCCACCTACCCGTACACGGCCTGAGGGGGACGTCATGGCTGGAGGAACCTGGGAGCGGTGCGTCCGTGAGGTGACGCTCTCCGCGGACCCGGAAACGGTTGGATCGGTCGGAGCGGGCTGGAGCAATCTCTCCAGCGGTCTGCAACAACTGCGGGACGCGCTCGTCGGTCGCTCGTTCGTCGGCCCGATCGCGACCGGCCAGGAACGCCCGCACGTCGGCGGTCTGCCGGGGATGCTCGCGGGTTGGAAGGGCAGCGGTGGCGACGCGTACCGCGAGCACCTGGGCAAGATCGGCAAGCAGATCGAGGATCTGATCACCGACGCGACGAACGTCAGTGGCGCGTTGACGCGGATCGAGGGCGACATCCGCAAGACGGTCTCCACGATCCCGATCCCGCTGATGGACGACTTCGGCTTCAACGAGTGGAGCCTGCCCAACGGCACCGAGCTCGACGATGCCCGCGACGGCGAGAGCTCGTCGGGGTTCCTCGCCGCGCTACGCAAGGACTACCAGAGCAACCCCGGCTCGTACGCCGACGGCGCGTTCCGCGACAAGGCCGACGACCTGGAAGCGACGATGAAGGTCGACGGCCAGGCCGGCGACCAGAAGCGGGGCGGCTGGTGGGACACCAAGGCCCACCTGGACAACTGGTACCGGGACAACCAGCAGGCTGCGAACACCGCGATGGCCCCGCTGCCCCAGGCGGTCTACACGGAGCGCCCCAAGCTCACCGTCAACGGCCCGGATACCGCAGTCGGCGTCAACGACATCACTCGTGACACCCGGGTTCCGCCAACAGGGCGACCCGACATCGGTGGCGGCGAGTTCGGCGGGAAGCCCGACATCGGTGGTGGCGGCCCCACGATCGGCAGCAGGCCGCCGGGCATCGGCGAAACCGGCGGCCCGACGTCCACCGTCGACCCGTTCTCCCCGACCAAACCCGGTGGGATCGGCGATGGTTCGCCCACCGGCGGCACCGGTCAGCTCACACCCCCGTCAACCGGCTCCGGCTACCCGGGCTACCCGGACGGCGACGCCGGCTACAGCAGCGGTCTGGCCGGTGCCAGCCCGAGCGGCGTCGGGGGCCTGGGTGGTGGCATCGGCGGCGGCGGGGTCGGCAGCGCCGGTCTCGGTGGCGCCGGCGGTGGTTTCGGAGGTGGTGCCGGCGTCGGCTCGGCCGGCGGGATCGGTGCCGGCGGTGGCCTGGGCGGCGGTGCCGGGATCGGCGTGGGCGGCATCCCCGGCATGGTGGGTGGCGGCAACGGGAAACTGCCGCCGATGACGAGCGCGGCGAACGCGTTGCGCACCGCCGCTGGCGCCGGCGGCGCCGGGATGGCGGGCGGCGCGCGTGGTGCCGGCGTCGGCGGTGCCGGAATGATGGGCGGCGGAATGATGGGCGGCGCGGGTGGCGCCGGGCACGGTGGCAGCACCGGCTCCGAGCACTCGTCGTGGTTGACTGAGGATGACGATCCGTGGGGCCCTGGTGACGGGGCGTCCCCGGGTGTCCTTCGATGAGGATGGACGGATGAGGGTGAACGTCGGAAGCCTCCGGCCGGTAGTCGCCTGTCTGCTGGCGGGGTTCCTGGTGGTGGGGGCCGCTCAACCGGCGGCCGCCGCGCCCCGACGGGCCGAGCAGTGGTATCTGGACGAGCTACGGATCGACCAGGTCCACAAGATCTCGACCGGGCGGGGCGTGGTCGTGGCCGTGATCGACAGTGGCGTCGAGGCCAGCCATCCGGACCTGCGCGGTCAGGTGCTTCCCGGTGGTCGCAGTTACGGCGCCTCGGGAGACGGCCGGTCCGACGACGACGGCCACGGCACGCACATTGCCGGCATCATCGCGGCGAAACCCAGCCGCGACGGGGTGGACGGCATCGCCCCCGGCGCGAAGATTCTGCCCATCAAGATGCGCAAGGACGACGGGGTCTACAGCGACGCGGGGATCGCCCGGGGCATCCGGATGGCCGTCGACGGCGGCGCCAAGGTGATCAACATGTCCATCGGTGGCCCGGGCGTCGCCAACCCGGTCGAGCAGGACGCGATCAGGTACGCGTTGGACCATGACGTCGTGGTGGTCGCCTCCGCCGGTAACACCGCCAAGGGCCACGTCGCCGTCGGAAGCCCGGCCAACACCCCCGGTGTGATCGCGGTGACCGGGACGACCAAGGGCGGCGCGTTCTGGTCCGGCTCCGTCCAGGGGCCGGAGGCGGTGGTCGCCGCTCCCGGCGACAGCGTGTACAACGTCACCAACGAGGCGGGCTACGGCTGGGGTGACGGCACCTCCGACTCCGGTGCGATCGTCTCCGCTCTGGCCGCGTTGATCCGATCCAAGTACCCCGACCTCAACGCTCCGAGCGTGATCAACCGGATCATCCGGACCGCGCGGGACGCGGGCCCGTCCGGGCGGGATCCGCAGTACGGCTTCGGGGTGATCGACCCGATGAAGGCGCTGACCGCGAACGTGCCACCGGTCACCGCCAACCCGCTGCTCGACCCGGCCGCGGCGGCACCGACCGACCCGGGCCCGGCCCGTGCCGATGGTGCGGACGAGGAGTTCGACGTCACCCAGCACGGCGACCGCGGTGGCCCCACCGACCAGCAGGTCATGGTGGTCGGCATCGGCATCGCGGTGGTGCTGGTGTTGCTCCTGGGTCTCGTGGTCTTCCTCATCTGGAACCGCCGTCGGTACCGGCGGGACGCGGCCCGGGCCGCCGACATCCCGGACGAGGTGCTCGATCGGGCGGCCCAGGGCGCGTACCCGCCGCCTGACGCGGGTTACGCCCCACCGCCGGGCTACCCGGCCCCACCGGGCCACGCCCCTCCTGCCGGATATGCCCCGCCTTCCGGCTACGCCCCGCCCTCGGGTTACGCCCCGCCCGCGGGGGGTACCCCGCCCTCCGGTTACGGCCCGCCGCCGGGCGGGGCACCGCCCGCCCCGCCGAGGGAGCGGTAACCGGTCCCGATCATGATGGCCGGCCGGTGACCTCCGCGTCACCCGGCCGGCCATCGGCTTTGCGGCGGGTGGTCGCGACCCCGAAGGCCGGTTTGTACCCGTTTGCCGAGCGATCCGGCCGCCCCGGTTGGGTACCGCCACGAGCCCTGCGCCAGGATGGGCGGACACGCAGGTACACCCGAGGAGCCCACGATCGCCAGAAAGCCTCAACCCGAGGGCGGCCAGGCACCGGTCGTCCAGCGCGTCCGCATCCGGTACGCCAAGCGCGGACCGCTGCGATTCACCTCGCACCGGGACTTCGCCCGGGCGTTCGAGCGCGCGCTACGCCGGGCCGCCGTGCCGGTCGCCTTCTCCCAGGGTTTCCACCCGCACCCGAAGATCTCCTACGCCAGCGCGGCCCCGACCGGGGTGGCGAGCGAGGCGGAGTACCTGGAAATCGCCCTTCAGGCGGCCGTCGACCCGGAGGCGTTGCGTGCCGCGCTGGACGCCGCGCTCTCGCCGGGGCTGGACGTCCTGGACGCCGTGATCGCCGAAGGGGGCAATCTGCCGGACCGGATCGAGGCGTCGCACTGGCACATCGAGTTGCCTGAGGTCGACACGGCGGTGCTGCGCGCCGCGGTGGACGCTTTCGTCGCGGCCGAGGAGGTGCTGGTCGAGCGGATGACCAAGCAGGGTCGACGCACTTTCGACGCCCGAGCCGCCGTGATATCGATCGATGTCCAACTGCCTACGCCGACGCCTTCCGGGGCACCGGCCGTACCGTGTGCGATACTCGAACTGGTCGTGCGGCAGGTCACCCCGTCCGTACGGCCCGATGACGTCCTTTCCGGCCTCCGCGTGGTGGCCGACCTGGAGCCGCCGGTTTCGCCGAGGGTGACCCGGCTGGCTCAGGGCACGTTGACCGCGCAGGGTGCGATCGTGGATCCGTTGGATGCGGACCGCGACGGGGCAGCCATCGTTGGGCACTGACCGACGGTCGGTGTTCTGGCAGGCAGACTTCGGCGGTCGCGCACCACGCGCGCCCGGCGGAAACACTTTTGCGGCGACCCTGCGTGGCAGCGCTCACCCGCGCCCGGGCTAGCCAGAACTGGAGAACGTCCATGCTCGAGAACGAGCCCGAGGGCGGCGAACGGACCGGTTCACAGCCGTCCGGTGAAACCGCCGACCAGAGCACCACGGCCGACGGCGCCGCCGTCGAGACCTCCACCACGGCCGTCGGTTCGGCCTCGGTGGAACCGGCCGGCGCGGAGAGCGCTCCAGCTGAGGCCGCCGAACCGGCCGCGCCGGTCCGGCGCACCCGGGCGACCCGTCGTCGGGCCGCTCCGCTCAACCAGCCCGAGCAGACCGACGCCCCGATCGAGGCGCCCACCGGTGGCGCCGGCAACGTCGAGTCGCCGCAGGCGGAGGTCTTCGCCCCGGTCTCCGGCGACCTGGACGTCGCACCGAAGACTCCCCGGCGCCGCCGCAAGGCCACCCCGGTCGAGACGACCGCTGAGGAGCCGCTGGTAGCCGCCGCTGCGGAGGAGGCCTCGGCCGAGGTGGTGCCGCCGGTCAAGGTGACCCGTACCCGGCGCAAGAAGGCCACACCGGCGGCCGTCGAAGAGCCGCCCGCCACCGAGCAGCCGGCCGCCGTCGACGAGTCGCCCGCAGTCGAGGAGCCGGTCGCCGAGGAGTCGGACGTCACCGAGGAGCCGGCGGAGTCCGACCTGCGTGAGGCCGAGGCCGAGTTGAACGACTCCCCGGCTCTGCCGGGCACGTCCGCCGCCGATCTGGCCTGGAGCAGCGGCGCGCAGGACCGCTCCGGCGAGGTGCCACCGGGGGTGGCCGTCTCCGGTGTGACAGCCGAGCCGGCCGAGATCGAGCCGGAGCAGCCGCGTACCCGTCGTCGGCGCGCCGCGCTCTCCGCGCCCACCGTGCTGTTCATGGCACCCCAACCGGACGCCGTGCCGGTGACCCGACCAGCGGAGCCCGCCGCGGCGACCGAGGAGCCGGCCGTCGAGGAGGCCGCCGAGCCGTCCCGCCGCCGTCGGCGTGGTCGCCGCGAGGTCGAGCCGGTGGAGCCGATCGAGGCCATCGAGGCCGAAGAGGAGCCGACCGAGGAGGCCGACGAGGCCGCCGAGGCGGATGAGGACGACGAGGACAGCGCCGCCGCGCGCCGCCGCCGCCGGCGTGGTCGCCGCGGCCGGGGCCGGGGCAAGGGCGGGGCCGACGACGCCGAGGACGAGGAGTCCGAGGAAGCGGCGCAGGCCGACGAGGAAGAGACCGCCGAGGCAGAGGCCGAGGCCGACGAGGACGAGGAGTCCGAGGGCGGGGACGGTCTGACCCGTCGTCGCCGTCGCCGTCGTCGTCGTGGCGCGGGTGACACCGAGGGCGCGGCGGACGACGGCGTGCCGACCGTGGTGAAGATCCGCGAGCCGCGCCGGACCGTCGACGAGGTGCAGGGTGTGTCCGGCTCGACCCGGCTGGAGGCCAAGCGCCAGCGCCGCCGGGACGGTCGGGAGCAGCGCCGTACCCGCCCGCCGATCCTCAGCGAGTCGGAGTTCCTGGCGCGCCGGGAGGCCGTCGACCGGGTGATGGCGGTCCGCCAGCGTGGTGACCGTACCCAGATCGCCGTCCTGGAGGACGGCGTGCTGGTCGAGCACTACGTCACCCGCAACTCCTCCGGGACGATGGCCGGCAACGTGTACCTCGGCAAGGTGCAGAACGTGCTGCCGAGCATGGAGGCCGCGTTCGTCGACGTCGGTCGGGGCCGCAACGCCGTGCTGTACGCCGGTGAGGTCAACTGGGACACCTCCGGGCTGGAGGGGCGGGCCCGCTCGATCGAGCAGGCGCTGCGCTCCGGCGACTCGGTGCTGGTCCAGGTCACCAAGGACCCGATCGGGCACAAGGGCGCACGGCTGACCAGCCATATCGCGCTCTCGGGCCGGCACCTGGTCTACGTGCCCAACGGCAACGCCTCCGGGATCAGCCGCAAGCTGCCGGACAACGAGCGCAAGCGGCTGCGGGACGTGCTCAAGAAGCTCGTCCCGGACGGCGCGGGCGTGATCGTCCGGACGGCCGCCGAGGGCGCCACCGAGGACGAGCTGGCCCGCGACGTCAAGCGGCTCCAGGCGCAGTGGGAGGACATCCAGGCCAAGGCCGCCGAGGGTGGCGCTCCGGTGCTGCTCTACGGCGAGCCCGACCTGGTCATCCGGGTGGTCAGGGACCTGTTCAACGAGGACTTCCGCGAGCTGGTGATCGAGGGCGAGCAGTCGTACGACATGGTCGAGTCGTACCTGTCGCACGTCTCCCCGGACCTGGTCGACCGGGTGCGCCGGCACGTCGGCACGAGCGACGTCTTCGCCGAGTACCGGATCGACGAGCAGATCATCAAGGGCCTGGACCGCAAGGTCTTCCTGCCCTCCGGCGGCTCGCTGGTGATCGACCGCACCGAGGCGATGACGGTCGTCGACGTCAACACCGGCAAGTACACCGGCTCCGGCGGCAACCTGGAGGAGACCGTCACCCGCAACAACCTGGAGGCGGCGGAGGAGATCGTCCGTCAGCTCCGGCTGCGGGACATCGGCGGCATCGTCGTGATCGACTTCATCGACATGGTGCTGGAGTCGAACCGTGAGCTGGTGCTGCGCCGGCTCACCGAGTGCCTGGGCCGGGACCGCACCAAGCACCAGGTCACGGAGATCACGTCGCTCGGCCTGGTGCAGATGACCCGCAAGCGGATCGGCGCGGGCCTGCTGGAAGCGTTCAGCGAGACCTGCGAGTGCTGCAAGGGCCGGGGCGTCATCATCCACACCGAGCCGGTGCCGGAGAAGCCGCGTCCCGCCGGTGCGGGGGAGAAGGTCAAGGCGGTCGCCTCGGCGGCGGCTCCCGCTCCGGCGGCCGAGCAGCCGGCCACCGCGTCCCGCCGCCGGGCGCGCAAGAACGCCCCGGCCGCGGCCGAGCGGACCTCGGTCGAGGTCGTCGACACCGACACCACGGCCGAGCCGGACGCCGACTACCAGGACACCATGGGCTACGACCTGTCTCGCTACGAGTCAGACACCGCCGCCGCACCGGCGATCTCCGACGCTCAGCAGGGCGAGTCGGCTCGGCTGGCCGCGGCGGACGACCCGGACGCGCTCGCTGACGGTGAGGGCGACGAGGAGACCACCGAGGGTGGTGGCGGCCGTCGCCGGTCGCGTCGCGGTGGCGCCCGTCGGCGGACCCGCCCCTGAGCGCCTGACCGGCCACGTGTTTGACGAGGTCCCTCTCCCGGCAAAGTGACGGGAGAGGGACCTCGCCGTTGTGGCCACCCGGCCCTCGATCGGCCGTCCCAGGTCAGGAGAAGAAGATGCGCCGTCTGCTCGCGGTCACCGCGCTGCTCACCATGCTCTCCGTCGCGGCCGGCTGCTCCGCCGGTGGGACCGCCGAGGGCGCTGGCTCAGCGGCCGCCGGCACCTCTCCGGGACCGACCGGCATGCCGGCCAGCAGCGGTGTGGCGGGCGGCAACGCCACCCAGGTCTGCGCCGCCGCGCAGGAGGCCAGCACCACTGCCGTCCGGACGTACGTGGCGGAGCTGGGCCAGATGCTCGCGGCGGTGGGCGCCGGGGACAGCCGCACGGCCGAGGCCGCCCGGGGACGGGCCGAGGCGGCGCTGGCGAACTGGCGGACCGTGCTGCGGGAGCAGTCGGAGCGGACCGACGATCCGCAGCTCAAGACGCTGCTCACCGACCTCGGCACCGAGGTTTCCGCGCTCGGTGCCGACGTCGAGTCGATCGACGAGACCGAACTCGACCGGCTCCAGCAGCGCCTCGACCAGCTCTGCACACGCTGACCAGGGCGGGCCGGTTTGGGGTCCGGGCCAGCGATGGCGTACTCTTGCCTGCGGCCCACCTTTGGTGTGCCGAGTTCCCGTGTGCCCGCGCCGCCGTGCACTGCTACCCGGCGAGCCGCTGCGGGAACGACCGCCAGCAGCCTCAACGACAGGGAGTCCGCCTCCGATGTACGCGATCGTCAAGACCGGCGGCAAGCAGTACAAGGTCGCCGAGGGCGACGTGATCGAGGTCGAGAAGCTCACCGGTGCCCCCGGTGACGCGGTGAAGCTCACCGCGGTGCTCCTCGTCGACGGTGACGACCTGGTGACCGACGCGGCGAAGCTTGCCGAGGTCGCGGTGTCCGGCGAAATCGCCGCGCACACCAAGGGCCCGAAGATCCGGATCCACAAGTTCAAGAACAAGACCGGCTACCACAAGCGCCAGGGTCACCGCCAGCCGTTGACCCAGGTCAAGGTGACCGGCATCTCCAGCGGGAAGTAGGTCGTCCTCCAATGGCTCACAAAAAGGGTGCGTCCAGCTCGCGTAACGGTCGTGACTCCGCGGCCCAGCGACTCGGCGTGAAGCGCTTCGGTGGTCAGGTCGTCAGCGCCGGTGAGATCATCATCCGGCAGCGTGGCACCAAGTTCCACCCCGGTGACCTGGTCGGCCGTGGCGGCGACGACACGCTGTTCGCGCTGTCCGCCGGTTCGGTCCTGTTCGGCACCAAGCGCGGTCGCAAGACCGTCAGCATCGTTCCGCAGCAGTAGTTCTCGGGCTAAGCGGGCCGCGGACCTCCGGGTCCCGGCCCGCTTAGCCTTTTTCGCGAAGTGCGAGGGTGGACCTCGCTGGAAGGATTGACGCCGTGGCAACGTTCGTTGACCGGGTCGTTCTGCATCTGCAGGCCGGCGATGGCGGGCACGGTTGTGTCTCGATTCACCGCGAGAAGTTCAAGCCCTTCGGCGGGCCGGACGGCGGCAACGGTGGGCACGGGGGCAGCGTGTCCCTGGTGGTCGACCCGCAGGTGACCACGCTGCTCGACTTCCACTTCCACCCGCACGTCAAGGCCGACAACGGCAAGGGCGGCGCCGGCTCGAACCGGGACGGGGCCAACGGCCGCAACCTGGTGCTCAAGGTGCCCAACGGCACCGTGGTGCAGACCACCGACGGCACCGTGCTGGCCGACATGGTCGGCGCCGGCACCACCTTCGAGGTCGCCCGCGGTGGGCGCGGCGGGCGGGGCAACGCCTCGCTGGCCAACGCCAAGCGCAAGGCGCCCGGCTTCGCCGAGCTGGGGGAGCCCGGCGACCAACTGGACATCGTGCTGGAGCTGAAGAGCGTCGCCGATGTGGGCCTGGTGGGCTTCCCGTCCGCCGGCAAGTCGTCGCTGATCTCGGTGATCTCCGCCGCGAAGCCGAAGATCGCCGACTACCCGTTCACCACCCTGGTGCCCAACCTCGGCGTGGTCCGGATGGACAACCACACCTTCACCGTCGCGGACGTGCCGGGCCTGATCCCCGGCGCGGCCAACGGTAAGGGCCTGGGCCTGGAGTTCCTGCGGCACATCGAGCGCTGCGCCGTGCTGGTGCACGTCATCGACTCGGCGACCCTGGAGCCCGGCCGTGACCCGGTGGCCGACATCGACGCCATCGAGGCCGAGCTGAGCCAGTACGGCGGCCTGACCGACCGCCCACGGCTGGTCGCCATCAACAAGGTCGACGTGCCGGACGGCCGCGACCTCGCCGAGATCGTGCGCCCCGACCTGGAGGAGCGCGGTTACCAGGTGTTCGAGGTCTCCGCGGCCACCCGGGAAGGGCTCAAGGAGCTGACCTACGCGATGGCCGAGCTGGTCGACGCAGAGCGTAAGGCCGCTCCGCCCGCCGAGCCGACCCGGATCGTGATCCGCCCCATCGCCGTGGACGACGACGGTTTCACCATCTCGGCCGAGGCGGACGGCTCGTTCACCGTGCGCGGTGTGCGGCCGGAACGCTGGGTCAAGCAGACCAACTTCGACAACGACGAGGCGGTCGGCTACCTGGCTGACCGGCTGGCCCGGCTCGGGGTGGAGGACAAGCTGGCCAAGGCCGGCGCGCAGCCCGGTGATCTGGTCCGGATCGGCGCGCGGGAGTTCGACTGGCAGCCGACGCTCTTCGCCGGTGTGGACTTCGTACCCGGCAACCGGGGCACCGACGTCCGTCTGGAGGAGAAGTCGAACCGGGCTTCCGCCGCGGATCGGCTCGCCGCCCGGAAGGCTCGCCGGGTGCGGTCGGCCGACGATCTGGGCGCGGACGCGTCCGACGACGACATCGACGACGAGGACGACGCCGAGTAGTTCGTTGCGCTCCGTGGTGGGGTTGATTTCCGGAAACCTCCCCGAAATCCACGCGTCCTAGCGTGGGGTGATGCTGATCGAGTCCCGGCCTGCCACCGATCCGGAGATCGCCGCCATGGTCATCGCGCAGCAGCGTGAGCTGCGCGAGGCCGATGGTGGGTTGGACGGGCAGGTCTTCGTCCCCCATGACGACGTCCGCTACCTGGCGGTGGTGGTGAACGGTCGGGCGGTCGCCTGCGGCGGGCTCCAGGCGCTCGACGCCGACACCGGCGAGGTCAAGCGGATGTACGTCCGGCCCGCGTACCGGGGGCGGGGGATCGGTCGTCAGTTGCTCGCCGCGCTGGAGGAGTGCGCGTTCCGGCAGGGGCACGCGGTCGTCTGCCTGGAGACGGGCACCTATCTGCCGGCCGCTATCGCCTTGTACACCGCGTGTGGCTACCAGCAGATCCCGGTCTACGGCGAGTACGTGGGCAACCCGTACAGCGTCTGTTTCGCCAAGCGGTTGCCCGTCGCGGCCTGACGGCCGCGTCGTCGCCGCCGCGTCGTCGTTTCAGGCGCCGGTGCTGGCGTGTTCGACGGTCACCGGCTTCGACTCCGGCGAGGCGTGCTGGCGCAGCACGATGCTCAGCAGGATCAGCGCGCCGACCGCGAGAAACTCGCTCTGCCAGTTCTGCATGGACTGGAACCAGAAGTCGCTGGTGCCGAGGAACTCCCACACCCCGATCGGCGGCGCCCCGCTCTGGAGCGCCTGCTCCTGGTTGTAGGCGGCGGTGCCGCCGAGCAGGTGACCGACGAACGAACCGGCGAAGATCAGCAGCAGCGCGAGGGAGAGGCTGTTCCGGTAGATCACCAGCGGCAGGCCGCCGGCGCGTACCGGCCAGGGTGACTGCGGGGTCGCCCGGCGCTCGTCGTCCTCCGGGCGGTCGGTCTGGTCCATTGGCTTCGACTCGGCCGAGCCCCGCTGCACCAGGTACGCGGTGAGCAGCACGTACCCGCCCATCTGGAGGAACTCGGATTCCCAGTTCTCGAAGACCGCCTCGGCGAAGTGCCCGGTGGTCAGGTACGCGGACCAGCTCAGCGGCGCGGCCCCGAACTCGGTCAGCTCCTCGTTGTGGGTCTGCCACCCGAAGACGCTCTGCAACACCAGAAAGACCAGGAACGCCCCCAGCATCGCGACGGCCAGGGCGTTGTCACGCAGCCAACGAGGCATGATCGCACCTCCTTCGCCGGTCGATTTACCCCTGCGGGCGTGACCGCGAAACCACAGAAGTCCAGTTCAGTGCCGGTCGGCGGGGCTGTCCAGGCGTCCGCCGGTGCCGGCCTGGTTCGACAGCAGCAGCCCGAGCGCGAGCATGCCGAAGCCGAGCGCGAGGTGCAGCCAGTTGTCGGCGTCGTTGACCGGCAGGATGTTCGCCCCGCCCTCCGGATTGACCGCCTCGATCCCCAGGCCGTACAGCCAGAGAGCGAGGTAGATCGCGCCACCGGCGGCCAGGAAGACGCGGGCGCCGGCGACGCTGCGGGCCAGCACCAGGCCGACCAACCCGAAGAGCAGGTGCACCGCGTTGTGCAGGATCGACACCTGGAACAGCCCGAGCAGGCGGGCGTCCGAGTGGTGCCCGGCGAACCGCAGCTCGCCGTAGTCGGTGGTGATGCCGGGGATGAAGCCGAGGACGCCGATCAACAGGAAGACCCCGGCCACGACCAGCGCGGCCAGCTGGACCCGGGGACGTGGGCCAGCCGCTCGGCCGCCTCGTGCGTCTCGTGCCATCGCTGCCCCCTCCGTGGATCTACCGGCCTCGCGAACCTCACTGTCCGCAGCGGCGACGTGACGCAGCCCGACGATCCTCCATTTTGAAGACCAACCGGTGGGCCGCGCAGATAAATGCACGAAGAGGTATGGAAGCCAAAACGGAGGGTAGGTGAATGGTCAGCGGCGGCAGCAACGCGTCGCATCCCCCCAGCACAACCGCGACGACTTTCTGAGCGGAAGGGAAATCATGACTTACGATCTTTCACCTACGTCTTCCACGTACGGGCAGCAGTCGACCAACGGCGGTGGCGTCCGCGACCAGGCGCGCCAGGTCGGGTCGGAGGCCGCGCAGGCGGGTGGCGCGGTCGCCCAGACCGCCAAGGAGCAGGGCACCGAGGTTGGCCGTGAGGCGGCCCGGCAGGCCCGCAACCTGTACGGCGAGGCCCGCAACCAGCTCGCCAGCCAGACCGGTGAGCAGCAGCGCCGAGCCGCCGGTGGGCTGCGTTCGCTGGCCGACGAGATGCGCTCGATGGCCGAGCAGGGTGGCCAGGCCGGCCCGGTGAGCGAGCTGGCCCGCCAGGCCGCCGACCGGGTGCACGGCGTCGCCGGTTGGCTCGAGGAGCGCGAGCCCGGCGACCTGATCACCGAGGTACGCGACTACGCGCGGCGTAACCCCGGCACCTTCCTGGTCGGCGCGGCGGTGCTCGGTGTGCTGGCCGGCCGGCTGACCCGTGGCATCTCGGCCGCCGGCGACGACTCCGGCAACGGTTCCTCGACGTTCCGGGGTGCCGGAGCGTACGACCCGGAGCAGACCGCCGTGATCCCGACGCCGCCGCCGGCGCCCCGCGCGGTGCCGGACGCCGTTCCGCCGGGCGGCTACCTCGACCCCACCCCTGGTACGCACACCCCGCCGACGTCCGGTGGCTACACCGACCAGACGCCCGGTACCTACGCCGACCCGGCGCCCGGCGGCTCCGCCGACCCGGGCCAGGGCGACTACCCGGAGCACTCCGGCACCGGCCAGCCGCTGCCTCCGGTGACCCAGACCGACCCGCTGCCGGGCGTTCCGTCCAGCGGCAGCCCTCGCCCGTGAGCCGCCGAGTCATCCGAAGGGAGGCGACGGCATGAGCATGCCGACGCAGGGGTCCGGACTGGACTCCGGTTACCACCCTGACGCGGGTGCCCCGCACACCGCGTCGGAGGTGAAGGGCAGCTCGCTGGGTGACCTGATGCGTCAGGTCACCACCGACCTGTCGACGCTGATGCGTCAGGAGGTCGAGCTGGCCAAGGCCGAGATCCGCCAGGAGGGCAAGAAGGCCGGCAAGGCCGCGGGCCTCTTCGGCGGTGCCGGCTTCGGCGGCTACATGGTGGCCCTCTTCGTGTCCATCGCCGTATGGCAGTTCCTGGACAACGTCATGGACTCCGGCCTGGCCGCGCTGATCGTGGCCGTGATCTGGGCCGTGGTCGCCGCGGTCCTCTACTCGAAGGCCAAGAAGAACGCCCAGCACGTACGCGGGCTCAAGCAGACCAACGACAGCGTGCAGCGGATCCCCGACGCGCTCAAGCCGCACCCGGAGGGAGTCACCCGATGAGCACCGATCCCGATCAGATCCGCCGGGAGATCGAAGCCACCCGTAACAGCCTCAGCTCCGATGTGGATGCGCTGGCGTACAAGGTCAGCCCGAGCCGCATCGTCGACGACCGTAAACAGCGGGCCCGTTCCGCTCTGCAGAATGTGAGGGACAAGGTCATGGGAACCGCGTCTGACCTCGGCCACGGCACCGGCCAGGCCGCCCACTCGGTGGGTGACCGCGCCTCGTCGGCGGCCTCCAGCGTCAGCGACGCCGCGCACTCGGCGGCGACCACTGTCAGCGACGCCGCGCACAGCGCGCCGCGGGTGATCCGGCAGAAGTCCCAGGGCAACCCTCTCGCCGCCGGCCTGATCGCGTTCGGGGTCGGCTGGCTGGCCTCGTCGCTGATCCCGGCCTCCCGCCGCGAGCAGCAGGCCGCCACCCAGGTGAAGGCCAAGGTCAGCGAGCACAGCGGGGCCGTGAAGGAGAAGCTGAGCGAGGTGGCCAGCGAGCTGCGCGAGCCGGCCCAGCAGGCCGCCGAGTCGGTGAAGTCCACCGCTCAGGACGCCGTGCACGCGGTCAAGGACGACACGAAGTCCGCCGCCCACCAGGTCAAGGACCACGCCACCCCCTGACCACCCCCCAACCAGCACGACAGCTCGCGGTCACCCTCCGGTGGCCGCGAGCTGTCGCATTGGGGTCAGCGCCGATCTTGCGGTTTCGGCTGGGGTTCTGTGGGTCTACCGACGGTTCTGCCCCGACCGGAAGTGCAGGATCGCGGGGAGCCGTGGGTTGCGCGGGGCGGGGTTGGCGGCTCGGCGGATCCGGGTGTCGCCGTAGCGGACGCCGCCCAGCAGGAGGCGTTGGGCGACCGCGAGCCAGCCGCACACGCCGCGTTCCAGCAGCCAGAATGGGGCCGCCAGTGCCGTGGCCGGCGGGAACACCCGGGTGCCGCCGGCGCGGCGGCGACCCGTCTCGGCCAGGGCGACGACACCGGCCGCCGCGCCGACCAGCAGCCCGGGGCGGCGCGACGCGACCGCCGCGGCCAGCGCCGGCAGCACCGCGAGCGCGGTCAGCAGGCGAGCCGGCTGAGCCAGATCGTCGTACGCCTGACGGACCCGTTGACCACGGAAATGCGCGGCCTCCGGAGGCAGTCGGCGGACGTACAGCCAGGCCGGGGCGGCCTCGGTGCCGCCGTACCCGCGCACCGTGCGGATCAGCTCCAGGTTCTCGAAGAGCACGTCCGGGTCGTACCCGCCCATGGCGAGGAAGGTGCTGCGCCGCACGGCGAGGGTGCCCGGGTAGTCCGCCCCGAGCGCCCGGTTGAGCAGCGTGCGGCCGGTGTCCCACCAGGCGTGCCAGGGCAGTGGGTCGAAGTAGTTCTGCGGTCGTACCAGATCGGCCCTGCCCAGCAGCCGGTGTACCGCGCTCAGCGCGGACTCGTCGTACCGGACGTCGTCGTCGGCGATCACCACGTGCTCGTGACCGGCGGCGCGGACGCCGGTGTGTACGCCCAGCACCTTGCCGTTGAGCCCACGCTCTCTCGGATCCGGTGGGAGGTGCCGGACGAACCCCCGCCACGCCTCGGCATGGCGGGCGAAGAGGGGCGGAGGGGAGCCGTCGACCACGAGCACCTCCACCCGGTGACCGAGCCAGCGCAGGTAGTCGGTCAGCTCGGCCAGGCCGGTGTCGGTGTGCCACCGCAGCGGCAGCACGTACGTCATCGGTAGGCGGACCGGCGATGTGCCGGCGCCCTCGGGCGCGACCGCCCACCGGCGGGTGGCGCACCGGGCGTCTTCGGTAGGGCTGAACGAGGACATGGCAACTCCGTGGCGGACAGGGTCGCGGTCGGTGTCGAGCAGCATCTGCCCGCATTTCCGTCGATCAAACAGCGGGTCGTTTCGACTGCCGAACCCCGGGTAGCGCTGCCCCTGAGAGCTGTCCATGCCCGGTTGTCCGGGTGGAGGAGATAGACGTGATGACCAACAACGGAACCAGGTGGGCGCTGCTCGGCGTCACCGCGGCGACGGCGGTCGGCGTGGGGCGGGCGGTGGCACGCCGTCGGCATCGGCATCAGCCGGAGCGACAGGACGGTTGGTACGTGGTGCGTCGCGGGGTGACGGTGGACCGGTCCCGGGACGAGGTGATCGGTTTCTGGACCGACCGCGAACGGCTGGACCGCGCGCTGGCCGGGTGGGCCACGTTGCAGCAGCTCGACGAGCGGCGTTGGCGGTGCGTGGCCCGCGACCGGGCCGGCGGTGAGACGCAGTGGCAGGCCGAGATCGACGTCGAGGGGACGGGCACCCTGCGGTGGCGGGTCGAGGACGGGCCGATGCCGCAGCTGGGACGGATCGAGCTGACCGAAGCACCCCAGGGCCGGGGCACGGAGATCCGGGCCGAGCTGCGCTACCGCTCCGGTCCGGTGCGTCGGTTGGCCGGCCTGGTCGGGGGCGATGAGCCGGACCTGGCGCTGCGGGACGCGTTGCGGCGGGTGAAGGCGCTGATCGAGTGTGGCCAGGTGGTGGACACCCGGGACGACCCGTCCGGCCGGAGCCCCGCCCAGGAGAAGACGACCGACAAGGTGCGGGAGAAGCTGATGACGGGAGGACGGGCGTGAGGGCGCTCTGCTGGGAAGGCGTCGGCAAGCTGGCCGTCCGGGACGTGCCGGAGCCCCAGATCCGCGCCGAGGGGGACATCGTCGTTCGGGTCCGGGCCAGCAGCGTCTGCGGCTCCGACCTGCATCTGATCAACGGGTACCTGCCGGCGATGCGGGAGGGGGACATCCTCGGCCACGAGTTCATGGGCGAGGTGGTGGAGACCGGGCCCGGCGTACGGCGGCACCGGGTCGGCGACCGGGTGGTGGTGGGGTCGGTGGTCGCCTGCGGTAGCTGTTGGTACTGCCGGACCGAGCAGTACTCGCTCTGCGACAACTCCAATCCGCAACCGGTGTTCACCGAGAAGCTGTGGGGGCACTCGCCGGCCGGCATCCTGGGCTACTCGCACGCCGCAGGCGGCTACTCGGGATCACACGCCGAGTACATCCGGGTGCCGTTCGGCGACGTCGGCGCCTTCGCCGTACCCGACGGGGTGCCGGACGACTCGGTGGTGTTCGCCTCCGACGCGATGCCCACCGGGTGGATGGCGGCGGACTTCTGCGGGCTCACCGGTGGCGAGGTGGTGGCCGTCTGGGGTGCCGGCGGAGTCGGTCAGATGGCGGCCCGTTCGGCGCAACTCCTGGGCGCCGAGCGGGTCATCATGATCGACCGATTCCCGGATCGGCTCAAGACCGCCACCGAACGGATCGGGGTCGAGACGATCAACTACGCGGAGACCGACGTACTGGAGGCGCTGCGTGAGCTGACCGCCGGACGCGGGCCGGACGCCTGCATCGAGGCCGTCGGCATGGAGTCGCACGACGTCGGACCGACCTACGCGTACGACCGGGTGAAGCAGGCGGCGCGGTTGCAGACCGACCGCCCTACCTCGGTCCGCCAGGCGATCATGGCGTGCCGCAAGGGCGGCACGGTGAGCATCGTCGGTGTGTACGCCGGTCTGGTCGACAAGTTTCCGCTCGGCGCGGCCATGAACAAGGCACTGGTGCTGCGGATGGGGCAGATGCACGCGCAGCGCTACATCCCGATGCTGCTCGACCGGCTCGCCGCCGGCGAGATCGACCCCGGTTATCTGGCCACCCACCCGCTCTCCCTGGAGCAGGGCGCCCAGGGGTACGAGCTGTTCGAGAAGAAGGAGGACGGCTGTCTGCGCAGCGTCCTGCACCCCTGACGGCTGGGCGTACCCGCCTCGCCGGTCGCTGCGATCGGCGGGGCGGGGTCAGCCGGCGCGACGGACGTTGGTGATCGTCAGCCCGAGGGTGGCAGGGCGGGCATCCGGTGCAGATCCAGGGCCAGGTTCTGGACGGGAACGTCGTAGCGCATGGTGGTGACGAGGTTGGTGACCGCCCGCTTCATCAGGTCGATGGTGATCCACTCGCCGGCGCAGCGGTGCCCGGCCCAGTGGTCGCCGCCGCCCTGCGGGATCAGTTCGAACGGGTCGACCCGGCGGTCGGCGAACCGCTCCGGGCGAAACAGCTCCGGTTGCGGCCAGAGCGTCGGGTGGTGGTTGGTGCCGTAGAGGTCGAGCAGCACCCGCCGGCCGCGCGGAAAGTGGTGGCCCTGCCAGTCGAAGGACCGCCGGACCCGGGCCGCCGCGATCGGGAAGAACGGGTAGTAGCGGCGTACTTCCTGGACGAAGTGCTCGGTGGCCTCGTCGTCGTCGCGGACTCGTTCCCGCCAGGCCGGATGGTCGTGCAGGGCGAGCGCGGCGAAGGTCATGTACTGGTCGACGGCGACCACCGGGCGCAGCACGTTGAGCAGCTCCACCGCCGCGATCCGTCGGGGGAGGAGGTCGCCGCGCCCGTCCCGGTGTTCGGCGATCACGGCGAGGGCGCTGCCGGCCGGCGCCGGCGCGAAACCGACCCGGGTGCGGTCGATGAGGTCGGCGAGCCAGCGTTCGGCGCGGTACCGGGCCAGCCGTCCCCGCCAGTGCCGGGGTCCCAGCACGGCCGGAGCCTCGATCATGGCGTGCAGCTCGACGGCGCGGCGCTCGACCTGCGACGCGGGCAGCGGCACCCCGGCCCAGGCACAGACCACCCGGGTCAGCGCCCGGCCCAGCTCGTCGTAGAGCGACACCGGGCCGGCGCCCTCCCAGGCCGCGACCCGGGTCCGCCACTCGTCGTCGAAGAGCTGGCCGAGCCGCTGGATCGCCGCGGGCGTCATGATCGACATGAACATTGCCTTGCGGTCGGAGTGCTCCGGCCCGTCCAGCCCCTGCACCCCGCCCCGCCCGGTCAGGGTTCGCTGCACCCGCAACGGCATCGCGGTGGCGCGCTGGAAGCGGTCGTTGTCGTAGAACAGCTCCGCCGCCGGCCGGCCGCGAAGGCAGATGGTCGGGGCGAGCAGGATCCGGGTCTTGAAGACGTCGCTGCCGTACCGCTCGCAGCGCTCGCCGATGAACCGGTAACCGGCGCGGAGCAGCGCGAGGGTGCTGTCCGGGCTGCGGTCGGCCGGCATGGTCGCCATCGGGTCTCCCTCACGCGCAGGTGCGGCTGGTCGCCGTTTGCCGGTGCGCTTACCCCCGTCCACGCCGCTGAACCCCGCCCGGCTGGCCCCTCCCAGGGGCGGCGGAACCTGGTTTGCTGCTGGTGGGACGAGCACGGGGAGGGCGGATGCGCGACAACAGATCACCGCACTGGCGGCAGCGGCGAGCGGCCGGGGCACTCGGCGGCGGCCGTGACGGGCGGTCACTGATCGGGCCGCCGCGGCGGCCCACCCGTCCGCACCGGTTCTTCACGGTGCATCTGGGCTTCACCGCGCCTGACCCGGCCGAGGCCCGCGAGCTGGCCGTGGCGTACGCGGAGGCGCTGAGTCTGCTCCGCTCGGAGGTGGCACTCGGTGCGGCGGCCCTGTCACCGGCGGACGCCTGGCAGCGGGCCGAGCGGCTGTTCTGCGGCGCTGTCGGCCCGGACGGCGAACGCTGCGTCGACGTGGCCGACCATCCGGGCTTCCACCACGCCCCGGGCCCGGGTGGCCTCGGCTGGGGCGACGGCGACGGCCCCGCCGATGGCTGACCACCAGTCCCGGGTGGCCGATCCGGGGGTGCGCCGGCCGACCCGCCAGCGTGGCCGTGCCGGCTGGCGTCCTCGATGGCGGCCTTCAACATGGGCGTCTACTACCTGCTCGCCACGGTGACCGAGTGGCGGGTGTTCTACCGGTTCACCGTG
>NZ_JBEORJ010000023.1:8616-53888 GCF_040302185.1 Micromonospora sp. NPDC127501 | reverse complement strand
CGATGCTGGCCGGGGTCGGTGTCGTGGGTGCCGTCCAGGTCGGCCCACTCCGGGCGGTCAGGCTTGATCCCTGCGTGGGCACGGTCGGCCGCAGCCCTGACGTGGAGACCTTGGTGACCCCGCGCCGGGTTTGGGTCGGCTCAGGGGTGACCGCTTCGACATAGGCGCTGGTCAGACTCGCCGCTGTGTCGGTGGGGTCTTCGGCTCGCATTAGCGCGCCCAGGACGGCTACTCCGACGGCTCCCGCCTCGGCGCAGGCGGATACCTGGTCTGGGGTTTCGACTCCGCCGAGGGCCAGCAGGGGCACGGGGCTGACCTCGATCAGCTTTCCGAGGCCGTCCGGGCCCAGGGGTGGGCCGTAGCCCGGTTTCGTTCTCGTGGGCCAGACCGGGGAGATGGTGGCGTAGTGCTCGGTGGTCAGGCGGGTCAGCTCGTTCTCGTTGTGGCAGGAGCGGCCGACCAGGCCGTGGGCCGGCGGCGGGTACGGGCCTGCGGCGGGCAGGTGCACGGCGTCACCGCCGAGCGGGTCGGGGCCGGCCACGATGAGGGTTCCGCCGACGTCGGCGAGGATCGCGCGCAGGTCGGCGGCGAGGGCGGCACGTTCGGCGCGTGGCAGGTCCTTTTCCCGCAGCACCACCCAGCGCACTCCCCCGGCCACGGCTCCCGCCACCACCCGGTCGAGCCCGCTGCGCGCGACGAGCCGGTCGGTCAACACGACAACCCCGGACGGCGCGGTCACAGCTCGGGTCTTCCCTCGTCGGGGGTGGAGGCGAGCGCGTGGAAGCGGCGCTCGATCCGGCCGGCCCGGGCCGCCAGTCGGCCCGCCTCGACCGCGTACCGCATCGCCGTGGCCATCGCCATCGGGTCGGCCGCGCGGGTGACCGCGCTCGCCAGCAGCACCCCGTCACAGCCCAGCTCCATGGCCAGCGCCGCGTCGGACGCGGTGCCGATGCCAGCGTCGAGGATCACCGGCACGTCCACACCCTGCCGGATCAGTCGAATGTGGTGCGGGTTGCCGATGCCGAGCCCCGAACCGATCGGGGAGCCGGCCGGCATCACCGCGGCGCAGCCCACGTCGGCGAGGCGGCGGGCGAGGACCGGATCGTCGCTGGTGTACGGCAGCACGGTGAAGCCGTCGGCGACCAACTCCTCGGCGGCGCGGAGCAGCTCCACCCCGTCGGGCAGCAGCGTCCGCTCGTCGCCGATCACCTCCAGCTTGACCCAGTCGGTGTCGAACGCGTCCCGGGCCAACCGGGCCACCTTCACCGCCTCGGTGGCGGTGTGACAGCCGGCGGTGTTCGGCAGCAGGCGTACGCCGCACCGGTCCAGTAGTTCCAGCAGCCCACCCGTGGAGCCCGGTGCCGTGCCCACCCGGCGCAGCGCCAGGGTGACCAGCTCGGTGCCGGACGCCCGGATCGCCTGCTCCAGGACGTGCAGGTTCGCGGCACCGCCGGTGCCGAGGATCAGCCGTGAGGTGAAGGTCTCCCCACCCAGCTCGAAGGGCACGCCGCTCACCCGCCCTGCGCCGCGGTGAGCACCTCGACCCGGTCACCGTCGTGCAGTGCCCGCGCCGGCCAGCCGGCCCGGGGCACCACCTCGCCGTTGACCGCGACCGCCACCCCACGCGGCTGCGCCACGATGTCGCGGACCAGGTCCGCCACCGACGCACCGGCGGCGACGCTGCGCCCGGCCCCGTTCACCGTCAACTCCACAGGTCCCCCTCCAACGTCGGTTCAGCTCCGCCCGACGCGGCCACCGCGGTGGCGCCGCCGAAGCGGTCGGCCCGGAAGGGCGCGAGCAGCGGGTCGGGTACGCCGCCGAGCACCAGGTCGGCGATCAGGTCGGCGGTGATCGGGGTGAGCACGATGCCGTGCCGGTGGTGCCCGGTGGCGGCCAGGACGTCCGGTCGGTCGGGCAGCGGCCCGAGGATCGGCGCGTTGTCCGGGGTGCCCGGGCGCAGCCCGGCGACCGCCTCGACCAGGTCGTACTCGGCCAGCTCGGGCATCAGGTCGACCCCGGCGCGCAGCAGCCGTTGCACAGCACCGGCGGTGACAGTGGTGTCCGAGCGCTCCTCGACCGTCGCGCCGAGCACGACCTCACCGTCGGCGCGGGGCACCAGGTAGACGTGCTCGCCGTCGGCGTACCCCCGGATCACGTGCCGGAAGCCCGGCGCGACGCCGTCGGGCGCGCGTAGCCGGAGGATCTGACCCTTCACCGGCCGCACGGGCAGGCCGGTGAGCGCGGCCGCCCCGCAGCCGGCGGCGACCACGGTGACCGGTGCGTCCACATCGGACAGGGATCGGACCGGCTGCGGCACGAGCACCGCGCCGGCCCGCTGTGCGGCCGTGCGCAGCGCCGGCACCAGCAGCCGGGGGTCGACCTGATGGTCGGTGGGCGCGAGCGCGCCGCCGCGCACCCGTGGGGCGAGCGCCGGTTCGCGGTCGCGCAGCTCACTGGGGCGCAGCGGCGTCACGGGCAGACCCAACCCCTGCTGGTACGCCCACAGCCGGCGCGCCTCGGCCAGGTCGTCGCCGGTGAGCCCGACCATCAGGGTGCCCTCGGTCCGGTAGCCGATCTCGACCCCGGTCGTCTCGGTCAACTCGGCGGCGAACGCCGGCCAGCGGGCGGCGGACGCCAGCAGCAACCCGGTCAGCTGCCGCTCACCGAAGTACGCCTCGGCGACCGGGGAGAGCATGCCGGCGGCCACCGCCGACGCACCCGAGCCGGGCACCGGATCGTGCACCGCCACCCGCAGTCCACGCGCGGCGCAACGCCAGGCGATCGCCAGCCCGATCGGCCCCGCCCCCACCACTGCCACGTCCGGCCGGACCCGGTCGCTCGACGGCGGTGACGGGGACCGGCCGGTCAGCACGTCAGGGCCTCGATCAGCTCGGCGGTTGCCCGTGCCGGGTCGGCTGCGGCGGAGAGGGCACCGACCACCGCCACCCCGTACGCCCCGGCAGCCCGCAGCGCCGGCACCCGGGCGGCGGTCACTCCGCCGATCGCGATGACCGGAACGTCGACGGCGTCGACGACGGCGCGTACCCCGGCGGGCCCGATGGGGTCCGGCAGGCCGGTCTTGGTGCTGGTGGTGTGACACGGCCCGACGCCCAGGTAGCTGGCGCCCGCCGCGACGGCCTCGCGCGCCGGGCCCGGCGCGCGAGCGGTGGCGCCCAACACACCGGTGGGGCCGAGCACCCGGCGGGCGGCGGCGACCGGCAGATCGTCGGCGCCGACGTGCCCACCGGCGGCGCCCACCGCCAGCGCCACGTGCAACCGGTCGTTGACCAGGCAGGTCGCCCGGTACGACGCGCAGAGCGCGAGCACCCGCCTGGTCAGGTCGTACGCCTCGCGGTCGGTGGCGGAATCCTCGACCCGGACCTGCACCACCAGGTCGGCGTGGGCCACGGTGAGGGCGGCGCGAACCACGACGAGTGGGTCGCGACCGGGTCGGGTGTCGGTGATGAGATGCAATCGCCCCAGGGACGGCACGGCAACGCTCCTCCCTGCGCCGGCATTACCCGGATCAGGTTCGACGGTCGGGGGCTGTCAGCCCCCCTCTCAGCCCGGTACACCGGGCTCCCGTGGGTTACTTGCGTGTCACCGTACGACAGATCCGCCGGCCTGCCAAGGCGCGGGGTCGGCGGTGGCGGCTGACCGGACCGCGTCAAAAACGAGCGAGATCCAATGGGGCACTTCATACGGTCCTGTTCGGAATGTCGCCCCCCGTTGCAGAACCGTTACCCGTCTGCATCTTGCCCGACATCGAGCGAGCCGAATTAATTTGTTCAGCGATTCGACAAAATGTCGGTGGGGGCACCCTGGCACGGTGTGACCACCGGCTCCATCAGGGACGGCCTTCGGCGAGCCGACTCCCGCGAGCTCTGTCACTACGACACAGGAGGCGGCGTGTCCCGTTCTCGTCGTGCCCGCGTACCCATCACCGCAACCCTGATCTCCCTGGCCATGGCCTCGACCACCCTGTTCGGCGCGCCCGCGCAGGCGGCCGCCCAGGTTCCCCCACGGGATGCGAAAGCCGCAGCCCCGGTCAGCCAGGTGGCGCCGAAGGCGCCAAAGGCCGCGGCCGATCCCTTCTCCGTCCTCGTCTTCTCCAAGACCGCCGGCTTCCGGCACGACTCCATCCCCACCGGCATCGCCGCCATCCAGCAACTCGGCGTCGACAACGGATTCACGGTGGACAACTCCGAGGACGGCGCCGCATTCAACGACGCCAACCTGGCGAAGTACAAGGCGGTGATCTGGCTCTCCACCACCGGTGACGTGCTCAACGCCGACCAGCAGGCGGCGTTCGAGCGCTACGTGAAGGCCGGCGGCGGCTACGTCGGCATCCACGCCGCGTCGGACACCGAGTACAGCTGGGCCTGGTACGGCGACCTGGTCGGCGCGTACTTCGCCAACCACCCGCAGAACCAGCAGGCCACGGTCAAGGTGGAGGACCACGCCCACCCGTCCACGGCCGGGTTGCCGGACCGGTGGTCCCGGTTCGACGAGTGGTACAACTACCAGACCAACCCCCGGCCGGACGTGCACGTGCTGGCCAGCCTGGACGAGAAGAGCTACACCGCCGGTGCCGGCGCGATGGGTGCGGACCACCCGATCGCCTGGTGCCAGGACTACGACGGTGGCCGCTCCTGGTACACCGGCGGCGGGCACACCCGGGAGTCGTACGCCGAGCCCGAGTTCCTCTCCCACCTGCTCGGCGGCATCCGCACCGCGGCCGGTGTCGAGAACGCCGACTGCGGCGCCTCGAAGACCTCGAACTTCGAGAAGGTCACGCTGGACAGCAACACCAGCAACCCGATGGAGCTGGACGTCGCCCCCGACGGGCGTGTCTTCTACATCGAACGCGACGGTCGCGTGCAGATCGTGAAGCCGGACACCGGCAACACCGTCACCGCCGTCGACCTGGACGTCTTCACCGGTAACGAGGACGGCCTCATCGGCATCCGGCTCGACCCGGACTTCGCCACCAACAAGTGGGTGTACCTGTACTACGCCCCGAACGACGGGGTCACCCGCAACCTGCTGTCCCGTTTCACGGTGACCGGCGACACCATCGACCTGGCCAGCGAGAAGCAGGTGCTACGGGTCGACACGCAGCGCAACACCTGCTGCCACGCCGGCGGCAGCATGGCCTTCGACGGTGACGGCAACCTCTACCTGGCCACCGGCGACAACACCAACCCGTTCGAGTCGAACTCGTACTCGCCGCTCGACGAGCGGTCGGGCCGCCAGGACTACGACGCGCAGCGCACCTCCGCCAACACCAACGACCTGCGCGGCAAGGTGATCCGGATCCACCCGGAGGACGACGGGACGTACACCGTTCCGGCGGGCAACCTCTTCGCGCCGGGCACCGAGAAGACCCGTCCCGAGATCTACGCGATGGGCTTCCGCAACCCGTTCCGGATCGGCACCGACCCGAAGACCAACACGCTGTACGTCGCGGACTACGGCCCGGACGCCAACGCGGACAACCCGAACCGGGGCCCCCGCGGTCTGGTCGAGTGGAACGTCGTCACCCCGGGCAACTACGGCTGGCCGTACTGCACGGGCACGAACGAGGCGTACAACGACTACACGTTCCCGTCCGGCCCGAGCGGTCCGAAGTTCGACTGCGCGGCCCCGGTGAACAACTCGCCCAACAACACCGGTCTGACCAACCTCCCGCCGGTGGTCCCGGCGACCGTCGACTACGGGTACGCCGGTGACGCGCGTTACCCGGAGATCGGTGGCGGCGGCGCCCCGATGGGCGGCCCGGTCTACCGCTACGACGCCGACCTGAACTCGAACCGCAAGTGGCCGGCGTACTACGACGGCAAGGCTCTGCTCGGCGAGTGGAACCAGAACAAGATGTACACCATGCAGCTGACCCCCGACGGCAAGTCGTTGGTGGACATCAACCAGCTGCTCACCGGCATGAGCATGGTCCGGCCGATGGACTTCGAGTTCGGCCCGGACGGGGCGCTGTACCTGATCGAGTGGGGCAGCGGCTTCGGCGGCAACAACGACAACTCGGGCGTCTACCGGATCGACTACACCGCCGGTGACCGCGCCCCGATCGCCGCGGCGTCCGCCAACCCGACCTCGGGTCCGGCGCCGCTGACGGTGACCTTCTCCAGCGCCGGTTCCCGAGACCCGGACGGTGGCACGCTCACCTACGCCTGGACGTTCGGCGACGGGCAGACCTCGACCGAGGCCAATCCGACCCACACGTACGCCACGGCGGGCAACTACACCGCCCAGCTCACCGTCACCAACCCCAAGGGCCGGACCGCGGTGGCCAACGTGCCGGTCACCGTGGGCAACACCGCGCCGACGGTCTCCATCGAGTTCCCACCGGACGGCGGCTTCTTCAACTGGGGTGACCAGGTCCGCTACTCGATCAAGGTGACCGACCCCGAGGACGGGCAGATCGACTGTGACCGGGTGCAGCTTCAGGTGCTGCTCGGTCACGACGAGCACGCTCACCCGCTGGAGCAGCACACCGGCTGCACCGGCACCGTCCAGACGTCGCTCGCCTCCGGGCACGGCGCCGAGGCGAACGTCTTCGCGGTCTTCGAGGCGACCTACACCGACGAGGGTGGTGCCGGCGGTGCCGGTGCCCTGACCGGTCGGCAGATCGAGGTCCTTCAGCCGAAGCAGAAGCAGGCCGAGTACTTCACCGCCACCGGGCGTGCCCCGGTGAGCACCGGCGGTGGCGACCCCGGCGTGCAGCGGGAAGCCGGCGCCGACACCGCCGGTGGCGGCCAGAGCGTCGCGTTCATCGAGGACGGTGACTGGTGGTCGGTCGCTCCGGCGGACCTGACCAACATCACCGAGATCCGCTTCCGGGCCGCCTCCGCCGCCGCCGGCGGTCGGATCGAGGTTCGCGCGGGTGCGGTTGACGGACCGGTGGTCGCCACGGCCGTCGTACCGTCGACCGGCGCGTGGCAGACGTACACGGACGTGAGCGCACCGGTCACCGGCGCCGCGAGCGGCTCGCTGTACTTCCTGGCCCGCGATCCGAACGGCGGAACGGGTTCGCTGTTCAACGTCAACTGGATGGACTTCGTCGGCCGCGGTGTCACCGAGAACGGGCCGCCGGTGGTCAGCGCCACGGCCACCCCGGCCACCGGCACCGCACCGGTCACCGTCGCCTTCGACGGCACGGCCACCGACGCCGAGGGCGACACCCCGTTGACGTACGCCTGGGACTTCGGTGACGGAGGCTCGGCGACCACAGTGGACGCCAGCCACACCTACACCAGCCCGGGCACCTTCACGGCCACCCTCACGGTGACCGACAGCAAGGGCGCCAAGTCGTACGCCACCGTGCCGGTGCGGGTCGACGCGCCGGACACGTCCTGCTTCGGGGCGCGTTCGGACGACTTCAACGGCAACAGCCTCGACAAGGAGCGCTGGACCAGCGTCGTCCGGGAGAACCAGCTCTACTCGCTCAGTGGCGGGGCGCTGCGACTGCCCACCGGCGTGGGTGACCTCTACGGCGCTCGCAACGACGCCACCAACCTGGTGCTCCAGGCGGCCCCGACCGGCGCGTGGGAGATGACCACCAAGGTCACCCTGCCGGTGACGGCCAACTACCAGCAGGCCGGCCTGCTGGTGTACGGCGACGACGACAACTACGCCAAGCTGGACCTGCTGTACAACGGCAGCCGGCGGGTGGAGTTCATCCGGGAGACGGCGGGCACGCCGCGCAACGAGTCTGCCGACGCCACCAACGCGCCTGCCGGTGACACCGTGTACCTGCGGGTCACCAGCGACGGGACGAACCTGACCGCGGCCGTCTCGGCCGACGGACAGACGTTCACCGCGGTCGGTCGTTCGGCAGCGCTGGCCGGCATCACCAACCCGCGGATCGGGGTCTTCGCGCTCAACGGTGGCACCGAGGCACCGGTTGTCGACGCGGCCTTCGACTCGTTCCAGGTGACGCCGGACGCTCCGGCCGGGCCGGTCGACCCGTCGGACGAGTTCACCGGCAGCACGTTGGACAAGTGCCGGTGGGACGCGATCCTGCGGGAGGACCCGACCGGTTACCGGGTCACCGGTGGCGCGTTGCGGATCGACGTGCCCAACGGTGACATCTACGGCACCGACAACACCGGGCCGAAGAACTTCATCCTCCAGACCGCGCCGTCGGGCGACTGGACCCTGGAGACGAAGGTCGACGGCAGTCTGCTGAACGAGCAGTACCAGCAGGCCGGTCTGCTCGTGCAGGCCGACGACGACAACTACCTGAAGTTCGACTTCATCGCGGACAACCAGGCCGGCTCGGCGGTGACGCGGCGGATCGAGTTCCGCAGCGAGATCGCCGGTACGGTGCAGAACCCGCAGCCGGAGGTGACCAACCTGACCTCGGCGGTGTGGCACCTGCGGTTGGCGCGTGTCGGCAACACGTTCACCGCGTCGTACTCGGCGGACGGGACGACCTGGACCGCGTTGGAGGCGCTGACCAACACCGCGGTGGGTGCCACCCCGAAGGTGGGGCTGTTCACCCTCGGCGCCAACCAGACGGCGTCGAAGACCGCCTCGTTCGACTACTTCCGGCTCAGCACGAAGGTGGCCGACGAGACGGCGCCGGTGACCACCGCGGCGGTTTCCGGCACCCCGACCGACGGGTGGCACACCGGGCCGGTGACGATCACGCTCACCGGTGCCGACGAGGCCGGCGGTAGCGGGCTCGCCGGTACGGAGTACCAGCTGGACGGGGCCACCACCTGGACGGCGTACACCGCTCCGGTGGCGGTCAGCGGGGACGGCGAGCACGAGCTCCGGTTCCGCTCGACGGACAAGGCCGGCAACGTGGAGGCGACCAAGACCGTCTCGGTCAAGATCGACGCCACCGCGCCGGTGACCTCGGCGACGTTCGCTCCGGCGAACGACGCCGGTTGGCACAACGGGACCATCCCGGTCGTGCTGGCCGCTACCGATGCCGGTTCCGGCGTCAAGACGGTGGAGTGGTCGCTGGACGGGGGCGCGTGGGCGCCGTACTCGACGCCAATCGAGGTGACCGGTGACGGGCAGCACGAGCTGCTGTTCCGCTCGGCGGACAAGGCGGGCAACGTCGAGACGCTGAAGTCGGCGGTGCTTCGCATCGACGGCACCAAGCCGACGCTGCTGGTGTCCGGGCTGGCCGACGGCCAGCTCTACGGCGACAGCCAGGACGTCCGGGTGGCCTGGCAGGCCGTCGACCCGACCTCGGGCATCGCCAGCGTGGTCGGTCAGCTCGACGGCCAGGCGTACACCAGTGGCACCCTGCAGGCCATGTACGACCTGTCGCTCGGCCTGCACGAGCTGACCGTTACCGCGACCGACAAGGCGGGCAACAAGACCACCTCGACGGTCCGGTTCTTCGTCACCACCTCGTTCCGGGACATGCAGGGTCTGCTGGACCGGTTCAAGGCGACGGGGCGGCTCTCGACCAAGGCGCACAAGCAGCTGTCGAACAAGCTCGACGCTGTTCGCGCGTCCGAGGCGGCCGGCGACGACAAGGCTGCCGTCCGGCAGCTGACCGCGTTCCGGACGCTCGCCAGCGACGCCACGCTGGTGCCCGAGGCGGAGGTCCGGGACGTTCTGATCCGGGACGCCGACGCCATGATCGTTCGGCTCGGCGGCGCGGCCAGCAAGGCCGGGGTCAAGGCGAACGGCGGCGACTCGGTCAAGGGCACCGGGCGGCTCGGTGGCGATGCCACCCGGCTGGCACCCGGTCGCCAGCTCTGATCCGACGGGGCCCCTTCCCGGCGCTGCGGCGTCGGGGAGGGGCCTCCCTCATCGGTAGGGAGGAGATGTCCGTGACGGGTATCCGCAAGGTGGTGGCCGCCGTGTTCGTCGGGCTGGCCCTGACCCTGTCCGCCGCCGCCCCGGCGGCGCAGGCCGCTCAGGCCGCCCCGGCGGCGCAGGCCGCTCAGGCCGCCCCGGCGGCGCAGGCCGCTCAGGCCGCCCCGGCGGCGCAGGCCGACAAGCTCAAACTCACTGTGGCCGGCGACGGGGCTCAGGGCGTCACCATCCAGGCCACCTACGCCGATGGCCGCCGGCTGGAACAGGTGGTGCGGTTGGTCCTGACCGCCACCGGCCCGGACGGGCAGCGGGTCGGGCCGGTGCAGCTCGAACCGCAGCCCGAGGGGCAGGGTTTCTACAGCAGCGGCCCGGTGCTCTCCACCGGCACGTGGAAGGTGTCGGTGAACTCCCCCGCTCCGCTTCAGAGCAAGGCCACCGCCACGGTCCAGGCTAAGGCGGCGCAGTCACCGCCGGCGCCCGCGCCGGTCGCGGTGACCAAGCCAGCGGACGGCGGGGCGGGCACCGGTTGGTGGCCGCTCGCGGCGGCCGGTCTCGTGCTCGTCGCCGCGGCCATGGGGGTGGCCATGCTCTTCGGCCGCCGCCGCACCGACTGACCACACAGCATGCAACGACACCGGGCCGGGCCGCGACGAGCGGCCCGGCCCGGCGTCGTCTGATCGACTGTGCTCGACTCGGCATCCTTGACGTCGGGGCTTCCCGGACCGCAGGTCACCCCGACGTCAAGAAACGCGAGTGGATCAGGCCCTCAGAGGACGGCGCGCAGCGCTGCCAGATCGTCGTCGCTGGGCTCCCAGGTGCCGGCGGCGGCGTTGGCGCGCACCTGCTCCGGCGTGGTGGCACCGGCGATCACCGAGGTCACCGCCGGCTGGGCGGCCAGCCCGCCGATCGCCACCTGGAGCATCGTCAGCCCCCGCTCGGTCGCGTACGCCTCGATCGCCTCGATGGTGTCCCAGTCGGCAGCGGCGAGCCGCTCCGCGTACCGGCCGCCGCCGGAGAGACGGCTGCCGGCCGGCGGCTGAGCCTCGCGCTTGTACTTGCCGGTGAGCAGACCGTTGGCGAGCGGGAAGAACGGCAGCATGCCGAGGCCGAACCGCTCACACGCCGGGATCACCTCGGCCTCCACCGAGCGCTCCAGCAGGCTGTAGTGGTTCTGGGCGCTGATGAAGCGGGACCGACCGTTGGACGAGGCGACCCAGTCCGCGTCGGCGATCTGCCAGCCGGCGAAGTTGGAGTTGCCCAGGTAGCGCACCTTGCCGTCGCGGACCAGGTCGTCCAGGGCGGCGAGGGTCTCGTCGATCGGGGTGCCCGGGTCGGGCTCGTGCATCTGGTACAGGTCGATGTGGTCGGTGCCGAGCCGGCGCAGCGACGCCTCCACGGCGCGGGCGATGTAGCGCCGCGCACCACGCGCGCCGTAGTCCGGCCCGTTGAGGCCGTTCATGTCCATGCCGAACTTGGTGGCCACCACCACGTCGTCCCGGCGACCCTTGAGCGCCTGCCCGAGCAGCTCCTCTGAGCCGCCCTGCGGCTCACCGTAGATGTCGGCAGTGTCGAAGAGGGTGATCCCGGCGTCCAGGGCGGCGTCCACCACCGCCCGGGTGCCGTCGAGGTCGAGCTTGCGGCCGAAGTTGTTGCAGCCGATGCCGACCACTGACACCACGAGCCCGGAGTCGCCCAGCCGGCGATAGGTCATCTCAGTCACGAGATCCACCCTATGCCGGCCCGGCGCGGACCACCTCGGCGGCGGCTCAGCCGACCACCTCGGTGACCAGCTCGCGGGCGGCGTCGATGGTCGCGGCCAGCTCGACGGGGCTACGTCCGATGGCCCCGAGCAACGCCTGCGCCCGCTGGGTGAAGTTCGGCGGAGCACCGGGCAGTCGCCCCGCGGCGGCGATCATCCCCTTCTCGTTGACCAGCCACCGGCCCGTCCGGGCGTGCAGCACCTGGGCGAGTACCCCGACCGTCCGGAACAGGCAGCCGGCGACGTACCCGCTGTCTCCGCCGATGGCGGCCTTGGCCGCGCCGGTCAGCAGAAACCCGGCCTCCCAGCCGCCAGCCACCAGTGCGTCGGCCAGCGCGGGCGGATACTCGCGAGTCTGGTCCCGCAGGCGGGTCAGCTGGCCGGTCGGGTCCGCCAGCACCTGGCACAACGCCACCTCGCCGGCGTAGGCGGACGAGTAGAACCCGAGCGGGTGCCCGGCCTGCACCCCGACCTCGTACCGGCCGGCCCGACAGTCCGCCCAGACGCGGTGCACCCGGTCGAGGTCCCGGTAGATCCAGTCCACGGCGACCCCGCCGATCCGCAGCCAACCACCCCCGTCGACCCAGGGGCCCCAACCACCGGGGGCGGTGAGCGCGACGTCGGTGTCGTCGGCGACCGTCGCGGCGACCGCACGCAGCGCCGGCACGTCCAGCTCACCCCGGTAGTAGAGACCCAGGTCCCAGTCGGAGTCCGGGCGCTGCTCGCCGCGTGCCCGACTACCGCCGAGTGCCACGGCGACCACCCCGTCGACGCCGCACAGCCGGTCGGGCAGGTCGGCGGGGATCACCCGACGTCCCAGACCGGTTCCGGGGTCTCCACCACCTCGCTGTCGCCTCGGAACAGCACGAACCGGTCGAAGGAGCGGGTGAACCAGCGGTCGTGGGTGACCGCGATCACGGTGCCCTCGAAGGCGTTCAGGCCCGCTTCGAGCGCTTCCGCGCTGGCCAGGTCGAGGTTGTCGGTGGGCTCGTCGAGCAGCAGCAGGGTCGCCCCGGACAGCTCCAACAGCAGCACCAGGAACCGGGCCTGCTGCCCGCCGGAGAGCGTGCCGAAGCGCTGGTCGCCCTGCGCGGCCAGCTCGTAGCGACTGAGCACACCCATCGCCGCGTGCCGGTCCATCCCGGTGCGGTGCTCGTCACCCCGCCAGAGGATCTCGACGAGTGTCTTCGACATCAGCTCCGGCCGGTCGTGGGTCTGGGAGAAGTGCCCGGGGCGGACCCGGGCACCGAGGCGGGCCGTGCCCTCGTGCGCCACCGGAGCGAGCGCGCCCGCGCCGTCGACCGGCCCGTTGGCCGGGTCCGGGTCGGTGCCGCCGCGGGCCAACAGTCGCAGGAAGTGCGACTTGCCGGTGCCGTTGGCACCGAGCACCGCCACCCGGTCGCCGTACCAGATCTCCAGGTCGAAGGGGAAGGTCAGGCCGTCGAGCTCCAGCTGTTCGCAGACGACCGCGCGCTTGCCGGTCCGCCCGCCGCTGAGCCGCATCCGGATGTCCTGGTCCTTCGGCGGTACGGGCGGCGGCCCGGCCTCCTCGAACTTGCGCAACCGGGTCTGCGCGGCCTGGTAACGCGAGGCCAACCCGTCGTTGTACGCGGCCTTCTGCTTGTACATCAGCATCAGCTCGCGCAGCTTCTGGTGCTCCTCGTCCCAGCGCCGGCGCAGCTCGTCGAGGCGGGCGTGCCGAGCCACCCGGGCCTCGTGCCAGCTGGCGAAGCCGCCCGGGTGCACCCAGGCGCTGCCACCCTCGACGGCGACCACCCGGTCGGCGCTCTGGGCCAGCAGCTCGCGGTCGTGCGAGACGTAGAGCACCGACTTCGTCGACTCGCGCAGTCGCGCCTCCAGCCAGCGCTTGCCGGGCACGTCGAGGAAGTTGTCCGGTTCGTCGAGCAGCAGCACCTCGTCCGGGCCGCGCAGCAGCAACTCCAGAGCGAAGCGCTTCTGCTGGCCGCCGGAGAGAGTACGCACCGGACGATCCCGTACGGCGTCCCACGGCTGGCCGAGCACGATGGTCGCGACGGTGTCGAAGAGCACCTCGGCGTCGTACCCGCCGGCCTCGCCCCAGGCGCCGAGCGCATCGGCGTACGCCAGCTGGGCCTTGCCCGCGGCGTTGCTGAACTTGCCGTGGGCCTCGGCCGCCCGCATGGCCGCCTCGGTCTCGCCGAGCCGCCGGCCGGCGTCGCGAAGCGCCGGCGGGGCCAGCGACAGCGCCAGGTCGGCGAGGGTCGACTCGTCACCGATCATGCCGATGAACTGGCGCATCACACCCAGCCCACCGGCCCGCGCGACGACCCCGCTGCGCACCGGCAGGTCGCCGGCGACCATCCTCAGCAGCGTCGTCTTTCCCGCGCCGTTCGGCCCGACCAGGGCGACCTTGCTGCCCTCCCCGACCCGGAACGACACGTCGGCGAAGAGTTCCCGACCGTCGGGGAGGATGTGCCCGACCGCTGCCACGTCCACGTATCCCACGCCGGGATCCTGCCCCAGCAAGGGTCGGGGGGTACATCCAATTACCGGGTGACGCGCAGCACCCGGAAGCCCTTTTGGCTGGCGTACCGCTCGACCTGCCAGCTCTGCTCGGTGAGCCAGCGTTGCAGCGAGTCGCCGCCGAGGTGCCGGGCGACGACCAACCATCCGACGCCGTCCGGGGCGAGTCGGGGCAGCCAGCGCAGCAACAGGTCGTGCAGCCCGTCCTTGCCGATCCGGATGGGCGGGTTCGACCAGATCTGGGCGAAGCGGACCCCGTCCGGAACGTCGTCCGGAGCGCTGACCCGGACCCGGTCGGCGGCGCCGACCCGAGCCGCGTTGACGGCGGTCAACTCGCGGGCCCGGGCGTTGACGTCGACGGCCCAGATGGTGCTGGTGGGTGCGAGGTCGGCCAGCACGCAGCTGATCGGCCCGAACCCGCAGCCGAGGTCGAGCAGATCGCCGGTGGTGTCGGCGGCGGGCAGCTCGGCCTTGCGCAGCAGCACCGCGGTGCCCGGGTCGAGCCGGCTGGCGGAGAACACCCCGCCGGCCGAGGAGAGCCGGTAGTCGCGGTCGGCGACGGAGAACTCGACCTCGCGCGCCGGGGCGTCGCTGGTGGGCTGAGCGGTGAAGTAGTGGTCGCCGGTCACCCGGCAATTCTCGCACCGGTCCGGGGCGGACCTGACACGGCCCACACGCACATTTCCCCGATATTACCCCCTAAAGGGACAATGACTCCTACTCTGGGCGACATGGTGTATCGGTACCAGTCCGATGAGGACGCTTTCGAGGAGTACCCGGAGCCCGGGTCCGACCTGTCGGTGCTCGGCGCCGGTCCGCCCCCGGCGGCCGGGCCCTCTCCGTCGCGCTTCCCCACGCCGTCGCTGCCCCGGCCGAACCAGCTCTCGCTGCCCTCGTCGCAGCCAGCGCCGGCTCGTGCCGTTGAGCCGCAGCCCGGTCCGGCCGCCCGCGCCGATGCGCCGCAGCCACTGCCGACACGTGCCGACATTCCGCCCGCCCCGCCGCGCAGCCAGATCTACACCTCGGCGACGTCGGCGGAGCCGCCCGGCCGGCGCGGCGGCGGCCGACTGTGGCAGGTACTGATCGGCGGCGCAGCCGTCCTGGTGCTGCTCGCCCTCTGCGGTCTCGGCGCCGCCGCGCTGCTCGTCGACCGCGGCGAGCAGCCGCAGAGCAACCCGACGTACCAGCCGAACGCCGCCCCGACGTCGGCACCGGCGGAACGGCTGGCCCTCGACTCCCGGGACACCGACCAGGCCCCGCTCACCGCCAAGGAACTCTTCCCCGGCAAGGAGCTGAAGCTCACCGACGGCCAGCCCAGCTACCAGGTGCTCAAGACACAGTCCAGCGGCAGTTGCGCCGTCGCCGCCACCGACGAGGTCGCCGACCTGCTGGTTCGGCTCGGCTGCAACCAGGTCGTCCGGGCGACGCTGAGTACGCCCGACGACAGCCACCTGGTCACCGCCGGCCTGTTCAACCTCACCGACAAGGTCAGCGCGGAACGAGCCCGAGACCGGCTCCGGCAACTGCTCGACGATCGGCAGGGCCGCTTCCGTGGCCTCACCGGCGACGACGCCGACGGCACCGATGTCCTGGCCAGCGCTCCGGCACGCGTCGGCTGGCAGGTCCGTGGCCACTACCTGGCGTACGCGCTGGTGGTCCGCAAGGACGGGGCGGCGGTCAAGGCGGGTGACGCCAAGGTCCGCGAGATCCTGTTCGACATGATCGAGCTGCACCTCAGCCGGGGCGTGCTGCAGAGCCGGGCCGACGGTGGCACCGCCGCGCAACCGACGGCGGCACCTACCGGCAGCAACGCCAACCAGGGCGATCTGCCGGGCGACTGACCCCGCGGACGGTCAACCCTCGACCGGGACCCGCAACCGGCGGGTGAGGGTCGCACGGTGGGCGTACTCGGCCGGATCCGCCGGGTAGCCGACGGCGACCAAGGTCAGTCCGCGTGCCGGGGCCACCGTCACCTCGCTGGACCGCTCCCGCTGGGTGAGCAGGGTGCCCGGCCACTCGACCGGGCGGCGGCCGTCCCCGGCCACCAGCATGGCTCCCACCAGGCTGCGCACCATCGCCTGGCAGAACGCGTCGGCCTGCACGGTGGCGACCAGGATGCCGTCCGGGTCGCGACGCCAGTCCAGCCGGGTCACCTCGCGCAGCGTGGTGGCGTGCTCCTTGCGCCGGCAGTACGCGGCGAAGTCGTGCTCCCCCACCAGCCCGGTCGCGGCGGCGTTCAGCGCGGCCAGGTCCAACGGCTTCGGCCAGGCCAGTACCTCGTGACGGCGCAGCGGCTCGGCACCGAAGGGGGCGTCGGTGACCCGGTACTCGTAGCGCCGGAAGGTGGCCGAGAACCGGGCGTCGAAGTCGGCCGGTACCTCGGTCATCGCCCGTACCCGCACGTCGGTGGGGAGCAGCCGGGCCAGGCGACGCAGCAGCCGTCCCTCGTGCTGCCGCCACACGTCCACGGGCAGGTCCACATGGCACACCTGCCCCGTGGCGTGCACTCCCGCGTCGGTCCGCCCGGCCACCGTCAGCCCGGTGGCCGTGCCGGCGCCCAGGACCAGGTCCAGGGTCTCGACGAGCACCCCCGCGACGGTGCGCCTGGTCGGCTGGGCTGCCCAGCCGGAGAAGTCGGTGCCGTCGTACGAGACGTCCAGCCGCAGCCGGATCCGCTCGTCCACCTCGTACCTCCTGTTACGGGTCGGGCCCGACACCCCGATGGGGTGCCGGGCCCGACAATGCCCTTGATCAGGCCTTGTTCTCGGTGGCCTCGTCGCTGTCCTCGCGGGCGGCGTCGGTGTCACCGGACGCCGACACCGGCGCCTCGGAGTCCTGATCGGCCGGAGCCGACTTCGGGGCCTCGTCGGCCGGGGCGAGCGCCTCGACCTTGTCCTGCTGCGCGGCCTTGCGGGCGGCGGTCTTCTTGTTCACCTTCGGCTCGGCGACCTGAAGCTCCTCCACCAGCTCGATGATGGCCATCGGCGCGTTGTCACCCTTGCGCGGACCGGTCTTCACGATCCGGGTGTAACCGCCGGGGCGGTTGGAGTACCGGGGCGCGATCTGGTCGAACAGGGCGTAGACCACGTCCTTGTCCTTGACGACACCCAGCACCCGACGCCGCGAGGCGAGGTCACCGCGCTTGGCCTTGGTGATGAGCTGCTCGGCCAGCGGGCGCAGCCGCCGGGCCTTCGTCTCGGTGGTCTGGATCTTCCCGTGCTGGAACAGCGCGGTCGCCAGGTTGGCCAGCATCAGCCGCTCGTGCGAGGGGCTGCCGCCGAGGCGGGGGCCCTTGGTGGGCGTGGGCATTTTTGGTGCTCCTCAGTTGTGGCGGCAGCGCGGACTAGAGCTGCTCGGTCTCGCGGTAGTCGTCGGTGTCGTAGTCGGCCTCGCCGAAGGTGTCCACGACGTGCGCCGGGTCGAAGTTCGGAGCCGAGTCCTTCAGCCCGAGACCCATCCCGGCGAGCTTCATCTTGACCTCGTCGATCGACTTCTGACCGAAGTTGCGAATGTCGAGGAGGTCGGCCTCGGTACGCCCGATGAGCTCACCAACGGAGTTGATGCCCTCGCGCTTGAGGCAGTTGTAGGAGCGGACGGTGAGGTCCAGCTCCTCGATCGGCAGAGCGAGGTCCGCCGCCAGCTGGGCGTCCTGCGGGGACGGCCCGATGTCGATGCCCTCGGCGGTCTCGTCCAGCTCCCGGGCGAGCCCGAACAGCTCCACCAGCGTCGAACCGGCGGAGGCCAGCGCGGTACGCGGACCCATCGACGGCTTGGTCTCGACGTCGATGATCAGCCGGTCGAAGTCGGTGCGCTGCTCGACACGGGTCGCCTCGACGCGGTAGGTCACCTTCAGCACCGGCGAGTAGATCGAGTCGACCGGGATCCGGCCGATCTCGGCGCCGGACTGCTTGTTCTGCGCCGCCGTCACGTAGCCCCGGCCCCGCTCGACGGTCAGCTCCATGTCGAGCCGGCCCTTGCCGTTCAGGGTGGCGAGCTTGAGATCCGGGTTGTGCACCGAGACGCCGGCCGGGGGCTGGATGTCGCCCGCGGTCACGTCGCCCGGGCCCTGCTTACGCAGGTACATGCTGACCGGCTCGTCGTGCTCGGAGCTGACGCACAGCTCCTTGATGTTCATGACGAGCTCGACCACGTCCTCCTTGACACCGGGGATCGTGGTGAACTCGTGCAGCACACCGTCGATCTTGATCGAGGTGACGGCCGCGCCCGGGATCGACGACAGCAGCGTACGCCGCAGCGAGTTGCCCAGGGTGTAGCCGAAGCCCGGCTCCAGCGGCTCGATGGCGAACCGGGACCGGGTCTCGTTGATCGACTCCTCGGAGAGGGAGGGTCGCTGGCTGATGAGCATCTTTTCTCTTCTCTTCCGGGGCGCCCGCTATTTGACGCCCACGACACAAACTGTTCCGGTGGCCCGCCCCGAAGGGCGGGCCACCGAACGAGCTCGGACTACTTGGAGTAGAGCTCGACGATCAACTGCTCCTGGACCTGCGTGTCGATGACCTGCCGGGCCGGGAGGGAGTGCACGAGCACCTTCATCTGGCTCGGGATGGCCTCGAGCCACGCCGGAACCGCCTTCGAGCCGGCCTGAGCCTGCGCGACGATGAACGGGGTGAGCTCCTTGCTCTTGCCCCGAACCTCGATGATGTCGTGCTCCTTGACGCGGTACGACGGGATGTCGACCTTCTTGCCGTTCACCGTGAAGTGACCGTGCTTGACCAGCTGGCGGGCCATGTCCCGCGAGTGGGCGTAGCCGGCCCGGTAAACGACGTTGTCCAGCCGCGACTCGAGGATCTGCAGGAGGACCTCACCGGTCTTGGCCTGCTTGCCGACGGCTTCCTCGTAGTAACCGCGGAACTGCTTCTCCAGCACGCCGTAAACCCGGCGGGCCTTCTGCTTCTCACGGAGCTGGAGCAGGTACTCCGTCTCCTTGGTGCGGCCGCGGCCGTGCTGCCCGGGCGGGAACGGCCGGGACTCGAACGGGCACTTCGGACCATCGCACTTGCTGCCCTTGAGGAACAGCTTCATCTTCTCCCGCCGGCAACGGCGGCAGTCTGCACCGGTGTAACGAGCCATCTCTCTCTACCTCTCAGACCCGGCGACGCTTCGGCGGACGGCATCCGTTGTGCGGCTGCGGGGTGACGTCGGCGATCTGCCCGACCTCGAGGCCCACTGCCTGCAGCGAACGGATGGCGGTTTCCCGGCCGGAGCCGGGGCCCTTGACGAACACGTCGACCTTGCGCATGCCGTGCTCCATGGCGCGACGCGCGGCAGCCTCGGCGGCCAGCTGCGCAGCGAACGGAGTCGACTTGCGGGAGCCCTTGAAGCCGACCTGGCCAGCGGAGGCCCAGGAGATGACCGCACCGGTCGGGTCCGTGATGGACACGATGGTGTTGTTGAACGTGCTCTTGATGTGCGCCTGCCCGTGGGCGACGTTCTTGCGTTCCTTGCGCCGGACCTTCTTTACAGCGGCTCCGGCACGAGCCTTCGGTGGCATAAGTCTGTGCGCTCCTAGTTGACTTTCCGGATTGGGTTGCGGCCTGACCCACCTCGGCGGCGGCCGACCCCGTCATCCGGTTAAGAACTACTTCTTGCCGGGCTTCTTCTTGCCGGCGACGGTCCGCTTCGGGCCCTTGCGGGTCCGGGCGTTGGTCTTGGTCCGCTGGCCACGCACGGGCAGGCCCCGGCGGTGCCGGATGCCGGCGTAGCAGCCGATCTCAACCTTGCGGCGGATGTCAGCGGCGACCTCGCGGCGCAGGTCGCCTTCAACCTTGTAGTTGCCCTCGATGTGGTCGCGGAGCTGCACGAGCTCCTCGTCCGTGAGGTCCCGAGCGCGCTTGTCCGGCGAGATGCCGGTGGCGGCGAGTGTCTCCAGGGCGCGGGTGCGACCGACCCCGAAGATGTAGGTGAGCGCGATCTCCAACCGCTTCTCGCGGGGGAGATCCACGCCGACTAGACGTGCCATGTGCGGGCGTACTCCTCGTGATGTGTGGCGGAGGTGTGGACCCGTCCCACCCCGCTACCGGCCGTCCCGTCTTTCCGACGCGGTGAGCGCCGGCGACCGGGATCGGTCGCTGCCCGAGCGGGCCCCGGCCTCCGACCGGGGGTCAGCCACGCAGAGGTACGTCTGGCGTACCGCTCGCGGCTGGGACGAGCATGTGTGATGTGTGTGTCGCTGGGGATCTGCCTGGACCAACGCCACCCGGCCGTGCTCCGGCCGGACGGGCTGAGTCAGCCCTGGCGCTGCTTGTGGCGCGGGTCGCTGCAGATGACCATGACCCGGCCGTGCCGGCGGATAACCCGGCACTTGTTGCAGATCCTCTTGACGCTCGGCTTGACCTTCACGGTTGCCTTACTTCCCATCTGGCCCGGCTACGCGCTCTGCGCGACGCCGGACGTCGAAGACGGACACGGGACTTCCCGGCCGTCGTCAGGACTACTTGTAGCGGTAGACGATGCGCCCGCGGGTCAGGTCGTACGGCGAAAGTTCGACGACGACCCGGTCCTCCGGAAGGATGCGGATGTAGTGCTGCCGCATCTTGCCGCTGATGTGAGCCAACACCTTGTGGCCGTTCGCGAGCTCCACCCGGAACATGGCGTTCGGCAGGGGCTCGATGACCCGACCCTCGATCTCAATGGCTCCGTCTTTTTTCGGCATGTCCTCCGCTGTCCTGACGTCGATTGCTCCGGGCGGCCCACAACGTCTTACACGGAAATCTGATCAGAATCAGAAGACCGCGCCAGCCGCGGCTCCAGCTCCCACCGAAGCGCAGGGTGGGCATGCCGGAGTGGACGCTGTGCGCCGATCTGAAAGTGTACGCCGGCCTGCGGTCCCCCGCCAAACCGACCACCCACCAACCCGCGCGCCGCCCCGTCCGACCCCGCCCTCAGCCCCGTTGATCATGAAGCGGCTACCACGACGGCGGCAACAACTTCATGATCAACGAGTGGGGTGGTCGGGGTGGTTCAGGAGGCTGGGGGCTGGTCGTCCGTTTTGAGGGCGCGCTTTGCCTGCTTGCGCTCCCGGCGGCGTTGGCGCTTGACGGCCTGGCGTTGGGGCTCCTTCGCGGCCAGCCCGCTGACCGTGCGGACCACCAGCACCGCACCCCACGGCCCCGCCACCCAGCCCGGCCAGAAGTAGAGCAGGTCCTGGCTGAGTAGCGACGCCACCGCCCAGATGGTCACCACGATGGCGATCACCCGCAGGTACGGGAACCACACCTCGGCCATCCAGCGGGCGGTGACGCCCCTGCTGAGGGCCGGGTCGAGCTCGTCTCCCAGCAGGCTCACCGTCGGCCCGGCAACCGGCGCCAGGCCCGACCGCTGCGCCGGCGTCACCGGCGGCAGGTCGGTGAGCAGGGCCTCAAGGTCGGCGTACGTACGTGCCGCGTAGGCCCGCTGCAACCGCTCGTCGTACTCGTGCAGATCCAGTCGACCCTCGTCGAGGGCGACCCGCAACCGGTCGGCCACCGCCGCACGGTCCGAGTCCGCGGCTCGCATCCCGTCGCGCCCGTCCATGCCGGCAAGCATGCCACCGTCGCGCCACTCCCGCCCGACCCCGGACGCCGGACGATCATGAAGGTGTTGCCCGCCGGTCAGGGCTGCAACCTCATGAACAACGGCGGGGAGCCGAGGCCGGGGTCGATCAGGGCGTTCTTGTGGCTGCGGGCTGGCGGGCGGTCACCAGGTCGCCCAGGCGGGCCCGGCCACCGTCGAACGCGGTGAGCACCCAGACGCCGTCCGGCAGCAGCGCCATCGAATGCTCGACGTGTGCGGCCACCGAGCCGTCCCGGGTGACGACCGTCCACCCGTCGGCCAACTCGGCGGTACGCGGGGACGCCATGGTGATCATCGGCTCGATGGCCAGGGCCATCCCGGGGACCAGTCGCGGACCCTTGCCCGGCCGACCGTGGTTGAGCACGTGTGGGTCCTGGTGCATCTCGGTGCCGATGCCGTGCCCGCCGTAGCCGTCGACGATGCCGTACCGGCCGCCCTTGCGGACGGCGGTTTCCACTGCGTGCGAGATGTCGGTGAGCCGGCCCTTGCCGCTGGCCGCGCCACGCGCAGCGGCGGCGATGCCGGCCCACATCGCGTCCTCGGCCACCTCGGCCATCTTCAGCAGCGCCGGGTCGACGTCACCGACCCCGACCGTGATCGCGGAGTCGCCGTGCCACCCGTCCAGCACCGCGCCGCAGTCGATGGAGATCAGGTCACCGGCCTGAAGCACCTGCTTCGGCGACGGGATGGCGTGCACGATCTGCTCGTTGACCGAGGAGCAGATGGACGCCGGAAAACCGTGGTAGCCCTTGAACGACGGAACACCGCCCGCCTCGCGGATGGTCGCCTCGGCGATGGCGTCCAGATCGGCGGTGCTCACACCGGGGGCGACAGCCTCCCGCATCCGGCGCAGCGCCTCGGCCACCACCAGCCCGGCGGCCCGCATCTTCTCGATCTGGTCAGGGGTCTTCAGCTGGATGTCCAGCTGGGGACGACGCATGGAGCGGTTACCTTTCGTTGCCGAACAGCGGGGCACATAACGCGTACCCCGCTGTTCGCACTCTATCCGCCGTGGCCCGGCCGGACCTCAGCCGCCGTACGACCGCAACGCGTCGATGGCCCGGGTGGTGACGTCCTCCACCGGCCCGGTGGCGTCGATCCCGACCAGCTTGCCCTGAGCGCCGTAGTAGTCGACCAGGGGTGCGGTCTTCTCGCTGTACTCACGAAGCCGCGTGGCGATCGTTTCCGGCTTGTCGTCGTCGCGCTGGAACAGCTCGGCGCCGCACCGGTCACAGATGCCGGGCCGGGTGGTGGCGTCGAACTCGACGTGCCAGATCTTGCCGCAGCCCCGGCAGGTACGCCTGCCGGAGAGCCGCCGGATCACCTCGTCGTCGTCGACGACCAGCTCCAGGACCAGGTCCAGGGCGGTGCCCAGATCGGCCAGGAGCTTGTCCAGAGCGGCCGCCTGCGGAGTCGTCCGCGGGAAGCCGTCGAGCAGGAAACCCTCGCTGGCGTCGGGCTCGGCCAGCCGGTCCCGGACCATGTTGATGGTGACCTCGTCCGGAACCAGCTCGCCCGCGTCCATGTACCGCTTCGCCTCGACACCGAGCGGCGTGCCCTGGGTGACGTTCGACCGGAAGATGTCTCCGGTCGAAATCTTCGGCACCGAGAGGTGCGCGGCGATGAACTCGGCCTGCGTGCCCTTGCCCGCGCCCGGCGGGCCAACCAGAACGAGTCTCATCTACCGCAGGAACCCTTCGTAGTTCCGCTGCATGAGTTGGCTCTCGATCTGCTTCACGGTCTCCAGACCGACGCCGACCATGATGAGCACAGCGGTGCCGCCGAACGGGAAGTTCTGGTACTGCTGGTTGTCCAGCCAGATGAAGAAGAAGTTCGGCAGGATCGAGATGACGCCGAGGTAGAGCGCGCCCGGCAGGGTGATCCGGCTGAGGATGAAGTCCAGGTAGTCGGCGGTCGGCTTGCCCGGGCGGATGCCCGGCACGAACCCGCCGTACTTCTTCATGTTGTCCGCGACCTCGGTCGGGTTGAACGTGATCGAGACGTAGAAGTACGTGAAGAAGATGATCAGCAGGAAGTAGACCGAGATGTAGATCGGGCTGCTCGGGTTGACCAGGTTGTTCTGGATCCACGACTGGGTCTTGCCCGGGTCGGTCTGGTCGAAGAACTGCAGCGCCAACTGCGGCAGGTAGAGCAGCGACGAGCCGAAGATGACCGGGATCACACCCGCCTGGTTGACCTTGAGCGGGATGTAGGTCGAGGTGCCGCCGTACATCCGCCGGCCGATCATCCGCTTGGCGTACTGCACCGGGATCCGGCGCTGCGCCTGCTCGATGAAGGTGACAGCGGTGATGACCACCAGGACCAGCGCGATGACCAGGGCGAACATGTCCCAGCCCTTGCTGGTCTTGATCTGCCAGCCCTCGCTGGGCAGCCGCGCCGCGATCGAGGTGAAGATCAGGACGGACATGCCGTTGCCGACGCCGCGGTCGGTGATCAGCTCGCCGAGCCACATGACCATGCCGGTGCCGGCGGTCATCGTCATCACCAGGATGGTCAGGGTCAGCCAGTCCGGGATGCCGGTGCCGGTCGGGATGATCGGGAACTGGTCGCACCTGTTCTGGAACAGCTGGCCCGAGCGGGCCAGGGCCACGAACGCCGAGGCCTGCAGCACACCGAGACCGAGGGTCAGGTAGCGGGTGTACTGGGTGATCTTCGCCTGACCGGCCTGGCCCTCCTTGCGGAGCTGCTCAAGGCGGGGGATCACGACGGTCAGCAGCTGCAGGATGATCGACGCGGTGATGTAGGGCATGATGCCCAGCGCGAAGACCGAGAGCTGTAGCAGCGCTCCGCCGGAGAAGAGGTTGAGAAGGTTCACCACCCCGGTGGTGTCACCCTGGATGGTGTCGAGGCACTTCTGCACGTTGCCGTACGAGACGCCCGGGCTGGGGAGCGTTGCACCCAGCCGGTAGACCGCGATGATGCCTACTGTGAACAGCAGCTTCTTGCGCAGGTCAGGCGTACGGAACGCACTGAGAAAGGCGGACAGCAACTTCTTCCTCCTGCGCGAGGCGGGCCGCCGGTGATCCCTGGCGGGTCGGGGTGGATCACGGGCGAGTGCCCGCAATCCATGGCTGGGATGGGACTCTAACAGCCTCACCCCGGTCCGGGCAGATGCGCCCGACTACATAAATCGATTCCGATGTTACCGGGCGCTCAGGCCCCAGGCAGACCATGGCGCCCGCCAGTTGCTCTCAACTGGACGGGCGCCATGGTCGTACGCCTTACAGCTCGGTGGCGGAGCCACCGGCGGCAGCGATCTTCTCCTTGGCCGACGCACTGAACGCGTGCGCGGACACCTGGAGCGCCACACCGCCGAGATCCCCGGTGCCGAGGACCTTAACCGGGTGACCCTTGCGGACCGCGCCGGACTCGACGAGCTCCAGCGGGCCGACCTGACCACCATTCGGGAACAGCTCAGCGAGTCGGTCCAGGTTGACAACCTGGAAGACCACCTTGAACTTGTTCTTGAAGCCCTTCATCTTCGGCAGGCGCATGTGGATGGGCATCTGCCCACCCTCGAACGCCGCCGAGATGTTCTTGCGGGCCTTGGAACCCTTGGTACCGCGACCAGCGGTCTTGCCCTTGGAACCCTCACCGCGACCCACACGGGTCTTCGCGGTCTTGGAACCGGGCGCCGGGCGCAGGTGATGCACCTTGATCGTCATTACTCGACCTCCTCGACCTTCACGAGGTGGCTCACAGTGAAGATCATGCCGCGGATCTCGGGCCGGTCCTCCTTGACCACCACGTCGTTGATCCGCTTGAGACCGAGCGAACGCAGCGACTCACGCTGGTTGTGCTTGGTCCCGATACCGGACCGGAGCTGGGTGACCTTCAGGCGTGCCATCAGTGCGCCACCCCCGCACGCGACGCCAGCATGGCGGCCGGCGCGACGTCCTCCACCGGCAGACCACGACGCGCCGCGACCTGCTCGGGGGACTCAAGCCCCTTCAGGGCCGCCACGGTGGCGTGCACGATGTTGATCGGGTTCGACGAACCGAGGCTCTTGGAGAGCACGTCGTGGATCCCAGCGCACTCCAGCACGGCACGCACCGGTCCACCGGCGATGACACCCGTACCGGCCGAGGCCGGCTTGAGCAGCACCACACCAGCGGCGTCCTCACCCGTCACCGGGTGCGGAATCGACTGACCGATCCGCGGGACCTTGAAGAAGTGCTTCTTGGCCTCCTCGACACCCTTGGCGATGGCCGCGGGCACCTCCTTGGCCTTTCCGTAGCCCACGCCGACCGTGCCGTCGCCGTCGCCCACGATCACCAGGGCGGTGAAGCTGAAGCGACGACCACCCTTCACGACCTTGGCGACGCGGTTGATCGCGACGACCCGCTCAAGGTGCGGGGTCTTCTCGACGGGCGCGTTTCCGCGGCCGCCCTCACGGCGGTTGTCGCGGCGACCACCCTCGTTGCCACCGGACCCGCCGCCACGGCGCTGTTGACCTGGCATCAGCAGCCTTCCTTCTCTCTCGTGACGGGGTTGTTAGAACTCGAGCCCGGCTTCGCGGGCGGCGTCGGCAAGCGCGGCGACTCGCCCCGCGTACCGGTTGCCGCCGCGGTCGAAGACGACCTTGGAGACGCCGGCGGCCTTGGCCCGCTCGGCGAGCAGCGCGCCCACCTTGCCAGCCAGGGCGCTCTTGTCGCCCTCCGCACCGCGCAGCGAGGCGTCCAGGGTCGACGCCGACGCCAGGGTGTGACCCTTGGTGTCGTCGACGACCTGGGCGACCATGTGCCGCAGCGAGCGGGTGACGACCAGGCGCGGACGCTCGGCCGTACCGCTGACGTTCTTGCGGACGCGGAAGTGTCGACGCGCACGCCCAACGGCGCGCTTGGCGGCGACACCGCGGCGGCGCTTGAGCAGCGTGGCGCTCACTTCTTACCTGCCTTTCCAGCCTTGCGGCGGATGACCTCGCCCTGGTACTTGACGCCCTTGCCCTTGTAGGGCTCCGGCGGGCGGATCTTCCGGATGTTGGCGGCGACCTCACCGACCTGCTGCTTGTCGATGCCAGCCACGTGGAACAGGGTCGGCCGCTCCACCGTGAAGGTGATGCCCGCCGGGGCGGAGACGACCACCGGGTGCGAGAACCCGAGCGCGAACTCGAGGTCCGAACCCTTGGCGGTGACCCGGTAACCGGTGCCGGCGATCTCCAGGCTCTTGCGGTAGCCCTCGGTGACCCCGACGATCATGTTGGCAACCAGCGTACGGCTCAGGCCGTGGAGTTCCTTGGCCTTGCGCTCGTCGTTCGGCCGGTTGACGCTCAGCTGCCCATCCTCGTCCCGGTCGATCGTGATCGGCTCGGCGAGGGTGTGCTGGAGCTGGCCCTTGGGGCCCTTGACCTTGACGGTCTGCCCGTCGATCGTGATGTCGACGCCGGCTGGCACCGGGATCGACTTACGTCCAATTCGCGACATTTCTACCTGTCTCCCGTTACCAGACGAAGGCGAGGACTTCCCCGCCAACACTCCGCTTGCGGGCCTGCCGGTCGGTCAGCAGCCCCTGGGACGTCGAAATGATCGCCACGCCCAGCCCACCGAGCACCCGCGGGAGCCCGTCCGACTTGGCGTACACCCGGAGACCGGGCTTGGACACGCGCTTGATGCCGGCCAGGCTCCGCTCGCGGTTCTGGCCGTACTTCAGCTCGACGACCAGTCGCTTGCCGACGGCGCCCTCCTCGGGCTCCTCGACCGACCAGGTGGCGATGTAACCCTCGGCCTTCAAGACCTCGGCGATGTTCGCCTTGATCTTGGAGTAGGGCATCTTCACCTGATCGTGGTACGCCTGGTTGGCGTTACGCAGACGCGTGAGCATGTCTGCGATCGGGTCGGTCATCGTCATGGATTTCGTCAGCCTTTCTCGCCGGGGTTCCCGGGGCATCAGCCCCGGGCCTACGGCGAAGAGCAATACCTAATCGGTGCAGGAGTTCCCGGCCGACGGCCGGGACGCGGTCGCCCTTACCAGGAAGCCTTGGACACGCCCGGCAGCTCACCGCGGTGAGCCATCTCCCGGATGCAGACCCGGCAGAGCCCGAACTTGCGGTAGACCGCCTTCGGACGCCCGCACCGCTGGCAGCGGGTGTACGCGCGAACCGAGAACTTCGGCTTCGCGGCCGCCTTGATGATCAGCGCCTTCTTGGCCATCTCAGTTCTCCTTGAACGGGAAGCCCAGGAGCTTGAGCAGCGCCCGGCCCTCGTCGTCGGTCGTGGCGGTCGTGACCACCGTGATGTCCATGCCCCGCTGGCGATCGATCCGGTCCTGGTCGATCTCGTGGAACACCGACTGCTCGGTCAGACCGAACGTGTAGTTGCCGTGCCCGTCCAGCTTGCGCCCGTCCAGGCCGCGGAAGTCGCGGATACGCGGCAGCGCGATGGAGAGCAGCCGGTCCATGAACTCCCACATCCGGTCGCCGCGAAGGGTGACCTTCGCGCCGATCGGCATGCCCTCGCGGAGCTTGAACTGCGCGATGGACTTGGTCGCCCGCCGCACCTGCGGCTTCTGGCCGGTGATCGTGGCGAGGTCGCGGACCGCGCCGTCGATCAGCTTGGCGTCGCGAGCAGCCTCGCCGACACCCATGTTGACGACGATCTTGACCAGCCGCGGCACCTGCATGGGGTTGCCGTAGCTGCGCTGCTCACGCAGCTGGGCCACGATCTCGTTGCGGTACCGCTCCTTGAGGCGCGGCAGGGTCTTTTCGGTAGCCGTGGTCATCACAGGTCCTTACCGGTGCTACGCGCGATGCGGACCTTCTGGCCGTTGTCGTCGATCCGGTAACCGACGCGGGTCGGCTTGCCGTCGGAGTCCAGGACCTGCACGTTCGAGACGTGGATCGGGGCCTCCTGAGTGACGATGCCGCCGGTCTTGGCGCCACGCTGGGTGGTGCTGATGCGGGTGTGCTTCTTGACCCGGTTCACGCCCTCGACCAGGACCTTGTCCTGCCGCGGGTAGGCCTGAATGACCTTGCCCTTGGCACCCTTGTCCTTGCCGGCGATGACGACGACCGTGTCGCCCTTCTTGACCTTCACGGTCACAACACCTCCGGCGCGAGGGAAATAATCTTCATGAACCGCTTGTCCCGCAGCTCCCGGCCCACCGGGCCGAAGATACGGGTTCCACGCGGGTCCCCGCCGTCCTTGATGATGACGGCGGCGTTCTCGTCGAAGCGGATGTACGAGCCGTCCGGACGCCGCTTCTCCTTGGCGGTGCGAACGACGACAGCCTTGACGACGTCGCCCTTCTTCACACCAGCACCCGGGATCGCGTCCTTGACCGTGGCCACGATGACGTCGCCGATGCTCGCGTAGCGCCGACCCGAGCCACCGAGAACCCGGATGCACAGGATCTCCCGAGCACCCGTGTTGTCGGCGACGCGCAGTCGCGACTCCTGCTGAATCACGTCTATCTCCTATGTCTGCCGGTTCTCCGGCCGCCGTAGCGGCCGGAGCCTGGCGGAACCTACGCCCGACGCAACGCCGGGCGAGCTCGAGCCTTCGCTACTTGGCCTTTTCCAGGATCTCCACGATCCGCCAACGCTTGGTGGCGCTCAGCGGCCGGGTCTCCATGATGAGAACCCGGTCACCGGTGCCAGCGGCGTTCTGCTCGTCGTGCACCTTCAGCTTGCTCGTACGGCGCATGATCTTGCCGTACAGAGCGTGCCGAACCCGGTCCTCGACCTCGACCACGACGGTCTTGTCCATCTTGTCGCTGACCACCAGGCCCTCACGGACCTTGCGGCGGGACCGCGCGGTGGCGGTGGCGGTGTCTTCGGTCATGATGCAGTCACCTCAGTCGGCGCGGCCGAGAGCCCCAGCTCGCGCTCGCGCATGATCGTGTAGATCCGGGCGATCTCCCGACGGATGACCTGCAACCGCCGGTTGTTGTCCAGCTGCCCGGTTGCGGCCTGCACGCGGAGGTTGAACAGCTCCGCCTTGGCCTCCCGCAGCTTCGTGACCAGCTCCTCTTCGGAGAGCTCACGCAGCTCGGTCGCCTTAACGCCCGCTGCCATCAGGATTCACCCACTTCGCGCGTAACAATGCGGCACTTCATCGGGAGCTTGTGGATCGCGCGACGCATGGCCTCTCGCGCGGTCTGCTCGTTGGGGAAGGACATCTCGAAGAGAACCCGCCCCGGCTTGACGTTGGCAACCCACCACTCGGGCGAACCCTTACCGGAACCCATCCGGGTCTCGGCAGGCTTCTTGGTGAGGGCCTGGTCCGGGAAGATCGTGATCCAGACCTTGCCACCACGCTTGATGTGGCGAGTCATCGCGATACGTGCCGACTCGATCTGCCGGTTCGTCACGTACGCCGGCTCGAGAGCCTGGATCCCGAACTCGCCGAACACCACCCGGTTACCACCCTTGGACGCGCCACTGCGGTCCGGGTGGTGCGGCTTGCGGAAGCCCTTCGGGGGCTTGCGCGGCATCAGCATCTGTCAGCCCTCCTGCTGCGTTTCTGCCGGAGCAGCAGCGGCGGCGACAGCTGCGCTGTCGACCGGCTCGCCGCTCGGCGTCTCGGCCTGCTGCGCGATGGTGGTCGCAGCAGCCCGACCGGCCTCGGTGCCACCAGCCGTGGTGCCGGACGAACCCGACCGGCCACGGCGCGGACGCTCGGGACGGTCGCCGCGCTCACCACGACGCGGGCGGGACGGACCGGCCTCGGCCGGAGCTTCCCGGCCCGGGACGGCGTCGCCCTTGTAGATCCAGACCTTCACACCGATCCGACCGAACGTCGTACGCGCCTCGAAGAAGCCGTACTCGATGTTGGCCCGCAGCGTGTGCAGCGGAACCCGGCCCTCACGGTAGAACTCGGTCCGGCTCATCTCGGCGCCGCCGAGGCGACCCGAGACCTGAACCCGGATGCCCTTGCAGACCGGGTTCTTCATCGCCGACTGCATGGCCTTGCGCATCGCCCGACGGAAGCTGACCCGGCTGGACAGCTGCTCGGCCACGCCCTGCGCGACCAGCTGAGCGTCCGACTCGGGGTTCTTCACCTCGATGATGTTCAGCTGAACCTGCTTGCCGGTGAGCTTCTCAAGCTCGCCGCGGATCCGGTCGGCCTCCGCACCCTTACGGCCGATGACGATGCCCGGCCGGGCGGTGTGGATATCGACCCGGACCCGGTCGCGGGTGCGCTCGATGTCGACCTTGGAAATCCCGGCACGCTCGAGGCCCTTGGACATCATGCGGCGGATCTTGACATCCTCGCCGATGTAGTCCTTGTAGAGCTTGTCCGCGAACCAGCGGGACTTCCAGTCGGTCGAGATGCCGAGCCGGAACCCAGTGGGGTGAACCTTCTGACCCATTACTCGGCGTCCTCCGTCTTGCTCTGCGCTTCGGCCGGTGCGGCCTCCGTGGCCGGGGCGGCCTTCTTCGCCGCGGCCTTCCTCGGCGCTGCCGGCGCGACCGCTTCGACCGCCACAGTGATGTGGCAGGTGCGCTTGCGGATTCGGTACGCCCGACCCTGCGCCCGCGGCTGGAACCGCTTCATCGTCGGGCCCTCGTCAACGAAGGCCTCGCTGACGAGCAGCGCGTCGGGGTCCAGCCGCTCGTTGTTCTCCGCGTTGGCGATCGCGCTAGCGAGCACCTTGTACACCTGCTCGCTCGCAGCCTGCGGCGCGAACTGCAGCACCGTGAGCGCCTCCTTCGCGGGCAGGCCGCGGACGAGGTTGACCACCCGGCGCGCCTTCATCGGCGAGATGCGCACGTGCCGCGCAACCGCCCGCGCGCCCGGAAGCACCGGAGCGTCGCCCTTTCCTGGCATCGCTGTAACCCCTTGTTCCCTCTATCCGTATGCCCGCGGCGTCAGCGCCGACGGCTCTTCCGGTCGTCCTTCTCGTGACCCTTGAACGTGCGGGTCAGCGCGAACTCGCCGAGCTTGTGCCCGACCATCGCCTCGGTCACGAACACCGGGACGTGCTTGCGTCCGTCATGCACGGCGATCGTGTGCCCCAGCATCTCGGGGATGATCGTCGAGCGCCGCGACCAGGTCTTGATCACGTTCTTGGAGCCCTTGTCGTTCTGAACTTCCACCTTCTTGAGCAGGTGGTCGTCTACGAACGGGCCCTTCTTCAGGCTGCGAGGCATGTCTTATCTCCCTCAGCCGCGCTTACGCGTGGCGTAGCGGCGGCGGACGATCAGCCGGTCACTCGGCTGGCCCTTACGGCGGGTGCGGCCCTCGGGCTTACCCTGCGGGTTGACCGGGTGGCGACCACCGGAGGTCTTACCCTCACCACCACCGTGCGGGTGGTCGACCGGGTTCATGGCGACACCACGGACGGTCGGGCGCTTGCCCTTCCACCGCATCCGGCCGGCCTTACCCCAGTTGATGTTCGACTGGTCGGCGTTGCCGATCTCGCCGACGCTGGCGCGGCAGCGCACGTCCACCCGCCGGATCTCGCCGGACGGCATACGCAGGGTCGCGTACGCGCCCTCGCGGCCGAGCAGCTGGATGCCGACGCCGGCGGAACGGGCCAGCTTGGCCCCGCCACCCGGACGCAGCTCCACGTTGTGGATCGTGGTACCGACCGGGATGTTGCGCAGCGGCAGGTTGTTACCCGGCTTGATGTCGGCGCCCGGGCCGGACTCGACGCGGTCGCCCTGCTTCATGTCCTTCGGCGCGATGATGTACCGCTTCTCGCCGTCGGCGTAGTGCAGCAGCGCGATGCGCGCCGTGCGGTTCGGGTCGTACTCGATGTGAGCGACCTTCGCCGGCACGCCGTCCTTGTCGACCCGCTTGAAGTCGATCAGACGGTACTGACGCTTGTGACCGCCACCGTGGTGCCGCGTGGTGATCCGGCCGTGGGCGTTACGCCCGCCCTTCTTCGGCAACGGAGCCAGCAGCGACTTTTCCGGCGTGGACCGGGTGATCTCGGCGAAGTCAGCGACACTCGAGCCACGTCGGCCCGGCGTCGTCGGCTTGTACTTACGGATAGCCATTGTCTACACCCCTCAGCTGACCGGGCCGCCGAAGGCCTCGATGCGGTCACCGTCAGCCAGCTTCACGATCGCCCGCTTGGTCGCCTTGCGCTGACCGAAGCCGGTCTTGGTGCGCTTGCGCTTACCCTGGCGGTTGAGCGTGTTGACCGTCAGGACGCGGACGTTGAAGATCTGCTGGATAGCGATCTTGATCTCGGTCTTGTTCGCGTCCGGGTGCACCAGGAAGGTGTACCAGTTCCGGTTCAGCTCGCTGTAGCTCTTCTCCGAGACGACCGGCGCCACGATGATGTCGCGCGGGTCGGCGATCGTGCTCACTTGCCACCCTCCTCGGTGGTCTCGGCGGGCACGCCCAGGAACTCGTCCAGGGCGTCCTTGGTGAAGACCACGTCGTCGGCCACGAGCACGTCGTACGTGTTCAGCTGGCCGGACTCGATCAGGTGCACGCGCGGCTCGTTGCGCAGCGACACCCAGTTCAGCTCGTCGGTGCTGCTCAGCACGACCAGGACCCGACGGGCCTCGGTGAGCTTGGTCAGCGTGGCCAGGGCCGCCTTGGTCGACGGCTTCTCGCCCGAGACGAACGCCTCGACGACGTGCACCTGCCCGGCGCGGGCCCGGTCGGAGAGGGCACCCCGCAGAGCGGCGGCCTTCATCTTCTTCGGGGTCCGCTGGCTGTAGTCGCGCGGCACGGGACCGTGCACGACGCCACCGCCGGCGAACTGCGGCGCGCGGATCGAGCCCTGCCGGGCGCGACCGGTGCCCTTCTGCTTGTACGGCTTCTTGCCGCCACCGGCGACCTCGCCGCGGGTCTTGGCCTTGTGCGTGCCCTGTCGGGCCGCCGCGAGCTGGGCCACCACGACCTGGTGCATCAGCGCGACGTTGGCCTGCACGTCGAAGATGTCCTCCGGCAGCTCCACGGAGCCGCTGGTGGTGCCTTCGACGGTGCGCACGTCAACGGTGGTCACTTGGCCGCACCGCCCTTCTTCACCTTGCTCTTGGCCGCGGTACGGACCAGAACGAGCGCGCCCTTGGGACCAGGAATGGCACCCCGGACGAGCAGCAGGTTGTTCTCGGTGTCGACCGCCTGGACGGTGAGGTTCTGCACGGTGTACCGCACGCCACCCATACGACCGGCCATCCGGGTGCCCTTGAAGACACGACCCGGAGTGGCGCAGGCGCCGATGGAGCCGGGCGAGCGGTGCTTGCGCTCGACGCCGTGCCCGGCGCCCAGGCCGTGGAAGCCGTGCCGCTTCATCGGGCCGGCGTAGCCCTTGCCCTTGGTCTTGCCGGTGACGTCGATGGTGACGCCGGCCGGGAACTCCTCGACCGTGACTTCCTGGCCGAGCGAGTATTCCCCAGCGTCAGTGGTGCGCAGCTCGACGATGTGCCGGCGCGGCGCCACGTCCGCCTTGGCGTAGTGCCCGCTGATCGGCTTCTTGACCTTGCGCGGGTCGATGGTGCCGTACGCGAGCTGGACCGCGGAGTAACCGTCCTTCTCGGCGCTACGAACCTGGCTGATGACGCACGGGCCGGCCTCGACCACGGTCACGGGAACAACACGGTTGTTCTCCCAGACCTGGGTCATGCCGAGCTTGGCGCCCAGGATCCCCTTGACTTGCCTGTCCATTTGTCCGGTCCCTACAGCTTGATCTCGATGTCGACGCCAGCCGGCAGGTCGAGGCGCATGAGCGAGTCGACCGTCTTCGGGGTCGGGTCGATGATGTCGATCAGCCGCTTGTGCGTGCGCATCTCGAAGTGCTCGCGCGAGTCCTTGTACTTGTGCGGCGAGCGGATAACGCAGAAACGGTTGATCTCCGTGGGCAGCGGCACCGGGCCCGCGACCTGCGCCCCGGTGCGCGTCACCGTCTCGACGATCTTCCGAGCCGAGGAGTCGACGACCTCGTGGTCATAGGCCTTGAGCCGGATGCGGATCTTCTGTCCCGCCATGGTGGCTTCTGTTCCTTCTCTCGATGCCGCTGTGTTGCGGGCGCCTGTACCGGCTGGCACAGGCCCACTTCGCCGACCCCCGCGGTCGGGCGTGTCGCGCCCTCGGGCCGAGCTCCGCCCCTAGGTACCGGAGTGGTGCTGACCGCACGGTGGGTCAAGGCGCCGATCGCATTACCGCGACCTGAACGCCGTGCAAGGGTGGTTGGCGACTGGGCCGCCAACCACCCTACGCTCGACCGCATCGCCACCCGGAGGTTCAGCGAAAGCCGAACACAGGCGACGAACTGTCGTTACGCAACCTGACTAGTATGCCGCACGACCGGCGGCGGGTCTAATCGGGGTTACCTAGCTCACTTGTTAATCTTGGTGACGAACCCGGCGCCGACGGTGCGGCCACCCTCGCGGATCGCGAACTTGAGGTTCTCCTCCATGGCGATGGGCTGGATCAGCTTCACCGACATGGACGTGTTGTCACCCGGCATGACCATCTCGGTGCCCTCGGGGAGGGTGACGACACCGGTGACGTCCGTGGTCCGGAAGTAGAACTGCGGACGGTAGTTCTGGAAGAACGGGGTGTGACGGCCACCCTCCTCCTTGGAGAGGATGTAGACCGTCGCCTCGAACTCCGTGTGCGGGGTGTTCGAGCCCGGCTTCACGACGACCATGCCGCGCTCGACCTCGTCGCGCTTGGTACCACGCAGCAGCAGGCCGACGTTCTCGCCTGCGCGGGCGTCGTCCAGGGTCTTCCGGAACATCTCGATCGCGGTGACCTTGGTCTTGAAGCTCTTCTCCTTGATACCGACGAGCTCAACATCCTCGTTCGGCAGGAGAACGCCGCGCTCCACGCGACCGGTGACGACGGTGCCACGACCGGTGATCGTGAAGACGTCCTCAACCGGCATCAGGAACGGCTTGTCAACCTCGCGCTCCGGCTGCGGGATCGAGGTGTCGACAGCGGTCATCAGGTCCAGCAGCTTGCCGGTCCACTCGGGGTCACCCTCGAGGGCCTTCAGCGCCGAAACCCGAACGACCGGCAGGTCGTCACCCGGGTACTCCTGCGAGGAGAGCAGCTCACGGACCTCGAGCTCGACGAGCTCCAGGAGCTCCTCGTCATCGACCATGTCGCTCTTGTTGAGCGCCACGACGATGTACGGCACACCGACCTGACGGGCCAGCAGCACGTGCTCGCGGGTCTGCGGCATCGGGCCGTCAGTCGCCGCGACCACCAGGATCGCGCCGTCCATCTGCGCGGCACCGGTGATCATGTTCTTGATGTAGTCGGCGTGCCCAGGGCAGTCGACGTGCGCGTAGTGCCGCGACTCGGTCTGGTACTCGACGTGCGCGATCGAGATCGTGATGCCGCGGGCCTTCTCCTCCGGCGCCTTGTCGATCTCGTCGAACGGCGTGTAGGGGTTCAGGTCCGGGTACTGGTCGTGCAGGACCTTGGTGATGGCCGCCGTCAGCGTCGTCTTACCGTGGTCGATGTGACCAATGGTGCCGATGTTGACGTGCGGCTTAGTCCGCTCGAACTTAGCCTTCGCCACTGGTGTCCTCCTGTGGACTTCTTGGTTCGTACGCCCGGCGCGCCGGTCGGCGCTTAGGACTCTGTCGACAGCCTTTCCGGCCTGACGGCCGGAGAGCCTTTGTGGGTTCTGCGGCGATGAAGCCTACAGGCCCGGTCTCACGCGATCCGATCGTGGTGGCCGCGGGCGGGTGAACCCTCCCGCGACCAACCACGAATCACCTGCTCAGAGCGCTACTCGCCCGTTGCCTTGGCGATGATCTCCTTCGCGACGCTCTGCGGAACCTCGGCGTAGGAGTCGAACTGCATGCTGTAGCTAGCCCGGCCCTGGGTCTTCGACCGCAGGTCGCCGACGTAGCCGAACATCTCCGACAACGGCACCAGGGCCCGGACGATGCGGGCGCCACTGCGCTCCTCCATCGCCTGGATGATGCCGCGGCGGGAGTTGAGGTCACCGATGACGTCACCCATGTTCTCCTCAGGAGTGGTGACTTCAACGGCCATCATCGGCTCGAGCAGTGCCGGATCGGCCTTGCGGGCCGCGTCCTTCATCACCATCGAGCCGGCGATCTTGAATGCCATTTCCGACGAGTCGACCTCGTGGTACTGGCCGTCCAGCAGGGTCAGCTTCACGCCGACCAGCGGGAAGCCCGCCAGGATGCCGTACTGCAGCGCGTCCTGCGCACCGGCGTCCACCGAGGGGATGAACTCCCGGGGGATGCGGCCGCCGCTGACGGCGTTGGCGAACTCGTAGGTCGGCGACTCGTTGTCCAGCGGAAGCGGCTCGACGCTCACGATCACGCGGGCGTACTGGCCGGAACCACCGGTCTGCTTCTTGTGGGTGTACTCGACCTTGTCCACCTTGCGGCGGATGGTCTCGCGGTACGCCACCTGCGGCTTGCCGACGTTCGCCTCGACGTTGAACTCGCGGCGCATCCGGTCGACCAGGATGTCCAGGTGCAGCTCACCCATGCCGGAGATGACCGTCTGACCGGTCTCCTCGTCCAGCTGGACGCGGAAGGTCGGGTCCTCCTCGGCCAGGCGCTGGATGGCCGTGCCCAGCTTCTCCTGGTCGGACTTGGTCTTCGGCTCGATCGCCACCGAGATGACCGGCTCCGGGAAGGTCATCGACTCCAGGATCACCGGGTTCGCCGGGTCGGAGAGAGTGTCGCCGGTGGTGGTCTGCTTGAGACCCTGCACGGCGATGATGTCGCCGGCCTGCGCCGACGGACGCTCTTCCCGCTTGTTGGCGTGCATCTGGTAGATCTTGCCGATCCGCTCCTTGCGGTCCTTGGTGGAGTTGACCACCTGGGAACCGGAATCGAGCGTGCCGGAGTAGACCCGCACGTAGGTGAGCTTGCCCAGGTGCTTGTCCGTCTGGATCTTGAAGGCCAGGCCGGAGAAGGGCTCCGAGTTGGACGGCTTACGCAGCAGCGGGGTCTCGCCGTCGGTGGCCGTACCCTCGATCGCCGGAACGTCCAGCGGCGACGGCAGGAAGTCGACCACGGCGTCGAGCATGGGCTGGACGCCCTTGTTCTTGAACGCCGAGCCGCAGAGCACCGGGTTGGCCTTGCCGGCGATGGTGGCACGCCGGATGGCGGCCTTGATCGCCTCGACGGAGATCTCCTCGCCCTCCAGGTACTTCTCCATCACCGCGTCGTCGACGTCGGCCAGGGTCTCCATCAGCTTCTCGCGCCACTCGGCCGCGGAGTCGGCCAGCTCGGCCGGGATCTCCTCAACCGCGTAGTCCTCACCCTTCTGGGTCTCCCCGCGCCAGGTGAGCGCGCGCATGCCGATCAGGTCGACGACACCGATGTGGTCACCCTCGAGCCCGATCGGGATCTGGAGCACCAGCGGGGTGGCGTTCAGCCGGTCGATCATCATCTGCACGCAGCGGAAGAAGTCGGCGCCGGTCCGGTCGAGCTTGTTGACGAAGCACATACGCGGGACGTTGTACTTGTCGGCCTGCCGCCAGACGTTCTCCGTCTGCGGCTCCACGCCGGCGACACCGTCGTAAACCGCGACCGCACCATCCAGGACCCGCAACGACCGCTCGACCTCGACCGTGAAGTCGACGTGACCAGGCGTGTCGATGATCTGGATCGTGTGGTCTTTCCACTCACACTTGGTAGCAGCGGAGGTGATGGTGATACCACGCTCCTGCTCCTGCTCCATCCAGTCCATGACGGCAGCGCCCTCGTGGACCTCACCGATCTTGTACGTGATGCCGGTGTAGAACAGGATTCGCTCGGTGGTCGTGGTCTTACCGGCATCGATGTGCGCCATGATGCCGATGTTGCGTACCTTGGCGAGCGCGTCTGCGGCGGCCACTTCAATCCCTACTTATCGTCGTCTCGACTCAACTGGTGGCGGTTCCGGCGCCCGGAGGCGCCGGAACCAGGGTGTTACCAGCGGTAGTGCGCGAAGGCCTTGTTGGACTCGGCCATCTTGTGCGTGTCCTCGCGCCGCTTGACGGCGGCACCGAGGCCGTTGCTCGCGTCCAGCAGCTCGTTCATCAGCCGCTCGACCATGGTCTTCTCGCGCCGGGCGCGGGAGTACGTGACCAGCCAGCGCAGGCCCAGGGTGGTCGCCCGGGTCGGGCGGACCTCGACCGGAACCTGGTAGGTGGCGCCACCGACACGACGGCTGCGCACCTCGAGGGTCGGCTTGACGTTGTCCATCGCCCGCTTGAGGGTGACGACCGGGTCGGTGCCGGACTTCTCGCGGCAGCCCTCGAGGGCCGCGTACACGATGGACTCGGCGAGCTGACGCTTGCCGCGGAGCAGGATCTTGTTCACCAGCTGGGTGACCAGCGGCGAGTTGTACACCGGGTCAGCGACCAGTGGCCGCCGCGGAGCGGGTCCCTTACGCGGCATGTCAGCTCTTCTCCTTCTTCGCGCCGTAACGGCTGCGCGCCTGCTTGCGGTTGCGGACACCCTGGGTGTCCAGCGAGCCGCGGACGATCTTGTAACGCACGCCGGGGAGGTCCTTCACCCGGCCACCGCGAACGAGCACGATCGAGTGCTCCTGCAGGTTGTGACCGACGCCGGGGATGTAGGCGGTCACCTCGATCTGGCTGCTGAGCTTCACGCGAGCGACCTTGCGCAGCGCCGAGTTCGGCTTCTTCGGGGTGGTGGTGTACACGCGGGTGCACACGCCGCGCCGCTGAGGGGAACCCTTCAGCGCCGGGGTCTTGGTCTTGGTCGTCTTCGCCTGGCGGCCCTTTCGGACCAGCTGCTGGATCGTGGGCACCGGGTTTCTCCGCTCCCTTCGGCCGCATCCGCGGCCGCGCCGTCTGCTCGTTAGCCGGCCTGATGACCGGCTCTCCTACATTCCGACCAGGGTCGCCTTGCGGAGACCCCGGCACCCGCGGTCGGGCGTGTCGCCCTCGTCACGGCCCCGTTGCGACGCTCTCGCGTTCGTACCGGGTTTGTTCACCGGCGCGCGGGTCGCCCCGCCCCGGATCTTTGGCTTGTCGTGCCGCCGTCCGTAAGCCGGAAACAGCGCACGCACGAGTTGCCCGGGCATGCCCGGGCACAAGGGGAAAGAGTACCTACCACAACCGCCCAGGTCAAAACGGAATGGCCCGGCGACTGTCTCACACCCGCCGGCCGGATCTCGTCCTGCCCTGTCGCCCGCGATGGGCACCTACGAATACAAGTGTACCGGCTTCCCCGCAGAAGCACCCATCGCCCCCGGGGTGACCGGAAGCCTTCCGCGGAAAACGCCCGTCAGGTGCCGGATCTATCGGTGAAGACCCTCACGTCAGGGCGAGGAGCAGGGCAAGACCCAGGCCCAGCAGGCTGAGCAGTGCTCCCGCCGCGCCGCAGCTGATCCCGGCCATCGCCAGCCCGCGACCGGTGAACTGGACCGCGGAGGGCGCGGCCGGCCGCCGGATCTGCCGCCGGGCGAGCAGCCCGATGACGACCGCCGCCCCGCCGGCCAGGACACCCAGCGCGGCGAACGCCCCGGAGGCCCAGGCCCCGCCGTCGTTCTTGAAAGCCACTCCGAAGCAGATCACCAGAAGTGAGACCAGAAGTGACGCGATCCCCGCCACCAGCGCCCCGATGGCCAGCCCGGAGGTGACCGGTGCCACGTCCAGGTGCACGACGCCGAACGGCGTACCCGAAACCGCCTCCACCCGCTTCGGTGGCCGGCGTTGGTCGTCGGTGGGCGGCGGCACCGAACCCCCCGGCGCGCCACCCCACCCGGGGCCGTGCCCCGGCGGCGGCGGACCCCACCCGGACGGCGCCCCGGGCCCGGACGACGGCGGCGGGCCCCAGCCGTACGGCGCACCCGGCACAGACGAGGGCGGACCCCACCCAGGCGGCACGCCCGGTGCAGACGAGGGCGGACCCCAGCCGTACGGCACTCCCGGGCCAGCCGCCGGCGGGCCCCAGCCGGGCGGCGCACCCGGTCCGGAGGTGGGCGGGCCCCAGCCCTGCGGCGTCGAGGTCGGCGCGCTGGAGACCGGGTACGGCTGGCCGGAGCCAGGCGCCTCGGTCGTGCCCCAGCCGTTCGGACCCGGGCCGGGGGGCGGCGCCGCAGGCGACGGCGGACCCGGGGTGGACACCGGTGGGTGCGGCTCGCCGTTCGGACCGGGTCGCGCCCAGTCGCTCGGCTCGGATGGCGGAGCCGGCGGGTCCGGCGGGTCGGCCGGTTCGTCCGCAGGGGGCCGCGCCGGTTCCGTCACGAGGTCCTCCTGTCGAAAGGCCGCCACCGCCACACGGCGGACACCGGCCAGGCTACCGCCGCGAGTACCGCCGCCCGCGCCGGGCGCGGCCACCGGTGGCTCAGTCCATGTTCGCCGGGTAGTCGTGGCCGAACGGGGCGCCGGCCAACCGGACCACCCCGACGACCACCGCGGCCACCACGCTGACCGCGACCAGCACCAGGCCGGTCCAGGCCATCCACTCCCCCCGTCGCAGCCAGACGCCGCCGGTCAGGAAACCCCCCGAGGCGTACGCCTCGCGGCGCGCCTGCCGGGCCAGTTGCAGGGCCACCGTGGCCGGCACCACGCCACCGATGAACAGCCCGGTCAGCATGCCGAGCAGGCCCAGCGCGAAGACCGCCCGCGCCTTCGTGGCGCGGGCCGGGTCCGGGTCCAGCGGGTGGCGCAGGCCCTGCGGGGCGACGGACACCTGCCCGGGTGCGGTCGTCATCCCCCCATCATGCCGAACCCGGCCCGGGGGTGGGTGGGCACGGACACGACGAGGCCCCCGGCTTTCACCGGGGGCCTCGTCGTGTGACTGGTGCTTAGCGGTACGACCCGAAGTCGAAGTCGTCCAGCGGCACGGCCTGCCCGCTGGCCGGCCCGAACCCGTAGTCGGTCTCCGGGTAACCGGTCATCGAGTAGACCTTGGCCTTGGCCTCCTCGGTCGGCTCGACCCGGACGTTGCGGTACTTGCTGATGCCGGTACCGGCCGGGATGAGCTTTCCGATGATCACGTTCTCCTTGAGGCCGACCAGCGAGTCGCTGCGCGAGTTGATCGCAGCGTCGGTCAGCACCCGGGTGGTCTCCTGGAAGGAGGCCGCCGAGAGCCAGGAGTCGGTGGCCAGCGAGGCCTTGGTGATACCCATCAGCACCGGACGACCAGCGGCGGGCTCGCCGCCCTCCGAGACGAGCCGGCGGTTCTCCGACTCGAACAGCGCCCGGTCGACGAGCACACCCGGCAGGAACTCGGTCGAGCCGGAGTCGATGACCGTCACCCGCTTGAGCATCTGGCGGATGATGATCTCGATGTGCTTGTCGTGGATGAGCACACCCTGCGAGCGGTAGACCTCCTGGACCTCACTGGTCAGGTGGACCTGGACCGCCCGCGGACCCATGATCCGCAGCAGCTCGTGCGGGTCGATGGTGCCCTCGGTCAGCTTCTCGCCGACCGCCACGTGACCGCCGTCGTGGGTACGGAGCTTGACCCGCTTCGAGATCTTGTCGTAGACGATCTCTTCGCTGCCGTCGTCCGGCACCACGATGATCTTGCGCGAACGCTCGCCATCCTCGATCCGGATCCGACCGGGGGTGTCGGCGATGGGCGCCTTACCCTTCGGGACCCGAGCCTCGAAGATTTCCTGAACACGCGGCAGACCCTGGGTGATGTCCTCACCCGCGACACCACCGGTGTGGAAGGTACGCATCGTCAGCTGCGTACCGGGCTCACCGATGGACTGGGCGGCGATGATGCCGACCGCCTCGCCGATGTCGACCGACTTACCGGTCGGCAGCGACCGGCCGTAGCAGGCCGCGCAGACGCCCAGCTTCGACTCGCAGGTGAGCACGCTGCGCACCCGGACCGTCTCCACACCAGCGGCGACGATCTTGTCGACCCCGATGGAGTTGATGTCCTGACCGCGCTCGGCGACCACGGTGCCGTCCGGCCCCTTGATGTCGTCGGCGAGGGTCCGGGCGTGCACGCTGGTCTCGGCGTGGGTGTGGACGACGAGCTTGCCGTCCAGCTTCTCGCCGATCTGCATCGGGATCGCCCGGTCGGTGCCGCAGTCCTCTTCGCGGATGATGACGTCCTGCGAGACGTCCACCAGACGACGGGTCAGGTAACCCGAGTCAGCGGTCCGCAGCGCGGTGTCGGCGAGACCCTTACGGGCACCGTGCGTGGAGATGAAGTACTCCAGCACGGACAGACCCTCCCGGTAGCTGGCCTTGATCGGCCGCGGGATGATCTCGCCCTTGGGGTTGGCCACCAGACCACGGATCGCCGCGATCTGCCGGAGCTGGAGCAGGTTACCGCGAGCACCCGAGTTGATCATCTTCCACAGCGGGTTCTCCTGCGGCAGCGCGGTGTCCATCTCCTTGGCGACCTCGTTGGTCGCCTTGGTCCAGATCTCGATGAGCTCGCCGCGACGCTCCTCGGCGGTCATCAGACCACGCTGGTACTGCTTGTCGATCTGGTCGGCGTCCTTCTCGTACCGCGCCAGGATCTCCGCCTTGCGCGGAGGAGCGATGACGTCCTCCATGCCGATCGTCACGCCGGACCAGGTGGCCCAGTGGAAACCGGCCTCCTTGAGCCCGTCCAGGGTGGCGGCCAGCGCCACCTTGGGGAAGCGCTCGGCGAGGTCGTTGACGATCGCGGAGAGCTGACCCTTGCGGATCTCGTAGTTCACGAAGCGGTAGCCCTGCGGCAGCGTCTCGTTGAACAGCACCCGACCCAGCGTGGTCTCCACGGTCAGCGGGTCACCCTCGACCCAGCCCTCCGGGGCGCTCCACGCCTCGGAGCCGTTGCCGTTGTCGACACCGACCACGCCACGCAGGCGGATCTTCACCGGCGCCTGCAGGTGCAGCTCGCCGTTGTCGAAGGCCATCCGCGCCTCGGCGTCCGAGCTGAACGCCCGGCCCTCGCCCTTCTCACCGGCGGTGAGGTGGGTGAGGTGGTACAGACCGATGACCATGTCCTGGGTAGGCATGGTGACCGGCTTACCGTCGGCCGGCTTGAGGATGTTGTTCGACGACAGCATCAGGATCCGCGCCTCGGCCTGAGCCTCGGCGGACAGCGGCACGTGCACCGCCATCTGGTCACCATCGAAGTCGGCGTTGAACGCGGTGCAGACCAGCGGGTGGATCTGGATCGCCTTGCCCTCGACCAGCTGCGGCTCGAAGGCCTGGATGCCCAGGCGGTGCAGGGTCGGCGCCCGGTTGAGCAGCACCGGGTGCTCGCCGATGACCTCTTCCAGCACGTCCCACACGACCGGGCGCTGACGCTCGACCATCCGCTTGGCGGACTTGATGTTCTGTGCGTGGTTGAGGTCGACCAGCCGCTTCATCACGAAGGGCTTGAACAGCTCCAGCGCCATCTGCTTGGGCAGACCGCACTGGTGCAGCTTGAGCTTCGGGCCGACCACGATGACCGAACGGCCGGAGTAGTCGACGCGCTTGCCCAGCAGGTTCTGGCGGAACCGGCCCTGCTTGCCCTTGAGCATGTCGGACAGCGACTTGAGCGGGCGGTTACCCGGGCCGGTGACCGGCCGGCCGCGACGGCCGTTGTCGAACAGCGCGTCGACGGCCTCCTGGAGCATCCGCTTCTCGTTGTTGACGATGATCTCGGGCGCGCCGAGGTCGATCAGCCGCTTGAGGCGGTTGTTCCGGTTGATCACGCGGCGGTACAGGTCGTTCAGGTCGGAGGTCGCGAAGCGGCCGCCGTCGAGCTGCACCATCGGGCGCAGGTCCGGCGGGATGACCGGGACGCAGTCCAGCACCATGCCGAGCGGCGAGTTGCGGGTGTTCAGGAACGCCGCGACGACCTTGAGTCGCTTGAGCGCCCGGATCTTCCGCTGGCCCTTGCCGGACCGGATGGTCTCCCGCAGGCTCTCGGCCTCGGCGTCGAGGTCCATGTTCTGGACCAGCGCCTTGATCGCCTCGGCGCCCATGGAACCGGTGAAGTACTCACCGAACCGGTCGCGCAGCTCGCGGTAGAGCAGCTCGTCGGTGACGAGCTGCTTCGGCTCCAGCTTGCGGAAGGTGTCCAGCACCTCGTCCAGGCGGTCGATCTCGCGCTGGGCCCGGTCGCGGATCTGGCGCATCTCGCGCTCTCCGCCCTCCTTGACCTTGCGCCGGACGTCCGCCTTGGCACCCTCGGCCTCCAGCTCGGCCAGGTCGGCCTCGAGCTTGGCGGCCCGCTTCTCGATCTCCGAGTCGCGGCTGTTCTCGGACTGCCGCTTCTCGGCCAGGATCTCGTTCTCGATCGTCGAGAGATCACGGTGACGCGACTCCGCGTCAACGCTCGTCACGACGTACGAGGCGAAGTAGATGATCTTTTCGAGGTCCTTGGGGGCAAGGTCCAGCAGGTAGCCCAGCCGGCTCGGAACGCCCTTGAAGTACCAGATGTGGGTCACCGGAGCGGCGAGCTCGATGTGCCCCATCCGCTCACGACGGACCTTGGAGCGAGTCACCTCGACGCCGCAGCGCTCACAGATGATGCCCTTGAACCGAACGCGCTTGTACTTACCGCAGTAGCACTCCCAGTCCCGCTGCGGACCGAAGATCTTCTCGCAGAAGAGCCCGTCCTTTTCCGGCTTCAGGGTGCGGTAGTTGATCGTCTCAGGCTTCTTGACCTCGCCGTGCGACCACTGACGGATGTCGTCGGCGGTGGCGAGACCAATGCGCAGCTCGTCGAAGAAGTTGACGTCGAGCACTATGTCCCCTATGTCGTCGTCTGTACTGCTAATTCTCGGGCGGGGTCGGGGGCCGGCGAGCCGGCCCC
>NZ_JBEORJ010000023.1:0-8606 GCF_040302185.1 Micromonospora sp. NPDC127501 | reverse complement strand
TTGGTCTATTCTTTTTTCTTGTCTTTTTTTTTTTTCTTTTTCTTGTCGTTCCTTGTTTCGTTTTTTTTTTTTTTTTTTGGGGGGGGGGGGGGGGGGGGCGCCCCCCCCCCCCCCCCCGACCGCTCACCTCAGACCTCTTCGACCGAGCTCGGCTCGCGCCGGGACAGGTCGATGCCCAGCTCCTCAGCGGCCCGGAACACCTCGTCGTCGGTCTCGCGCATTTCCAGGGCCACACCGTCGCTGGAGAGCACCTCGACGTTGAGGCACAGCGACTGCAGCTCCTTGAGCAGCACCTTGAACGACTCCGGGATGCCCGGCTCCGGGATGTTCTCGCCCTTGACGATGGCCTCGTAGACCTTCACTCGGCCGAGCACGTCGTCGGACTTGATCGTGAGCAGCTCCTGCAGGGCGTAGGCAGCGCCGTACGCCTGCATCGCCCAGCACTCCATCTCACCGAAACGCTGACCACCGAACTGCGCCTTACCACCCAGCGGCTGCTGCGTGATCATCGAGTACGGTCCGGTCGAACGAGCGTGGATCTTGTCGTCGACCAGGTGGTTGAGCTTCAGGATGTAGACGTAGCCGACCGCGATCGGGTCCGGCAGTGGCTCGCCGGAACGACCATCGAACAGCTGCGCCTTGCCGGTACGACCGATCAGCTGCTTGCCGTCCCGGTTGGGCAGGGTCGACTCGAGCAGACCGGAGATCTCCTCCTCGCGGGCACCGTCGAAGACCGGGGTGGCCACGTTGGTGTCGCCCTCGGACTCGTGCGCGTCGATCGAGCGCAGCTGGCGCTTCCAGTCGGCGTCGTCGCCCTCGACCTTCCAACCGGTCTTGGCGACCCAACCGAGGTGGGTCTCCAGCACCTGGCCGATGTTCATCCGGCTCGGCACACCGAGCGGGTTGAGCACGATGTCGACCGGGGTGCCGTCCTCAAGGAACGGCATGTCCTCGATCGGCAGGATCTTCGAGATGACACCCTTGTTGCCGTGCCGGCCGGCGAGCTTGTCGCCGTCCTGGATCTTGCGCTTCTGGGCGACGTAGACCCGGACCAGCTCGTTGACACCCGGCGGCAACTCGTCGCCGTCCTCGCGGGAGAACGTGCGCACACCGATGACCGTGCCGGTCTCGCCGTGCGGCACCTTCAGCGAGGTGTCCCGAACCTCACGCGCCTTCTCACCGAAGATCGCGCGGAGCAGACGCTCCTCCGGGGTCAGCTCAGTCTCGCCCTTGGGCGTGACCTTGCCGACCAGGATGTCACCGGGGACGACCTCGGCGCCGATCCGGATGATGCCGCGCTCGTCGAGGTCAGCGAGCATTTCCTCGCTGACGTTCGGGATGTCGCGGGTGATCTCCTCCGGACCGAGCTTGGTGTCCCGGGCGTCGACCTCGTGCTCCTCGATGTGGATCGAGGTGAGCACGTCCTGCTGCACGAGGCGCTGCGACAGGATGATCGCGTCCTCGTAGTTGTGGCCCTCCCAGCACATGAACGCCACCAGCAGGTTGCGTCCGAGTGCCATCTCGCCCTCGTCGGTGCACGGACCGTCGGCGATGACCTGACCGGCCTCGACGCGGTCGCCCTCGAAGACGACCGGCTTCTGGTTGACGCAGGAGCCGGCGTTGGAGCGGCGGAACTTGTGCAGCAGGTACGTCCGGCGGTGGCCGTCATCCTGGTGGATGGTGACGTAGTCGGCGCAGAGATCCTCGATCACACCGCCGACCTCGGCGACCACCACGTCGCCAGCGTCGACCGCGGCCCGGTACTCCATGCCCGTACCCACGAGCGGCGCCTCGGCCTTGACCAGCGGCACCGCCTGGCGCTGCATGTTCGCGCCCATCAGTGCCCGGTTGGCGTCGTCGTGCTCGAGGAACGGGATCATGGCGGTCGCGACCGAGGTCATCTGCCGGGGCGAGACGTCCATGTAGTCGACGGCACCGGGGACGACGTCCTCGGTCTCGCCGCCCTTACGACGGCACAGCACCCGGTCCTCGGCGAACGTGCCGTCAGCCTTCAGGCGCGCGTTGGCCTGGGCCTTGACGAACCGGTCCTCCTCGTCCGCGGTCAGGTAGTCGATCTGGTCGGTGACCCGACCCTCGACGACCTTCCGGTACGGCGTCTCGATGAAGCCGAACGGGTTGACCCGGGCGAAGGTGGACAGCGCGCCGATCAGGCCGATGTTCGGGCCTTCCGGCGTCTCGATCGGGCACATCCGGCCGTAGTGGGACGGGTGCACGTCGCGGACCTCGAAGCCGGCCCGCTCCCGGGACAGACCACCCGGGCCGAGCGCGCTCAGCCGACGCCGGTGGGTCAGGCCCGCCAGCGGGTTGGTCTGGTCCATGAACTGGGACAGCTGGGACGTCCCGAAGAACTCCTTGATCGCCGCCACCACCGGGCGGATGTTGATCAGGGTCTGCGGGGTGATCGCCTCGACGTCCTGCGTGGTCATCCGCTCGCGGACGACCCGCTCCATCCGGGACAGGCCGACCCGAACCTGGTTCTGGATCAGCTCGCCCACGGTACGGAGGCGCCGGTTGCCGAAGTGGTCGATGTCGTCGGCCTCGTAGCCGTCCTCACCGGCGTGCAGCCGGCACAGGTACTCCACGGTGGCGACGATGTCGTCCTCGGTCAGCGTGCCGGTGGTGATCGGCACGCCAACTTCGAGCTTCTTGTTGAACTTGTAGCGCCCGACCTTGGCGACGTCGTACCTCTTCGGGTTGAAGAAGAGGTTGTCGAGCAGGGTCTGGGCGTTCTCGCGCGTCGGCGGCTCGCCAGGGCGCAGCTTGCGGTAGATGTCGAGCAGAGCCTCGTCGGCGCCGGCGATGTGGTCCTTCTCGAGCGTGGTCATCATCAGCTCGGACCAGCCGAACTTCTCACGAATCCGCTCGGCCGACCATCCGATGGCCTTGAGCAGGACGGTGACGGCCTGCCGACGCTTACGGTCGATACGTACACCGACCGTGTCGCGCTTATCGATGTCGAACTCCAGCCAGGCACCCCGACTCGGGATGACCTTGACGCTGGAGAGGTCGCGGTCGGAGGTCTTGTCCGGCTGCTTGTCGAAGTACACGCCCGGAGACCGGACGAGCTGGCTGACCACGACGCGCTCGGTGCCGTTGATGACGAAGGTGCCCTTGGGCGTCATCATCGGGAAGTCACCCATGAACACCGTCTGGCTCTTGATCTCGCCAGTGGTGTTGTTGGTGAACTCCGCGGTCACGAAGAGCGGAGCGCAGTAGGTCAGGTCCTTCTCCTTGCACTCCTCGATCGAGGCCTTGACCTCGTCGAAGCGCGGCGCTGAGAAGGAGAGCGACATGGTGCCGGAGAAGTCCTCAATGGGACTGATCTCTTCAAGGATCTCCGCGAGACCCGATCGTGCGTGCGGGTCGTCCGCCGACCGGCCCTGCCAAGCCTCGTTGCCGACGAGCCAGTCGAAGGACTCGTTCTGAATGGCAAGGAGGTTGGGGACCTCGAGGTGTTCGGTGATCCTGCCGAATGAAACTCGGCGGGGAGCGAATGCGCTCGACGTACGACTGGTCTTCGCAGGGCGGGAAGCTGCCAAGATGCGTCCTTCCGAGGACCGGTGCTGCAGAACGGCTGGTACGCGTGCACTCCAATGACCCCACCAGAAATATCCGTAAACGGACATTTCCGAGCAGGGGTCAAGTCGGAAGGCAGCGCAAACTAGCAGTGTAGCCGAGAGGCTAACCGCTGTCCAGCCCACCCCGCAGGTTGTTTGCGGAGCGCGCCTCGGCCCCCGTCAACCGGGGTCTGCCGGGCCGCTCAGAACGCAACTCCCCACTGGGCCGCTCGGGTTACAGCGGCCGATGGTGCCGCCGCTGTCATACCCACGTCGTGGCCGTCGCAAGCGCGGTGTCTTGCTGGTGTCAGCGTGCCTGGCAGCCCCGGGCCGCGTCAAGGGCCGGTATCCGGGTTGTCCCTTGTTTCCCACTGGAGGGCGACCCGCCACGCTCGTTCGGGTCAAGGGTACCCATGGTTGGAGCCCAGCTCAGGACCCGTCGCAGCCAGATCCACCAACACGGCGGGCGGTGATCCGTGTCGGATCACCGCCCGCCGCTACGCGATGGTGTCCCAGCTCACGAGCCGGGTACGCGTGGGTGGAACGTCAGGTCACTTGAGGGTGACCTTGGCGCCCTCGCCCTCGAGCTTGGCCTTCGCCTTGTCGGCGGTCTCCTTGTTGACCTTCTCCAGGATGGCCTTCGGCGCGGACTCGACCGCGTCCTTGGCCTCCTTGAGGCCCAGGCCGGTCAGCTCACGCACGACCTTGATGACCTGGATCTTCTTGCCACCGTCAGCCTCGAGGATGACGTCGAACTCGTCCTGCTCCGGCTCGGCCTCGGCCGCAGCGCCGCCGCCGCCGCCACCCTGGGCGATCGCGACCGGAGCGGCAGCGGTGACCTCGAAGGTCGTCTCGAACTGCTTCACGAACTCAGAGAGCTCGATCAGCGTCATCTCCTTGAACGCGTCGAGCAGCTCGTCGGTGCTGAGCTTCGCCATATCTGGCGTCCTTTCCTGATTCTGTTAAGTAAGAACTGGTGCGCCGTGGGGGCCTCAGGCCGCCTCGGCGCCCTCCTTCTCGCGCTTGTCCTGCAGTGCAGCCGCCAGACGGGCGGTCTTCGACAGCGGGGCCTGGAACAGGGCCGCGGCCTTGCTCAGGTTGCCCTTCATCGCGCCGGCCAGCTTGGCCAGCAGCACCTCGCGGGACTCCAGGTCGGCGAGCTTCGTGACCTCGGCCGCGGTGATGGCCTTGCCCTCGAAGACACCGCCCTTGATGACGAGCTTCGGGTTGGCCTTCGCGAAGTCGCGAAGCCCCTTCGCCGCCTCGACGACGTCGCCCGAAACGAAAGTCAGCGCGGTAGGACCGGTGAACAGCTCGTCGAGGCCGGTGATGCCCGCGTCCGTCGCAGCACGCTTGGCCAGCGTGTTCTTCGCGACCGTGTAGCTGGTATCGGCGCCGAGCGAGCGCCGAAGCTGGGTGAGCTGGGAAACCGTCAGACCGCGGTACTCGGTCAGCACGGTGGCGCCCGAGCTGCGGAAGCTCTCGGTCAGCTCAGCGACGGCCGTGGCCTTGTCGGCCCGGATCGGCTTGTCCGCCATGTCCCTCCTCTCTCGTTACTCGAGGCTGGTCCCCGTCTCGGCCGAAGCCGGAACGGGGGCGGAGGCAGCGCGACAACGAAAAAGCCCCGGCGCAGGGCGCACGGGGCGAGGGCCGGCGGATCGTCATGGTCGGCGGACCATGCTCACTGCCGAGTTACGCTTGCCGCCCTACGCGGGTCGCCCGTTGTCGCGGGACCTTCGACCGTGCCGAAGCACGGTGACCAGCGGTCTCTGGGTGGTTCCTCATACATGAGAACACGGATGACGGTTGAAGAGTACGCGCCCCGACCGGCAGCGCCAAATCGCTCCTGGTGAGCCGCGTCACCCGCACCGGCGCCGGTCAGCCCTGGGCCCGCCGGCGCCACAGGTAGCCGCCGACGACAGCGGCGCTCCAGGCCAGCGCCCACCCGCTCAGCCCCAGCAGGGTCAGCGCGGCCGCGTCGCCGGCGGTCGTGCGAGCGGCCGCCATGATCGGCGGTGCGAGCCAGGGGGCCACCGAGCCGGTCAGGCCGAACACCACCGCGCCGACCCCGCCGAGGGCCAGCACCGCGACGCCGTACCCCGCGCCGCCCACCGACGCCCGGCTGGCCAGCGCCCCGAGAGCAACCGCAGCGGGTACGACCAGCAGGTGCGCCCACAGTCCCAGCGCGAGCCCGACCGGAATCGACCGGTCCCCCGGGTCGACCGGGCCGGACACCCCGCCGACCAGCCACGGAAAGAGCAGCGCGACGGCCACCGTCACCAGCGCCGCCACCGCGGCGGCGAGCAGCCCGGCCGACCGCTCCCGCGCCACCCCGACCGTCACCTGCGCCAGCCGACGTTGCACGTCCGGCTCGACGTCCAACAGGATCTTGGTTTGCCAGGCGAGCACCGGGAAGAGCACCACCGCCGAGACCCCGTACGCCTCCGCGGGCTGGGCGCGGCCACCGCCGTAGAGGGTGCCGAGCGTGATCAGGCCGGCGAGCAACGGCGCCAACGCCCGGCCGGTTCGCAGGAAACCGGCCAACCGCATCCGGACCAGGGCGCTCACCGGGTCTCCCCCGCTGCCGACTCGACCGCGGCGTCAGCAGCCTCCGGCTGCTCCGCTGTCAACTGCCCGGCCATCCCGAGCGGCGGCTCGGCGGGTCGGGCGGCTCCGGCCGCCCGGGACGGCTCGACGGGTAGGGCCTGGGATACGGCGGTGGAGGCGTCGGGGCGTACCCGCAGCACCTGGTGGCCCTCGGCGCGCAACCGCGCGACGGTGCCGGCGACCCGCGCGGCCGGCACGGCGACCTCGACCACAGCGATCGTCTCGTCCGTCGACGACGTCTCCTCGGAGAGCGAGCCGTCGGCCACCAACCAGCGGCGCGCGGCCGGCAGCCGGACCGTTTCGCCGCGGTGGTCGCTGACCAGGACGGACCCGTCGGCGGCGAGCACCTCGGCGATCAGCTCGGGCACCAATTCACGGGTGGCGGCGTCCAGCCCCTCCCACGGCTCGTCGAGCACCAGCAGGCCCGGTGGGCGCAGCAGCGCCTGGGCGAGGCCGACCTTCTGCGCGGTGCCCTTGGACAGCTCCGGCAACCGGACCGCGCGGAAGGCGGACAGCCCGAGCCGGTCCGTCCAGGAGGTCACCGCCTCGTCGGCCGCGGCCCTGCCCAGCCCCGCCACCCGGGCCATCCCGGTCAGATAGCGGGTCACCGTGAACGGTTGGTCCGCGGGGAAACGCTCCGGCACCCAGCCCACCCGTGCCGGCCGGTCGGTGACCCGGCCCCGGCCCGGGCGGAGGACCCCCGCAGCCACCTGGAGCAGCGTCGACTTGCCCACCCCGTTGCGGCCCAGCACGATGGCCACCTCGCCGGGACCGATCCGCACGTCGATGCCCTGCAGCACCCACGGCCCCCGCCGGTGGTACCGCAACCAGACGTTCTCCAGCCGCATGGCGTCGAGCCTGCCACACCTGGAACGCGCCGGGGCGCCGCCACGGTCGTGGCGGCGCCCCGGCGGAGCGATCTGTCGACTCAGGCGTCGGCCTGGTCCTCCCGAAGGTTCTTCACCAGGTTCGGGTCGACCGGGACACCCGGGCCCATCGTGGTGGTCAGGATGACCTTGCGGAGGTACTTGCCCTTGGCCGCGGACGGCTTGGCACGCAGCACCTCGTCGAGCACCGCAGCGTAGTTGTCCACCAGCTGGGTCTCCGTGAAGGAGGCCTTGCCGATGATCAGGTGCAGGTTGGAGTGCTTGTCCACCCGGAAGGTGATCTTGCCGCCCTTGATGTCCTGCACCGCCTTGGTGACGTCCATGGTCACCGTGCCGGTCTTCGGGTTCGGCATGAGACCGCGCGGGCCCAGGATCCGCGCGATCCGGCCGATCTTGGCCATCTGGTCCGGCGTGGCGATGGCCGCGTCGAAGTCCAGCCAACCACCCTGGATGCGGGCGACCAGCTCATCGGTGCCCACCTCGTCCGCACCCGCGGCGGCGGCCTCTTCGGCCTTCGCGCCGCTGGCGAACACGATCACGCGGGCGGTCTTACCGGTGCCGTGCGGCAGGTTGACCGTGCCGCGGACCATCTGGTCCGCCTTGCGGGGGTCGACGCCGAGGCGCATGGCGACCTCGACCGTGGCGTCGAACTTGACGTTGGTGGTCTCCTTGGCCAGCTTCACGGCCTCGGTGGGGGTGTAGAGCTTCGACCGGTCGATGACATCGGCGGCCTTGCGGTAGCTCTTGCTGCGCTGCATTGCTGATTACTCCTGTGGTCTCTGGCGGGCCGCTCGGCGCGAGCCCTCCCACGGTCGGGTCGAAGGCCGGGGCCGACGTCAGTCGTTGACGGTGATGCCCATCGACCGGGCGGTGCCGGCGATGATCTTCTCGGCCTGGGCGATGTCGTTGGCGTTGAGGTCGGCCATCTTCTTCTCGGCGATCTCACGCAGCTGGGCGCGGCTGACCGAGCCGACCTTCTCGGACTGCGGAACACCCGAACCCTTCTGCACACCGGCAGCCTTGATCAGCAGCCGGGCAGCGGGCGGGGTCTTCAGCACGAACGTGAAGGACCGGTCCTCGAACACGCTGATCTCGGCCGGGACGATGTCGCCCCGCTGAGACTCGGTCTGCGCGTTGTAGGACTTGCAGAACTCCATGATGTTCACGCCGTGCTGGCCGAGCGCGGGGCCGACCGGCGGCGCCGGCGTGGCCTGGCCCGCCGGCAACTGAAGCGTGAACGTCTTGACGAGCTTCTTCTTCGGAGGCATGTCACTTCCTGGGGCTTGGAGCTGGGAAAATGCGGCTGTCGCCGCCCTCGGGCGCGCACGGTCAGCGCGGTGCGACAGCGGCGACATTCAAGAGTAGCGCAGGCCGCAGCCCACTCGTCCGCCGAGGTCGAGCGAGAGCGCGTACGCCGACGTCGGGGGGGGGGGGGGGGCCCCCCCCCCGCCCCCCCACCACAGGGTGGGGCCGGGGTGGTTTTTTTATAAACCGCGCGAGCAACACCAAACACACAACAACACCCACACCCGGT
>NZ_JBEORJ010000022.1:0-62254 GCF_040302185.1 Micromonospora sp. NPDC127501 | reverse complement strand
TGTCGGCCTACCCGGACGCCTACGCCCAGTGGGAGCAGCAGGCCACCGACCTCGTCGCCCAGCACTGGAACAGCTGACCCGCACCACCACACCACCGCATGACACCGACCGCTGGCCGGCACCCCCAACCCGGGGTGCCGGCCAGCGGCATCTCTGTGCTCTGCGTCCGCAGATCTTGGACACTTTCCGTTCGGCGCTAACGGAAAGTGTCCAAGATCTGCATGCACGGTCTGGGGTACCACCGGACAACCGGTCGGCCCGCCGACCCGAAGACGGGTCGCGGGAACCGGCAAGGCAGGTCGCGGGCACCGCCCGCCCACCCGCAGAGCCGGCACGATACGCCCGCCGACCCGCTGAGCACGTGGCGAGCGCAGCCCACCAGCACGCAAGGCAGGTCGCCAGCACAGCCCACCAACGCGCAGAGCACGTCGCGGGCACCGGTCACGGACCCAGCCCGGGCGGCGACGCCATGGCGTGGATCAGCGGACGGTGACGGTGATCGTGTGCCACCCGGTGGCGCCGTCCGGGACGACGTCCTGGGTACGTTCGGTTTGGGTTTCACCTGTCGCGTCGGTCGCGCGGACCTGGAGCCGGTGCTCGCCCGGTGTGGCGTCCCAGCGCCAGGACCACTGCACCCAGGTGTCCACCGATACGGTCGGGGCGAGCACGGCTTCCTGCCATGGGCCGTCGTCGACACGTACCTCGACTCGGCGGATGCCCCGGTGCTGCGCCCAGGCCACCCCGGCGACGGTCACCGGGCCGGCGGTCAGCCGGTTACGTCCCCGGGGCGTGTCGATCCGGGACTGGGTCTTGATCGGCCCCTGGCGGGACCAGCCGCGCGGCACCCAGTACGCGTCGAAGTCGGCGAACCGGGTCAACTCCAGTTCGGTCACCCATTTGCAGGCCGACACGTAGCCGTAGAGGCCCGGCACCACCACTCGGACCGGGAAGCCGTGCTCGACCGGCAGCGGCTCACCGTTCATCCCGACGGCCAGCAGCGCGTCCCGTCCGTCGCGCAGCGCGGCGGTGGGGGTGCCGCAGGTCCAGCCGTCGACCGACCGGCCGACGACCTGGTCGGCGTCGTCGTCCGGCTCGACCTCGTCCAGCAGTTCCCGCAGGGGTACGCCGAGCCACAGGGCATTGCCGATCAGGTCCCCGCCCACCTCGTTGGAGACGCAGGCCAGCGTGACGTACCGCTCGACCAGCGGTCGGGCCAGCAGATCCGCGTAGCTGTAGGTGCGTTCCCTGCCGACCCGTCCGTGGATCCGCAGCCGCCACGTGTCCGGGTCGACCTGGGGCACCACCAGCGCGGTGTCGATCCGGTAGAACCCGAAGTTCGGCGTGACGTACGGCGCGAGCTGCGTCAGTGAGAGGTCCGCGCCCGCCGGCACTGCCGGTGCGGGGGCGACCGGCGCGGGCAGGCGGATCGCGTCGCGGGCTGCGGACACGCCGCGCCGCCCCGCCAGCCAGCGTCCACCGAGACCGGCCACCACGGCCGTGCCGAGCAGCACCCCGCTGCCGGTGAGGAAACGCCGCCGCGACTCCGGGTCCACTTCGGCAGGCCCGACCGGTTCGACCGCCGCCGTCGGCCCGGCGGGAGTCACCGGCACCGGCCCTGCCGGGGACACCGGCGCCGACTCACCCGGCGGCACCGACTCTCCGGGCGACCCCGGACCAACCGGCGACCCCGGACCAGCCGATTCGGGACCGGCCTGCGACCCCGGACCAGCGGACGCCACCGGGCCAGCGGGCGGCGTGGGTGGTGACCAGGTCCAGGGGTCCAGCTCGAACGGTCCGCCGATGAACAGCCAGAGCACCAGGGCGCCGAGACCGGCGCCGACCACTGACGGCAGCGCGTCGGCGAGGTCAGCGCCGGAGCGGGTCAACGCGGCGGCCACGCCGATGGCGCCGAACGCGGCAATGCCGGCCAGGCCGAGTGCCAACCGGCGGACCGCCAGTACGCCGAAGAGCGCGGCGAAGCCTCCCAGCAACACGGCCGTGCCGACCAGCAGCGCGATCTTGTCGGCGGTGCCGAAGAGGTCGATGGCGAGTTGCTTCAGCGACTCGGGGACGGCGTCGACGACGACACCGCCGACCGCGACGAGGGGCGCCGACCGGGGACCGGTCAACACGGCGACCGGTTCGGCGATCCCGATCGCGACGGCGGCGGCGGTGATCCCGGCCAACGCGGCGTACCGCCGTGACGTGGTGCTCATCGGCCCAGTGTGCGCGATCATCTCGCCCGGTCGCCAACAACGTCAGCGTTCGGTAATGACCTACGAGGCCGCAGGAACGAGCCGGGGCGCACCGCCGTACGGCGGTGCGCCCCGGAACGGGTGTCGCTACCGGATCAGAAGCCCGGGCCGTGCTGGTGGCCGTGCCCGTGGCCGTGCCCGCCGGCGGCGGCCGGCTCGGCCTGCTCCGGCTTCTCCACCACGAGGCTCTCCGTGGTGAGCAGCAGACCGGCGATCGAGGCGGCGTTGGTGACCGCGTTGCGGGTCACCTTCACCGGGTCGATGATGCCGGCCTTGACCAGGTCGACGTACTCGCCCTTGGCGGCGTCGAGGCCGTTGCCCCACTTGAGGTCGGCGACCTTCTGCGTCACGACGTAGCCGTCGTGACCGGCGTTCTGGGCGATCCAGCGCAGCGGCTCGACGAGCGCCTTGCGCACGACCGAGACGCCGACCTTCTCGTCACCGGTGAAGCCCAGGTCGTCGTCGAGCACCGAGAGGATCTGCACCAGGGCGGCGCCGCCGCCGGGCACGGTGCCCTCCTCGACCGCAGCCTTGGTCGCCGCGATGGCGTCCTCGATGCGGTGCTTGCGCTCCTTCATCTCGACCTCGGTCGCCGCGCCAGCCTTGATGACGGCGATGCCACCGGAGAGCTTCGCCAGCCGCTCGGCCAGCTTCTCCCGGTCCCAGTCGGAGTCGGAGGCCTCGATCTCCTTGCGGATCTGGGACACCCGGTCGGCGACGTCGGCCTTCTGGCCCCCGCCGTCGACGATCGTGGTGTTCTCCTTGTCGACCACGACGCGCCGGGCGGTGCCGAGCACCTCCAGGCCGACCTGGTCGAGCTTGTAGCCCAGCTCCGGGGCGACCAGCTCGGCGCCCGTGGAGATCGCGATGTCCTGGAGCATCGCCTTGCGCCGGTCACCGAAGCCCGGGGCCTTGACCGCGCAGACCTTGAGGGTCTTGCGCAGCGAGTTGACCACCAGGGTGGAGAGCGCCTGGCCGTCCACGTCCTCGGCGATGATCAGCAGGGGCTTGCTGTTCTGCAGGACCTTCTCCAGCAGCGGCAGCAGCTCCTCGATCGCCGAGATCTTCTGGGTGGTGACCAGGATGTACGCGTCCTCAAGGACGGACTCCTGACCCTCCAGGTCGGTGACGAAGTTCGGCGAGATGAAGCCCTTGTCGAACTGGAGACCCTCGGTCACGTCCAGTTCGGTGGTGAGCATCGAGCCTTCCTCGACGGTGATGACACCGTCGCGGCCGACGCGCTCCATCGCCTCGGCGATCAGATCGCCGATCGTGGAGTCCTGCGCGGAGATCGTCGCCACGTTCGCGATCGACTCCTTGCTGGTGACCTCGGCGGCACGGCCGAGCAGCGCCTCGGAGACCTTGGTGGCCGCCGCGTCGATGCCCCGCTTGAGGCCGGCCGGGTTGGTTCCGGCGGTCACGTTGCGCAGACCCTCGCGAACCATCGCCTGGGCCAGCACGGTCGCGGTGGTGGTCCCGTCGCCGGCGACGTCGTTGGTCTTGGTCGCCACCTCCTTGACCAGCTGCGCGCCAAGGTTCTCGTACGGGTTGGTGAGCTCGATCTCCTTGGCGATGGTCACACCATCGTTGGTGATCGTCGGCGCACCGAATTTCTTGTCCAGGACGACGTTGCGCCCGCGCGGGCCGAGGGTGACCTTGACCGCGTCCGCGAGGGCGTTGACACCGTGCTCCAGCAGGTGCCGGGCGTCGTCCGAGAAGCTCAGGATCTTCGCCATTAATGTCCCTTCGAAGCGCCATTGCCCCGGCCCGGCGAGCCGGACCGGGGCAGTGGCACTGATCGGTTGCTTACTTCTCGATGACCGCGAGGACGTCGCGGGCGGAGAGCACCAGGTACTCCTCGCCGGCGTACTTGACCTCGGTGCCGCCGTACTTCGAGTAGAGGACGGTGTCGCCGACCTGCACGTCAACCGGAACCCGGTTGCCGTTGTCGTCGACGCGCCCCGGGCCCACAGCGAGGACGGTGCCCTCCTGCGGCTTCTCCTTGGCGGTGTCGGGGATCACGATGCCCGACGCCGTGGTGGTCTCAGCCTCGTTCGCCTGGACCACGATGCGGTCCTCGAGCGGCTTGATCGCAACCTTGGTCGCGGTAGTCACGGGCATACCCTCCTGGGGTACTGGTTTCGTTGCTGGCCAGCGGGCTGACCAGCGTCAATCTGCCTCATGCCACCGGGCGGTGCCGTCGTCGCGGGTGCCGGTCCGCCTGGCGTGCGCACCCGGGTCGCGAGACCCGGAAGCTGGCACCCTCAGGGTGAGAGTGCTAATCGCAGGTTATTCCGTGGCTAGCACTCCGTCAAGGAGAGTGCCAGCGAGTCGCGCCCCGCCAGCCAGGATTTCCCGGTCGGCCGGGACAATGGCGGGGTGGATCTCGATCAGCTGGCGGCGCTGCGTACCCCTGAGGGGTCGGCCGCGCTCACGGCGGCGGCCGACCTGGCCGGCGGTGATCCACTGGTCGCGGCGTCGGCGCTGCGCGCGACCGGGGTGCCGCCGACGTTGGCCGCGGCGGCACTGACCCAGGCCGAGCTGCGCCACCGGGCGGCGGGCAAGTTCGGCTCGGCCGCCGGTGGGATGTTCCTCACCCGCCCCGGCCTGGAGCAGGCCACCCGCCGGGTGGTCGCCGACCGTCGGGCCGCCCGGTTGTACGCGGCCGGCGTGCGCACCCTGGCCGACCTCGGGTGCGGGCTCGGGGCCGACGCGCTGGCCGCCGCCCGCGCCGGCATCCGGGTGTACGGGGTGGAGGCCGACCCGGTGACCGCGGCGATGGCCGCCGCCAACGCCGAGGCGGCGGGCCTGGCCGAGCTGTTCACTGTCGAGTGCGGCGACGCGACCGGGTTCGACGTGTCAGGGGTCGACGGGGTCTTCTGCGATCCGGCCCGCCGCACCACCGGCACCGGGCGGCGGATCTTCGACCCGCGCGCCTACTCGCCACCGTGGGACTTCGTGACCGGGCTGGCCGAGCGGGTGCCGCGCACCGTGGTGAAGGTGGCGCCGGGCCTGGACCACGCGCTCATTCCGGCCGGCGCGGAGGCCGAGTGGGTCGGCGTGGACGGCGACCTGGTCGAGGCCGCGCTCTGGTGCGGCGAACTGGCGGAGGTGCCCCGTCGCGCCACCCTCTACCGCCAGCGGGGCGCTGAGGCCCACCGCCACGAACTCACCGGCTCGGGTGGCGCCGAGGCGCCGGTCGGGCCGGCGCGCCGTTACCTGTACGACCCGGACCCGGCGGTGGTGCGCGCGCACCTCGTGGCCGAACTGGCCACCGAACTGGACGCCACCCTGGCCGATCCGAGCATCGCCTACCTCTACGCCGACGAGCCGATCCGCACCCCGTACGCGCGCTGTCTGGAGATCACCGACGTGCTGCCGTTCTCGCTCAAGCGCCTGCGGGCGCTGCTGCGCGACCGCAGGGTGGGCCGGGTGGAGATCCTCAAGCGGGGTTCGGCGCTCACCCCGGAGCAGCTCCGACGGGACCTGCGGCTGGCCGGGGACGCGGCGGCGAGTCTGGTGCTCACCCGCGTCGACGGCGCGCCGACGGTGCTGATCGGCCAACCGGTCGACTGGCGCCGTCTCGACTAGCCTCGTCGCTGTGGCGGGACAGGGCACGCCGGCAACGGCACTGTTGGTCAAGCGTGGAATCGCGCATCGCACCCATCCGTACCGGGTGGCACCGGACGCCCCGAACTACGGCGCGTTGGTGGCGGTGGCGCTCGGCGTGGCACCGGGGCGCGTGTTCAAATCTCTGGTGACCGCCGTCGACGGCGCGCTCACCGTGGCGGTCGTTCCGGTCACCGGCGAGCTGGATCTCAAGGCGCTCGCGGCGGCGGTCGGCGGCAAGCGGGCGGTGTTGGCCGACCGGGCGGTCGCCGAGCGGGCCACCGGTTACGTACGCGGTGGGATCAGCCCGCTCGGGCAGCGTCGACGGTTGCCCACAGTGCTGGACGAATCCGCGCTGGATCTCCCGACGATCTACGTCTCGGCTGGTCGGCGCGGTCTGCAACTCGAACTGGCCGCAGCGGATCTGGTGGCGCTGACCGACGCCCGCACCGCGCCGTTGCAGACCCACTGACGGCCTTCGTTACGTCGACTCCCCCGTGGGATACCCGGGGAGTAACAGTCGCGTTGCTGAATTGTTATCGCCCCCAACAAACTATGCACCTGCGCGGTCTTGTGGAGCCGGTGTGACGCGAAATACGTTGCCGGGCACAACAAAACAACACCTCCCCCACCTCCGAAAGGACCCTGCACATGCGTAAGGGGATCCTCACCATCGCCGCCGTGGGCCTGCTCACGACCGGCGGCTTGACCGCTTGCAGCGACGATTCCGGCGACAACGCCGCCTCCGCCAAGACCCCCAAGATCGGCGTGATCCTTCCGGACAGCAAGTCCTCCCCCCGCTGGGAGACGGCGGACCGTCGCTTCCTGGAGGAGGCGTTCAAGGCTGCCGGCGTCCAGTACGACATCCAGAACGCCCAGAACGACAAGAGCGCCTTCCAGACCATCGCCGACCAGATGATCACCAGCGGCGTCACCGCCCTGATGATCGTCAACCTGGACTCCGGCACCGGCAAGGCCGTGCTCGACAAGGCCAAGTCGCAGGGCGTCGCCACCATCGACTACGACCGGCTCACCCTCGGCGGCTCCGCCCAGTACTACGTCAGCTTCGACAACGAGACCGTCGGCAAGCTCCAGGGCGAGGGTCTGGCCAAGTGCCTGACCGAGAAGGGCGCCAAGAACCCCGTCGTGGCGTACCTGAACGGCTCCCCCACCGACAACAACGCCACCCTGTTCAAGGCCGGCTACGACTCGGTGCTCAAGCCGAAGTTCGACTCCAAGGAATACACCAAGGGCCCGGACGACGCCGTGCCGGGCTGGGACGGCCCCACCGCCGCGACCATCTTCGAGCAGCAGCTCACCGCGACCAAGGGCAAGATCGACGGCGTGCTGGCCGCCAACGACACTCTCGGCAACGCCGCCATCTCGATCCTGAAGAAGAACAAGCTCAACGGCAAGGTGCCGGTGACCGGCCAGGACGCCAGCGTGGAGGGCCTGCAGAACATCCTCGCCGGTGACCAGTGCGTGACCGTCTACAAGGCGGTCCGGGAAGAGGCCAAGGCCGCCGCGGACCTGGCCATCGCGCTGGCCAAGGGCGAGAAGAAGGACACCGGCCAGACGGTGAAGGACGGCGACCGCGACGTCCCCTCGGTGCTGCTCACCCCGAAGGCCATCTACAAGGACAACGTCAAGGACGTCATCGCCGACGGCTACGCGACCAAGGAGCAGGTCTGCACCGGGGCCTACGCCAAGTTCTGCGCCGAAGCCGGCATCAGCTGACCGACGCCGCAGTACCCGCCGGAACGACCATCGCCGCCCGGCACGGGAGCACCCTCCCGTGCCGGGCGGCGCCCGCCGGACGGGCCCCGACCCTCCCTTGAGAAGGAGACCCCCGTGTCCGCGACCCCCTTGCTGGAACTCCGCAGGATCGACAAGAGCTTCGGTCCCGTCCAGGTGCTCCGCGACGTCGCCCTGACCGTCCACCCGGGCGAAGTGACCGCACTGGTCGGCGACAACGGCGCCGGCAAGTCGACCCTGGTGAAGTGCATCAGCGGCATCCACCCCACCGACGCTGGAGAGTTCCTGTTCAACGGTGAACCGGTGCACATCGGCAGCCCCCGCGACGCCGCCACGCTCGGCATCGAGGTCGTCTACCAGGACCTCGCGCTCTGCGACAACCTGGACATCGTGCAGAACATGTTCCTCGGCCGGGAGAGGCGCAGCGGCATCGTCCTCGACGAGCCGACAATGGAACAGCTCGCCGCCGAAACCCTGGCAGGGCTCTCTATCCGCACCGTCACCTCACTCCGCCAGCACGTGTCCAGCCTCTCCGGTGGCCAGCGCCAGACCGTGGCCATCGCCAAGGCGGTGCTGTGGAACAGCAAGCTGGTCATCCTGGACGAGCCCACCGCGGCACTCGGCGTGGCACAGACCGCCCAGGTGCTCGAACTGGTTCGCCGCCTCGCCGACAACGGTCTGGCCGTGGTGCTCATCTCGCACAACATGAACGACGTCTTCGCCGTCTCCGACCGGATCGCCGCGCTGTACCTCGGCCAGATGGTCGCCCAGGTGAAGACCACCGACATCACCCACGCCCAGGTGGTCGAGCTGATCACCGCCGGGCGCTCGGGCGGGCTCGGCCTCGCCACCGACCCGGGCAGCAACGGCGACGGCCCGCAGCCGGCCGATTCGACCTCAGGAGGCGTCCGATGACCACCACCGCCGTGCGGAAGGACGGCCCCGCCGCCGTCACACCGACGCCGACCATCGGAGGCCACTTCCGCAACTACCTGAGTCGGGTACGCGGTGGCGACGTCGGTGCGCTGCCAGCCGTGCTCGGCCTGATCGTGCTCTGCACCGTCTTCGCGATCATGCGGCCGTCGTCGTTCCTGTCGGCCGGCAACTTCGCCAACCTCTTCACCCAGGGCGCGGCGGTCACGCTGATCGCGATGGGCCTGGTCTTCGTGCTGCTGCTCGGCGAGATCGACCTGTCCGCCGGCTTCGCCAGCGGCGTCTGCGCGGCGGTGCTGGCCAATGTGGTCACGGTGCTCGGCTACCCCTGGTGGGTCGCCGTCCTCGCCGCCGTCGCCACCGGTGTGGTCATCGGCACCACGCTCGGCATGCTCGTCGCGAAGATCGGCATTCCGTCCTTCGTGGTCACCCTCGCCGGCTTCCTCGCCTTCCAGGGCGTCGTGCTGCTGCTCGTCAAGGATGGCACCAACATCTCCGTCCGCGACGACGTGCTGGTCGCCATCGCCAACCGCAACCTCGGCCCCACGTTGGGCTGGGCGCTGACCGCCCTCGCGGTCGTCGGCTACGCGGCGGTGCAACTGCTGCGCCACCGCACCCGGGCGGCCCGCGGTCTGATCACCGACCCCATCGCGGTGGTGGCGCTGCGGATCGGCGGGCTCGCCGTCATCCTCGGCGCCGCTGTGTACGTGCTCAACCTGGAGCGCAGCCGCAACGTCCTGATCAGCTCGCTCAAGGGTGTGCCGATCGTGGTGCCGATCATCGCGGTGCTGCTGATCATCTGGACCTTCGTGCTCCAACGCACCAGCTACGGCCGGCACATCTACGCCGTGGGCGGCAACCGGGAAGCGGCCCGCCGGGCCGGCATCGGCGTCGACCGGATCCGGATCTCCGTCTTCGTGATCTGCTCGTCCATGGCCGCCATCGGTGGCATCGTGGCGGCCAGCCGGGCCAACTCGGTCGACCCGAACACCGGGGGCAGTAACGTACTGCTCTACGCGGTCGGCGCGGCGGTGATCGGCGGCACCAGCCTCTTCGGTGGCAAGGGCCGCGTCCTCGACGCCGTCCTCGGCGGCGCGGTGGTCGCTGTCATCGAAAACGGAATGGGCCTGATGGGGTACACCGCGGGAGTCAAGTACGTGGTCACCGGCGTCGTGCTGCTGCTCGCCGCCAGCGTCGACGCGCTCTCCCGCCGCCGCGCGGCAGCCACCGGCACCCGCTGACCGCGCGGAAGGTAGCACCAGCATGCGCCCAGGACCGAGCCAGGATGACGTCCGACGGCAGAACCTCGGGGCCCTGCTGCGGCACGTGCACGTCCACGGGGCGACCACGCGTGCCGAACTGACCACCACGCTGGGCCTCAACCGCAGCACCATCGGCGCGCTCACCGCCGACCTGTCCGCGGTGGGGCTGGTCAGCGAAGGCGCACCGAAGGAGACCGGCCGAGCCGGACGACCGTCACTGGTCGTCCGGCCCGAGTCGGCCCGGGTCTACGCGTACGCGTACTCAGTGGAGGTGGACCGGCTGCGCGCCGCCCGGATCGGGCTGGGTGGCGCGGTCCTGGACCGCCGGGATCTGGACCGGCCGCGCGGGCTGCTGGCCGCGGAGGCCGCACCGCTGCTGGCCGGCGCGGTCAAGGAGATGCAGCAGCTGGTGCCGGCGGACGCGATCTGCGTCGGTGCCGGCGTCGCGGTCTGCGGCATGGTCCGCCGGGACGACGGCCTGGTCCGACTCGGCCCCACCACCGGTTGGGTGGACGAGCCGATCGGCGCGGCCCTCGCCGACGAGTTGGGCATCGACGTACCGATCACAGTGGGCAACGTGGCCGACGTCGCCGCGTTCGCCGAGCACGCACGGGGTGTGGCGGCAGGCTGCGACAACGTCCTCTACCTGTACGGCGACGTGGGCGTGGGCGCCGGCATCATCGCCGGAGGACGCCGACTGACCGGGCACGGTGGCTACGGCGGCGAGGTCGGCCACATGAAGGTGGTCCGCGACGGGAAGCCCTGTGAGTGCGGCTCCCGGGGCTGTTGGGAGACCGAGATCGGCGAGCACGGCCTCCTGCGCGCCGCCGGACGCTCCGACGCCCGGGGCCGCGACGCGCTGCTGGCCGTCTTCGACGCCGCCGACCGCGGGGACGCCCGCGCCCAGACGGCGGTCCGCCAGGCCGGCGACTGGCTCGGCTTCGGCGTCGCCAACCTGGTGAACATCTTCAACCCCGAGATGGTCATCTTCGGCGGGACCATGCGTGACCTCTACCTCGCGGCGGCGGCCCAGATCCGCAGCCGGCTCAACTCCAACGCGCTCGGCGCCTGCCTGGAGCACGTCCGGCTGCGTACGCCGAAACTGGGTACTGACGCGCCCCTGATCGGTGCCGCCGAGCTGGCCTTCGAACGGCTCCTCGCCGACCCCCTCGACGTGGGCTGATCCGCGTACGCTGTCCGGCGTGGATGTCGAGCTGCGCGCCTCCGACGACGACCGCAACCGGGTGGTCGCCGCGCTGCACCAGCACACCGCGGCGGGCCGGCTGACGCTTGACGAGTTCTCCGATCGCGCCGGTGCGGTGTGGACGGCGCGCACCCTCGGTGACCTGGCCGCGCTGACCCGCGATCTACCGGCCCTGCCCAACCCGGTCGTCGACGCCGGCCCGGTCGGGCGCGGGCGTCAGGAGTTGCTGATGGTCTTCGCCGCCGCGGCGCTCACCCTGCTGCTGCTCGGCGGCCTGCTCGCCGTCACGCGCTGATCCCTGTCGCTCCGCGATGAACTGATCGCGCGATCAGTCCGTACCAGTGTGCGGACGGGCAACCGGCAGGGTACGGCTGCCCGGTCCAGACGCGTTCCGGTCCGGACCGAGGAGGCACCACAGACATGGCACCGCTCAGAGCCGCCCATCGCCGACTGGGCACCCGGACGCACCGAGCGGCGATGCTGCTCATCGCGGTCATCGCGGGGGTCGGTGTCCTGCCCGGCGTGGCCGTCGCCGCACCCGCCGGTGGCCAGCAGCTCAACGCCGCCGACATGACACTGCTCAACGGGGTGCGGCTGGCCGGGCTGTGGGAGATGCCAGCCGGCCAGATGGCCGCCGAGAAGGGACAGTCGGCGAAGGTCCGGGAGATCGGCGCCGGCATCGCCAGCGAGCACCAGAAGCTCGACGAGCTCGTGGTCGAGGCGGCCAACAAGTTGGGCGCGACGATCCCCAGCGAGCCGACCGCCGAGCAGAAGGGCTGGCTGGCCGAGATGCAGAAGGCGTCCGGCGCTCGGTTCGACCAGATCTTCGTCACCCGGCTCCGGGTCGCCCACGGCAAGATCTTCCCGGTGATCGGCGCGGTCCGCGCCAGCACCCGGGACGCCACCGTCCGCAAGCTCTGCGACGACTCCAACGGCTTCGTGATGCACCACATGCAGATGCTGGAGAGCACCGGCCTGGTCCGCTGGCCGGAACTGCCGCCGGCCGCCCTGCCCGCCCCGGGTGAGGACGGGCTCCTGGCCGCCGCCTCCGCCAACTCCGGCCCTCAGGTCGGAGTCAGCAGCACCGTCGTGTGGCTGGTCTTCCTCGCCGCGCTGGGCACCGGCGGAATCGCCACCTACCGGATGTTGCGCCGCAGCTGACCGATCAGGCAGCGGCCTGGATGGTGGCTCGCGTTACCGGTCCACCTGGGTGAAGTCCCAGGAGTGCGGGGCGCGGGCCACCAGCATGGCTGGTGGGTCCGGCAGCGGGCGGGGGCTGCTGCGCCACTTGGAGATCACCACCACGCGGTGGTCGGTGGAGGAGAAGACCTCGCTGGAGACGTGGAGCGGGTCGTGCTCCAACTCGGGCAGGGCGGTGTCGCACACCCAGGTGATCAGGTCGGCCACTCCGTACGCCTCGGCGCGCGCCTCCCACATCCGCACGATCATGTCCGCCGCTCCCGTCACACGCTGACCGTGGTCAACGGCAGTGCCGAATCGGCTGGCAGGTCCAGTCGGCTCGGGGCGACCCCGGCGGCGACCAGGTGCGAACCGAGCGCGGCCACCATCGCGCCGTTGTCGGTGCACAACTTCGGCCGGGGTACCCGGACCTGGATGCCGTGCTTCTCGGCTCGCTGTTCGGCCATCGCCCGCAGCCGCGAGTTCGCCGCCACTCCCCCGCCGATGACCAGGGTCTCGATGCCGTGCGCGCGGCAGGCGGCGAGTGCCTTGCTGGTCAGGACGTCGCAGACCGCCTCCTGGAAGGACGCGGCCACGTCGGCCACCGGAACCGGCTCACCGGCACGCTGACGGGCCTCGACCCACCGGGCCACCGCCGTCTTCAGGCCCGAGAACGAGAAGTCGTACCGGTGGGCGGCGAGATCCTTCGCGGCGGTCAGACCACGGGGGAAGGCGATCGAGGCGGCATCGCCGGCCCGGGCCTCCCGGTCGATGGGCGGACCGCCCGGAAACGGCAACCCGAGCAGCCGGGCGACCTTGTCGAACGCTTCCCCGGCCGCGTCGTCGATGGTGGCGCCCAGCGGGGTGACGCCCCGGGCCAGGTCGTCCACGAGCAGGAGGGACGAGTGACCGCCGGACACCAGGAGCGCGATGGCGGGTTCGGGCAGTGGGCCGTGCTCAAGAGTGTCCACCGCGACGTGGGCGGCGAGGTGGTTGACGCCGTAGATGGGTTTCTCGGCGGCGACCGCGTACCCCTTGGCGGCGGCGACGCCGACCAGCAACGCACCGGCCAGCCCCGGCCCGGAGGTGACGGCGATCGCGTCGATGTCGGCCAGTGTGACGCCGGCCTCGGTCAGTGCCCGGTCCATGGTCGGCACGATGGCCTCCAGGTGTGCCCGGCTGGCCACCTCCGGCACCACACCCCCGAACCGGGCGTGTTCCTCGACGCTGGAAGCGAGCGCGTCGGCCAGCAGGGTGTGCCCCCGCACGATTCCGACACCGGTCTCGTCGCAGGAGGTCTCGATACCCAGGATCAGTGGTTCGTCAGCCATGGTCGTGTGGTCCGTCCCCGGTCGGCTCGGCGTCGCGCCGCATGACCAGCGCGTCGGTGTTGCTCGGTTGGTAGTAGCCGCGCCGCACCCCGATCGGCTCGAAACCGTACGTCGCGTAGAGCCGCTGAGCTGCGGCGTTGTCCACGGCGACCTCCAGCAGGGTGCTGCGGGCGTCGCGCCGGACCGCCTCGGCGAGCAACTCCTCCAGCAGGGCACGGCCTACGCCGCGCCGCTGGGCGTCCCGGCGGACGGCGATGTTCTGCACCCACACCTCGTCCGGCGGAACGCCGGCGAGCCCGGCGTAGCCGAGCACCGACCCGTCCGCGTCGACGGCCACCCGGTAGTGGTGCCCGTTGGCGAGCTCGCTCCAGAACATGGCGGGCGACCACTTCTCAGCGCCGAAGAGGTCCGCCTCGATCGGCAGCACGTCGTCGATGTGCCACCAGCGGAACGGTTCGAGCCGTACCGCCGTCATGGCAGGACCGGTTTGCGACCGGTCGCCACCACCGCGTCGGGGCGGCGCAGGTAGAGCGGGGTGAGCCGCTCACTGGACGCCCCCGCCCGGATCCGCTCGGCGGCGAGCAACGCCAGCACTGTCGCGTCCGGGTAGCGCGGCTCGACCCGGACGGGCAGGTCCAGGGCCTCGGCGTACCGGTGCGCCCCGTCACCGACCGCGATCGTCGCGCCCAGTTCGCGGGCGCGCGCGGCGGCGACCGCCGGCGCGGACACTTCGGGCCCGACGATCCGCTGGCCGGCACCGTCGTAGACCGCCCAGTAGAGCTCCTTGCGCCGGGCGTCGCTGGCGGCCAGGACCGACGCGCCGGTCGCCGCCGGGTAACCGATGGCGTCCAGCGAACAGACGCCGTACGTGGGGATGCCGAGCACCTGACCCATCGTCGCGGCGGTGACCAGGCCGACCCGCAACCCGGTGAACGGACCCGGGCCGAGCCCGGCGACGATGGCGCCGAGGTCACGCGGGCGCGCGTCAGCGTCGGCGAGGACCGCATCCACCTGGGGCGCGAGCAGCTCACCGTGCGCGCGGGCGTCGACCGTGCACCGGTGCGCCCGCGACGCCACGCCGTCTGCCGAGACCTCCACCAGCGCCGCGGTGACCGCGGGGGTTGAGCTGTCCACCACGAGTACGAGCACGGTAAGCCAGCCTAGCCGCCCCGCCCTCGCACCCCGGTCACGCCCCGCCCCCACCATCAGCCACGGTCACGCCCACCCACGGGCCGCCCGCACCACCAGCCCCTCGGCAGGCCCCACGACACCGGCCGCCCGCACCACGGTGACTCTCCGGCGGGCCACGGGCCGGCCGGGGCGGGACGACGGGCCACATCCCCCAGCGAGCGGTATACCTGTGAGTCATATTTATGACTCACAGGTATACCGCTCATCAGGGAACGGCCCTGGTCGCCGTGACACCTCAGCCGCAGGCCGGTGAAGCAGGGTGACGACCGTCCAGTCGTGAATACGCCTCAGCGGTTTCGGTCACGGCCGGCGTGGTCCACCATCCCGGCATGCCACCCAATCGTCTCGCCGGCCTGCTCGGCGCTGCCATCCGTGAGCAACGACAGTCGCGCGAGCTGAGCCAGTGCGAGCTGGCCGAGTTGGCCGGAGTCAGCCAGGCGACGGTCGCCCGGATCGAGGGCGGCGGCCGAGGGCCCAGCATCACCATGTTGGAGCGGTTGCTTGCCGCGATGGATGTGCAGTTGGTCGTCGGGGTCGAGCCGTTGGACGCGCACCTCGACGCCCGGATCGACGACCTGGCCGGCCGGCCGATCGCCGAGCGGATCGACGAGCTTGGCGTGGATGAGCTGCTGGACCAGCTCACCGACTTTCCGCAGGCGATCACCGGGAGCACCGCGGCGCTGTTGCAGGGCGCGCCGGTGCCGGTCGACGCACTGGAGATCGCCCTGCGCTGGCAGGACTCCAAACCGTTCACCCGCTGGCTGGAGACGAACTACGGGCAGCGGTGGAACGCCCGCTGGGGTGAGTTCGGCGGGGTGTGGTTGGAGCCCGAGGAGCCGGGCGAACACCGGTGGTCGAGCCGGTACGGGGAGATCAGGGCCACGATGTGCGACCAGTTGCCCGAGACGATCGAGGTGCGCCACAGCGGGCGGACTTACCAGGTGGTGCCGCTTGTCGAGCTGGAGCTGAGCGAGCCGCGCGCCGCCGAACTGTTACGCCGCTACCGGAAGCGGCAGCTGGCCAGCGACAGCTGAGCCACCTGCCGGTTCCGAGTGCCGGCTCAGCCGGCGGTGCGCTCCCAATCGATGGTGGGCAGGCCGGCGTCGGCCAGTGCCTTGTTGGCGGCGCTGAACGGGCGGCTACCGAGGAAACCGCGCGGGTTCATCGGGCTGGGGTGACCCGCCTCCAGCACCATATGCTGCGGATTGGTGACCAGCGCGGCCTTCTTACGGGCGTAGCCACCCCAGAGCAGGAAGACCACCCGCTCCGGTGCCGCGTCCAGTGCCCGGATGGTCGCGTCGGTGAACTCTTCCCAGCCGGCGTTGGCGTGCGAGCCCGGGGTGGCCTGCCGGACGGTCAGCACCGCGTTGAGCAGCAGCACCCCCTGGGCGGCCCACCCGTCGAGGTTGCCGCTGCGCGGCTTAGGGACGCCCACGTCCTCGCCCAGCTCCTTGAAGACGTTGCGCAACGACGGCGGCACCGTCACACCGTCGCGGACGCTGAAGCTCAACCCGTGTGCCTGCCCGGCCCGGTGGTAGGGATCCTGCCCGAGGATGAGCACCCGCGTGCCCTGCGGCGGGCAGAGCCGGTAGGCCGAGAACAGATCCTCCAACGGCGGGAAGACCGTCTGCGTCGCGTATTCCCGGGCGACGAACTCGCCCAGCGCGGCGGTGCGTGCCGGGTCGAGGTGCGGGGTGAGCACGGTGCGCCACTGCTCCGGCAGCAGGGCCAGCAGATCCAGGGCGGGAGCGTCGTCGGGCATCGGGAACCTCTCACAGCGCGGGTCGGACCCCCGCACTCTAGGCACCGGGTACGACAGCCACCGACCTAGCCCAGGTCGGCGAGCCGCCGGGCCCAGTCGCCGCCGATCGGGTCCAGCTCGACGATGCGGGTGTCGTCGTCGCGGCGGTCGATGCGAACCCGCAGGTGCGCGTCCACCAACTGCTCCACCAGGCCCTCGCCCCACTCCACCACTGTCACCGAGTCGTCCACCGACGCGTCGAGGTCCAGGTCGTCGATCTCGGCGCGCGGGTCGGTGGCGTCACCCAACCGGTACGCGTCGGCATGCACCAGCGCCACCCGGCCGTCCCGGGCCGGATCGGGGCGGTGCACCCGGGCGATCACGAAGGTCGGCGAGGTGATGTCCCCGAGGACACCGAGCCCGGCGCCGATGCCCTGGGTGAGCGCGGTCTTGCCGGCGCCCAACGGGCCGGTCAACAGCACCAGGTCGCCGGCGCGCAGCAGCCCGGCCAGCCGCCGGCCAAAGTCCCGAGTGTCCTCGACGGTCGGCAGCTTGACGACGTGACTCACCGTTCCTCCACGCTCTGCAATGACTCCAGGAACCGCGCCAGGGCGGCGTTGACCTCGTCCGCGTGCTCCAACATCACCACGTGGCCGCTGTCCTTGATCTTCACGAACTCGGCGTGCGGCAACCGGCGGACGATCTCCTCGGAGTGGGTCACCGGCGTGATCATGTCCTTGTCGCCGACCACCACCAGCACTGGAGTCGCCGCCAGCGCCGCCAGTGCCGGGAAGCGCGAGTGGGTGGCGAGGGTCCGCAGGTAGCGGGTCACCGTGTCGGCCGACGTCCGGGAGTTCATCGTCTCCACGTAGGACACCAGCGACGGGCTGGGCTTGCGGGTGCCGAAGCCGTACTTGCGGGTCAGCAGCCAGGCCACGTTCGACGTCGACTTGCGGGCCTTGTCGATCACCGGCCCGCCGTACCGGGTGGCGTTGCTGACCATGTAGAGCACCGGGCCGCCGACCCGGCCGAGCAGCGCGGGCGCGACCAGCTTGGTCTCCGCGATGAGCCCGCCCGACGTGGCCATCAGAACGGTGCCCACCACCCGGTCACCGAACAGTTCCGGGAACAACTCGGCGAACGCCATGATGGTCATGCCCCCCATCGAGTGGCCGACCAGCACCAGCGGCCCGTCCGGGGCGGTTCGGTCGATCACCTGGCGCAGCGTGCGGCCGAGCACGGCGAGGTCGTACTCCCCGGTCTCCAGCCGGCCGGACCGGCCGTGACCGGGCTGGTCGTACGCCACGATCCGGTAGTCACCGCGGGCGGCGAGCATCTGGCGCTGGAAGTGGAACGTCCCCATGTCCAGGCAGAAGCCGTGCACCAGCACCACCGTCGGTCGCCCCGGCACCGGCCGGGTCGGCTCGACCACCTCGACGTGGATGTCGGTGCCGTCCGGCAGCTCCAGGCGGAACGCCTCGTCGTACCGCTGCTGGTCGAACGTCTCGTGCGCGTAGCGGTCGGCCGGGTCGGCCTTGAGCCGGCGGACCAGGGTCCGCTCGGTCGCGACGCCGGCCGCCAGACCCGCCGCGGCCACCCCCACCGCCGCGCCGACGATCCCGGCGACCCGGCCCGCGGCCGTCCGCGGACGCGGAATGCGATAACTCATGGTTTCTCGCCGTCGTAGACCCGGGGCACCCGCGTGCCGCCGAACCGGGTGACGATCTCGTAGTTGATCGTGCCGACCGCCTCGGCCCAGTCGTCCGCGGTCGGTTCGCCGTCGACGCCGCTGCCGAAGAGCGTCGCCACGTCGCCATCGGCCACCGGGTCGTCGCCGCAGTCGAGCACGAACTGGTCCATGCAGACCCGCCCCGAGATCGTCCGGCGTACGCCGCCGAGCTGCACCGGGCCGGTGTTGGACGCGTGCCGGGGAACCCCGTCGGCGTACCCGAGCGGCACCACGGCCAGGTTCGCGTCGGCTTCGGTGGTGTAGGCGTGCCCGTAGGAGATACCGGTGCCGGCGGGCACCCGCTTGGTGAGCATCACCCGGGCGCGGGCGGTCATCGCCGGCCGCAACCCGTACGTCTCGCCGGCCACCGGGGAGAGCCCGTAGATGGCCAGGCCGGGGCGGACCAGGTCGAAGTGGGTGTCCGGGCGGGTGAGGGTGGCGGCCGAGTTGGCGAGGTGCCGCCAGCGCGGTCGCAGCCCGGCCCGCTCGACCATGGCCAGCCCTTCGTGGAAGACGGCCAGTTGCCGGTCGGTGGTGGGGTGGCCGGGCGAGTCCGCGTACACGAAGTGGCTCCACACGCCGACCACCTCGACCAGGCCATCGGCCTGCGCCTTCGCGGCGGCGTCCAACAGCGCGGGCCAGTCGGCGACGGTGGCGCCGCCCCGGGACAGCCCCGTATCGATCTTGAGGTGCAGGCGGGCGGGACGCCCGGCGAGGCGACTCGCCCCGATCATCTCGTCCAGTTGCGCCAGGCTGGCCGTGCCAAGGTCCACCCCGGCGGTGACCCCCTCGTGCAGCGGCAACCCGGGGGCGAGCAGCCAGGCCAGCACCGGCACTGTCACCCCGGCCCGCCGGAGGGTGAGCGCCTCGTCGAGGGTGCAGACACCGAGCCAGTCGGCGCCCGCGTCGAGCGCCGCGCGGGCGGCCGGAAGCATGCCGTGGCCGTACCCGTCGGCCTTCACCACTGCCATCAACTCGGCGGTGGTGCCGGAGCGGAGCCTGCTCACGTTCTCGCGGATGGCGTCAAGATCGACGCGTACCTCGGCCTGCCACATGTACCCAGCCTACTTTCCGCCGTGATCACCGCGGGCGGCGACGCACGTCCCGACGCGGCGATCCGGTCAGCGCACCCGGAACCGCCCCGTTCAGCCCAGCCGGGCCAGCACCGGACGCAGCGCGGTCGCCACGTCGGGCGCGGTCACCGGCCCACCCCGGGCCGCCTCCCGCCCGGCCAGCCCATGCAGGTACGCGGCCGAGGCGGCGGCCCGATCGGCGGGTACCCCGGCCGCCAGCAGCGAGCCGAGCAGCCCGGCCAACACGTCGCCGGTGCCGCCGGTGGCCAGCGCCGGGGTGCCGGTCGGGTTGACGTACGCCCGACCGTCCGGCGTGCCGATCACCGTGCGATCGCCCTTGAGCAGCACCACCGCGTTCATCCACGCGGCCAGCCGCAGCGCGGCGCCGACCCGGTCGGCGCCCGGCTCCTCACCGCAGAGACGGGTGAACTCCCGGTCGTGCGGGGTGACCACGATGGGCGCGTCGCGACCCCGCAGCCGGTCGGCGAGCGAGCCGTCCACCAGCAGGGTCAGGGCGTCGGCGTCGAGCACCACCGGCACCGGGGCGGCCAGTACGGCGCGCAGCTCGGCCGCCGCGTCGGCGCCGGTGCCCAGCCCGGAGCCGCAGACCCAGGCCTGCACCCGGCCCGCGTCGGCGACCCGCCCACTGGCGATCACCGACGGGTGCTGGTGCAGCACCTCGGCGCGGGCGCTGCCGGCGTAGCGGACCAGGCCGGTCGGCCCGGCCAGGGCGCCACCCACGGAGAGCACCGCCGCACCGGGGTAGGTCGCCGAGCCGGTCGCCACCCCCACCACGCCCCGGGTGTACTTCTCCGACGCCGGGCCCAGCTGGGGCCACCAGTCGACCAGGTCGGACCACTCGGTGACCCGCAGCGCCGGGGTGCCGCGCAGCCACGGCCGCAGCCCGATGTCGACCAGCTCGACGTGCCCGGCCATCGCGGCGGCCGGCCCGACCACCAGGGCGGGCTTCAGCGCGCCGAAGGCCACCGTCACGTCGGCGCGGACCGCGGTGGGCCGGCCGGACGCGGACAGCGGCACGTGGCCGGTGTCGACCGCGACCCCGCTGGGCACGTCGACCGCCAGCACTGTGGCCCGTTCCCCGTCGCGTCCGCGCAGCTCGTCGAGGCGCTGGACCACGTCGTCAGCGTTCGCCCGTAGCCCGCCGGTGCCACCGATGCCGACGATGCCGTCGAGGACCAGGTCGATCGGGCCGGCCGGATCCGGCACCACCCGGCCGCCAGCGGCTCGCAGCGCGGCCAGGCCGGCGGCGTGCGCCCGCCCGGGGGTGAGCAGCAGGGCGGACACCTGGACACCTCGGCGGGCCAACCGCTCCCCCGCGTACAGCGCGTCGCCGCCGTTGTCACCGGAGCCGACCAGCAGCAGCACCCGGCCTCCGTAGACTCCGCCCCGCTCGGCGAGCAGGAGCGCGGCGCGGCGGGCCAGCCCGGCGGCGGCCCGCTGCATCAGCGTCCCCTCCGGCAGCGTGCCCATCAACCCCGCCTCGGCCGCCCGTACGTCGGCCACCCGCCACACCGCTCTCATGCCACCGTGTCCCATTCCGTTAGCGGGCGGACCTGACCGGCCCTCCCGGCCGACGTCATCGTTCCGCGACCACCATCGCCGACGCGATCCCGCCGTCGTGCGACAACGAGAGATGCCAGTGGTTGACCCCACGTGCGTCGGCCACCGCCGCGACAGTGCCGGAGACGGCCAGCCAGGGGCGGCCATCCGGGTCGGGCACGATCTCGCAGTCGTGCCAGTTGAGGCCGGCCGGCGCGCCGAGCGCCTTGGCCACCGCCTCCTTGGCGGCGAACCGGGCGGCGAGCGACTCGGGCGAGCGCGGGCTGCCGGAGCGGGTGTGCCGCTCGGCCTCGGTGAAGAGCCGGTCGGCGAGCAGCGGCGTCCGTGCCAGGGCCCGGGCGAACCGGTCGACCAGGACGACGTCGATGCCGACAGCGACGATCACCACACCACCCTACCGGCGGTCGAGGCCGCAGATTAGCCGTCGGGCTCGCGCTGGGCAACGCCTGTGGACACCCCGGGGTACGCCTCGACGTCGGCTGTCCACAGGGCACCGCGCGACCTCCGGTACGCGCCTAGCGTCAGCGCGCCGATGCCGATCGTCCACGGGGGTGTGGTCATGACCGACGAGCCGTTCGCCGTCCAGCCGGAGGAGTTGCGGGCGGTCGCCGTCCTGCTCGACGACGAGGCGCGCCGGTTGGCGTTGGGCCTCGCGGGGTTGCCCGGGCTGGTGGTGGCGGCGCCCGAATGGCGAGCCGGCGCGGCGCTGGCCCGGTTGGAGGCGGCCGGGCACTCCTGGTTCTGCCGGCTGGGTGCCCGGGTCGCGGTGACCTCCGGCGGGGTCCGGGCGGCGGCCGAGGCGTACGAGACGGTGGACGACCGGGCCGCCGGCCGGTTCGCCTCCCTACCCCGGTGAGCAGCGTCGGTTACCGACAGCTGTGGGCTGTCGATCCCGGCGGGTGGCGGGCCGCCGGGGCGGCGTGGGCGGGGTTGGCCGGGCCACTCGATCGGCATCTCGGCGAGCTTCGCACGGCCACCGGGCGGTTGCGAGGCGGTTGGTCGGGTGCGGCAGCCACTGCGGCGGACACTCGACTGAACGGTCTGCGTGACGAGCTGACCTCGATCGCACCCGCGCTGATCGAGGTCGACCAGGTGCTGGCCGAGTTGGCCGGTGGGCTGGCGGTGGCGAAGGCGCGGCTCTCCCAGGCGGTCGCCCAGGCCGAGGCGGCCGGTCTGCTGGTGGACCGCTCGGGTGGGGTGCGGGTCGATCCCGCCCGGTTTCGGCCCACCGAGCGGGCCGGGGTCGCCGCGGCTGGCGTGGCCGCGGCCCTGCGGGCCGCGCTCGACGGGGCAGCCGCTGCGGACCGGGTCGCCGCCGACCGGTTGGATGACCTGGCCAGGGCCGCCGGCACCGGTTGGGCGTCCCCGCCCCCGCCGGGCCGACCGGCCTTCGGTGCAGCGCCCGCGCTGGTCAGCGCCTGGTGGTCCGGGTTGACCCCGGCGCAGCGACGGTGGCTGATCGCGCGCGAGCCGGCAGTGGTCGGCCGGTTGGACGGGCTGCCGGTGGCCGCCCGTGACCAGGCCAACCGGTTACGGCTCGACGCCTGGCGTACGGAGTTGCTGGCCGAGCGGCACCGGCTGCTGTCCCGGGTGCCGCCGGGGCCACTCGCGTTGATCCGGTTGCGCGGGGTGGCCGGACGGCTGGCCGGTCTGGACGCGCTGGTCGGGCGGCTGACGGGCGGCGAGGCGCCGCGGGCGTACCTGCTCGGGTTGGATCCGGCGGGTGAGGGCCGGGCGGTGGTGGCGCTCGGCGACCCGGACCACGCCGACCGGGTGCTGACCTACGTGCCGGGGATGACCGCCGGCCTGGACGACGCCTCCGGCGAGCTGGGCAGGGCGGCCCGGGTGCTGGAGCGGTGCGCCGCGCTCGCCCCGGACGAGCGCAGCTCGGCGGTGCTCTGGTTGGACTACGACGCCCCGGATCTGCTGACCGAGGCAGCCTCGGCGGGTCAGGCCCGGGACGCCGGCCCCGCGTTGCACCGCTTCCAGGAGGGGCTGCGCGTCAGCCACGACGGGCCGCCGGCCCGGCAGACGGTGCTCGGGCACAGCTACGGGTCGCTGGTGGTGGGGGTGGCCGCCCGGGAGCACGGCCTGGCCGCCGACGCGCTGGTCTTCGTCGGCTCCCCCGGTGTCGGCGCGTCGCACGCCACCGAGCTGGGCGTGCCACCCGGGGAGGTCTGGGCGAGCAGCGCTCCCGACGACGTGATCCGGGCGGCCCGGTCACCGGAGGAGCTGGGCCGAGGGGCCCTGCTGCGTACGGCTCCGCTGGCCGCCGTGCTGGGCTGGCCGGGCCAGACCGGGCACGAACTGTGGTTCGGGCACGACCCGTCGGATCCCGGGTTCGGCGCTCGGGTCTTCGGCAGTGGGCGAGGCGGGCACACCGGCTACTGGGACCCGGGCAATCCCGCGTTGGACGGGATGGCCCGGGTCGTGCTGGGCCGCTGAGGCTTACTCGACGGTGACCGACTTGGCCAGGTTGCGGGGCTGGTCCACGTCGTGCCCCCGGGCGGCGGCGATCTCGGCGGCGAGCACCTGCAACGGCACCGTGGTGACGAGCGGGGCCAGCAGGGTGGGCGTACGCGGCACGTAGATCAGGTGGTCGGCGTACCGGACGACCGCCTCGTCGCCCTCCTCCGCGATCACGATGGTCCGCGCGCCCCGCGCCCGGACCTCCTGGATGTTGGAGACGACCTTGTCGTGCAGCATGCCCCGGCCCACCGGCGAGGGCACCACGCAGATCACCGGGGTGCCCTTGTCGATCAGGGCGATCGGGCCGTGCTTCAGCTCGCCGGCGGCGAAGCCCTCGGCGTGCATGTACGCCAACTCCTTGAGCTTCAGCGCGCCCTCCAGGGCCACCGGGTAGCCGACGTGCCGGCCGATGAACAGCACTGTCGGCTCGGACTTCAGGTCCCGGGCCAGCTCGCGGACGGGATCGATCCGGTCGAGCAGCTCACGCAGCTTGCCGGGAATCTCCTGCAACTGGGCGACCACCGCGCCCACCTCGTCGGCGAACTTGATCCCGCGCACCTGGGCCAGGTGCAGGCCGATCAGGTAGCAGGCGACGACCTGGGTGAGGAACGCCTTCGTGGAGGCGACGGCGATCTCCGGCCCGCCGTGCGTGTAGAGCACGGCGTCGGACTCGCGGGGAATGGTCGAGCCGTTGGTGTTGCAGATGGCCAGCACCCGGGCCTTCTGCTCCTTGGCGTGGCGCAGCGCCATCAGGGTGTCCATCGTCTCGCCGGACTGGGAGATGACCACGATCAGCGTGGACCGGTCGAGCACCGGGTCGCGGTAGCGGAACTCGCTGGCCAGCTCCACCTCGCACGGGATCCGGGTCCAGTGCTCGATGGCGTACTTGGCGACCATGCCGGCGTGGTACGCCGTGCCGCAGGCCACGATGAAGATCTTGTCGACGTCGCGCAGATCCTGGTCGCTGAGGCGGACCTCGTCGAGGGCGATCTCACCGCTCTCGGTGAGCCGGCCCAGCAGCGTGTCGGCGATGGCCTGCGGCTGCTCCTCGATCTCCTTGAGCATGAACCAGTCGTAGCCGCCCTTCTCCGCGGCCGAGGAGTCCCAGTCGATGTGGAAGTCCTTGCCGGCGGCGGGCTGGCCCTCGAAGTCGGTGATCTCGATGCTGTCACCGGTGATCAGCACGATCTGGTCCTGGCCCAGCTCGACCGCTTCCCGGGTGTGCTCGATGAACGCGGCCACGTCGCTGGCCAGGTAGTTTTCCCCGTCGCCCCGGCCGACCACCAGCGGCGAGTTGCGCCGGGCGCCGACGACCGCACCGGGCACGGCGGCGTCCACCGCGAGCAGGGTGAACGCGCCCTCCAGTCGCTGGCAGACCACGCGCATGCCGGCGGCGAGCAGTTGCGGGCTGTCCGGCTGGCCGGCGGCGCGCAGGTCGGCCAGCGCGGCGGCGAGCAGGTGCGCGGCGCACTCGGTGTCGGTGTCGCTGGTGAACTGGACGCCGTCGGCCTCCAGTTCGGCGCGGAGCTTGGCGAAGTTCTCGATGATGCCGTTGTGGATCACCGCGACCCGCCCGTCGGGGGCGACGTGTGGGTGGGCGTTGCGGTCGGTCGGGCCACCGTGGGTGGCCCACCGGGTGTGCCCGATGCCGGTGGTGCCGTCACCGATGCCGATCGGGCTGGCCGCGCAGGAGGTCGGGTCGTCGGCGGCCCGCTCGGACAGCACCTTCTCCAGGTTGGCCAGCTTGCCGGCCTTCTTCTCGGTCAGCAGCTGGTCGGCGCAGACGATCGCGACGCCTGCCGAGTCGTAGCCACGGTATTCCAGCCGCCGCAGCCCGTCGAGGACGATGCCGAGTGCGGGGCGCGCGCCCGCGTATCCCACGATTCCACACATGGCCCGCAGCCTAACCCAGTTTCACTCATGTTGGTTGCTCGAAAGTCGGGTTATCAATCACGGAATCTGAGCGATCAGGGCCTGCGCGGCCGCAACGGGACGAGCGTCACAGCCCGCTCGCGCCCGCCTTGGAGGGCGGGGTTGCGACAGGCCTTCGGGTGCGACAGTCTCTCGGCGGGTTTGGCGCTCCCGTCCACGGCCCGTTCGTCCCATACCCACTCCCGCCCGGAGCAGCCATGTCCGACGCGCCGTCGCCCGACCCGAGCCCCTCATCCGCTCCGGACCCGGCCTCCCCCGCACCCCCGCCGGATCCGACGGCGCCGCCGTCCTCAATTCCGTTTCCGGCCCCGGACCCGTTGGCTCCGGGCCAGCCGTGGGCACCGCAGGCCCCCTGGTCACCGCCCCCGCCGGCCGCGCCGTGGACGCCGTCTCCGCCCGCCACCCAGTGGACGCCACAACCGTCCCCCACGCCGTGGACGCCCGACCCGCAGACGCCCCCGTGGTCGCCCGACGCCTCAGGCCCGCCGTCGGCCGGATCGCCACCCCCAGCGGGGTGGCCCATGCCCGACCAGCAGTCGCCGACCGCTGGTTGGCCACCGCCCGGCTATCCGCCGCCCGGCAGTGGCTGGCCACCGCCCGGCTATCCGCCGCCGTACGCCTACCCCGGGTATCCGCAGGTGCCCGGCAAGCCGGCCACGAGCGGCGGGCGGATCGTCGGGGTCGTCGTCGCGGCCTTCGTGGTACTCGTCCTACTCGTGTGCGGCTGCCTCTGCGCGGGTGGCCTGTGGCTCGACCCGACCAACTCGGACCCGACAGCTGAGGAGCCGTGGGGCGTCCCCGACGACGGCTGGACGGAGCCCACCACCGGGCCGATCATCCCGGAAAGACCCACCACCAGGCCATCCATCGCACCGCCAACCCCCAGCAAGAAGCCGATCACCCGACCGACCTCAGGACCGGCACCCGTGACTGTGGTCTACGAGCTCAGCGGGTCGGGTGTCGTCGATCTGGCGTACTTCGACGCCGAGAGCGACCTCATCCACGTCGACGGCCAGAAGCTGCCCTGGCGCACCACCATCCGCACCAACGGCAAGACCCGGGTGATGGTGGAGGCCAGATGGGCCGACGATGAGGGTGAGAGACCGCTCGACTGCGTCGTCACGGTCACCGGCGCCGGCAAGCCGGTCGTCGACAAGACCCGGGGGTACTGGTCGACCAGTTGCGGGCGCGACTGACGCTGGGGTCCGAGCCGGGTATGGCCGTAGGCTGGCGCAGGTGACGACGAGCACCGATGTCGACCCGCTGGTGGCCCGGATGCGGCCGTTCGGCACGACGATCTTCGCCGAGATGTCCGCCCTCGCCGTACGCACCGGTGCGGTCAACCTCGGCCAGGGCTTTCCCGACACCGACGGCCCGCCGGAGATGCTGGCCGCCGCCGCCGAGGCGCTGCGTGGCGGGCAGAACCAGTACCCGCCGGGCCCGGGGATTCCCGCCCTGCGCGCGGCCGTCGCGGCGCATCAGCGGCGGTTCTACGACCTGGCGTACGACCCGGACGGCGAGATCGTGATCACCGCGGGCGCGACCGAGGCGGTCGCGGCGAGCATCCTCGCGCTCTGCGAACCGGGCGACGAGGTGATCTGCTTCGAGCCGTACTACGACTCGTACGCCGCCTCGATCGCGCTGGCCGGCGCGGTCCGCCGCCCGGTGACGCTGCGCCCCACGGCCGACGGCCGGTACGCCTTCGACCCGGCGACGCTGCGCGCGGCGTTCGGCCCGCGTACCCGGCTGGTGCTGCTGAACTCGCCGCACAATCCGACCGGCAAGGTCTTCACCCCGACCGAGTTGGCGCAGGTCGCCGAACTGTGCCAGGAGTTCGGCGCGTACGCGGTCACCGACGAGGTGTACGAGCACCTCGCCTTCACCGACGCGGCGAGCCCGCACGTGCCGCTGGCCAGCCTGCCCGGGATGCGGGAGCGGACGCTGCGCATCTCGTCGGCCGGCAAGACGTTCTCCTGCACGGGGTGGAAGGTCGGCTGGGCGAGCGGCCCGGCGGCGCTGGTCTCGGCGGTGCTCCGGGTCAAGCAGTTCCTCACCTATGTCAACGCCGCGCCGCTGCAACCGGCGGTGGCCGTGGCGCTGGCCCTGCCGGACGACTACTACACCGGCTTCCGGGACGGTCTCCAGCAGCGGCGTGACCAGCTCGTCGGTGGTCTCACCGACGCCGGGTTCGAGGTGCTCGACTCCGAGGGGACGTACTTCGTCACCGCCGACATCACCGCCCTCGGCGGCCGGGACGGTGTGGAGTTCTGCCGCTCGTTGCCGGAGCGCTGCGGTGTGGTGGCGGTTCCCACCCAGGTCTTCTACGACGACGTCGACGCGGGCCGGCGGCTGGTCAGGTTCGCCTTCTGCAAGCGCCCGGAGGTGCTGACCGAGGCGGTCACCCGGCTGCGCGCTCTGGGCCCGAACCGCTGACCCGCCCAGCGCCGGCCGATCCCGGGTCGGTCGCCGACTGATCCGCTGTCGACGTCGCGAGACGGGTGAGCAGTTGACCCTCGTCACCGAGCAGCACCGCCTCGGCGTCGTCCACGAACGACAGGTCCGCGGTCACGTGCCGGCTGGCCGCCGTGAGCAGCAACCCGACCACCGGGTCCTCGGCGGCCCGCCGTAGGCCGTCCAGATTGCGCAGCTCGCGCAGCAGGTGCCCGCGCTGGTTGCTCAGTACCGCGCGGACCGTCGCCGCGGAGCCGGACCGGGCGGCGGCGGTGACCTTGAGGAAGAAGTCGTCCCGGAATCCACCGCTGCGCGGGCTCGGCTCGGCCAGCCACCGCGCCAACTCCGCGCGGCCGGCCGGGGTGATCTCGTAGACCACCCGATCCGGCTTGATCGGCTGCGGCTGCCGTTCGGCGACGACCAGGTCGTCCCGGGAGAGCCGGTCGAGGATCTGGTAGAGGTGGCCGATGTTCAGCGGCCCCCACTGCGGGCCGACGGCGGCCTCGAACGCGCCCTTGAGCTGGTAGCCGTGGCTCGGGCCACCAGCGAGCAGGGCGAGGACAGCGTGCTGGATCGCCATGTCACCTCCGGTACGGGTCTTGCATTGTCACAATGTATCGCGCAGAGTGAGAGCCAGCACACGGGGAGGCGCGATGCTCGGCTTCATCTGGAGACAGCTGCGCGGCCGTGCGGGGCGGTCGGTGGCGCTGCTGGTCGGCGTGCTGGTGGCCACCACCGGCTTCGTGGTCCTGACCGGCGCCACCACCACCTCTCGTCTGGACGTCACCGGCACTGTCGAGCGCAACACCCAGGTCGCCTACGAGATCCTGGTCCGTCCGAAGGGGACCCGCACGCCACTGGAAGCCGAGCGCGGGCTGGTCCGCCCCAACTATCTCTCCGGGCTCTTCGGCGGCATCACCACCCAGCAGTACGAGCAGGTGACCACTATCCCCGGCGTCGAGGTGGCGGCCCCGATCGCGATGCTCGGCTATTCCACCACCCTGCTACCGACGCCGCTCGACCTCACCGACGCCGTCGACCGCACGCTGGACCAGCAGGTGATCCGGGTCGACCCGACCTTCCACGCCGAACGCGGTCTCTCCAGCGCCCCGGGCAAACCCCGGTACGTCTACGTGACCAAGAAGCCGTTGATCTACCCCCGGATCGACGGGGAGATCGACAGTGACGCCGTGCCGTACTCCGATGGGCGGTCCTACTCCTGGTCGGACACCTGCGGGCCGACCCCCCGCGAGGTACAGCCGGACGGACGCAGCCTTCCCATCTGCGATCCGGGATACGCGCTGCTGGGCAACCCGGGCACCTACTCCGAGCGCGAGGACTGGTCCCTGCACGCCGTCCAACTGCTGCCCGACGGCCGGTTCCAGGCCGACTCCCACATCCTCGCGACCGACCGGGACGGCTCCGCTGCACCCACCGACCGGCTGGTGATGGCGTACGACCTGACCGTGCCGTTCCTCCTGGCCGCTGTGGACCCGGCGGCCGAGGAACAACTCGTCGGACTCGACGATGCCGTAGTCACCGGTCGCGCCGTCCGCACGGACGACAAGGTCGCCGTCAACCGCCGGGGCTCAGCGGACAACCACGAGGTCCCGGTCCTCGTCACGAACCGACCCTTCATCGACGAGTCGCTGGCGGCCAGGTTCACCCGGCTCGCGATCAGCCCCGCCGGGGTGGAGGCGATCGACCTGGAGCAGACGTTGAGCCGCCCCGGGGGGACTCCCGCGGGGTCCGGCCGGTACGACCTCACCGCCGGGCACCAGGCGATGCTCACCGAGGAGCTTTCCCTGGCCGGGTGCTGCCACGGCCAACTTCAGACGGTCGTGCAGTCGGCCGAGGTGCAGTACGACCGGCTCCCCGACGGCAGCCTGCGGGCCCGCCAGCAACCGCCCGGCGACCCCGAGGTGTACGGCAAGATGGAGACGTTCAACCCGCTGCCCCGACCCTGGCTCGCCGACGACACCGGTTCCCGAGCGATCCGGGCGCTGCCGCTACCCGTGGGCGCGAACACCGCCAATCGTTTCTGGCGGGCCGTCGGTGTCTTCGATCCGGGCCGGCTGGCCGGGTTCGGTGGCCTCGGCCAACTGCCGCTGGAGACCTACCAGGCGCCGACGGCAGAGGGTGCCGACGATCGCAGCCGGGCAGCGCTGGGCGGTCAACCGCTGGCGCCCAGCGGCAATCCCGCCGGCTACCTCTCGGCGCCGCCGCTGCTCCTCACCAACCTCGGCAGCGTGCCGAAGATCCTGGAGGGTGGCGGCGGGCCACAGGCCAAGGCCCCGATCAGCGCCATCCGGGTACGGGTGGCCGACGTGGGCGGCTACAGCGAGCGGTCCGCCGAGCGGGTCCGCCTGGTCGCCGAGCAGATCGCGGCACGCACCGGGCTGGACGTGGACATCACCCTCGGCTCGTCGGGGGCGCCGCAGACCGTGGAGCTGCCGGCAGGCTCGTTCGGCCGGCCGATGCTGCGGCTGACCGAGAACTGGTCCGCACTCGGCGTGGCGTCGATCATCACCCAGGCGGTGGACCGTAAGAGCCTGGTGCTCTTCGTGCTGGTGCTGGTGGTCTGCGTGCTCTTCCTCGGCAACGCGGTCAGCGCCGCCGTCCGGGACCGGCGCTCCGAACTGGCGGTGCTCTCCTGTCTCGGCTGGCCGGTCCGCCGCATCGCGGCGCTGATCCTGGGCGAGGTCGCCCTGCTCGGGCTCGTCGCCGGTCTGCTCTCGCTGACCCTCGCGGTGCCGCTCGGGATGGCGCTCGGCATCGACGTCGACTGGCGGCGGTCGGCCCTGGCCGTACCCATCGCCCTGCTGCTCGCGGTGGCAGCGGGCCTGGTGCCGGCGCTGCGGGCCGCGCGCACCCACCCGGCCGCCGCCCTCCGCCCGATCGTCGCTCCCGCGGGCTGGGTACGCCGGCCACGCACCCTCTTCGGTGTGGCGCTGGTGAATCTGGCCCGCACCCCCGGGCGCACGTTCCTCGGCGCCGGCGCGCTGGCCATCGGGGTGGCCGCGCTGACGCTGGTCACCGCCGCCGCGTGGGCGTTCCGGGGCGCGATCGTCGGCAGTCTGCTCGGCGACGTGGTCTCGCTGAGCGTGCGCGGCGCGGACACCGTGGCCGCTGCGGCCACCGTGCTGCTCGGTGCCGCTGCGGTGGCGGACGTGCTCTACCTGAACATCCGCGACCGGGCCGCCGAGTTGGCCACCCTGCGGGCGATCGGCTGGACCGACGCCGAACTCGGCCGGCTGGTCGGCTACGAGGGGCTGACGTTGGGGCTCGTCGGTTCGACGACCGGCGCAGCCGTCGGCCTGGCCAGCGCGGGTTGGCTGATCGGCGCGCTTCCCGGCGCGCTGCTCCTGGTGGCCGCGCTGGTAGCGCTGGCGGGCGCGTTGGTCAGCGCCGTCGCCGCGCTGGTGCCCGCCGCCCTGCTGCCGCGCCTACGACCCGCCCGACTTCTGGCAGAGGAGTAGCAGTCATGAGCGAGCAGATCGGTAGCGCGATCTCGGTCGACCACCTGACACGGCGATTCGGCACCGGCGCGGACCAGCTGACCGCGGTCGACGACGTGTGCCTGACCGTCGCGGCCGGCTCGGTGGTGGCGTTGACCGGGCCGAGCGGGTCGGGCAAGTCGACGCTGCTGCATCTCGTCGGCGCGATCGAGCAGCCCGACGAGGGCACCGTGACCGTCGACGACGTGGTGGTCAGCGACCTGCGTCGGGCGGCCCTCGCCCGCTACCGGCAACGGGTCGGGTTCGTGTTCCAGCGCTACCACCTGCTGCCCGCACTCACCGTGCTGGACAACGTGATCGCGCCGGTCCTCCCCCGCCGGGGCCGGGCCGATCACGCGACCCGAGCCCGCGAGTTGCTCGACGCGGTCGGCCTGGCCGGGCGGGAGCGCGCCCTGCCCGCGCAGCTCTCCGGTGGCCAGCAGCAACGGGTCGCCATCGCTCGCGCCCTGATGGGGGCACCGGGCCTGCTACTGGCCGACGAGCCCACCGGCAACCTCGACTCCACCACCGGCGGGCAGATCCTCGACCTGCTGCTCGACCTCCGTGAACGGCACGGCATGACCATCCTGCTCGCCACCCACGAACAGGCCATCGCTGCCCGCTGCGACCGGCTGGTCCGACTGACCGACGGACGCGTCACCGAGGACCTCGACCTCACCGACGGCGAGGACCCCGCCGACACCTACGAGCGGGCGGCCCGACTGCGGTTGTGACGCCGTCCCGAGGTGGTCTCAGGCGACCGGGCTCGCGGTACGGACCAGCTCGGCGATCCGCTCGGCGACCTCACGGGCGGTTGCCTCGGTGGCCGCCTCGACCATCACCCGGACCAGCGGTTCGGTGCCCGACGGGCGCAGCAGCACCCGGCCGGTCTCCCCCAGCTCCGCCTCGGCCCGCTCGACCTCGGCGCGGACGGCGGGCGCGGCGGCACCGACGGTGCGGTCGCCGACCGGCACGTTGATCAGCACCTGGGGCAGCTTGGTGACCACCGAGGCCAACTCGGCGAGGGACTGGCCGGTGGCCGCCATCCGAGCCATCAGGTGCAGGCCGGTGAGCACCCCGTCGCCGGTGGTGGCGTGCGCGGGCATCACGATGTGGCCGCTCTGCTCACCGCCGAGCGCCAGCCCGGAGGCGCGCAGCTCCTCCAGCACGTACCGGTCGCCGACCTTGGTCTCGATCAGCCGGATGCCCTGTGCGGACATGGCCAGGCGGAGGCCGAGGTTGCTCATCACGGTCGCCACCAGGGTGTCCTGGGTGAGCGTGCCGGCGTCACGCATGGCCAGCGCCAGGATCGCCATGACCTGGTCGCCGTCCACCTCGTCGCCGTCGGCGGTGACCGCCAGGCAGCGGTCGGCGTCGCCGTCGTGGGCGATGCCCAGGTGGGCGCCGTGCTCGACCACGGCGGCGCGCAGCGCCTCGATGTGGTTGGAGCCACAGTCGTCGTTGATGTTCAGCCCGTCGGGCTCCGCGTGGATGGCGATGACCTCCGCGCCGGCCTCCCGGTAGGCGACGGGGGCGACCTCGGCGGCGGCGCCGTTGGCGCAGTCGACCACGACCTTGATCCCGTCGAGCCGGTGCGGAACGGTGCCCACCAGGTGCTGGACGTAGTGGTCGGCACCGTCGAGCAGGTCGTGCACCCGGCCGACGCCGGCACCGATCGGCCGGTCCCAGGCGGTGGTGGCGTTCGTCTCGACGGCCGCCTCGATCTGCATCTCGATCTCGTCGGGCAACTTGTGCCCACCGGCGGCGAAGAGCTTGATGCCGTTGTCCGGCATCGGGTTGTGCGACGCGGAGAGCATCACACCCAGGTCGGCCTTGGCCTCCGCGGTGAGGAACGCCACCGCAGGGGTGGGCAGCACGCCGACCCGCACCACGTTGGCGCCGGCACTGGTCAGCCCGGCGACCACGGCGGCCTCCAGCATCTCGCCGCTGGCGCGGGTGTCGCGACCGACGACGGCCAACGGCGGATGGCTGCGGTCCGTCTCGGCGAGTGTGTGCGCGGCGGCCACCGCGAGCGCCAGCGCCAATTCCGGGGTGAGATCCGCGTTTGCCCGCCCGCGTACGCCGTCCGTGCCGAACAACCGACCCATACCCGCCAACCTCCGAGAGAGCACTGCCAGTGAGGAGAAAGCGGAACGGCCGACCCGCCTCCCCCGAGGGGGAGGCGGACCGGCCGTCCGTCAGAAGTACAACGCGCTGGAAAAGATCAGCGCTTCGAGTACTGGGGAGCCTTACGGGCCTTCTTGAGACCGTACTTCTTGCTCTCCTTGACCCGGGCGTCACGGGTGAGGAAGCCGGCCTTCTTCAGGGCCGGGCGGTCGTCCGGCTCGTTGATGATCAGCGCGCGGGCGATGCCCAGCCGAAGCGCACCGGCCTGACCGGTGGTGCCGCCGCCACGCAGGTTGGCGATGACGTCGAACTGCTCGAGCTTCTCGGCGGTGACCAGCGGGTCCTTGATGAGCTGCTGGTGCACCTTGCTCGGGAAGTACGCCTCGAGGTCCTGGCCGTTGCAGGTGATCTTGCCGGTGCCCGGGACGATGCGGACCCGGACGATGGCCTCCTTGCGGCGGCCCACGGTCTGGATCGGCCGGTCACCACGAGGCGCGCGGGCAACGGGCGCCGGCGCCTCGGTGGCCTCGGGGGCTTCCGGGGCGACCTCGGTCTCGATGATGTCGGTCATGCTGCTTCCTTCGCCCGCGCTCACTGCGCGATCTGCTTGATCTCGAACGGCACCGGCTGCTGCGCGAGGTGCGGGTGCTCGGCACCGGCGTAGACCTTCAGCTTCTTGATCAGCTGACGGCCGAGCTTGTTGTGCGGGAGCATCCCCTTCACGGCCAGCTCGATGGCCCGCTCGGGACGCTTGGTCAGCAGCTCGTCGTAGCCGATCTGCTTCAGACCACCCGGGTAACCGGAGTGGCGGTAAGCGACCTTGGTCTGGCGCTTGTTGCCGGTCAACGCAACCTTGCCCGCGTTCACGATGACGACAAAGTCGCCCGTGTCGACGTGCGGCGCGAAAGTCGGCTTGTGCTTACCACGCAGCAACGTGGCGGCGTGGGTGGCCAGGCGGCCCAGCACGACATCAGAGGCGTCGATGACGTGCCACTGACGCTCGATCTCACCCGGCTTCGGGCTGTACGTACGCACAGGTCTACCTTGTCTCGTCGTCGGTCTGGGGTCGCGCGCCGAGGTGACCAGATCTAGCAGGCCGGACCAGCGCGCACGAACGACCAAGCGTACCTGATGGGGCACGCCTCTGGATGTCGTACAACAGCAGGCAACGATACCCGGCGCCCCGTCCGCAGGTCAAAACGGGGGTGCGGTGCCGCGCGGCGACGCGCCGAGGGTGGCTCAGCTCACACGTTGGCGAGTCGACCGGCCCTCGGACGGCGGTAGACCACCCAGGTGGCCGCGAAGCACAACGCGTACCAGCCGATGAAGGCCAGGTAGGCGGCGTCGGCGTTGCCCGAGCTGAGGAACGACTGGCGGAACGCGATGTTGACCAACACCCCGCCGAAGGCGCCGATCGCACCCGCGATGCCGATCAACGCGCCGGTCATCCGCCGCGCCCACCGGGCGGCGGCCTCCGGATCACGCTGACCCGTGGCCACCGCCTCCGCCGACCGGGCCCGGAAGATCGCCGGGATCATCTTGTACGTGGAGCCGTTGCCGACGCCGGAGAAGACGAAGAGGGCGAGGAACCCGGCGAGGTACAGCCCGAACGAGCGCTCCCGGGCCGCGTACAGCACGGTGCTCGCGCCGGCCGCCATCGCCACGAAGTTCCAGAACGTCACCCGCGCCCCGCCCAACCGGTCGGCGAGGTGCCCACCCAGCGGCCGGATCAGCGAGCCGACCAGCGGGCCCAGGAAGGTCAGCCAGGCAGCGTCGACCGGGGTGGGAAACCGCTCGGCGAACTGGAGCTGGAGCACCTGACCGAAGGCGAAACCGAAGCCGATGAACGAGCCGAAGGTCCCGATGTAGAGCAGCGACATCACCCAGGTGTGCGGATCGCGGGCCGCCTCCCGCAACGCTCCCGGCTCGTTGCGCGCCCCGGGCACTGTGTCCAACCAGCGGGCCGCGGCCAGGGCGGCCAGCACGATCAGCGGCAGGTAGACCGCCGGCACCAACCGGGGGTACGCGGCGCCCGCTGTGGCGAGGACCGCCAGGCCGACCAGCTGCACGGCGGGTACGCCCAGGTTGCCGCCACCGGCGTTGAGCCCGAGCGCCCGCCCCTTGAGCCGCTGTGGGTAGAACAGGTTGATGTTCGCCATGGAGGAGGCGAAGTTGCCGCCGCCGACCCCGGTGAGGCAGGCGAGCACCATCAGGGTGGTGTAGGACACCCCGGGCTCCAGCAGCACCGTCATCGGGACCGCGGGCACCAGCAACAGCAGTGCGCTGATGATCGTCCAGCGTCGTCCGCCGAAGCGGGCCACCGCCAGCGTGTACGGCAGCCGCAGCACCGCGCCCAGTGCGGCCGGCACGGCGGTGAGCAGGAACTTCCCGGCCGGATCGATGCCGTACGCGGGGCCGAGGAAGAGCACAGTGACCGACCAGAGACTCCACACCGAGAAGCCGACGTGCTCCGCGAAGATCGAGACCCAGAGGTTGCGCCGGGCGATCGGCGCGCCGGTGGCCTGCCAGAAGTCCGGGTCCTCGGGGCGCCAGTCGTGCAGCGGTTGCCGGCGACCGGTGACGGCAGGCGGCTCGGCGGTGACTACGGTGCTGGTGAGCGTGCTCACGGCGGCTCCTCCTCGTCGATGTGACGAGGGGAAACGCTAGGAACACCCGGTTACCTGGCAGTGCCCGTCGCGGGTCGGGCCGGAAACGGGGATCGCACCACCGGCCGGCGGCGATGGTGAGCACGCCACCGGGGCGCTCAGAGCTGCCTTACGGTCAGAGCTGCTGGAGGATGCGCAGCGCGCGCCCGACCCGGAGCATGGTGTCGGTGTCGGCGACGTCCACGCACGCGGTGAACCACTTCTTCATGGGCGAGGAGATCCGGTCGGGCATCACCACGTACCGGCCCATCGACACGGCGAGCGGCGAGTCCCGCAGGAGCGACTCCTCGACCACCTCGACCACGATCACGATGGGCACGTCGGTGGAGTTGTAGACGTCCGAGCTGATCACCAGGCCGAGGCGTTCCCGGGCGCCCTCGATGCGCCAGATCTCACCCCTACGCAGCACGCGGCCGTCCGCCGGAGAACAGGTCGTTGACCATGCCCACCTCGCGGGCGTCGGCGAGCGCGGCGGACTCCAGATCCAGGCTGGCGCGGCCCACGGCGGCGGCGTGCGCGGTGAAGACCTCGCGCAGCGCCTTTTCCCGGGCGGCCTGGTCCATCCACGCGGAGAGCGACAGCCCTTCGCGCTTGGCGAACCGCCGCGCCTCCTCGATCGTCTCGTCCGTGAACGAGAGAGTCACCTTGGCAGTCATGCCGAGCAGATTACCCGCCGGTGTGACCAACAGTCATCCCTGCGTCCACCGGCTCGCCCCCCGGCGGCGAAACGCACATTCCGTCGGGCTTACCCGGCCCGGCCGCCGAACACCGCGAAGCGCCACTCCTTGAAGTAGCAGTCGACGTCGACCAGGCCCGCCTCGCCGAGCCACCGGCACTGGTCGGCCACCGTAGCCGGGCGGTCGTGGCGCATCCGCTCCCGGGAAGCCGCGATCTCGTCGGGGGACGCGCCCAGCTCGGTGATCCGCTCCAGCCACACCTCGTCGTACCGCCGGTCCAGCTCCGCGGTCGGGCCGGCGACCTGCTCCGCGTTGACGAAGACCCCGCCCGGCGCCAACGCGGCGGCGGCCCGCCGGTAGAGCTCGCGCTTGCCGGCGTCGTCCAGGTGGTGGATCGCCAGCGCGCTGACCACCGCGTCGTACCGGCCCGGCGGCAGCTCGTCGGCCAGGTCGGCGTGGACCGTTCGGTGTGGCACGGACCGGGCGTCCAACTGGTCGGTGGCGCGGGCGAGCATCGCCGGCGCTCCGTCCACCAGGGTCAGCCGGACTCCGGGCACCGCTGCGGACAGCAGCAGGGAGAGCAGGCCGGTGCCGGCACCCAGATCCAAGACCTCCGGCGTACGCCCGGCGGCGAGCGCGGCCCGCAACGGCGGCGCGGCCACCTGGACGGCAGTGCCGTAGAAGGCGTCGAAGCACGGGATCAACCGCCCGCGCGCCTCGTCGTACGTGCCGGCCACCGCGTCGAAGACGTCCGTCACGCTCATCGCGCGCTCCCATCTATTGAGACAACTTTCCCACATTATAAGCCGATGAACGACGTTGATGTCGTCAGCGATTCAGCTCCAAAGGCCGTCCGGCCCGCACCTGCCATCGGACGCGAACAGCGCATTCCGCCGGGCCCCTCGCGAACGGTCCGTGTGGTCGATCTGGCCGCGACCATGCAGGCCACGCTTGACGACCTGTACTCGCTGGGTGTTCGTCCGGACCCGCGAGCACTGCACGCCCGGTTCCTGGCCTGGCTGTCCCTCACCCGCCGACCACGCCGCGCCGACCGGCGCTGACCGCCTCCACGAGGTGGAGTGCGCTGCCGCTTCGGAGCTGATGTCGCAAACGAGTCAACGGCCCGATGTCGTCAACGACTCAGCTCCACAGGTTGCACCCTCCAACGCGCCCGCTGCTCCTGTGCGGTGTGAGCCCCACTTGACAGGACCGAAACAGAAGGGACCCGGACCGGAAACCGCCCGGCGGCACGCTTTGCCGACATGACAGACGGTGCACGGTCGGCGACTCCGCCGGGGTCGACGCCCCGGGAAGTGGCGACGCACTGCCCGTACTGCGCACTGCAGTGCGGGATGACGCTGCGCGCGGACGACGCCGGGGTCACGGTCCACCCGCGCGAGTTCCCCACCAACCGGGGCGGGCTCTGCCAGAAGGGTTGGACCTCCGCCGAACTGCTCGACCACCCGGATCGGCTGACCACTCCGCTGGTGCGCGACGCGGCCACCGGCGAACTGCACCCGGCGAGCTGGGACACCGCGCTCGACCGGGTGGTCGCCGGCATCCGCGCCGTTCAGGACGACGCCGGCCGGGACGCGGTCGCCGTCTTCGGCGGTGGGGGCCTGACCAACGAGAAGGCGTACGCGTTGGGGAAGTTCGCCCGGATCGGGCTGCGCACCCGGCACATCGACTACAACGGACGGTTCTGCATGTCCTCCGCGGCAGCCGCCGGGATGCGCGCCTTCGGCATCGACCGCGGGCTGCCGTTCCCCCTCGCCGACCTGGGCCGGGCCGACACGCTGCTGCTGGTCGGAGCGAACCCGGCGGAGACCATGCCGCCGCTGGTGCGCTGGCTCACCGAGCAGCGCCGCAACGGCGGAAAACTGATCGTCATCGACCCCCGGGTCACCGCCACCGCCCGCCAGGCCGACCTGCACCTGCAACCCCTGCCCGGCACCGACCTCGCGGTCGCCAACGCGCTGCTGCACATCGCCCTCACCGAGGGTTGGGTCGACCGGGCCTACGTGGCCGACCGCACCACCGGCTTCGACACGGTCCGCCGAGGCGTCGCCGCCTGGTGGCCGGCTCGCGCGGAACAGCTCTCCGGGGTGCCGGTGGCCGACCTGGAGGCGACCGCCCGAGCGCTGGGCACCGGCGGTCGCGTGATCATCCTGACCGCGCGCGGCGCCGAGCAGCACGCCAAGGGGGTGGACACCGTCACCGCGTACGTCAATCTCGCCCTCGCCCTCGGGCTGCCCGGCCGCGACGGTTCGGGGTACGGGTGCCTCACCGGCCAGGGCAACGGCCAGGGCGGGCGGGAGCACGGGCAGAAGGCCGACCAGCTGCCCGGCTACCGGCGGATCGACGACCCGGCGGCCCGGGAGCACGTGGCCGGGGTCTGGGGCGTGCCGGCCGACGAACTGCCCGGCCCGGGAGTGCCCGCCTACCAACTGCTCGACTCGCTCGGCACCCCGGGTGGCCCGCGCGCGTTGCTGGTGTTCGGGTCGAACCCGGTGGTCTCGGCACCCCGGGCGGCCCGGATCGAGGGCCGGCTGCGCGACCTCGACCTGCTGGTCGTCGCGGACCTCCTGCTCTCCGAGACGGCCGCGCTGGCGGACGTGGTGCTGCCGACCGCGCAGTGGGCGGAGGAGGACGGCACCATGACCAACCTGGAGGGTCGGGTGCTGCGTCGACGCGCGCTACGACCGCCCCCGCCGGACGTCCGGACCGACCTCGCCATCATCTCGGACCTGGCGGCGCGGCTGGCCGAGACCGAGTCGACGGACGCCGACCCGGCCGACGCCAGCCCGGCCAGCGTGCGACGGGCCGCCGTCGCGGCGGCTCGGTTCCCGGCCGACCCGGCCGTCGTCTTCGCCGAGCTGCGCCGCGCCTCCGCCGGTGGGGCCGCCGACTACGCCGGGATCAGCTGGGACCGGATCGACGCCGACGACGGGGTCTACTGGCCCTGCCCGACCGAGGACGGGGCGGACACGCCCCGACTCTTCGCCGAGGAGTTCGCCACCCCGGACGGCCGGGCCCGCTTCCACCCCGTCGACCATCGGCCGGCCGCCGAGGAGGTCTGCGCCACGTACCCGCTGCACTTCACCACCGGTCGGGTGCTGGCGCAGTACCAGTCGGGCACCCAGACCCGACGGGTGGCCGCGCTACGGCGTGCCGCCCCGGAGGCGTTCGTCGAACTGCACCCCGACCTGGCCACCCGGCTGGGCATCGACGACGGCGACCCGGTGCGGGTCACCTCGCGCCGAGGTGAGTTCCGCGCGCCGGCCCGGCTCAGCGCCGGGATCCGACCCGACACCGTGTTCGCCCCGTTCCATTACGCGGGGGCGGGACGCGCCAACTCGGTGACCAACGACGCGGTGGACCCGATCTCCGGGATGCCCGAATTCAAGATCTGCGCCGTCCGGGTGGAGAAGGCATGACCGCCCGGGTGGTCATCGTCGGCAACGGGATGGCGGGCGCGCGCCTCGCCGGTGAGCTGCACGCCCGGGAGGGAGACCGGAAGGTCACGGTACTCGGGGCCGAGCCACACCGCGCGTACAACCGGATCCTGCTCTCCACACTGCTGGCCGGCCGGATCGACGAACCGGACGTGGAGCTGACCGAGGCCGCCGGCCACGGCGTCGACCTGCGCAGCGGCGTACCGGTGGCCACCATCGACCGGTCCGCCCGGGAGGTCCGCACCGACGACGGCGAACGGATCGGATACGACCACCTGGTGCTCGCCACCGGTGCCCGTGCGGTGGTGCCGCCACTGCCCGGCCTCGACCCGGCGAACCTGCCGGAGCGGGTGGTCCCCTTCCGGACCCTGGACGACTGCCGGCGGATCCTCGCCGCGGCGGACGGCGCCCGCAGCGCGCTGGTGCTCGGCGGCGGGTTGCTCGGTCTGGAGGCCGCCCGAGGGCTGGCCACCCGGGGGCTGACCACCACAGTGGTGCACCCGAGAGAGCACCTGATGGAACGGCAACTGGACCCGACTGCCGGCGCGGTGCTCGCCGGCACGCTCGCCGGTTTCGGCGTCACCGTCCAACTGGGGGTGTCGGCGACCGGCGTGGCCGCGGACGCCAGCGGTGTCCGCCTCGACCTGGCCGACGGCCGGTCGCTCCGCGCCGACCTGCTGGTGCTCTCCTGTGGCGTACGCCCGGACACCGCCCTCGCGCAGGCCGCCGGTCTGACCGTGCGGCGCGGCGTGGTGGTGGACGACCGGCTGCGCACCAGCGACCGGTCCATCTCGGCGATCGGCGACTGCGCCGAGCACGACGGCGTGCTCACCGGCCTGGTCGCGCCCGCCTGGGCGCAGGCCCAGGCGCTCGCGGACGTGCTGACCGGGACGGACCCACTGGCCCGGTACCGGCCCCGCCCGGTGGTGACCCGGCTGAAGGCCGCCGGGATCGACCTGGCCTCGATGGGTGACGCGTCCAGTGGCGGGCCGGGCGAGGAGTTGACCTTCGCCGACCCGACCCGGGGCACCTACGCCCGGTTGCGGATCCGGGACGAGCGACTGATCGGCGCGATCCTGCTCGGCGACAACCCGGCGGTCGGCACGGTGATCCAACTCTTCGACCGTGGTCAGCCGGTGCCCAGTGACCGACGGGCGCTGCTGCTCGGCCGGGCGCTCGGTGCGGTCGGCGCGGCCCCGGCCGCCTCACCGGCGCTGATGCCGGACGCGGCCACGGTCTGTCAGTGCAACACGGTGAGCAAGGGCGCACTGGTCAGAAGCTGGCGCTCCGGCGCCCGGACGGTCGATGCGGTGGTGGCCGCGACCCGGGCCGGCACCGGATGCGGCGGATGCCGGGACGCGGTGAGCGGCATCGTCGGCTGGCTGAGCCAGGCGGAATCGGTGGAGGTGACGCGATGAGCGGCGGCGAACTGGTCGTCATCGGCAACGGCATGGTCGGGCAGCGTTTCGTGGACGCGCTGCGCGCCCGTGACCCACAGGGCAACTGGCGGGTGACAGTGCTGGCCGAGGAGGGGCGCCCGGCGTACGACCGGGTGCGGCTCTCGGCGTACTTCGACGGGGTCAGTGAGAGCGAACTCAACCTGCACACCCCGCACGACGGGGTGCGGCTGCGACTCGGCGAGCCGGCCACCGCCCTCGACCGGGACCGACAGGTGGTGACCACCGCCGTCGGCGAATACCGCTACGACGCGCTGGTGCTCGCCACCGGGTCGTACGCGTTCGTGCCTCCGGTGGCCGGCACCGAGCTGCCCGGGGTCTTCGTCTACCGGACCCTGGACGACCTGGCGGCGATCCGGGCGTACGCGCGGGGCCGGCGGGTCGGCGCGGTGATCGGTGGCGGGCTGCTCGGGCTGGAGGCCGCCAATGCCCTGCGACTGCTCGGCCTGAGCACCGACGTGGTCGAGTTCGCGCCCCGGCTGATGCCGGTGCAGGTGGACCAGGCCGGTGGCGCGATGCTCCGCCGCTACGTCGACGAGTTGGGCGTACGGACCCATCTCGGGGTGGCGACCACCGCGATCCGTCCCGGCCCGGACGGCGGCGTCGCGGCCCTGGAACTCTCCGACGGCACCGCCCTCGACGCCGAGCTGGTGGTGGTGGCCGCCGGCATCCGGCCCCGGGACCAGTTGGCCCGGGACGCCGGTCTGCCGCTGGGCCCGCGCGGCGGGGTGCTCGTCGACGCGACCTGTCGTACCGCCGACGAGCGGATCTGGGCCGTCGGAGAGTGCGCGGCGGTCGACGGCACCTGCCACGGTCTGGTCGCACCGGGGTACGCGACGGCCGAGGTGGTGGCCGATCGGCTGGTCGGCGGCGCGGCGACCTTCCCGGGCGCGGACACCGCCACCAAACTCAAGCTGCTCGGCGTCGACGTGGCCTCGTTCGGCGACGCCCACGGCACGACCGAGGGCTGCCTGGACGTCACGTTCACCGACCCGGCCACCCGGGTCTACGCGAAGCTTGTTCTCTCCGACGACGCGCACACCCTGCTCGGCGGGGTGCTGGTCGGTGACGCCAGCGCGTACCCGACGCTGCGGGCCAGTGTGGGCGGCCCGCTGCCGGCCGCACCGCTGGCGCTGCTCGCCCCCGACGGCGGCGGCGCGGACGCCGGGGCGCTGCCCGCCGCCGCGCAGGTCTGCTCCTGCAACGCGGTGACCCGGGGCGACGTGGACGCCGCCATCGCCGACGGTTGCGCGGACGTGCCGGCGTTGAAGGCGTGCACCCGGGCAGGCACCAGCTGCGGCTCCTGCGTACCGATGCTGAAGCAGCTCCTGGACGCGGCCGGGGTGGCACAGTCCAGCGCGCTCTGCGAGCACTTCGACGTCAGCCGGCGGGAGCTGTTCGAGATCGTCCGCGTCCGCGGCATCCGCACGTTCTCCCGGCTGGTCACCGAGCACGGTCGGGGCCGCGGCTGCGACATCTGCAAGCCGGTGGTGGCCTCCATCCTCGCCTCGCTGGGCAGCGGGCACGTGCTCGACGGCGAACAGGCGTCGTTGCAGGACACCAACGACCACTTCCTGGCCAACCTGCAACGCGACGGCAGCTACTCGGTGGTGCCCCGGATCCCGGGCGGCGAGATCACCCCGGAGAAGCTGATCGTGATCGGCGAGGTCGCCCGGGACTTCCAGCTCTACACGAAGATCACCGGTGGGCAGCGGATCGACCTGTTCGGGGCGCGGGTGGAGCAGCTGCCGCAGATCTGGCGGCGGCTGGTCGACGCCGGTTTCGAGTCCGGGCACGCGTACGGCAAGGCGCTGCGCACTGTGAAGTCGTGCGTGGGCGAGACCTGGTGCCGGTACGGGGTGCAGGACTCGGTGGGGCTGGCCGTTGCGCTGGAGCTGCGCTATCGCGGACTGCGCGCTCCACACAAGCTCAAGTCGGCGGTCTCCGGTTGCGCCCGGGAGTGCGCGGAGGCGCGCAGCAAGGACTTCGGCATCATCGCCACCGAGACCGGCTGGAATCTCTACGTCGGCGGCAACGGGGGTTTCCGGCCCCGGCACGCCGACCTGTTCGCCACCGACCTGTCCACAGACGCGCTGATCAGGCTGATCGACAGGTTCCTGATCTACTACATCCGCACCGCCGACCGGCTGCAACGCACCGCCGGCTGGATCGAGGCGATGGACGGCGGCCTGGACCACCTGCGCTCGGTGATCGTGGACGACTCGCTCGGACTCTGCGAAGACCTCGACGCGGCGATGGCCCGGCACGTGTCGTCGTACTCCGACGAGTGGCGCGACGTCCTGGACGACCCGGATCGGCTGCGCCGCTACACCTCCTTCGTCAACGCCCCCGACGTACCGGACCCGTCGATCACCTTCACCCGGGAACGCGGCCAGCCGGTACCCGTACGCGACCAGTCCCCGACCGGATCCGAGCCGACCAACGGTCACCGTCGGCAACCGGTCACCCTCGGCCTACCGGAGGTACGGCGATGACCCAGACCCTCACGCTGACCTGGACCACCGTCTGTCTGCTCGACCGGTTGGAACCGGATCGGGGCGTCGCCGCCCTGGTCGACGGGGTGCAGATCGCTCTCTTCCGGACCGCCGACGAGCTGTTCGCGATCGACAACCGCGATCCGGTCTCCGGGGCGTACGTGCTGTCCCGGGGCATCGTCGGCAGCCGTGGCGGAGTGCCGACGGTCGCCTCCCCGCTGCACAAGCAGGTGTACGACCTGCGCAGCGGGCACTGCCTCGACCTGCCCGGGGTGGCCGTGGCCCGGCACGACGCACGTTGCCGCAACGGGCTGGTCGAGGTGCGGCTGCGACAGGAGGGTTGATGCGGGAAGAACTGGCGGGCTTCACCATCGGGGTGACCGCCGACCGGCGGCGCGACGAGTTGGCCGCGCTGCTCGAACGACGGGGCGCCCGGGTCGTGCTCGCCCCGGCGCTGCGGATCGTGCCGCTGTCCGACGACACCGAGCTGCGCGAGGCGACCCGCGCCTGCCTCGACCGGCCGCCGGACATCCTGATGGCCAACACCGGCATCGGCATGCGCGGCTGGTTGGAGGCGGCCGAGGGCTGGGGGCTGGCCGAGCCGCTACGTTCGGTGCTGGCCAGCTCGTACGTGGTGGCGCGCGGCCCGAAGGCACGCGGCGCGATCCGGGCGGCCGGGCTGCACGACCAGTGGTCGCCCGCCTCGGAGAGCTGCGACGAGGTGGTCGACCACCTGCGCCGGCGCGGCGTGGCCGGGCAGGTCATCGCCATGCAGTTGCACGGCGAGCGGCAGCCCGAGTGCACGCTCGCGCTGGAGGCGGCGGGCGCCACTGTCATCGAGGTGCCGGTCTACCGCTGGGCGCCGCCGACCGATCCGGCGCCGCTGCACCGGCTGATCGACCTGATCGCCGGCCGGCTGGTGGACGCCGTGACGTTCACCTCGGCGCCGGCGGCCGAGGCGTTGCTGCGGGCCGCCGGTGACCGGACCGACGCGGTGCTGTCCGCGTTACGCAGCGACGTGCTGGCCAGCTGCGTCGGGGCGGTGACCGCCGAGCCGCTGCTGCGGCGCGGGGTGCCGGTGAGCGCACCCGGTCGGGCCCGGTTGGGCGCGTTGGTGCGGACGATCGTCGACGAGCTGCCCCGCCGGACCGTGACGTTCAAGGCCGGCGGGCACCTGCTCACGTTGCGGGGGCACGCCGCGGTGATCGACGGCGAGCTTCGGCCACTCGCGCCCGCGCCGATGGCGGTGCTGCGGGCGCTGGCCCAGTCCCCGGGTCGGGTGTTGTCCCGCACGGCGTTGCTGCGGACGCTGCCCCGGGGCGCGGACGAGCACGCCGTCGAGATGGCCGTCGCCCGGCTGCGGGCCGGCCTGCGCGCGCCCCGCGTGGTGCAGACCGTGGTGAAACGCGGCTACCGGCTCCGGGTCGACTAGGGCGTGCGGCGAAGGCCTCGACACACTCCCTGAACGCGTCACGGCCGGCCGTCGCGAGCCGGCCGTGACGCGGCGCTTCAGCCGACCGGCGTCGGAAAGCCCCGCCCGTGCTCGGACTGGAGCCGGAGCATGGCGTGCTCGACCACCGTCACCAGGACCTGCTTGACCGAGTCCCGCTGCCGGGCGTCGGTCATCACCAGCGGCACCTGCGGCGAGATGGCCAGCGCCTCGCGGACCTCCTCGGCCTCGTACTGCGGTGCGCCGTCGAACTTGTTCAGCGCCACCACGTACGGCAGGTTGCGGTTCTCGAAGTAGTCCAGCGGGGCGAAGGCGTCGGTGATCCGGCGGGTGTCCACCAGCACGGCGGCACCCACCGCCCCCCGGATGATCTCGTCCCACATGAACCAGAACCGGGTCTGACCCGGTGTACCGAAGAGGTACAGGATCAGGTCCTGGGCCATGGTGATCCGGCCGAAGTCCATGGCGACCGTGGTGGTCTCCTTGCCCGGCACCTTGGACGGATCGTCGATGCCGACACCCGCCGCGGTCATCAACGCCTCGGTGGTCAACGGTGTGATCTCGGAGATCGCCCCGACCAGTGTCGTCTTACCGACGCCGAAGCCGCCCGCGACGACGATCTTCGCGGAGACGATTCCCCGGCCCGGCCGCCCCCCTGCGGGGTCATAGCCTGCGAAGTCCACTTAGCACCCTTCCAAGCAGTTCCATCCGCTCCTCGAACCCCTCGGCGGGAGCAGCAGTGTGTAACGTCAGCAGGCTCTCGGCCACCATGTCGGCGACCAACACCCGGGCGACGCCCAGCGGCATCCGGGTATACGCGGCGATCTCCGCCAGCGACTGTGCTCGGCCCTCACAGACCGTGGCGATGCGGTGCTTGTCATGCCCGGCGAAGCGGGACTCGGCGACCTGGGTGGGCGAGGCGGTGAGGACGGCCTCGAGGGCGATGTCCTGCCGGGGCTCGGTACGACCACGGGTGACCGCGTACGGACGCACCAGCGCGCCACGCGGGTCAGCGCGTCGTTGGTCCATTCCCGATCACCTCCTCGTCCCCTGCGGAGCCGGACTGCGCCGCCTCTCGTCCCTGGTCCGGCGCTCGGAACGAGCGCCGCCTTCCGGTGCTAAGAGCGCACCGCGTCGCGCGGCAGCGGCACCAGCGCGGCACCCACCCGCTCGACCAGCAGTGCCATCTCGTAGCCCACCTGGCCCACGTCGCAGCTGCGCGCGGCCAGCACGGCCATCGAGGAGCCGTCGCTGATCGACATCAGGAAGAGATACCCGCTGTCCATCTCGATGACTGTCTGCAACACCCCGCCCGCGCTGAACATGCGGGCCGCGCCCTCGGTCAGGCTCACCACACCGGAGGTGATCGCGGCGAGCTGGTCCGCCCGGTCCCCCGGCAGATCCCGGGAGGACGCGAGCAGCAGCCCGTCTGCGGACACCGCCACCACGTGGGCGATGCCCGCCACGCTGTCGGCGAAGTTGGTGAGCAGCCAACCCATGTCCTGCATGGCAGCTGGCCTGTTCATCGGCTCTCCTTGGTCGAGGTGCTGTTCAGGTCCGTTCCGGCCGTCCGACCGCGCTGCACACCGCGGTGGTAGGCCGACAGCAGACCACGTACTTCATCCGGGGTCCGCCGGCTGCGGTCCCGGCCGCTCTTCGGTTCGATGCCACCCGGCACGAGCTGTGCCTGCGGCACCCGCTTGGGCAACCCGGAGCGGGTGGTTCCGGCGGGAGCCGGCTCGGCAGCCCGGCTGGCCCGGGACCAGCCCTCGTCCGCCGCCGTACGCCAGGCCTCCGGGTCGGGGGCGGGCGCGGCCGGAGCCGTCCGGGCGGCCGGGGGCGGGGCGTACGTCGGCGGCGCCGAGGGCCGTGCCCCGAACCCGTCCATTGTGGTGCCGAGGCCGTCGGCGCCCGGGGTGGCCGTCCCGTCGGTGCCGGAGCTGCCCGGGGTACGGGTCGGCAGTTTCGGTCGGGCCGGCGAGGCGGCCGGCGCCGACCCGGCGTTCGGCTGGCCGCCGTTGCCGGTGCGCAGGCCGGCGTCGGCCGCTGCGGTGGTGGCGGACGCGGGCGGCTCGTCGAAGTTCGGCCGGGTGAAGATCGCGGTGGCGTCGTCGCCGTGCGACCGGAACCAGACCGCCTCCATCTCCCGGAAGATCGGAGCCTCGGCCGGGAAGTCAGGCCGGGTGCTGACCGGTGCGGCGGGAACCGACGGGACGGCCGGCGGTGCCACCGCCCCCGGCCCGGCGACCGGTCCGACCGGAAGGCCCTGGGCCCCACGGCCATCCGCGGTGTCCGCGGCGTCCGGGGTGGAGCCACGCCGGGGCAGCGGGTCGACGGTCGGGTAGGCCACTGTCGGGCTGCCCAGCGAAGCGCCCGCGCCGTTGCTGTACGCCGGCCGGGCCGGCGGGAGCGGGGCGGCGGGCGCCGGGGCGGCGGGCGCCGGTGGCATGGCCGAGCGCGGACCGGTGTAGCCACCCGCCTGTACGGCCGGGGTGGTGTCCCGCGAGTCCAGCGGCGACTGCCACTGGGTGGGTGCCGGCGCGCTGGTCCGCCACTGGTCGGGCAGCGTCGCCGCCGTCGTGGCGGCACCGGCGAACTGCTCGGCGTGGCCGCCGGCCGGGGTGAGCGGCGCCTGCTCCACGGCCATCGGTTGACGCGGCCGGGTGAGCACCTGCTCGCGGCCCCGGTTGGTGGGCAGGACCACGGTGGCGGCGGGCAACGTCACCTGGGCGACGGTGCCGCCCTCGACGTTGCGACGCAACTCCACCCGGATGCCGTAGCGGGAGGCGAGCCGGCTCACCACGGCCAGACCCATCAGTCGGAACGCGGCGACGTCCACGCTCGGCGGGGCGGCCAGACGCCGGTTGAGCGAGTCGAGCTGGTCGTCGGTGAGGCCGAGCCCGCGGTCCTCGATCTGGATCAGCACGTAGTCGCGGATCCGGCGGCCGTCGGCGACCACTGTGGTGTTCGGCGGCGAGAACCGGGTGGCGTTGTCGAGCAGTTCGGCGACGAGGCGTACCACGTCGTTGACCGCGTGCGCGGCCACCGAGATGTCGGTGTCCACGGTGCCGAACTCGATGCGGTTGTAGAGCTCCACCTCGGACTGGGCGGCGCGCAGCACGTCCACGACCAGCGCGTTGTCGTGACGCGGTGCGGCGGAGTCGGCGCCGGCCAGGACGAGCAGGTTCTCGTCGTTGCGGCGCATTCGGGTGGCCAGGTGGTCCAGTTCGAAGAGCTGCGCGAGCCGCTTCGGGTCCTCCTCACCGCGCTCGATCGCGTCCAGCTCGCCGATCATCCGGTCGACCAGGGTCTGACTACGGCGGGCCAGGTTGAGGAACATCGCCGAGACGCTGGTACGCAGTGCCGCCTGCTCGGCGGCGACCCGCACCGCCTCCCGGTGTACGACGTTGAAGGCCAGCGCCACCTGACCGACCTCGTCGCGGGTGTTGAGCTGGATGGGGTCCCGGACCTGGCGGACGATCTCGTCCACCCCGCCGTCACCAACGCTGCCCATGTTCTGCAGCCGCTGCACGGCGTCGGGCAGGTCGTGGTTGGCCACCGAGAGGGCGCCCTCACGCAGTCGGCGCAGCGAGTGGTTGAGCGAGCGGGCCAGCACCACGGCCAGCGACACGGCGATGATCAGGGTCAGCAGCACCAGGATCGACTCGACCACGGCCTGCCGGATGACGTCCGAGCGGGCCTGGTCGGCCTGCTGGAGCAGTCGGTCCTGCAGTTGGATCTCGGCCCAGCGCATCAGGTCGTTCACGGCGCCGATCGCCGCGGTGGCGTCCTGTGCGGTGACCAGCGGACGCTGCCCGACCGAGCGGGTGATGTCGGTGGCCACCCGGTCGGCCAGGCCGACCGCGTCGCCGGAGACGGTGCTGTCGACCAGGGCGCGCTGCACCGGGTCGGCGGCCAGCGAGAAGGCGACCAGTGCTTCCTGCTGACCGGTCAACGTTGCCACGAAGGAGGAGAACTGCTCCGAGTCGAGCTGGCCGGCCGTCAGCGCGGTGAAGGCGACGGCCTCTTCCTCGGCGACCGAAGCCTTGGCGCGGGCGAAGGCGGCGACCGCGCGGCGGCTGTCCGCCAGGCTCTCGTCGCCGGGTAGCTGGGCCAGGCCGTCACCGTACGAGACCAGGTCGGTGAGGATGACGCCGTAGCGGAGCACCGCCTCGGCGACCGCCATCTGCCGGCGGTCCAGCACCTCCTGACGGGTGCCGTCCAGGGTGGCCAGGTGGTCGTCGATGGCGGCCAGCCGGTCGCGCAGGGCGGTCGGCACGTCGCCGATCCGGCCCCGCTCGGCGCGGTACTCGTCCACCCGCTGCTGCGTCTGGCGGACCCGCAGGTTGTACGCGTCGGCCGGCTGCTGCGGAGCGGCGAGGTAGGCGGCCGCGGCCATTCGTTCGGCCTGGAGGTCCTGGGTGAGGGCGCTGACGTCGACGGAGAGGGCCGTCAGTGACCGGGCCCGGGTGGCGTCGAACGCGCCCTCGCCGACGGAGATCAGGCGGACCGTGGCCAGCGCGATCACCGCCGCCACCGGGACGACCAGAATCAACGCCAACTTGGACCGGATCCGGGCGTCACGCAGTCTGGGCATCCGTCGGCGCGCAGGCCGACCGCTATCGCCGAGCGCGGGCAGGGTCGTCGGTCCGGTGCTCACGACATCGCCTCCGTCGTTTCTTCCCCGCCTGAGCCGCCGAGCCATGCCGTAAGCGGAGGGGACCACGCGCGGCACGGCCGCGATTTCATCAGAGATGATCGTGTTTGGGAAGCCGCAGTGAGGTAGGAAACGGTCGGACGGAGCGCATCCCGTGATCCGGGCAACTGATACCTTCATTTCCGCAAGCCCCTGAACAGGGCATGTAACTCCAGAGTGGTCACGCGTGTATGCAAAGTGAGCTTTTGCAAACATTGCGTTACCCCAGCATGTGGGATGGCCGTCCCGAAAATGCTGCCGGGGTCCGCGCTTGACCACAGCGCCGGCCATTGGCAAGGTTTTGCAGGCTTCGCGCACACCGTACGGCAGAGGAGATCCCGTCCTCCACTGAGGACGGATTAGCGGCGGTGACCGGGCAGCGCCCGCGCCCGCACCTGGAGGACTGAGTTGAGCCCCATCCGCTCCGCGACCATCGCGGCGCTCGCATCGGCCGTAGTGGCCACCACGCTCACCGGCTGCCAGTTTGGCGAGGCGGAACAGGACACGAGTCCGATCGTGATCGCTGCCGATCTCGAACTCTCCGGCGCCGCGGCCACGGTTGGCCGGACATACCAGCGAGCCCTCGAACTCAAGGTCGATCAGTTGAACGCCTCCGGAGCACTGAACGGCCGGAAGATCGACCTGAAGGTGAAGGACAACCGTTCCGACTCGGCCGAGTCACTTCGCAACATCGTCGACTTCAGCAGCGATTCGAAGGTCAGCGCCATCATCATGGGCGGCTGCAACGAATGCGCGGTCGGAGCGGTCGGGACCATCAACGAGAAGCAGATTCCCACCATTGCGCTGGCCGCTTCCGGCGCGATCGCCGCGCCGGCCGCTGAACGGCGCTACGTGTTCAAACTGGGCCCCAACGCCCAGGACAGCGCCGCCGCACTGACCACCGAACTGCGCCGCAACAACATCCGTAAGGTGGGGATGCTGGTCAGCGACGACGACTACGGTCAGGAAGGCGCGACCGCGCTCAAGAGCGAGCTGGACAAGGCCAGGATCACGCTCCGACAGCAGCGGATCAAGACCACCGACACCGACGTCAGCCAGCAGGTCCAGCAGCTCGCGTCGGGCAAGCCCGACGCGATGGTCTTCTGGACCCCGCCGGAGCAGGCGACACTTGCCGCCACCAGCGTCCAGCAGACCATCTTCCGTGGGTCGATCTACTTCGACGCGGGAGCGGCCGGGGACCTCTTCCTCGGCGCAGCGGCCAAGGCGACCGAGAAGGCCACGCTGATCTTCACGCAGACCATGGTGATCGATGACGTGATCGCGACCACGCCGGCCAAGGCCGCGCGGCGGCAGTGGTTCCAGGACTACACGGCCCGCTTCGGCGGGTACAACGGGTCCTCGTCGTTCGCTGCGGACGCCGTCCAGCTGATCGCCGACGCCGAACTGCGCGCCGGTGGTGAGATCGGGAAGGTGGACCGCAACGGCATCCGGGACGTGTTGGAGACGTCCCAGATGGACGGCCTCTCCGGCCCGATCCGCATGACGCCGGACAACCACAGCGGCCTGATGCCGCAGGCGCTCACCACGCTGGTCGCCCGCAACGGTCGCTGGCGGTTGGCGGGGTAACGCTGGGGCTTTCATCTGGCGGGTTTCCCCGGCCCTTCGTCGAGTGCCGGGTGTGGTGTGGCCGACCGCGCCCGACTCCGGGCGGTCAGGCTTGATCCCTCCGCCGGGCACGGTCGGCCACACCCCTTGCGCCAGCAGCGTCGACAAGACGGGCCGGCCTCCCACTGGGAGGCCGGCCCTGCGCGCTTCTTGGTGTTGATCTTGATCTGTGTCTTGGTGCTGCTCTGTGGTCTCTTCTGTTGGGTTAGCGGCTGCTGGTGGTTTCTCGTACCCAGGGGAGAGCGAACCGCTCGGTCAGCAGGAGCGCCGAGTAGAGCAGGATGCTCACCAGCGCCACCAACATGATCGCCGCCCAGGCGGTGGCGGCGTCGCCGATGCCGGCGTACTGCGTGATGACGTAGCCGAGGCCGCTCTCGCCGGCCTGGAACTCACCGATCACCGCACCGATCGCGGCCAGTGGCATGGCCACCTTGAGCCCGACGAAGATCTGCGGCAGCGCGGCCGGGAAGCGCACCTTGCGGAACGCCTGCCAGCGGGAGGCGTTCCAGGACCGGACCAGTTCGGCCAGGTCGGCCGGGGTGGTGGTCAACCCGGTCGCGGTGGAGAGCACGATCGGGAAGAAGCAGAGCAGGAACACCATGGTCAGGATCGGCTTCTGGCCCCAGCCGAGCGCCACCACCAGCAGCGGGCCCAGCGTGATCTTCGGCACCGCGTTCACCGCGACCAGCAGCGGCGTGAACATTCGCTCCACGGTGCGGGAACTGGCCAGGGAGAGCCCGATCAGCACACCGGCGGCCACCGAGAGGGCGAAGCCGGTCAGGATCTCCAGCGTGGTGTCCCAGGTGTGCTCCAGCATCTGGGTGGGCTTGTCGACGAACGCGCTGAACACGTCGCCGGGCGGCGGCAGGGCGACAGGGTGGACCAGTTCCAGCCGGGCGATCAGCCACCACGCCGCCAGCGCGACCAGGATGCCGACCGCGGGCAGCACGGCGTCGGCCCCGGCCCGAAGACCGGCACCTCGACCCGCGCGCCCCGCTTCGGGGTCGGCACCCGGGGGCGGGGGTTCCGCCACCGCCGGGTCCGCTGACCGGACGTCGGTCATCTCTGTCCTCCTCGAAATCCCACGGCCCGCCGGGGGCCGACGAGCGACGGGGGTACGCCCCACCGGGATCGGCGGGACGTACCCCCTGATGACGTCCGGACGATCAGGCCTTCGGCGCGAGGCTGAAGTCGATGATCTGCTCGGGGGTGATGTTCTGCTTCAGCGCGCCGGCGCCCTGCAGGATGGCGATGCTCTTGGCGACCCGACCGCTGTCCAGGGTGCCGATCGCGGTGCCGGTGTTGCCGGAACGGACGTACGCGGCCATCAGCTCCAGCTCGGCGGCGGCGGAGACCGGGTTGGTGGCGTCGACGTTCTTCTTCAGAATGTCGGCGGCCTCCTTGGAGTTCGCCAGGCTGTACTCCAGGCCCTTGAGCAGCGCCGCGGTGAACTTCTTCACCATCTCGGGCTTCTCCTTGGCGATCTTCGAGGAGGTGATCAGCACGTTGCCGTAGAGGTCCTGCATCACGTTGCTGTACGGCAGCATGACGGCCTTCTTCTTGGCCGCCGCCTCGATGGTCGGCTGACCGACGACGAACTGACCGATGCCGTCCACCGAGCCCGAGGCCAGCGTGCCGATGAGGTTCTGCGCCTCACCGTTGACCCAGGTCACCTTGGTCGCGTCCACACCGGCGAGCCGGGCGTACGTCGGGAACAGGTTGCGGACCACGGAGCCGGGGGTGTCGGCGAGCTTCTTGCCCTCCAGGTCCTTCGGGGAGCTGATGTTCTTGCCCTCGACGGTGGCGATGCCCGCCATGGTGCGCTGCTGGATCGCGGCCACCGCGGTGAAGTCCTTCGCCTGGCCGTTGCCGAGCTGAAGCAAGCCGCCGGTGAGGTCGATCGGGCCGAAGTCGGCCTGGCCGCCGACGATGGTCTGGATCACGCCACCGGTGCCCTGACCAGCCTTGATCTCGACGTCGAAGCCGGCGTCCTTGAAGAAGCCCTTGTCCTTCGCCACCCAGGCGTAGGAGTCACGGCCGAAGTTGCCGAACGAGGTGAGGTAGGTCACCTTCTCCAGCGTCTTGCCGTCGCCGCCCTTGGCATCGTCGGCCGAATCCGACCCGCTGCTGCAGGCGGAGACAAGGGCGAGGGCGGTGGCCAGCGCGGCCGTAGCGACCGTACGGGTCAGCCTTCTCATCAGTGCACCATGTCCTTTCCGACCGGGGCCGGCAGGCCACCGGAGGGGGTTGTCGTGACGGGCCGGCGGGAGGGGTGGAAGCCGGACGCCGCCGTCGTGGGGGGACTCTTCGCGGGCACAGCGTACGAGAAACCCACAGTTGCGACGCCAGGCGTATCGGGTTGCGGAACGGATACAACCTGACGACCACCCCAGCCGGTGTCATAACTCAACGGAGCAGTTAGCCTTTGTCGGATTCCTGACCGTCCACTCAGCGGAGGTACGCCGGAGATGATCCGACTGTCCGGGGTGTCCCGCACTTTCGAGGGCCGATCCGGCCGGGTGGAGGCGCTGCGCGGCATCAACCTCGAGGTCGCCGAGGGCGAGTTCGTCGCCGTGCTCGGCCGCTCCGGCTGCGGCAAGTCCACACTGCTGCGGCTGATCGCCGGGCTGCTCCCGCTGAGCGCCGGTGAGATCACCGTCGCCGGTACGCCGATCACCCGCCCCCGCCAGGACATCGCCATGCTGTTCCAGAAGCCGGCGCTGCTGCCCTGGCGCACCGTGCTGGACAACGTCCTGCTGCCCGTGGAGATCTTCGGCTGGAGCCGCGCCAAGCACCGTGAGCGGGCCCAGCAACTGCTCGACGTCGCCGGGTTGGCCGGCTTCGAGAAGCGGCTGCCGCACGAACTCTCCGGCGGCATGCAGCAGCGGGTGTCGCTGTGCCGGTCGCTGATCGGTGAGCCCCGGGTGATGCTGATGGACGAGCCGTTCTCCGCGCTGGACGCGCTCACTCGCGAGGAACTCTCCGGCGAACTCCAGCGGGTGCACATGGAGAACAAGCCGACGATCGTCTTCGTCACCCACTCGATCGACGAGGCGGTGCTGCTCGCCGACCGGGTGGTCGTGCTGAGCCCCCGCCCCGGCCGGATCCGCAAGGTCGTCGACGTGACCATCCCCCGACCCCGCACCCTGGGCCGCAACGCCCACCTGGCCGACGTCGCCCAGGTCAGCGCCGACCTGCACGAACTGCTGATGGAACGCGAACAGCCGGCCACCGCCGGCGCGGAAGGACACTGACCATGCGGGTGTCGGTCTTCACCGAGCCGAACCGTGGAGCCAGCTACGACACCCAGCTCCGGTTCGCCCGACTGGTCGAGGCCTGCGGCTACGAGGGCTTCCTCCGCGCCGACCACTACCAGTCGATGGGCGCCGACCCGGGCCTGCCCGGCCCCACGGACGCCTGGCTGACCCTCGCCGCCCTGGCCCGGGAAACCGAACGGATCCGACTCGGCACCCTGGTGACGTCGGCCACGTTCCGCCTGCCCGGCCCCCTCGCGGTGATGGTCGCGCAGGTCGACCAGATGAGCGGTGGCCGGGTCGACCTCGGCATCGGCGCCGGCTGGTACGAGCGCGAGCACACCTCGTACGGAATCCCGTTCCCGTCGGTCGGCGAGCGCTTCGACCGGCTGGCCGAGCAGCTTGAGGTGATCACCGGGTTGTGGGGAACCCCGCCCGGTGAGACCTACAGCTTCGCCGGCGACCACTACCGGCTGGTGGACGCTCCCGCCCTGCCCAAGCCGGTGCAGGTGCCCGGCCCGCCGATCATCGTGGGCGGGCGTGGCCCCAAGCGCACGCCCGAACTGGCCGCCCGGTACGCCGACGAGTTCAACATGCCGTTCAAGTCCGTGGCCGCCACCGCCGAGGCGTACGACCGGGTGCGCGAGACGTGTGAGCGCACCGGACGGTCGGAGTCCGGACGCGCCCCGCTGGTGCTGTCCGCCGGAATCGTCGTCGCCATCGGCCGGACCGACGCGGAGGCCCAGCGTCGGGCCGCGCCCCTGCACGAGAAGAGCGCGCTGCCACCGGAGGACCCGGTGGTCGGCTCCCCCGCGCAGCTCGCGCAGCGCCTCGGCGAGTTCGCCGCGATCGGCACCACCCGGGTCCACCTGCGCCTGATCGACTTCGATGATCTCGACCACCTCGAGCTGATCGCCGCCGAGGTGCTGCCCCAACTGGACGGAGCACGATGAGCGACGTGATCGACGGAACCGAACTCGGACCGGTGGGCCAGGAGATCGTGTACGAGAACGACCGGGTCCGGGTCTGGCACATCCGCCTTGAGCCGGGCGAGCGGCAACCGCTGCACCGGCACGACCACCCCTACCTGGTGGTGGCGATCGAGGGCGCCAAGAACGTCGTACAGACCATCGACGGCACCCGGATCGACGCCGACGAGCCCACCGGCGGAGTGGTCTACCGGGACCCGGGCGCGGTGCACATGCTGACCAATGTCGGAGATACGACTTACCTGGCCCGGCTGGTCGAACTCAAGTAGACCCGCCGATGGCCGGCGGCGCGCCTCGCGGCGCGCCGGTGGCGATCGGGTGTACCAGGTGCGTAACGTGCCGGACATGGCCTTTCGGACCTGGGGCAGACTGCTGCTCACGGCGCTCGGGGTGAGCGTGCTGGCCGGAGCCGGCCAGCTCGGCGTCGCGTACGGTTTCGGCATCGTCCGCCTGACCGGCGCATTCACCGGTACGACCGTCAACCAGTGGCCGGCCCAGCTCGTGTGGGTGGGCTGGTTCGCCGCGAACGCAGCCGTCGTCGGCGCCGTCCTGACCGGACGCCTCGCTCGCCGCGACGCCCCGGCGGCCACCACCGGCCGGCAGTTGGCGGTCGCCGGCGCCGCGGCGCTCGGCGCCACCGTCATCGCCCCGCTCTGCATGCAGCCCGCCCGCGCTGCGGAGCTGATCTCCGTTGACCCGGTCTGGGCGGTGGGCATCTGCGCCATGGTCGGTGCGGTGATCGGGGCGGGCGCGGCGATCGCCGTCCTGTTCCGGCCCGAGCTGGGATGGAACATGACGGCCGTGGCCGGCGCGGTCTGGCTGCTGGCGCTGATCTCCGTCCTACCGTCGCTCGGCACGGCCGGCCCACTGCCGACCGTCCGGCTCGGCGTACTGGAGCCGAGCTGGCTCGACGACGCCGCCGCACAGCGGCTGGCGCTGCTCCTGCTGCCCATCGTCGCGCTGCTGGCCGGCGCGGCGACCGCCGGGCTGGCTCGCTGGCGGGGTCAGGCCCCGCTGGTCAGCGGGGCCACCGGGGTGGCCGGTCCGGTGCTGGTGGCGTTCGCCTACCTGACCGCCGGTCCGGGCGACGCGGTGGACCGCTACCAGACCGCCCCCTACTACGGCTCGTTGATCGCGATCCTCGCCGGAGCGCTCGGCGCGGCCGCCGCCGCGCTGCTGCGCTGGCCGACTGGCACCCGTACCGCCGATCCGCAGGCGATCGAGCCGACCGCCATCCTGCGCCCGCTGCCCACCGGCCCGGCGCTGCCCGGCGCAGCGAACGACCGGGACAGCGCGGCGAAGGACCGGGACAGCGCCGAGCGCACCGACACGGAGACGACCAACGCCGAGCTGGCCACCGGCGCGAAGCCTGCCGGTGTCGTTGCGGGTGCGTGGGCGACGGGCGACTCCGATGCCGTACGCACCGTCCCGGCCCACTGGGACTGGCCGGAGACCACAGCGAGCGGACAGCACGGTCCGGCTCCCGCCACTGCGGCTCCCGCCCCGACTCCCGCCGCCCCGACTCAGCCTGCGGCCTGGGTGACCGCGCCGACCGGTGAGTTCACCGCCGCAGGGCAGACGTCTCAGCGTCACGATGATGTCCTGGCCCCGACCGAGCCCTCGGCCGGCACCGACGTCAGCAACGTCACCACGACCGACACCACGACCGACACCACGGCCGGACGCGCCGACGCCGCGACCCCGACGGGCGGCCGAGCGGTCGACGAGCCGACCGGCAGCACGGCGACGGACACGAGCGGCAGCACGGCGACCAACGGCAGGCCGACCGGTGGGCGCACCACCCGCAAGTCCGCCGCCACCCCGGGCGGCACGGGTGCACCCGGTTCCGGCACGACCAGCGCGGCCGCGACCAGCGCGCCGACCACCTCGGACGCGTCCATCCCCGCGACCGGCAGCACGGCTCCGAGCAGCACGGCCGCCACCAGCACGGGCGGCGGTACCGAGGCGACCAGCGCAGCCCCGACTGGCACGGACGCTCCCAGCCCGGCCGCCACGCCCTCGACGGGCACGGGGTCAGGCACGAGCACGGGGGCGAGCAGCGCGGGCACGGCCGGTCATGGCGCGCCCGAGGCGCCACTGTCGGTCAAGCCGCGACGCGGCCGTAAGTCGAAAGCCAACCCGGACACCACCACCGCCTCCGACGTGGCTGGCGACACCTCCCCTGCCGGTTCGACAACCACCAGCGAGACGAGCACCAGCGAGACGAGCGCCAGCGAGACGAGCGCCAGCGCAACGGCCACCCGCGAGACGACCACCGGCCGCGCCACGAAGGGCACCCGGCCGGGCAGGTCCGCCGACAGCATCGCCTCCGACACGGCCACCGACACTCCGGCCCCCAGCCGGGGAAGCCTGGGTGAGCGGTCGAGTTCGACCTCTGAGGTCGCCTCGGCCGCTGCCTCCGGCACGACAGCAGCCCGGAGCACCGCTACCGGCGAGACGCGAGCACCTGCCACCCCCGCCACCGGCTCGAAGCGGGCACCGGCCGCCTCGACCACCGCCGGGACCGGCGCGACGCAGGTGCCGGCCAACCCGGAGTCCCCGACCACGGCAATCGACGCCACACAGACCCCGGCCACGGCAACCCACGACGCACAGACGCCGACCACCGGGGCCGGGGCGACACCAGCACCGACCACCGCAACCGGCGCGACGCGAGCAGCGGCGGCGCCAACGACCGCGGCCGACCAGGTTGGCGCGGAAGCCATCCCGCGCGTCCCGAAGGCCGGCACGGGCAGCAAGGCAGCACCGGCCGACGCGACCAGCGATTCCGCAGTAGCCGGGGCTGGTGGCACCGACAGCGCGCCGCCCGCCGCCGAGGACGTCCCCACCGCCGGGTTGTTCGGGGCCCCCGCTGCCAGTGACCAGGAGACGGACCGGTGGACACCCGCGCCGTCGGCCTGGCCGGTCACCTCGACGTGGACGGTGCCACCGCAGGCCTCCGAGCCGGAGGCAACGGCATCGGAGGGGTCGAGCAGGCCCGACGAGCCGACCGGACCGACGCCCAGGCCCCGGCATCGGGCACCGTTGCCGGACCTGAGCCGGGCCGGCACCTGGAACGCGTTCGACACCTCTCGGCGTCGCGGATCGGCGGAATCGCAGGACAGCTCGACGGCACGGACAGCGCCGGCCGAGGCCGGCGGGACGACAGTTCCGACCGACCGGCCGGGTCGGCCGGAGTTCCCGGGCACGGTGGGCGCGCCCTCCGGTGCGGCCGCCGCCAGCGCCACCACCGACAGCGCCACCGGCACCGGCGATGTGGCGGCGACCGACGCCACGTCGGCAGAACCGACGCAGCCGAAGGTGGCAGAGCAGTCCTCCCGGCGAGGGCGGCTCGGCGGGCTGTTCCGCCGCAACCGGTCCCGCGCCGACGAGGAGAGCCCGAAGACGTCGGATGAGGCGGAGCCGCTGGCGTCCCAGGACGAGGAATTCGTCGACTGGGTCGCCGGTCTGAGCAAGCCGGTGTCGGACAACGAGCCTGAGCAGGAGAACGGCCGCCGGTCGTTGCGATCCACCGGTCGACACCACCGCGACTGACTCCACCACACAGCCACAGACGCACCGACCGCTCGCTTGATCGACTCGGGTTCACTGATATCGGGCTATCCCACGCGGCCGGACACCCCGACATCAATGAACCCGGGTCGATCACCCTGCGTGGGTGGGTCAGGCGAGCGGTAGGTAGACCCGGCTCCCGCCGGAGACGAACTCCTCCGACTTGTCCTTCATGCCGCGTGCCGCGTACTCCTTGAGCTCTTGGGTGATCTTCATGGAGCAGAACTTCGGGCCACACATCGAGCAGAAGTGCGCGGTCTTCGCCGGCTCCGCGGGCAGGGTCGCGTCGTGGTACGAGCGCGCCGTCTCCGGGTCCAGCGAGAGGTTGAACTGATCCTCCCAGCGGAACTCGAACCGCGCCTTCGACAGGGCGTCGTCCCAGGCCTGCGCGCCGGGGTGCCCCTTGGCCAGGTCCGCTGCGTGTGCCGCGATCTTGTACGCGATCACGCCCGCCTTCACGTCGTCCCGGTCGGGCAGGCCAAGGTGCTCCTTCGGCGTGACGTAGCAGAGCATCGCGGTGCCGAACATGCCGATCATCGCGGCGCCGATCGCCGAGGTGATGTGGTCGTACGCTGGCGCGATGTCGGTGGTCAGCGGACCGAGCGTGTAGAAGGGTGCCTCGTGGCACCACTCCTGCTGAAGGTCCACGTTCTCCTTGATCTTGTGCATCGGAACGTGACCGGGGCCCTCGATCATCACCTGGACGTCGTACGCCCAGGCGATCTTCGTCAGCTCACCGAGGGTGCGCAGCTCGGCGAACTGCGCCTCGTCGTTGGCGTCGGCGATCGACCCGGGGCGCAGCCCGTCGCCGAGGGAGAACGTCACGTCGTAGCGCGCGAGCAGCGCGCACAGTTCCTCGAAGTTGGTGTAGAGGAAGTTCTCCTCGTGGTGCGCCAGGCACCACGCCGCCATGATCGAACCGCCTCGGGACACGATCCCGGTCACCCGGTCCACGGCCAGCGGCACGTACGGCAGGAGCACCCCGGCGTGCACCGTCATGTAGTCCACGCCCTGCTCAGCCTGCTCGATCACGGTCTCCCGGAACACCTCCCAGCTCAACTTCACCGGGTCGCCGCCGACCTTCTCCAGCGCCTGGTAGATCGGCACCGTCCCGATCGGCACCGGCGAGTTCCGCACGATCGCCTCACGGGTCTCGTGGATCCGCTTGCCCGTGGACAGGTCCATCACCGTGTCCGCGCCCCAGCGGGTGGCCCAGGTCAGCTTCTCGACCTCCTCCGCGACCGACGAGCTGACCGCCGAGGTGCCGATGTTGGCGTTCACCTTCACCAGGAACGCCTTACCGATGATCGCCGGCTCGCACTCCGGGTGGTTGACGTTGAGCGGGAGCACCGCCCGACCGGCGGCGATCTCGGCCCGCACGAGTTCCGGTTCGACGTTCTCCCGGATCGCCACGAACTCCATCTCCGGCGTCACCACACCGGCCCGCGCGTACGCGAGCTGGGTGGGCCGACGACCGTCCACCCCGGCGAGTGGTGTGCCCGCACCCCGCACCGGGGCCACGTCACCCCGCTCGGCGATCCACGGCCCGCGCAGCGGCGGCAGCCCCACCTCCGGGTCCGAACCAGGGCCGGACGTGTCGTAGAGCCGCACCGGCGGCAGGTCCCCGGTCAGCCCCACCTCCGCGAACGGCACCCGGACATCCGGCCGCGAACCCTCGACGTACACCTTGCCTCGTGCGTGCATGACAGCCTCCCTGGTGATCAAGCGGACCAGCCGAAGTGGTTCAGCGGCCCACGCCCCGCGCCCAGCTCCCAACCCCGCGCGCCGGTCAGCGCACGGAGCACGTACTCCTTGGCGGCCCCCACGGCGGCCGGCACCGGATCGCCCAGACCGAGCCGCACCGCGATCGCCGCCGAGAACGAGCACCCGGTGCCGTGGGTGTGCCGGGTGGTCACCCGGGGTGCGCGCAACAGGGTGGTGACGCCGCCGCCGTGCAGCACGTCGACCGCCTCGCCCCCGTCCAGGTCACCGCCCGTGACCACCACGTACTCCGGGCCGCCGGCCACCAGGGCCTCGGCGGCCACGACCATCGCGGCCACGTCGTCGACCGGGCGTCCGGTGATCGCCGCGGCCTCCGCGCAGTTCGGGGTCGCCACCCTGGCGTACGGCAGCAGCCGCTCCACCGCGCCCACCACGCCGAGCCGGTGACCGCTCGTGGCGACCAGCACCGGGTCGACGACGAGTTGAGGCAACCGGCCGTCCCGGGCGGCCTCGGCCACCACGTCCGCGATCGCCGGGGTGCCGAGCATCCCCGTCTTCACGGCGCAGACGGTGAAATCGGTGAGCACGCTGTCCAACTGCTCGGTGACAGTGCGCGGGGGCAGCGGCAGCACCGCGTCGACACCTCGGGTGTTCTGCGCGGTGACCGCCGTGAGGACGCTGGTGCCGTACGCGCCCAGCGCGGCGAAGACCTTGAGGTCGGCCTGGATGCCCGCGCCGCCGCCGGAGTCCGAGCCGGCGATGGTCAGCAGTGTTCGCGGGGTCATGGTTCTTCGCCTTTGGTTGCGGTTGGGGGCTGCGGCCGACCGTGCCCACTCCGGGCGGTCAGGCTTGATCCCTGCGTGGGCACGGTCGTC
>NZ_JBEORJ010000021.1:31847-63112 GCF_040302185.1 Micromonospora sp. NPDC127501 | reverse complement strand
TCGTTGCCGGTGCGCTGCAGGTTCGAGTCACGACGCCCACCGCTACCACCGTCGGCGAACGCCTCGTTCACCACGTCCCACGAGTGGATCTTCCCGCGGAAATGCGTCGCCACCTGCGTGACGTGGTTGATCGCCGCGTTGCGCAACGCGCTGCCCGACATGCCCTGCGCCCAGCCCGGCTGCTGCTGATGCCACAGCAACGCATGGCCCCGCACGCTCATGCCGTTGGCCTGCGCGTGACTGACCAGACGATCACCACCGGTGTAGCTGAACCGACCCTGCTGCGGCTCGGTGGCGTCCCACTTCATCTCGTTCTCGGCCACGACACTGTTGAACTCACGGTTCAGGATGGTCGCGTACACACTGGTGGAGAGCTTGCCCGTCGCGACGGCCGCGCCGAAGTAACGGCCCTTCTCGGCCGCCGAGGCCCGGAGGGTCGTGCCGGCGCTGGCCGTGGAGGTCAGCGTCATCGTCATGCCGGCGGCGAGGGCGCCGGCAACGGCGATGGTCACCGCCGCTCGCAGGGCTCTTCTGTGATTCATGCGGATTCCTTCTCTGTGGTGGTGCAGCGATGGAGACGCACGCCCGAATCTGCTCCTGCGACATGGGAGACGTCAGCAACGGTCGCCGTCGCGGCAGCGGTGCGGGGAGTCCTGACCCGACGTCCGGCATGCCCTGGGCGGACGTCGCGGGTCGAGGTGCCACAGCAGGTTCGCCCGGTGAACCACAGGTGCGGCTACCCTCAAGCATCGACTGTGAGCGATAACATGCCGTTCGTCAAGTCGTCACCAACCGCACCGGGCCACCTGTCGCTCCTCGCAGTGGTGGGGCACGTCGCCGTGCTGCCGGAGCCGCGCCGAGCACGGCTCCGGCAGCACCCGTCACTGGAACGAGGCGTCGTCGACCAGGAGGCTGTCGGTGCCCTCGGCCGTCTCGACGTAGAAGGTGGCGCTGGTCAGCGTGCCGCTCCACGACACCGTCGTGGTGCCGGTGAGCAGGGTCCAGCCATTGACGTTCGCCCCCACCGCCGGCGTCAGCTGGAGGTAGTTCGTCGTACCGTTCGCGGTCAGCGACAACGTCGCCTTCGCCGACGGGGTGCCGCTCTGCGCTCGTACCCAGACGTTGGTGGTGAAGCTCCTGCCGTTGGTGAGCTTGGCGGTCACATCCTGACTGGGGCCGTTCCAGGCACCGGTCCGGCCGGTGATCGACAACGATCCGCTGCCGCCGTGCACGACTGTGGTGTTCCTGGCGAGGGTGCCGCTGCCGTGCACACCCCAGCCCGTCGTGCCGTTCTCCACGTCGCCGTTGGTGAGCAGGTTCGCGGCGCTGCCGCCGGTGCCGCTGAACTGCCACCAGTTGATGTTGAACAGGTTGCCGCTGCCGCCGGCGAAGCGCAGGTAAAGGTCATGGGTGCCGGTCGCTCCGCTGACCCCGCAGGTGGTGGTGTTCCAGGTCTGCCACCCGCCGGTGCCGCCCACGGTGCAGGTGCCCACGGTCGGGCCGTTGGCGCTGTCGAGGCGTACCTCGATCCGGCCGCCGCTGGTGGCCGATGCGACCCGGGCGCTGAACGAGGTCGCACCCGCGCCGAACGCGACGCCCTTGACCTTGATGTAGTCGCCGTTCTCGATCCAACCGACGTTCATCCCGCCCTCGCTGGACGCCTCGGTCTCGATCCCCGAGCCCCAGGCGATCGTCTCGGCCTCCTGTCGCACGTACGGGTTCAGGGTGCCCACCTGCGGGGCGCCGGTGTTCGTCATCGTGATGGTCGGGAACAGGCCGTTGCTGGTGTAGCTGAACTTCTCCACCGCGACCGAACGGGTGTAACCACCGCCACCGGGCAACGCCCCGTTGTGATAAAAGAAATACGAACCACCCTGGAAATCGATCACACCCGCGTGATTGGTGAAGCTGGCGCCCTGCCGCGGCATGATCGTTCCCCGATATGTCCACGGCCCCGTCGGCCCGGTCGCTGTGGAGTACGCGATGAACTCGGAGCAGCACTCCGCCGCGAACACGTTGTAGTACAACCCGTTGCGCTTGAACACCCACGGCCCCTCCTCGTACAGCGTCGGCCGACTCGCATTACCGTTACGGGTACCGAACCCCGCCGTCGTGAGTGGAATGCGTGTCGCACTGCCCGAGAACGAAATCATGTCCGGGTTCAACTTCACGTACCACAGACCCGGGTTACCCCAGTACAGATACGCCTGCCCGTCATCGTCGATGAACGCGTGTGGGTCGATTTCGTTGTTGCCGACCAATGGTCGACCGAGCGCGTCGCGGAACGGCCCGGTCGGGCTGTCGGACACCCCGACGCCGATGACCATCTGCCCGTTGGAGCGCTGGCGTACCGGCACGTACCAGTAGAACTTTCCGTTTCGCGGAACGACCTGCCCGGCCCACGCGTTGGCGTCCGCCCACGCGAATGTCGCCAGATTCATCGGCGATCCGTGATCGGTCCAGTTCACCATGTCGGCGGACGAGTACACCCGCCACTCACGCATCGTGAAATAGGTGGAACCGTCCTCGTCATGTCCGGTGTAGAGGTAGACCCGGCCGTTGTGCACCATGGGCGCCGGGTCGGCGGTGTAGATGTTCTGGACGATGGGGTTGTCGGCCTTGGCCGTCCCCGGGATCAGTGCGAGAAGACAGGCCATGCTTGCCAGCCAGGCGATGGCGCGCCTGGCCCGGCGGGTGGCCCGAGTTGTGGTTCGATCCTTCACTTTCACCATTACTCCCACAGAGAGTGCGCGTGTGGATGTCTGACTGGACGAGCCACCGCCGTCCCGGCGGCCGCTCGAACGGGCTTCGCCGTTCCTGCACCGGGCAGCACGATCGGCGACTGTGTTAGCGCTAACAGCCTTTGGCGAATGCCCCCTCCCCCATCTGAACTGGATTTTTGCGAGGCGCGGATGACCGTCGTAACCACACCGCAGCACCGAGGTATCAACGTTGACATCGAAGATTTACGATGCACGGTACTGAGCGACCGCACGGGCGTCAACGGAGGGAAGGCCACCGCCAACCGTCACGCACGGTAATGGGCCGATGATCGCGAGCCCGCCTGATGTCCGCTTCGGACCACATCCGCCACCTGACGCGGAGGGCCTCGGCCAGGTCGTCGCGGGAATGGGTCGGCGGGGTGCCCCGGGGGTTGCGGGCGTGTTAACGACGAACTATGTTAGCGATCACATCGATGTGCCGCGATAAGCGCAGGGGTGGGCACCCGGCGTTCACGGCGATCCACGTCCCACCCACCCCACCACACCCGGCGTCGGCCCCTCTGCCGCCGACGACCCACCGTCATCGATGGCGGGCCCGACGTACCCGGCCACCTGGAGGTTCCCCATGCCACCCCTGCCCCTCAGCCGCCGCCACCTGCTTCAGGCCGCCGGAGCCACCGTGGTGGTCTCCGCGAGCGGCGTCGCCCTCTCCCCCGGGAGCGCGTCCGCGGCCGTCGTGCCCCCGGCCCGCTCCGACATCGGCGTCTCGGCGTACGCGTTCGACCCGGGTCAGGTACGACTCACCGCCGGCCGTTGGATGGACAACCAGACCCGGACGCTGAACTACCTACGGTTCGTCGACGTCGACCGGATGCTCTACAACTTCCGCGCCAACCACCGGCTGTCCACCAACGGCGCCGCCACCAACGGGGGCTGGGACGCGCCGAACTTCCCGTTCCGGACCCACATGCAGGGCCACTTCCTGAGCGCCTGGGCGTACGCGTACGCGGTGCTGGGCGACACGACCTGCCGGGACAAGGCCAACTACATGGTGGCCGAATTGGCCAAGTGCCAGGCCAACAACTCCGCCGCCGGGTTCGGCGCGGGTTACCTCTCCGGCTTCCCGGAGTCCGACTTCACCGCGCTCGAGGCACGGACGCTCTCCAACGGCAACGTGCCCTACTACTGCATCCACAAGACCCTCGCCGGCCTGCTCGACGTCTGGCGCTACATCGGCAACACCCAGGCCCGTACGGTGCTGCTGGCCCTCGCCGGCTGGGTCGACACCCGGACCAGCCGGCTGAGCTCCAGCCAGATGCAGTCGATGCTGGGCACCGAGTTCGGGGGCATGAACGACGTGCTCGCCGACATCTACCAGCAGACCGGCGACAGCCGGTGGCTCGCCACCGCGCAGCGGTTCGACCACAACTCCGTGTTCAACCCCCTGGCCTCGGGCCAGGACCAGCTCAACGGGCTGCACGCCAACACGCAGGTGCCCAAGTGGATCGGGGCGGCCCGGGAGTACAAGGCCACCGGGACCACCCGTTACCGGGACATCGCCAGCAACGCGTGGCGAATCACCGTCGGCGCGCACACGTATGTCATCGGCGGCAACAGCCAGGCGGAGCACTTCCGGCCGCCGAACGCCATCGCCGGCTACCTCAGCAACGACACCTGCGAGCAGTGCAACACGTTCAACATGCTCAAGCTGACCCGCGAGCTGTGGCTGCTCGACCCGAACCGGGCGGACTACTTCGACTTCTACGAGCGCGCGCTGATCAACCACCTGATCGGCGGGCAGAACCCGGCCGACAGCCACGGCCACATCACCTACTTCACCCCGCTGCGGCCGGGCGGACGTCGCGGTGTGGGCCCGGCGTGGGGAGGCGGCACCTGGAGCACCGACTACAACTCGTTCTGGTGCTGCCAGGGCACCGGCCTGGAGATCAACACCAGGTTGATGGACTCCATCTACTTCTACAACGGCACCACACTGAGCGTGAACCTGTTCACGCCGTCGGTGCTGAACTGGACGCAGCGCGGCATCACGGTCACCCAGACCACCAGCTTCCCGGTCAGTGACACCACCACGCTGACCCTGTCCGGCTCGATGAGCGGGTCGTGGAGCATCCGGGTGCGGATCCCGTCCTGGACCAGCGGCGCGACGATCGCCGTCAACGGCACGGTGGAGAACGTCACCACCACACCGGGCAGCTACGCCACGGTCACGCGCACCTGGGCGGCGGGCGACACCGTCACCGTGCGGCTGCCGATGCAGGTCGCCGTCAAGGCCGCCAACGACAACGCCAACGTCGGCGCGGTCACGTACGGCCCCACGGTGCTGGCCGGCAACTACGGCAACACGGCCCTGAGCACGCTGCCCACCCTCACCGTCTCCTCGGTCACCCGGACCAGCACCACCTCGCTCGCGTTCACCGCCAGCGCCAACGGGTCCGCGGTGAACCTCGCCCCCTTCTACGACGCCCACGGCTACAACTACACGGTCTACTGGAACACCAGCGGCAGCGGCGGGCCCACCGGCAGCTACCGCCTGGTCAACGTCGGCACCGGGCTGGTCCTCGGTGTCCAGAACATGTCCACGGCCGACGGTGGCCTGGCCGTGCAGTGGGGCGACAGCGGCACCGCGGACCACAACTGGGTGGTCATCACCGACGGCAACGCGGTTCGGTTCCGCAACGTCAACAGCGGCAAGGTCCTGGGCGTGGAGAACATGTCCACCGCCGACAACGCCCGGGTCCTGCAGTGGGCCGACAACGGCACCGCCGATCACCGGTGGGTCCTCGTGGACAACGGCGACGGCACCTACAAGATCCGCAACGTCAACAGCAACAAGCTGCTCGGGATCCTGAACGCGTCGACCGCCTGGGGAGCGCAGGCCGTGCAGGATCCGGACAACGGCAGCGCGGACAACCGGTGGAGGCTGGTCCGCAACGCCTGACCTCCGCCCGCTCGACGGGCTCACCGGCGCGGTCACCCGAAGGCCGCGCCGGTGACGCCGGGCGGACGCCCGCCAACGGTCGTACAGTGGGGAGGGTCCTGGCCCCAGTGAACGTGGCGGACGTGTCGGCTCGTGCCGCTTCCGCCCGGAAGGAGCACAGTGAACCGCCCCCTCCGCACCACGCTCGGCGGCGCGTTGACCGCCGCCATGCTGGCCACCGTCGCCGTCGCGCCGGCGCAGGCGCACCCGGTGAGCCGACCGCCGACCGTCATCGCCCTTCCCGACGGCTTCCAGCCCGAGGGCATCGCCACCGCCGGCCGGTACGCCTACTTCGGCTCCCGCGCTACCGGCGCCATCCAGCGCGTCGACCTGGTCACCGGCCAAGGCACGACGATCGGCGCGGCCACCGGCACGCCGTCGCTCGGCCTCAAGGTCGACAGGCGCGGCCGACTCTTCGTCTCCGGTGGCACGGCTGGCGACGCTCGCGTGCTCGACACCCGTACCGGTGAAGTTCTGGCCCGCTACCAGTTCGCCACCGCCCCGACGTTCGTCAACGACGTCGTGCTGACCCGGGACGCCGCGTACTTCACCGACTCGAACCGGCCGGTGCTCTACCGGGTGCCGCTCGGTCGCGGCGGGGCGCTGCCCCCCGCCGACGCCTTCACCACGATCACCCTGACCGGCGCGTACGAGCAGGTCGGCACCGGAGTGAACCTCAACGGCATCGCCACCACACCCGACGGCCGGGCGCTGATCGTCGTCCAGTCCACCACCGGCACCCTGTATCGGGTCGACCCGGCGACCGGGGCGAGCACGGTCGTGGACGTGCCGGGCCACACCTTCACCAACGGCGATGGACTGTTACTGCTCGGCCGCACCCTGTACGTCGTGCAGAACCGCCTCAACCAGATCGCGGTGGTCCGACTGAACCACGCCGGCACCGCCGGAACGCTCACCGGCACCATCACCGATCCGAACTTCGACGTACCCACCACAGTGGCCAAGGCGCTGGGCCGGCTCTACCTGCCCAACGCCCGGTTCACCACACCGCCGACCCCCACCACGCCCTACACCGTCGTCGCGGTCCGCGCCCACTGAGCGACCCGAGGGGGTACGCGACGCGGGCGTGCCCCCTCGGCCCACCGCTCTGGATCCCGATCGCCGACCGGCCGCCAGTAGGATCACTGGCACCCCGGCGATGACTGTCGCCTCGCGCACCCCGGAGTCCGTGTGGCCGCCCGTCCGTACCGGTTCCTGCGCCGAACCCTGGCCGTGGGCTGCCTACTCGCCGCCGCCGCACTCCCGGCCAACCGGCCGGGCGCATCGCCGGCCGGGCGCACCGACGCCGCGCAGCCCACCGTCCTACGGATGCTCCAACTGAACCTCTGCAACAGTGGCCGCGCCGGCTGCTACACCGGCCGGGCGATGGCCAGGGCCGCCGAGGTGATCAGCATCGAGGCACCCGACCTGGTCACCCTCAACGAGATCTGCGCGGGTGACCTGACCGCCCTGCACGGCGTCTTTCAAACCGTCCACCCTGGGCGGAGGGTCGTGGCCGCGTTCCAGGCCGCCGGCGACCGTCCGAGCGGCGACGACACCCGCTGTCGCAACGGCCAACGGTTCGGCATCGGGCTGCTGACCCACGTGCGGACACCGGCCACCCCGAGCACCGTGTACGCCGGAACCCACCCGACGCAGGACCTCGCGGACCCCGAGGAACGAGCCTGGCTCTGCGTCGACGTCGATGGCGCCCTGCTCGCCTGCACCACGCACCTGTCGGCCACCGGCTACCGCATCGCGCTCACCCAGTGCGACCACCTGCTCGACACCATCCTGCCGACGCTCGGCCGCACGGCCGGGTACGGGCCCACCGTGCTGGGTGGCGACCTGAACCTGCGCGCCGGCCACGACCCCGACGTGCGGTCCTGCACCCCGCCGGGCCATCAGCGGGTCGACGACGGCGGACTGCAACACGTCACGGCGACCACCGACATCACGCTCTGCTGTCGCGGTCTGGTGCCCATGCACGGGACGACCGATCACCCCGGGCTGCTGGTCACCCTCGCGATCGACCGCAGCCGCCCCGGCCGGGGACCGGCCTGATCCGCCTCCCCAGCGGGCGCGGACGGCGCGGGCCGACGCACGACGTCAGCGCGGCGGCGTGTCCCGGCGGGACGGGAACGGAGTACCCGGCTGGCCGAGGGTGGAGCGGGCGCGCAACCCGACCGGGTCGGGGGTAGCGGTGGGCGTCGAGGGCGCCGGTTCCGCGAGTCGCCGCCCGTCGAGGTACGCGGCGGCAGCCCGGTCGTCGTCGGTCGGGGCCGCGAGCAACGCGTAGAGCAGACCGACCACCCCGAAGAGCACCGCCAGCACGATCGGCACCAGCAGGGTGCTCACCCCGGCGCCGGTCACCTCACCGGCCTGCTCGTGCCGGTGCACCGACAGGGCGCTCATGCCGGTGAAGTGCATCCCGTTGACGGCGATCCCCATGACCAGCGCGGAGGCGAAGATCGCCAACCGCCGCCGGACGGTCATCGCGAGCCACAGCGCGACGGTGGACGCCACCACGGCGATGACCACCGAGAGCACGACCCGGACCGTGTCGTAGCCGAGGCTGCCGTTGAGACGCATGGCGGCCATGCCGGTGTAGTGCATGGAGGCCACGCCGGCGCCGGTGAAGATACCGCCGGCGATCAGGCGTAGCGGATTCAGGCGGCCGGTGCCCACGATGGCCAGGCCGATACCGACCGCCACCACGGCGATGGCCGTGCTGGCCGCGGTCAGCGGCACGTCGTACCGGATCCGGGTGTTCTCGACGGCGAAGCCCAGCATGGCCATGAAGTGCATCGCCCAGATGGCGGTGCCGCCCAGCGCCCAGGCCGCCAGCAGGCCCCACCACGCCCGCTGACCGCTCGTCCCGGCCGTGCGGATGCGCCCGGCGCAGACCAGCCCGAGGATCGAGCCGAGCACGGACAGCGCGTAGCTCAGCCCGGGCGTGATCCATCCGTACTCAAAGTGATTGATCTCCGCCACGGCGGCTGTCTCCCCATTCGTTACCGGCGCGTCAACAAGACGCCTCGGCAATGATCAGGGGTGCTGTGATCAGGCGCAACAGCGCCCCGGGGGCTATCCGAGGGGTGCCGTTGCGGTGACCGTCCGCTGCGTCGATTCCTCGACGATAATGACTGAGCGTGATTGTCAGGCTGACGTGTGGTACGCGAGAACACCTCGGTTGACGGCCGCTATAGCCTGTCGAGCCGTCGACCGCAGCTCCGTTGTGGCACCACCAGAGTCGGCAATCTGACCGAGCAGGTCGACGACCTGTCGGGCCCACCGGACGAAGTCACCGGCGGGCATTTCACCATCGATCTCGTGACCGCTGCCGAGCACCTTGGCCAACGCCTCGCCCCGGGCCCACCGGTAGACGGGCCAGGCGAAACCGAGGTCCGGCTCCCGCGTCGCCGTCAGCCCCCGCGCCGCCTCGTCCGCCTCGATCTCCCCCCACAGCTTCAGCGTCTCGTCCACCGCGTCAGCCACCGGCCCGCGCGGCAGTGACGCGCGCTCGTCGACATCGCGGCGCGCCTCGAACACCACCACGGACACCGCGGCGGCCAGCTCGGCCGGGGACAACCCGTTCCACACCCCCCGGCGCAGGCACTCGGCGACCAGCAGGTCCGCCTCGGTCCAGATCCGGCCCAGCATCCGACCGGCGTCGGTGACCGCGCCGTCGCGGGCGAGGTAGCCACGCTCGGTCAGCAGCGCCACGATCCGGTCGAACGTTCGAGCGAGGGACCCCGTACGACCACTGACGCGCTCGCGCAGCTCCTCGGTGTCGCGCTCCAGCCGTCGACGCCGCTCCGCCCAGCGGGCGTGCTCCTCGCGCTCGGGGCAGGCGTGGCAGGGGTGGTGACGCAGCTCGGTGCGGAGCTGGGTGATCTGGTGGTCCTCACCGGTCACCTGCCGGGAACGGCCGCCGCGTCGGCCGCCGTGCCGATCCAGACCGGTGCCGCTGACCTCGGCGGCGAGATCCCGCCGGGCGCCCGGGGACCGGTGGTTGAAGTGCTTGGGCACCCGGATCCGGGCCAACACCTCGGCCGGAGTGGTGAAGTCGCCGGGGCTGACCCGCCCGGCCCAACGGTCCTGGGTGAGCACCAGCGGCCGGGGCTCACCGAACCCACCGGTCGCCGGGTCCAGCACCACGGCCAGCCCGGCCCGCCGGCCCGACGGCACCCGGATCACATCGCCCACCCGCAGCCGCTCCAACGAGGCCACCGCGGCGGCCTTGCGCTGGGTCTGCCCCTGTCGGGCGATCGCCTTCTCCCGGTCGGCGATCGCCACCCGCAGCGCGAAGTACTCGTCGAAGTCGCCGTGGTGGCAGGCGGCCTCCGCGCCGTACGCCTCGATGGTCTCGGTGTTGCGCTGCACCTGCCGGGCCAGGCCGACCACCGACCGGTCCGCCTGGAACTGGGCGAACGAGGACTCCAGCAGGGCCCGGGCCGGCTCCGCGCCGACAGTGCCGACCAGGTTCACCGCCATGTTGTACGACGGCCGGAAGCTGGAGCGCAGCGGATAGGTGCGGGTGGACGCGAGCCCGGCCACGTGCCGTGGGTCGGTCTCCGGAGACCACACCACGACGGCGTGCCCCTCCACGTCGATGCCTCTGCGGCCGGCGCGCCCGGTGAGCTGCGTGTACTCCCCCGGGGTCAGGTCGACGTGCGCCTCGCCGTTGTACTTGACCAGCCGTTCCAGCACCACGCAGCGGGCCGGCATGTTGATGCCCAACGCCAGCGTCTCGGTGGCGAAGACCGCCTTGACCAGGCCGCGGACGAACAGCTCCTCGACGATCTCCTTGAACACCGGCAGCATGCCGGCGTGGTGGGCGGCCAGGCCGCGCTCCAGGCCGTCCAGCCACTCCCAGTAGCCCAGGACCGACAGGTCCTCGCCGGGAATGGCGGTGACCCGCGACTCCACGACCCGGCGGATCTCGGCCCGCTCCTCCGCCGAGGTGAGCCGCAGCCCGGCGGCGAGACACTGCTGCACCGCAGCGGCGCAACCGGCCCGGCTGAAGATGAACAGGATCGCCGGTAGCAGACCCTCCCGGTCCAGTCGGTCGACGATGTCCGGGCGCATCGGGCCACGCCAGCGCGGGCCACGCCGACCGGCACCGGGCCCGGCGCTGCGCCCCTCACCCAACTCCAGCCGCCGCACGGTCTCCCGGGTGTAGCGCAGCAGCTCCGGGTGCACGTCGTGCTTGCGGGCGGCGTCCGCGTCGTGGAACAGGTCGAACATCCGCTTACCGACCAGCATGTGCTGCCACAACGGCACCGGCCGGTGCTCGCTGACCACCACGGCGGTCTCGCCGCGCACGGTGACCAGCCAGTCGGCGAACTCCTCGGCGTTGGAGACGGTCGCCGACAACGAGACCAGGGTGACGGAGGCGGGCAGGTGAATGATCACCTCTTCCCAGACCCCGCCGCGGAACCGGTCGGCCAGGTAGTGCACCTCGTCCATCACCACGTACGCGAGGCCCTGGAGGGTGCTGGAGCCCGCGTAGAGCATGTTGCGCAGCACCTCGGTGGTCATCACCACCACCGGCGCGTCGCCGTTGATCGCGTTGTCGCCGGTCAGCAGACCGACCTGCTCGGCGCCGTACCGGGCGACCAGGTCGTGGTACTTCTGGTTGGACAACGCCTTGATCGGCGTGGTGTAGAAGCACTTGCGCCGGGCCGACGGGGTCGTCGCGTCGGCGGCGGGCACCGGGTCGTCGGGCCGCCCACGCAACGCCAGGTGGACGGCGAACTCCCCGACCACCGTCTTACCGGCGCCGGTGGGAGCGCAGACCAGCACACCGCTGCCCCGCTCCAGCGACTGGCACGCCTCCCGCTGGAAGTCGTCGAGGTCGAACCCCAACTCGAGGGCGAACTCGTCCAGCGCCGGAAACTGTGCGGCTTGTGCGGCCTTGCGGCGCGCCGCTGCGTACCGCTCGGCGGGGCTCGACATGGCACCAAGATTAGTGCGTGCCGAGTCATGTCACCCCACAAGGCCGTCCGGAGGCACGGTCGGGGGCGGTCGGTAGGGTGCACGGCGTGCCGGACCATGCCGAACCGCCCCAGACCAGTCCGCCGGGCACCGCCGAGGCGCCCGCCGCCCGCCGGGCGTCCCGACGCCCTGTCAAGGCGGTGCTCTTCGACTTCCACGGCACCCTGGCCCAGGTGGAGGACCCCCAGCGGTGGGTGTTGAAGGCCGCGGCGGCGTGCGGCGTCACCCTGGACCGGGTCCGCGCCACCTCACTGGCCGACCGACTGCTGACCGCCGGCCGCGCCGGCGGGCCACTGCCGGCACGGGTGCCGCCCCGACTCGCCGAACTGTGGGCGGACCGGGACCTCTACCAACACGCCCACCGGGGCGCGTACACCGGGCTGGCCGAGACCGTCGACGCCGGCATCGACGGCTTCGCCGACGCGCTCTACGAGCGGCTGCTGACCACCGAGGGCTGGCTGCCGTACGCCGACACCGCCCCCACGCTCACCGCGCTGCGCGACGCCGGGGTGCCGGTGGCGGTGGTCAGCAACATCGGCTTCGACCTGCGGCCACACTTCGACGCCTGGGGGCTGACCGACCTGGTCGGCGCGTTCGTGCTCTCCTACGAGGTGGGGCGCTGCAAACCCGACCCGGCGATCTTCTGGCGTGCCTGCGGCATGCTGGGCGTCGACCCGGAGCAGACCCTGATGGTCGGTGACACCCCGGCCGACGCGGGTGCGGTGGCCGCCGGCTGCTCGGTGCTGGTGCTCCCGGCGGCCGAGCCGGGCCGGGAAAACGGGCTGGGCGCCGTGCTCGACCTCGCCCTGCCGGCCTGACCGGGCACCGGCGTGCCACCAGTTCGGGATGTGAATCACCGGTAGGTCGCCGTCGCCGTACCGATCCCCCCGGTCAGGATCGAGGCGTCGTTTCGAGTACGGCCAGCGACCGGTCCAGCACGAGCCGGACCGGTCGGTCGTCCTCGGGGCTCACGCGGTCGGTTGTTCGGGCGTTCCGGCGGCGTCCAGCGTGTGCTGGCGGACTCGCTCGCGAAGAGCGCTGCGGCGCTCCGGCGACCAGTCGGCCTCCACGGCGGTCCTGGGGCGCGTGCCTCGGCCACACCCTGCTCGGTGATCGGGATGCCCTGATGGGCCAGCTCCGCGTCCAGGGCGTCCAGCCGCATCCGGTCGCGGACGGCCTGGGTGATGTAGGCGCTGGCGAACACCTGCCGCCGTGTCGCTCTGGTCCCGCAGCGCACGACCAGCGCGGTCAGGGCCTTTGGAGCGCTACCCCGGCTCCCCCGGTTCCGAGCGGCGAGACGCCGCCGCTCGGAACCGGGGGAAGGGCGCTCAGACGGCTCCTGCTTCGCGCAGGGGACGCCAGGCGAGGACAGTGATAGTCACCATCACGGCGGCGGCGATCCAGAACGGCGTGGTGATCTCCCAGACGCTGGCGAACAGTCCGCCGAGGAGCGACCCCAGCGCGGCTCCGCCGAGATCCAGCAACGCGTACACGCTGCCTACGCGGCCGCGCAGGTGCGGCGGCACGACCCGCTGCCGGGCCGAGGTGACGGTGATGCCCCACACCATGGCGTGGATGCTGAAAACGACCAGGACGACGGCGACGATCCACGGTGTCGTCGTGATCGCAAGGGACACGTGCGTGACGACCTCGATGATCAGGCCGGCCCGGAGCAGGGCGGCGCTGCCTGACGCACGGGTCAGTTTCGCGGCGACCGTCGTACCGAACAGTCCGCCGACCGCGAACGTGGTCAGCAGGACACCGTAGCCGAGACCGGATACACCTAGACGTTGCTGGCAGTAGAGCACGAAAACGGCGAAGGCGGCACCGAACGCGACGTTGCCCAGGCCCATGGTGAGGGCGAGGGTCCGCAGCAGGCGGTGCCGCCACAACCACCGCACACCGGCCGCGACCTCGGTGCGCAGCGACGTCCGCCGACGGGGTTTCTCGGAGACCGGAACTCGTCCGATACCCGCTATCAGCGCTGCGGAGATCGCGAAGGTGAGCGCGTCGACGCCGAACGGTACGGCGGCGGAGATGACGAACAACCAGGCGCCAAGCGGCTTGGCCACGAACTGGTTGCCGACGGTGAAACTCGCGTAGAGCCGGGCATTGGCGCTCGCCAGATCGTCGGGGGCGACCACCGCCGGGAGTAGGGCACCCATGGCGGTGTCCGCGAGGGTTTCGCCAGCACCCAGCAGGAAGAGCACCACGTAGATGATGATCACGGTGACGGTGTCGGTCGCGATGGTGGCCGCCAACCCCGCCAGGGCTGCGGCGCGCGCCAGGTTTACGACCACGACCAGGCGGCGTCCGTCGAGTCGGTCGACAAATGCGCCACTGATCAGGGCGAACAGCAGCCAGGGCAGTTGCTGCGCGAAGACGGCTCCGGCGATGAGTGCCGGGTTGTCGGTGATGGAGGCGACCAGTAACGGGCCGGCGGCCATGGTGACGCCGTCGCCGACGTTGGACACCGCGGCGGCGGTCCACAGTTTGGTGAAGTCCGCGCCCAGACGCGCGGATACAAGGGCACGCAAAGTAGCTCCTCGAGCCAAACGGTCGTTGTGAGACCGCTCCGCGGCGAGGAGCACCAGACCACCGGCGGGGATCCGGTGGTGCCCGATCAGTACCGGGCGGGCTCTCGCGGCGAAGCGGAGACCGTGACCAGGTCGAGGCGCATCCCAGCTCCCAACTGTGGATCAATACCGTTCCGAGCAGGGTAGCCGCCCATCGAGGTTCTCGTATCCCCCAAGCCGCGAGCAGGGCCGACGGCGACACACCCGATCCCTCTCGCCCCCCTGCCGCCTGACCAAGCTCGCCTTTGCGCAGGTGGACACCGCCGCAGGGTGGCCGACGAGGACCCCTTACCGTCGTGCCCGTGACCGAAACCCTGCTGCCCACGCCATCGCCGGCCGACACGCCACCGGCCCGGCGCGGTGGCGTCGCCGCCGTGGGGCTGGTGCTCGGCGGGGCCCTGTCGGTGCAGTTCGGCTCCGCCGTGGCCGCGTTGCTCTTCCCGCGTACCGGGGTCGCGGGCGCGGTGACGCTGCGGCTGACCATCTCGGCGGTGCTGCTGCTCGTCGTGTGCCGGCCCCGACTGCGCGGACACGACCGCTCGGCCTGGCTCGCGGCCGGCGCGTTCGGGCTGGCGCTGGCCGGCATGAACTCGTTGTTCTACCAGGCCATCGAACGCATCCCGCTGGGCCCGGCGGTGACGCTCGAAGTGCTCGGCCCCCTCGCGCTGTCGGTGTTCTCCGCCCGCCGACTGGCCAGCTGGGGCTGGGCGGGTCTCGCACTAGCCGGGGTGGCGCTGCTCGGGCAGGGCGGCTTCGACCGGCTGGACCCGGTCGGGGTGGCCTTCGCGTTCGGCGCGGGCGCCATGTGGGCCGCGTACATCGTGCTGAGCGCCCGGGTCGGCGGCCGCTTTCCCGGCGCGGACGGGCTGGCCCTGGCGCTGACCCTCGCCGCGCTGGTCACCCTGCCGCTGGGCATCCTCGACGGCGGCGCGGTGCTGCTCGACCCGCCGGTGCTGGCGCTCGGTGCCGCCCTCGCGGTGCTCGCCTCCGGGCTGCCCTACACCCTCGAACTGCTGGCGCTACGACGGATGCCCACCGCCACGTTCGCGGTGCTGATGAGCCTAGGCCCCGCCGTCGCCACGCTCGCCGGGTGGCTGGTGCTGCGGCAGGCCCTGACCCTGCTGGAATGCGTCGCCATCGTGCTGGTCATCGCGGCCAGCATCGGGGCGGTACGGGTCAACGCAGCAGCCGCAGGGCGCCCGGAACCGCGCTGATCGTCACCGGCAGCCGCAGGGAGCGTTCCCCGTCGGCGTACGAGGTGATGCCCTCGGCAGCCAACTCCACAGTGCGGGCCCGGAAGCTACGCACCAGCGGGTGGCTGACGTGGGTGCCCTGATAGATGCGCGGCTTCACCCGGACCAGGGTCCGCCGGTTGACCCGACCCGCCACCACCACGTCGAGCAGCCCGTCGGTCGGGTCCGCGTCGGGGCAGATCCGCATCCCACCGCCGTACGTGGGGCAGTTGCCCACCGCCACGAGCACCGCGTCCAGGTCGTGCGGCACCCCGTCGAGACGCAGCGCGTAGCGGCGTGGGCGCAGCCGGGCCAGCTCGACCAGGATCGCCAGGTCGTACCGGCGCGGGCCGCGGGGCCAGCGCATCCGGTTGGCCCGCTCGTTGACGATCGCGTCGAACCCGGCCGCGAGGACCGCCCCGTACCAGCGCTCGGTGCCGTCGACCCCGACCATCCGGGCCAGGTCGACCGGTCGGCTGCGGCCGTCACGCACCGCCTCGGCGATCACCGCCGCCGCCGCGAGGGGGTCGGCCGGGAAGCCGGTGTCCAGGGCGAAGTCGTTGCCGGTGCCGGCCGGGATCGGGCCGAACGGCACGGCGGTCCCGGCGACCGCCTGCAACGCCCGGTGCACGGTGCCGTCCCCACCGACCGCCACCAACGCGCCAGCGCCCTCGGCGACAGCGGCCCGGCAGGCCGCCTCCGCCTCGGCGGGGCTGGACGCCGGCAGCAGCCGGATCGGCCGCCCGGCGGCCGCCAAGCCGTCCAGCAACCGGGGCAGCAACGCCCTGTGCCGTCCGCGACCGGCGGTCGGGTTGGCGAGCACGGCGACCGGGCCGGGCAGGTGATCGTCTGCGGTCACGGGCAGCACCGTACCGGTCGGACACCCGCCGTTCACCAGGGGCAGCCGCTGTCACGGTCAGTCCCACCGCCGACGCGCGAGGTGACGCGACGACGCCGCCCCCAATCGGGGACGGCGTCGGTGGACCGGTCGGCGCGGGGCCGTCAGGTCATGTCGTCGTAGCGACGTTCGATCGGTGCCGGCGGGGCGACCGGTTCGGGTACGCCGATCGGTGCGGTCGAGTCGACCCGCTGCCCGGCCACGACCGGGTCCGCGTCGAACTCCAACGGCGACACCTCGTCGTCGTCGATGCCGGCGTAGATCTCCTTGCCCCGCCCACGCCGCTTGTCGTTGATGAACGCGATGCCCACCGCGCCGAAGTAGAGCGCGGAGAGACAGAGCGCCAACGCGGTCATCCCGAACGGGTCCGGTGTCGGGGTGACCACGGCGGAGAACGCGAAGAACACGAAGATCGCCACGCGCCACCAGCTGAGCAACCGCTTGGCGCTGGCGATGCCCACGAAGTTGAGCATCAGCACGATCAACGGGAACTCGAACGCCACTCCGAACAACAGGATCAGGTTGGTGACGAAGGAGATGTACTTGGTGATCTCCAGGGTCGTGCTGATCTCGCTGTCCGAGATGCTGAGCAGGAACTCCAGGCCCTTGGCCGTGACGAAGTACGCCAGCACCGCACCGGCCGCGAACAGCGGCGCGGCGAGGGCGGTGAAGAAGTACGCGTAGCGCCGCTCGTGCCGGTGCAGGCCTGGCGCGATGAACGCCCAGAGCTGGTAGAGCCAGACCGGCGCGGCCACGATCAACCCGACCCAGAGCGCGACCTTCAGGTTGAGCAGGAACAGGTCGGCCGGGCCGAGCTGCACGAACTCACACTTGCCGTTGACAATCCTCGCCTGCGGCAGGTCACAGTAGGGCTGCTGGAGCAGGTGCAGCACCGGCTTGGCCAACCACACACCGAGGCCGAACCCGATCAGGATCGCCACGGACGCGCGGAAGAGACGATTGCGCAGCTCGCGGACGTGCTCGATGAGCGTCATCGAGCCGTCGGCGGCCCGCTCGAACGTGCTCGGGCCGCGTTTACGCAGTGCGAAGGCCACGGTAGTGGGGCCCTTCGGTCAGTTGTCGCGGACGCGGTGCACCGGGTCGACGACCGGCTGCTGCGGCGGCGCCTGCTGGTACGGGGCCTGCTGCGGCTGGCCGGCGTACGGCGCCTGCTGCCCGGCGTGCGGCGGCAGCGGCTGGTAGCCGGCCTGCGCGTCGGCCTTCTCGGCGAGGTCGCGGTCGTCGTCCTGCAGGCTCTTGGTCTCGGCCTTGATGATCCGCAGCGACCGACCCAGCGAACGGGCCGCGTCGGGGAGCCGCTTCGCACCGAAGAGCAGGATCAGCACAACCACGAGAACAGCGATGTGCCACGGCTTGAGGGCACCCATGAGAAGCTCCAGTCGCTCTGTGTCCGGGGGGTGGTACGCAGCCCATCGTACGTGCGGATCGGCTGCCCGCCACCCGCTGGGTGGTGGTGGTCTGGGCGGGAGGGTGAAGTCTTGACCAACCCGCGATGATCCGTCAACCACCGACAGGTGCGTACCCGATCAGCCGCGCTTGGCCTTGATCACCGCGAGTCGCTGGGACGTGGTGTCGAGGCGACGTTGGACGTCCTCGGCACGCCGTTGCAGCGCCTCGGCGGTTTCCCGCAGCGCCTCGGCCTCGGCGGCCCGCCGCTGCAACGCCACGGCGGCGCGGTGCAGTCGGGGCAGTCGGGCCAGCACCGGGCGCACGGCCAACGCGAGCGCCACGAGGGGTAGCAGCACCACCGCGAGCACGATCCAGATCAGCACGGCGGTCAGCCTACTGGGTGCGGCCGGCCACCGCCGGGTCACCCGACGGCGCGCGCTCCGGGTCGACCTCGGACGGCCGGGGCACGGCCGTCGGTGTGGGCACGGCGTACGCGTCCAGCGCGGCGGCCGCTGTCGCCCGGACCTGCTCGGCCAACTCGACCGGGGCGACCACCGTCACCTCCGGGCCGAGGCCCAGCACGAACCGGCGGGCCCACCCCAGGTCGGTGACCCGCAGGGAGACGAGCCACTGGTCGCCGTCGCCGGCCTCCACCCGCTCGCACGGGTAGTACTCGGTGATCCACCGCTCGCCCCGGCCGATGCGCAGGGTGATCAGCGGCAGGTCGACCGAGGGGCGGAACACGCCCTCGGTGAGGTCGTGCGGGACGGCCTGCGGCGGCACCGTGGCCGGCTCGTCCAACTCGGTGATCGCGTCGATCCGGTCGGCGCGGAACAGCCGGACGGCCTCCGCGCGCCGACACCACGCCTCCACGTACGCCCGGCCGCCGACCATCAGCATCCGCAGCGGGTCGATGACGCGCTCGGTGGTCTCGTCCCGGGCGGCCGTGTAGTAGGTGATCCGCAGGGCCTTGCCGCCCTCCACGGCGGCGCGCAGCGCCTCGACCCGCGGGGTGTCCCCGGGCAACCGGACCGCCACCGGCGCGCCCACCAGGTCGCCCGCGGCCTCGATCTTGGCGAGGGCCCGTTCGACGGCCTCCCGGTTGGCCACCCCGGGCGTCTCGGCCAACATCCGCAACGCCACCACGAGCGCGAGGGCCTCGTCGGGGGTCAGTCGCAACGGCCGGTCGATGCCGGCGTCGTAGGTGATGGTCACCCGGTCACCGTCGAATGCCATGTCGATCAGGTCACCGGGGCCGTACCCGGGGAGCCCGCACACCCAGAGCAGCTCCAGGTCCTCCCGGAGCTGGCGCTCGGTGACTCCCAGGTCACCGGCCGCCTCGGCGATCTCGATGCCGGGCCGGGCCAGCAGGTAGGGCACCAGGTTGAGCAGTCGGGCCAGCCGGTCGGCGGACGCGCGGGAACCGCTGCGGGCGGCCGGGCGGGTCACCGGGCGCCCCCGCCGACGGCGAGCTCGTCGTGGCGCACGGCGATCTCCTTGAGTCGTTGGATGACCGCCTCGCGGACCTCCGGTGGGTCGAGGACCCGCACGTCCGGGCCGTAGCCGACGAGATGACCGGCCAGCCCGTCCGGGTCGGCGTACGGCAGGACCAGCCGGTCGCCGTCCGGCCCGGCGGTCACCTCCACCGCCCAACGGCGCAGCCCGGCGGCCCGCCCCGGCGCCGCCAGCACAGTGGCCCGACCGGTGCGCTCCACCGGACCCGACCAGCGGGCCACGTGGCTGATCAGGTCGACGTTGGCCGGCGGCTCGTACGCGCCGGGGGCGCCGGTCACCCGGACCGCGCCGACGACCCGGGACAGCCGGAAGCAGCGGGTCGCCTCCCGGTCCTGGTCGTGGCCCACCACATACCACCGGCCGCGCCAGCAGACCACGCCCCACGGTTGCAGTCGTCGCCGGCTGGGCGCGTCGCGGTCGGGCACCCGGTAGTCGAACCCCACCTCGCGGCGGTCCCGTGCGGCGGCGGTCAGCGGCGCGAACGCCGGGTCGACAGTGACCATCGGCTCCAGGCCGAGGGTCGCCTGCGGGTCCACGTCCACCCCGGCGGCACGCAGCTTGGCGAGCCCGGACGACGCGGCGGCGGCCAACCCGGCGTGCTGCCACAGCCGGGCGGCGATGCCGACCGCGGCGGCCTCGTCCGGTTCGAGGAGGATGTCGGGCAGCGCGTATTCGCGGTGGGCGATCCGGTAGCCGGGCTCGGCGTCGAAGGCGCTCGCCGTGCCGGTCTCCAGTGGCACACCCAGCTCACGCAGCTCGGCCTTGTCCCGTTCGAACTTGCGCTGGAACGCCTCGTGGTCGCGCGCGTCGTCCGGATCGTGCTCGTAACCGGGCACGGTCGCGGCGATCTGCGCGGCGGTCAGGAACCGTCGCGTGGACAGCAGGCAGATCACCAGGTTGACCAGGCGTTCGGTGCGGGTCCGCGACACGCGGTAGACGCTAGCAGCCGACCCGCCCACACCGTGCACCCACGCGGGCGTGCCGCACACTTGTTCGGATCGGGCCTCCCCCGGCGCGTCGCCGTCCGCGGTCATAGGGTGATCCCCATGTCGCAAGCGGACGCCAGGCCCGAGAGCGAGAGCGTCGGCACCGTCGTCGTCGCCGGCGCCGCCAACCTCGCCATCGCGGTCGCCAAGCTGATCGCCGGGCTGATCTCCGGATCAGCCGCGATGCTGTCCGAGGCGGCGCACTCGGTCGCCGACACCACCACCGAGGTGCTGCTCTTCCAGGCGCTGCGCCGCGGTGCCCGCCCGGCCGACCAGCGACGCCCCTTCGGGTACGGCAAGGAAAGCTACGTCTGGGCGTTCTTCGCGGCCATGTTCACATTCGTCGCCGGCGCCGGTTTCGCCGTCACCCACGGCGTCACCACGATCCTGGTGCACGAGCACAGCGGCGACTACCTCATCTCGTACATCGTGCTCGGGGTGTCGTTCGTCATCGAGTCGATCTCACTGGCCCGGGCGGTGCGGCAGGTCCGCCGCGAGTCCCGACGCTGGCGGACCACGCCTCGGCGGTTCCTGCGACTGACCGCCGACACCACCGTCAAGGCCGTCTTCCTGGAGGACAGCGCGGCGCTGATCGGTCTGGTGCTGGCCGGGCTCGGCGTCGGTCTGTCGCACGCCACCGGCGACGAGGTGTGGGACGGCGTCGCGTCGATCCTGATCGGGCTCCTGCTGCTGACGGTCGCCGGGGTCCTCGCCGCCAACAACCTGTCGCTGCTGGTCGGCCGGGCCGTCCCGGAGCGGCTGCGCCACGAGATCGAGCAGGATCTGGCCGGGCTGCCCGAGGTGGAGCGCATCGACACGTTGTTGACGATGCAGCTCGGCCCACAGGACATCCTGGTCGCCGCGAAGGTCGACTTCCGCGACGAGGCCACCGGCGCGCAGATCGAGGCCACCGCCGACGAGGCCGAGCGGCGGCTGACGAACCGATACCCGGAGATCAGGTTCGTCTTCCTCGACCCGACCCGTTCGATGCCGGGAGCCACCGGCACCGCCCGGCACACCCAGGCCGGGCCGACCCGGGACGCCGGCGGCCCCGAACCGACCTGACCCGCACCCGGGCGCGGACCGCCACGCCCGCGCGGCTAGCGTGCCCGTCATGGTGCGATGGCGTACGGGGACGGTGGCGACGCTGCGACGGCAGTGGACCGGGGCGGTGGAGCTGGACGTGGACCTGCCCGACGGCACGCGGATGCGGGCGCTGGCCTACCCGGAGCTGGTCGGCACGCCCGAACCCGGCGACCGGGTGCTGCTCAACGCCGGCGCGCTGCTGATGGGGTTGGGCACCGGCGGGTACGCCCTGGTGGTCGCCCTGCCGGACCGGCTGCCGCCGGACCCGCCGGACGTCGCCGACACCCGCGACGCCGGGCACCTCGTCAAGGCCCGCTACACGCCGTTGCAGCCGATCCTGCTCGGCGTCGACGAGGAGGCCTCTCCGCACCGCGACGTGCTGGCCGACGCGGACGACCTGGGCGGCCTGCCGGTGGTCACCGCCGACCTGCACTCGGCGCTCCCGGCGATCCTGGCCGGTATCCGGGCCGACGCCCCGCAGGCGCGGGTGGCGTACCTGCTCACCGACGGCGGGGCTCTGCCCGCCTGGTTCTCCCGCACCCTCGCCGGGCTGCGGGCCGAGCTGGCCGGCACGATCACCGTCGGGCAGGCGTTCGGTGGCGACCTGGAGGCCACCACCCTGCACGGCGGTCTGCTCGCCGCCCGGTACGTGCTGAACGCGGACGTGGCGATCGTGGCTCAGGGACCGGGCAACCTGGGCACCGGAACCCGGTGGGGCTTCTCCGGCGTCGCCGTCGGCGAGGCGGTCAACGCGATCGCCACGCTGGGCGGAAAGCCGGTCGGCTCGTTGCGCATCTCCGACGCCGACCCCCGCCCCCGACACCGGGGCGTGTCACACCACAGCCTCACCGCGTACGGCCGAGTGGCGCTCGCCCCGGCGGAGCTGGTGGTGCCCGAGGACCTGGCGCCGTCCCTCGCGGCCGAGGTGCACGCGGCGCTGACGCCCCTGGCGGCCCGGCACCGGATCGTCCGGGTGCTCACCGACGGTCTGGACGCCGCGCTGCGGGCCAGCGCCGTGCCCCTGTCCACCATGGGCCGTGGCCTCGACGCCGATCGCGCGTACTTCCTGGCGGCAGCCGCCGCCGGCCGCCACGCGGTGACCCTCCTCCCCTGACCCCCGACCCCAGCCGTTCGTGATCAACGGGGGCAGGGTGGGGGTGCCGGGGCGTGGTCAGGCCAGGAAGATCAGGGCCAGCCAGCCGCCCACGATGAGCACCAGCGCCAGGGCCAGCACCCAGGTCGGCACCGTGTATTCACCGCGCCGGTTACGGTCGATCTCGGCGCGGATCTTCTCCCGCCGACGTTCGATCCAGTTCTGCCGCTCGGTGCCGCGCTCGGGGCGGTCGGAAGGTCCAGAAGTCGTCATGGCGCGCTCAGCTTAACCGCTCAGCGCGCCGGACCGACCGGCCCCGTCGGCGCAGCGCACCGACGGGGCCGGCAACCGGTCACATGCTGGCGATCAGCCGCTCCACCCGCTCGTCGTACGCCCGGAACGGGTCCTTGCAGAGCACGGTGCGCTGCGCCTGGTCGTTGAGCTTCAGGTGCACCCAGTCGACGGTGAAGTCCCGGCGCTTCTCCTGGGCGTGCCGGATGAACTCGCCCCGCAGCCGGGCCCGGGTGGTCTGCGGCGGGGTCTCCTTGGCCTCGAAGATCTCCGGGTCGGTGGCCACCCGGTCGACCTCGCCGCGACGCTCCAGGAGCCCGTAGAGGCCCCGGCCACGACGCACGTCGTGGTAGGCCAGATCCATCTGCGCCACCCGGGGGTGCGACAGCGGCAGGTCGTGCTTGCGCTGGTAGCGCTCGATCAGCCGCAGCTTGCTGACCCAGTCGATCTCCCGGGAGACCGGCTCCAGATCGCCGGTCTCCACCGCGTTGAGCACCCGGCCCCACAGCTCGACGACCCGCTTGGCAGCCTGGTCGCCGCCGCGTCGCTCGACGAACTCGGTGGCCTTGGCGAGGTATTCCTGCTGGATGTCCAGGGCGCTGACCTCCTTGCCGTTGGCCAACCGCACCTTGCGCCGGCCGGTGATGTCGTGCGACACCTCCCGGATGGCCCGGATCGGGTTCTCCAGGGACAGGTCGCGCATCACCACCCCGGCCTCGATCATCCGCAGCACGATGTCGGCCGTGCCGACCTTGAGCAGCGTGGTGACCTCGTTCATGTTGGAGTCGCCGACGATCACGTGCAGCCGCCGGTAGCGCTCGGCGTCAGCGTGCGGCTCGTCCCGGGTGTTGATGATCGGGCGGCTGCGGGTGGTCGCCGAGGAGACGCCCTCCCAGATGTGCTCGGCCCGCTGCGAGAGGCAGTAGACCGCGCCGCGTGGGGTCTGCAGAACCTTGCCCGCCCCGCAGATCAACTGCCGGGTGACCAGGAACGGGATGAGCACGTCGGCGAGCCGGCCGAACTCGCCGTGCCGGGAGACCAGGTAGTTCTCGTGGCAGCCGTACGAGTTGCCGGCCGAATCGGTGTTGTTCTTGAACAGGTAGATCTCACCCGCGATGCCCTCGTCGTGCAGCCGCTTCTCCGCGTCGACGAGCAAGCCCTCCAGGATCCGCTCGCCAGCCCGGTCGTGGGCGACGAGATCGGTCACCGAGTCGCACTCCGGTGTCGCGTACTCCGGATGCGACCCGACGTCCAGGTAGAGCCGGGCCCCATTGCGCAGGAAGACATTGCTCGACCGGCCCCAGGACACCACGCGACGGAACAGATACCGCGCGACCTCGTCCGGGGACAGCCGCCGCTGCCCGCGATAGGTGCAGGTGACGCCGTACTCGGTCTCGAGGCCGAAGATTCGCCGCTCCATGGTGTGACATTAGCCGCCCGGAGGCCCGGTTCGTCACTGTCAGACCACAGGTCGTGCCCCGAGCGCGGTCACATACCGGTTGAGTGCGACATTCCGTCCGGACCGAGGCTCGCCACGAACCGCCGGCAGTTGTCGTACTCCGGAAGCAGGCCCCGCTCGCGGGCCTGCGCCAGAGTCGGCGCCGCGTCGTCGCGCGCGGACAGCAGTGGAACCTCGGCGGGCCACTCGATGCCCAACTCCTCGTCCAGCGGGTGCACCGCGTGCTCGCCGGTCGGGTTGTAGGTGGCCGAGCAGAGATAGCTCAACGTCGCGTCGTCGGTCAACGCGCAGAACCCGTGCCCCAGCCCCTCGCTGAGGTAGACCGCCCGGCGGTCGGTGTCGTCCAGCCGGACGCCCTCCCAACGACCGAAGGTCGGCGAGCCCACCCGCAGGTCCACGATCGCGTCGAGGACCGCGCCCCGCACACAGGTGACGTACTTGGCCTGCCCGGGCGGCACGTCGGCGAAGTGGACGCCGCGCACCACGCCACGCGCGGAGACCGACAGGTTGGCCTGGGCCAGCCGCAGCGGATGCCCCACCACCTCGGCGAGCTTGTCGAAGCGGTACCACTCCATGAACATGCCGCGCGGGTCACCGTGCTGCTGAGGGATGATCTCCCACGCGCCCTCGATGCTCAGCTCCCGGATCTTCACCAGGAACCCCCGTCGCCGGCCTTGTCGCTGAGCAGACCGAGCAGGTAGTTGCCGTAACCGCTCTTCGTCAGCGGCTCGGCGAGCGCACGCAGCTGCGCGTCGTCGATCAGGCCAGCCCGCCAGGCGACCTCCTCGACGCAACCGATCTTGAGACCCTGCCGCTCCTCGACCACCCGGACGAACTCGGCGGCCTGCATCATCGAGGTGAACGTGCCGGTGTCCAGCCAGGCGGTGCCCCGATCCAGCACCGTCACCGCCAGCTCCCCGGTCTCCCGGTACACCTCGTTGACGGCCGTGATCTCCAGCTCGCCACGGGCGCTCGGGGTGAGCTTGCGGGCGATGTCCACCACCCGGTTGTCGTAGAAGTAGAGGCCCGGCACCGCGTAGCGGGACTTCGGGCGGGCCGGCTTCTCCTCGATCGAGAGCACCCGGCCATCGGCGTCGAAGTCGACCACGCCGTACTCCTGCGGGTTGGCCACCTGATAGGCGAAGACCCGCCCGCCGACCGGGTCACCGTGGTCGGCGAGCTGCCGGCCCAGACCCACGCCGTGGAAGATGTTGTCGCCGAGTACCAGCGCCACCGACTCGGTGCCGATGAAGTCCGCGCCGAGGATGAACGCCTGCGCGATGCCCTCCGGGCGCTCCTGGCTGACGTACTCCAACCGCAGCCCGAACTGGCTGCCGTCGCCCAGCAGCCGACGGAACTGGTCCTGGTCGTCGGGAGTCGTGATCACCAGGATCTCCCGGACCCCGGACATCACCAGGGTGGAGAGCGGGTAATAGATCATCGGCTTGTCGAAGACCGGCATCAGCTGCTTCGAGACCGCCCGGGTGATCGGCCAGAGCCGGGACCCGGTGCCGCCGGCAAGTAGGATTCCGCGCACCGGGGAAGCCTAGCCGCACCCGGACAAGTTGTGCGGGGGTCGCATACCAGGGGCCGCGCCGCCCGTCGCGTATACTTCCGGACCCGTGAGGATCCTCGTCACCGGCGGAGCCGGATTCATCGGGTCGGAGTACGTTCGCCTGCTGCTGGGCAAGCCCCTCGGCAGTGCAGACGGCGTGCCGCCGATCGAGCCGGCCGTCGTGACCGTGCTGGACAAGCTGACCTACTCGGGCAACCTGGCCAACCTCGAGCCCGTCCGCGACGACCCGCGACTGCGGTTCGTGCAGGGCGACATCTGCGACCCGGTCGTGGTCGACGAGGTGGTGGCCGAGCACGACGTGATCGTGCACTTCGCCGCCGAGTCACACGTCGACCGCTCGATCGCGGGCGCCGCGCCGTTCGTCACCACCAACGTGCTGGGCACCCAGACGCTGCTCGACGCGGCGCTGCGCCACGGCACCGGCCGGTTCGTGCACGTCTCCACCGACGAGGTCTACGGCTCGATCGACGAGGGCTCCTGGACCGAGACCTGGCCCCTCGCCCCCAACTCGCCGTACTCGGCGTCCAAGGCCGGCTCCGACCTGCTCGCGCTGTCGTACCACCGCACCCACGGCATGGACGTGGTCGTCACCCGCTGCTCCAACAACTACGGCCCGTACCAGTTCCCCGAGAAGGTCATCCCGCTGTTCGTCAGCAACCTGCTCGACGGCGGCACCGTCCCCCTCTACGGCGACGGCGGCAACATCCGTGACTGGCTGCACGTGCACGACCACTGCCGCGGTATCGCCCTCGTCCAGCAGAAGGGTCGCGCCGGCGAGGTCTACAACATCGGCGGCGGCACCGAGTTGACCAACAAGGAACTCACCGGTCTGCTCCTGGACGCCTGCGGCGCCGGATGGGACCGGGTCGTCCCGGTCACCGACCGCAAGGGCCACGACCGCCGGTACTCCCTCGACATCACCAAGATCAGCGAAGAGCTCGGCTACCACCCCAGCATCACCCTGGACCAGGGCCTCGCCGACACCGTCCGCTGGTACCGGGACAACCGCAACTGGTGGGAGCCCCTCAAGTCCGCGCCGACCGCATGACCCGACTCCTCGTCACCGGCGCGGGCGGGATGCTCGGCCGGGACCTGGTCACCGTGCTGGGTGCACGGCCCGACCTCAAGGTGACCGCCGCCACCCGCGCCGATTTGGACGTCACCGACCGCGCGGCCGTCCACGCCGCCGTCGCCGGGCACGACCTGGTGATCAACGCGGCCGCGTGGACCAACGTCGACGCCGCAGAGGCCGACGAGGCCGCGGCGACCGCCGTCAACGGCCATGCCGTGGCCAACCTGGCCGCGGCGTGCGCCACCGACGGAACCCGGCTGATCCAGGTCTCCACCGACTACGTCCTCGCCGGCAACGCGGACACCCCGTACCCGGAGGACGCTCCCACCGCGCCGGTCAACGCCTACGGCCGCGGCAAGCTGGTCGGCGAACAGGCCGTCGCGCGGCTGCTACCCGACACCGGGTACGTCGTGCGCACCGCCTGGCTCTACGGCGCGCACGGCCCGAACTTCGTGGCCACCATGCTCCGACTCGCCACCCAGCGCGAACACCTCGACGTGGTCGACGACCAGCACGGCCAACCCACCTGGTCGTACGCGCTCGCCGAGCGGCTCGTCGCGCTCGCCGACGCGGCGCTGGCCGGCCACGCGACGCCCGGCGTCTACCACGGCACCTGCGCCGGTCAGACGACCTGGTACGGGCTGGCCCGCGCCGCGTTCACCCTGGCCGGACTGGACCCCGACCGGATCCGACCCACCACCAGCGACCGGTATCCGCGTCCCGCCCCCCGGCCTGCGTACAGTGTGCTAGGGCACAGCCGCTGGGCAGCCGTGGGTCTGCCCCCGCTTCCCGACTGGCACAGCGCCCTGGTTGACGCGTTCCACTCCCCCGCTCCACCCGCCCCGTGGAAGGTCGCATGAAGCTCACCCTCGTCACCGGCCTGACCGGCCTGCTACTGCTCGGCACCATCGTCGAGCTGCTGCGCCGTCGTCAGCTGCGCGAGAAGTACGGCATGCTCTGGCTCGCCGTACTGGTCGTCGTGATCCCGCTGTCCCTGTTCCCCCGGCTGCTCGACAACGTCGCCGAACTCCTCGGCGTCGCCTCCGGTGTCAGCCTGGTGCTCTTCCTCGGCATCGTCTTCCTGTTGCTCGTGTGCGTGCACCTGAGCTGGGAGGTCAGCGCACTCGAAGAAGAAACCCGAACCCTGGCCGAAGACTTCGCTCTGCTCCGCGCACAGATCGACGCGGACCGGGCAGCCCGTGACGAACTGGTGTCGAACGATGGTTAACGGCAAGCGCACACTGATCATCATTCCGGCCCTCAACGAGTCGGGCTCCATCGCCGACGTCGTCGGCGAGGTCCGCGGCGAGCTACCCGGCGTCGACGTGCTCGTCGTCGACGACGGCTCCACCGACCGCACGGCCGCCGTCGCCGCCGCCGCCGGCGCCCGGGTCGCCAAACTGCCGTACAACCTCGGCGTCGGTGGGGCCATGCGCCTCGGCTACCGCTACGCCCGCGACCACGACTACGACGTCGCCATCCAGATCGACGCCGACGGCCAACACGACCCCCGGTACGTGCCGAAGCTCGTCGACCTCCTCGACGACAACGACCTCGTCATCGGCGCCCGCTTCGCCGGTGAGGGCGACTACACGGTCCGCGGCCCCCGCCGCTGGGCCATGGTGATGCTCTCCGCCGTACTGTCCCGGGTCGCCCACACCAAGCTCACCGACACCACCTCCGGCTTCCGGGCCGCCAACCGGCGGGTCATCGACATGTTCGCCACCTGGTACCCGGCCGAGTACCTCGGTGACACGGTGGAGACCCTGGTGCACACCGCCCGCCGCGGCTACCGCATCCGCCAGGTGCCGGTCGCCATGCGCAAGCGGATGGCCGGCACGCCCAGCCACTCCCCCGCCCGGGCGATGATCTACCTCGGCCGTGCGTTCGCCGTCCTCACGCTGGCGCTCATTCGCCGGTGATCCAACGCCTGCTACGCCTGATCCCGCCCGGCACCATCGCTGTTGGTGCCGGGCTGGGCCTTCTCGGCCTCGCCTCCTACGTCCACCTCGCGGTCGCCGGCCACAGCCTCAGCAAGGCCGACTACTCGTCCCTGTCGGTGCTCTGGTCGATCGTGTTCACCCTCGGCATCGGCGTGTTCATGCCGATCGAGCAGGAGGTCGCCCGGGTCGTCGCCGCCCGGCACAGCCAGGGGCTGCCCCCAGGGCCGGTGCTGGCCCGCGGTGTCACCGTCGCCGCGGTGCTGCTCGCCGTGCTGGTGTCGGCCGTCACCGTCGCCCGTCAACCGCTCGCCGACAAGCTCTTCGCCGGTGACGGAAACCTGGTCACCGTGCTGATCGGCGCGCTCGCCGCGATGGCCGTCGCCTACGCCACCCGCGGCGTCCTCTCCGGCCTGCAACTGTTCCCCTGGTACGGCACCCAACTCGGGATCGACGGCGGCCTGCGCATCATCATGGTCGCCCTGCTCGGCCTGGCCGGCGTGACCTCACCCGTCTGGTACGGACTCGTGCTCGTGGCCGCCCCGCTGGTCAGCGTCCTGCTCACCCTGCCGCCGGTGCTACGCGCCATCGGCGGAGGTCCGCCGGTCGCCTGGGCCACCCTGCTGCGCGGCCTCGGCCTGCTCACCGCCTCCAGCCTGCTCTCCCAGGTCGTGGTGAACATCGGCGTGATCAACGTGCAGCTACTCGCCCCCGCCGACGCGGCAGCCGCGGGCGCGCTGCTCTCCGCCCTCGTGCTGGTCCGCATCCCCCTGTTCGTCTTCGGCTCCCTCCAGGCGTCACTGCTGCCCGGCCTGGCCACCACCGCCACCACCGGCGACCAGGCCGGCTTCCACAGCCTGCTGCGGCGGGCGCTCGGCATCGTCACCGCGCTCGGCCTCACCGGGGCCCTCGGCGCCGTGCTGCTCGGCCCGTGGCTGGTCGGCACACTCTTCGACGCACCCGGCGTCCTCGGCCACGGCGACTTCGCCTGGTTGGCGGCCGCCACGCTCGCCTACCTGTGGGCGATGGTCCTCGGCCAGGCCCTGCTCGCCCTCGACCGGCACCGCGCCCAGGCCCTCGCCTGGACCGTCGGCGTCGCCGCCCTGATCGCCGTGACGCTGATCCCGGCTCCGGTCACCCTACGAGTCGAGCTGGCGTACACCATCGGCTCGGTCATCGTCGCCGCCACCATGGCGACACTGCTGCTGCGCGGCGGCGTCCGCCGACCCACCACCCCCACCCGGCCGCTCGCCGAGGCCGTCGCCCCTGCCGCATCCGGAGGCCTCCGATGACCCGCCCACAGGTGACCGCCGTAATGCTCGCCTACGGTGCCGAGCCGTACCTCGTCAACGCCGCCCGAGCCGTCCTGGCCAGCACCGACGTCGACATCGAGCTGGTCGTCGTCGACAACGGTTGCACCGGCGACGGCATCGACATCGTCAAGGGCTTCCCCCAGGTCCGGGTGGTCCGACCCGAGCAGAACACCGGCTACTCCGGCGGCTGCCGGATCGGCGCCGCCGAGGCCACCGGAGACTGGCTCGCCTTCGTCAACTCCGACGCCATCGTCGCCCCCGACGCCCTCGCCAAGACGGTAGCGGTCGCCGCCGAACCGGGCGTCGGCGCCGCGATGGCCTCCATCCGGCTCGCCGACACTCCCGAGCTGATCAACACCTCCGGCAACCCACTGCACTTCACCGGGCTGTCCTGGGCCGGCGGAAACGGCGAGCCGGCCACCGCCCACGCCGCACGCACCAGGGTGCCGTCGCTCAGCGGCTGCTGCTTCGTGATCAGCCGCCAGCGTTGGCAGGAACTCGACGGCTTCGCCGCCGAATACTTCGCCTACCACGAGGACACCGAGCTGAGCCTGCGGCTCTGGCAACGCGGCCTGCGCCTGGAGTACGTACCCGACGCCGTCGTGCGCCACCACTACGAGTTCTCCCGCAACGACCTCAAGCTCTACCTGGTGGAACGCAACCGGCTGGTCACCCTGCTCACCGCGTACCAGACCCGGACGCTGGTGGTGCTCGCCCCGATGCTGCTGCTCACCGAAGCCGCCATGCTGGCCGCCGCGCTCGCCGGTGGCTGGACCCGGCAGAAGACCCGCGGCTGGGGTTGGCTGTGGCGCAACCGGGCCTGGGTCGGCGCCCGCCGCCGTCAACTCCAGACCGAACGCACCGTGCCCGACGGGGTGATCGCCGAGCTGATGACCGCCCGGGTCGCCCCCTCGAACGTCGACTCGCCCCCCGGCATGGGCGTGTTCAACGCGGTCGCCGCCGGCTACTGGGCTCTCGCCCGGCCCCTGCTCCAGCGCCGCTGACCCCCGACAGACGACAGCGCCGGGGGGCCCCGTCGCGGGGCCCCCCCCGGGGTTGGGGGCCGGGAGCGTGAGGGGGGGTAACGGCCCGGGCTG
>NZ_JBEORJ010000021.1:0-31837 GCF_040302185.1 Micromonospora sp. NPDC127501 | reverse complement strand
CCCCGTCTACCCACCCCCCCCCCCGCCGGCGCGGGGGCCCGCGGCGGCGCCCCCCGGCGCTGTTTCGTCACCTGATCAGCTGTCGGGTTGACCCGGCCGGTCCTCCAGGTCAGCGGACCCTGCGGAGCTGGTCGGCTTACCGGCCTCCCCGGTCGGCACGCTCGGTGTGTCCGGCCGGTCGCTGGTCGGTGGCGCCGACTCCCCATCCAACAGCGCGGTCAGCGCAGCCCCGGTGATCCGCCGGAACGTCCGGCCGACCCGCTGACGGTCCAGCACCGCCACCTCGAGCTGGTTCGCGGCGATCGTGCGGGCGGCCCCACCCTCGCCGCCGACGGTGCTCAGTGCCTGCACCGCGACCTGGACCGCCTCACCGAGGGACATGTCCGGCCGGTGGTTGGACTTCAGCACGCCGGTGATGGCCTCAGCCTGACCACCCATCGCCATCCGTCCAGGCTCGTCGTTGACCGAACCGTCGTAGGTGAGCCGGTACAGTTCGTCGTCAGCCGCCGTGGCCCCGACCTCCGCCACGCAGATCTCCACCTCGAACGGCTTCGACTGCTCGGTGAAGATCGCGCCAAGTGTCTGCGCGAACGCGTTGGCCAGGGCCCGACCGGTGACGTCCCGGCGGTCGTAGCTGAGCCCGTTCAGGTCGGCCATCCGCACGCCGGCCCGCCGGAGGTTCTCGAACTCGTTGTAACGGCCGACCGCGGCGAAGCCGATCCGGTCGTAGATCTCACTGACCTTGTGCAGGGCGCTGGAGAGGTTCTCCGCGACGAAGAGCACCCCGCCGGAGTAGCTCAGGACCACGGCGCTACGCCCGCGAGCAATGCCCTTACGGGCCAGCTCGGAGCGGTCACGCATGATCTGTTCGGGCGAGGCGTAGAACTGCATGGCCACGGCGGCGGTTCTCCTAACGGCGCTGTGCTGACGACTGCTGGCTGGTGGGGGTGGTCGGTCGGAACTAACCGCCCGGGTTTTCCATCCGGCCGGCGACCACGCCCTCGGCGATCGTCGCCGTCTCGGCGTCGGTGAGCCGGTAGGTGCCCTCGGCAGTCGCGGTCATCACCACGGGATAGATCCGCCGGGTCAGGTCGGGCCCGCCGGTCGCGGTGTCGTCATCGGCCGCGTCGTAGAGCGCCTCGACCGCCAGCCGCGTCGCGTCCCCGACGGTCAGCCCGACCCGGTACCGCTTCTTCAACGCGGACTTGGCGAACAACGACCCCGACCCGATCGCGTCGTAGCCGGTCTCCTCGTACGGGCCACCGGTCACATCGAAGCTGAAGATCCGACCGGCCCGCGCCGGGTCGGCGGCGGCCAGGTCGAACCCGGCGAAGAGCGGCACCACGGCCAACCCCTGCATGGCCGCCCCCAGATTGCCCCGGATCATCGAGGCCAACCGGTTGGCCTTACCGTCCAACGAGAGCATCGCGCCCTCGATCTTCTCGTAGTGCTCCAACTCCACCTGGAACAGTCGCATCAGCTCGATGCCGATACCGGCGGTGCCCGCGATGCCGACCAACGAGTACGCGTCGGCGGGGTGCACCTTCTCGATGTCGCGCTGGGCGATCAGGTTGCCCATGGTGGCCCGTCGGTCGCCCGCCATCACCACACCCTCGGCGGCCGCGATGGCCACGATGGTGGTCGCGTGCGGCGCCAGGTCGGCGGCCATGCCCGGCGGCAGCGGTCGCCGACCGGGCAACATCTCGGGGGCCACCCGACTCAGAAACGTCGTGAAGGAGGACGTCCCCGCGTTGGTGAACACATCTGGTAGACGCCCGGATGGATCAAAGCCCGCTGCCACGTGGTTCCTCTCAGGTACGTGATCGCCCTGGCCAGCCTCATGGGACTGTCACGGAACTGGCCAAGACCACCGTTGCAGTTGAAGCAGAGTATCCCGCGCACCGATCCGGTGCGATGATCGTGGTCCAGATGTTGCGGGTCGGCACCGCCACAGATCGCGCAGACCCCGCCCTGCTCGGCCAGGAGCTCCTGAAACTCTTTCTCGCCCACGCCGTATCGGCGCCGCAGGTGGTACTCGCGGTTGCCGCCGTACAGCCGTTGCTTGGTCTCGCGCGTGCGGCCGTTGTGGCACGGCTTGCAGTATGTGCCGTACCCGGTGCTGTCCGAACGGTTACGGGGGAACTCAGCCAATGGCTTGGCCGTCCCGCAGTCCACGCAGAATCGGTGTCCTTCCGGAACCTCCCGCGCTTCCCGGACCTCCCGGCTGTGCTTCTCCTTCACCCGCTTCGCATAGCTGCCTTCGACCGCTCGTTGAAGCATGGCTTGCAGGAGCTGCCGCGACCGCTGGGCCGTTTACTGCTGGAGCAGAAGTCGTTCAGCGGCTTCCACTCCCCGCAGTCGCGGCACCGCCGTAGCCCGTCCTGATCTTCCCCCGAGGAAGCCATGTCCGACATGCCCTACTTGTCTACTGACCTCCCTTTTGCACGTAACCCCTCACAAACTCCTCTGCGTTCTCTTCGAGGACGGAGTCGATCTCGTCGAGGAGGTCGTCGACGTCCTCGGTGATCTCGGCGTGCCGCTCGGCCACCTCGGGGTTGGCCTCGGTGGTGACGTCCTCGATCTCCTCGCCCTGACGGGACTTGCCGGACTGCGACTGGCCGCCGCTGTCATGAGTGGCCACTGCTGCCTCCTCCACGATCGTCTGGCATGAAATCTACCCCGCCCAGGCGACAGAAAGCCCTCACGTCCGCCGTGTTCGGGTCGGGGGCGTTCGATCGCGCCGAAGCGGTCAGCCCCGAGGAGCCGGCGCGTCGGCCGTGGCCGGCACCGGCACCCGCTCCGGCTCGGGCTGCCGCTCCCCCGCGGCCTCCGCCGGTGGTGCCCCGCGGCGGAAGCGGGGCGTCCAGTCCTTGAAGCGCAGAGCCTGCTTCTCCACCAGGTGCCAGGACAGGAACGCCAGCATGACGGTGAAGACCATGACCACCGCGAAGTAGCCGACGAAGCCCCAGGCCGCCGCCCCCAGCCAGGCCAGCATCTGCTGCACGACGAAGGAGTAGATGTAGATGCCGTACGAGTAGTCGTTCTTCTGCCCCACGACATGCAGCAGCCGAGGCAACCGGACCGCGAGATAGAGGATGGCGTACTCGTAGGCGAGCAACGCCGGGCCGAACAGGTGGCCCTCCAGGGTCTGCCAGGCGGTCACGACGATGGCGAGCACGCCGAGGACGTCGCTGATGGGCAGCTTGTCGCTGTACAGGTCCGCCACGGCACCCACCAGGAACATGAACCCGAACCGCAGGAACCAGATCTTGCTGAGCGCGCCGAGCAGCGGCAGGGTACCGATGCTGCCGCTGGTGAAGTACGTCGACCCGCCGAAGCGCAGCGCCTCGTACTGGTTCCAGAGCAGCAGACCGAAGACGAGAACGGCGGCCGCGAGCACCAGCCAGCGGGCACGGCGCAGCACCGCCACCACGGCCAGCGAAGCCACGATCAGGTAGCAGAAGATCTCGTAACTGAGCGTCCAGAGTGAGCCGTCGAGGACGCTGCGACGCACCAGGTCGCCGTACGGCGTGTCCCGGAAGACGTCCATGATGCCCTGTTGGCGGTAGCCGCCCCACCAGTTGGCCTGCAGGAAGTTGACCACACCCGCCGGGTGCCGCCACAGCCCGTCCAGATCGCCGTGTTCGGCGTACCAGACGATCGGCGCCACCACGAAGCTGATGAACAGCAGACACACCCAGAGGCCCGGCCAGATCCGCAGGGCCCGGTGCCACAGGTAGCGGGGAAGGCTGGCGCGCCGAGCGCTGCGGGTGATGAGGAAGCCGGAGATGCCGAAGAAACCGGCCACCCCCAGACCGGCCACGTCGACCACCTCGGTCAACGGTCGGGCATACCCGATCACCGCAGTGTGCGCGAGGACGACCGCTACGGCAAAACACAGCCGTAGGAAGCCGAAACTGTTGGCGCGCCCGGCGTAGGCATTCGACAGCGGAACAGCCGTCACCGCACGCCGGCCAACCTGCCGGGCAGAGGGGAGCATCGCATCACCGTGGGGGTCGGGGAATGGGGGACGGCCTAGCATGCCACAAGCCGACCCCGGTGGAGGCACCCGGACGTCAGCCTCCGGTCAAGGTCTCCAGCAGGTCCTTAGCGCTAGCACAGCGGTCGAACAGCGCCCCGACGTGCGCGCGGGTGCCCCGCTCCGGCTCCATCATCGGGACCCGGACCAGCGACTCACGACCCACGTCGAAGATCACCGAATCCCAGCTCGCGGCGACCACCTCGGAGGCGTACTGGGCGAGGCAGCGACCGCGGAAGTAGGCCCGGGTGTCCTCCGGCGGCTCGGTCATGGCGCTGCGCGTCTCGTCGTCGGTGAGCAGCGTCTTCATCGCCCCCCGGCTGACCAGGCGGTGGTAGAGGCCCTTCTCCGGCCGGACGTCGGAATACTGAAGGTCGACAAGCTGGAGCTTGTGCGAGCCCCAACCGAGCTTCTCCCGCTCCCGGTAGCCCTCCAGCAGCCGCAGCTTGGCCACCCAGTCCAACTCGTCGGCACAGAGCATCGGATCCCGGCCCAGCCGGTCCAGGACGCTCTCCCAGCGGTCGAGCACGTCGATGGTCTGCTCGTCGGCGTCGGTGCCGTACCGGTCGTCGACAAAGGACCGGACCCGCTCCAGGTAGGCCCACTGCAGGTCCAGTGCGGTGAGTTTGCGGCCGTCGCGCAGTCGCATCCGGTGCGTCAGGGAGGGGTCGTGGCTGACGGCGCGTAGCTCGCTGACCGGGTCGGCGATGCCGAGGTCGGCCCCGAGCGCCTTCTCCTCGATCATGGTGAGGATCAGGGCGGTGGTGCCGACCTTGAGGTAGGTGGAGATCTCGGAGAGGTTGGCGTCGCCGATGATGACGTGCAGCCTGCGGTACTTGTCGGCGTCGGCGTGCGGCTCGTCGCGGGTGTTGATGATCGGGCGCTTGAGCGTGGTCTCCAGGCCCACCTCGACCTCGAAGAAGTCGGCACGTTGGGAGATCTGGAAGCCGCTCTGGCCGCCGTCCTGGCCGATGCCGACCCGGCCGGCGCCGCAGACGATCTGCCGGGTGACGAAGAACGGCGTCAGGTACGCCACGATGTCGGCGAACGGCGTCTGGCGGCGCATCAGGTAGTTCTCGTGTGCGCCGTAGCTGGCGCCCTTGTTGTCGGTGTTGTTCTTGTAGAGGTGGATCGGCTGGGTGCCCGGGATGGTGGCGGCCCGGCGGGACGCCTCGGCCATCACCCGCTCGCCGGCCTTGTCCCAGCGCACGATGTCCCGGGGGGTGGTGACCTCCGGGGTGGAGTATTCGGGGTGGGCGTGGTCCACGTAGAGGCGTGCGCCGTTGGTGAGTATCACGTTGGCCAGGCCCAGGTCTTCGTCCGCGAGGGCCTCGGCGGGGTCGTACGCGGCACCGGAGTAGGTGAAGCCACGGGCGTCGCGCAGCGGCGACTCCTCCTCGTAGTCCCACCGGGCCCGGCCGCCCCGGTTGAGTTCCGGACGTGCCCCGTAGGCGTTCACCACCTGCGACGAGGTGACCATCGGGTTGGCTCCGGCCTGCCCGGGCACGGAGATGCCGTACTCGACCTCGGTGCCCATGATTCGCCGTACGCTCATGCCGCGCCCCGCTTCAGCTCGCTGACGTACCGGTCGACGCCCACCGCCGGCCGGCGCGTTACCGCTCGATCGGCCCTGTACTCCAGACTAGTCCGAATCCGACAGCAACGCCCGCACCGGGCGTGGTCGGCCGGTCGGCCGATCAGCGCAGGTCCGCCGCCGGTGTCTGCTCGGCGATCGCGGGCGTCGGCTCGTCGGCCTCGCTCAGTGGGCGCATCGAGACCCGCCAGGCGAGGACGCCGAGCAGGGTCAGACCGAGCACGCTCGCCAGCAGGGGCGTGATCGAACCGAGTGGTGGGTGCCAGTCGCCGGCGAAGGGGTTGATGGTGCGGAAGGTCAGGTACTTGGGCAGCCCGTCCTGCCACCGCACCATCGTCAAGATCAGCGTGAAGAGTTGGATCGGCAGGAGCAGGATGACGCTGAGCCGGACCAGGGTGCGGCTGCGGGCCGCATCGAGCCCGCGCTCCTCCCAGACGTACGCGGCGAACAGCATCACCCCGCCGAGCATCGGCAGCATGTAGCGGCCCTGGGTGACGAACCCGGTCTGCTTGACCAGGGCCACCTGCATCACGGACGGCACGACGGTGCCGGCGACGATCAGGACGAGCAGCCGCCCACGGTCGACCAACCGGCCGAAGACGAACGCCCCGATCAACAGCGTCGCGGCGACGAACTGCCAGGTCAGGTAGATCGGCGCGGGCATCCGGGTGTCCAGCCATGACGTCACTCCGACCATCTGGTCGAGGTAGCTGCGCCACCGGTCGGCCTCGGCGAGGGCGGCCTGGCCGTAGGTGTACACGTGGCCGCCGTACTTGCCGAGGTCGGAGGACTTCATCACGACGCCCCAGCCGACGGCGGTGAGGGCCGCGACGGCGATGCCGCCGACCCACCACCACACGGCCTTCTCGCGCACCAGCCGGCCGACGTTGCTCTGCCTCCACGGGAACGCGAAGGCGACGAACGCCGCGGCCAGCCAGAGCGGCCCGGTCTGCCGCAGCATCGCGAGCAGCAGGCCGCTGATGCCGGCCAGGATGAGGAGTCCGTGGTGCGGCTTCGGCCGGCGGTCCAGGAACAGGGGGATGGTGGCCGCGAAGAACGCCACGCCGGCGGCGATCTCCACGCCGTTGGGGTTGACGGCGCTGGCCATCTGGGCGGCCATCGGGGTGACGGCGACCAGCAGGCCGGCGATCATCAGACGACGCCGGGACCAGTTCACCGCCACGACGAACGCGCTGGCCAGCAGTGCCGCGGCGATGCCGGCGCTGATGAACCGGGCGAGCAGCACCCCGGACCAGCCCGGCCAGATGTCGAGCGGCCAGCCCACCAGGGCGTAGTAGACGGGGTGGTAGCGACCGGCGCCGGTGCCGGCGCGCACCGGGGTGTCGTCGCTGCCCGGTGGGACCGCGCAGGCGGCGGAGACGGTCGGCTTGAACTGCCAGCACTGCTCCCTGACCAGGCCGGCGGGCACGTCCTGGAAGGCTCCCGAGCCCTTCTTCGCGGCTGCCGGCGGCGGGGCGATCTCCCCCGCCGCCACACCGGCGGCGCGGATCATGTGCTCGCGCTCGTCCGGTGTGCCGTCGTAGGGGGCGGCGACCGACCAGGCCCCGATGGTCAGCAGGAAGCCGACGAACGCCAGGATCCAGATCCGGCGGGCGCCGGCGACGGCGCCGTCGCCGGCCGCAGGTTGTTCGGTCATCGCGGTTCTCTGCGCTGCCTTTCAGGGGGCGTGGAACGGATCAGGGCGCGGTACCGGTCAGTCCGGCGTCGACTGGATGTCCAGGGTGAGCGCGGAGATCAGCATGTGGATGCCGGTCAGCAGCGGCCCGACGCAGAGCAGGACGCTACCGGTGGTGGCAACCGGTGGGCCGAGGGTCTCCGCCAGCACCCAGATCCCCCAGCCGGAGCCGAACAGGATGAGGAACAGGCCGGTGAAGAACAGCAGCGCGACGGCGGAGAACGAGGCGAGCACGTGCTTGAGCAGCATCCGCCGCCAGAAGCCCCGGAACAGGAGGCTGGCGATGCGGGGGGCCACCCGGTGGATGCGCATCGTCGACACCTCCTCGCCGTAGCTGGCGGGGACCGGTACGTCCTTGGCTCGGGCGTTGGCGATGTTGAGCCAGATCAGGAGGTCGTTCTCGAACTCGTAGCCGCGCGCCACGGCGGCGACGTTGAGCCGCAGCAGGGCCGAGCGGGACACCGCGGTGTAGCCGTTCTGCGGGTCGAAAAGGTTCCAGTAGCCGCTGGCGACCTTGGTCGCGAACGACAGGGCCACGCTCCCCAGCATCCGTACGGCCGGCATGTCGGCGAACGACGTGCGGGAGAAGAAGCGGTTCGCCTTGGTGAACTCGTAGCCGTCGTCGCAGATCGGGTCGAGCAGCGCCGGCAGGTAGGCCGGGTCCATCTGGGCGTCACCGGCCATCACGACGTTGATGTCGGCGCCCAGGGCGAGGGCCCGCTCGTGCCCGTCCATGATCGAACCACCGACGCCGGTGTTCTTCTCGTGGTCGATGACGACGACCCGCGGGTCACCCACCGCGCGAGCCCGCTCGGAGGTGTCGTCGGTGGAGCAGTCGTTGATCACCACGATGAAGTCCACGAAGTCGGGCATCGTGGTGATCGTCTTGCCGATCAGCCGGCTCTCGTTGTAGGCCGGGACGACAGCGGCGATCTTCTGACCCTTGTACATGCTCAGCCGACCAGGGCGGTGTCGCGGATCTGGAGGCACACCTCGAGCGCGGCCAGGCCGTCCTCGCCGCTGACCACGGGCCGGCGACGGTTGACGACGCAGTCGGCGAAGTGCCGCAGCTCGTGCATCAGCGGCTCGCCGTGCTGGGAGAGGAAGGGGATCTCGACCCGCCCGCTCTGCCGGTAGCGCACGCCGCCCTCGGAGAGGAACTCGGAGTGCTCGATCCGGTGCACCTCCACCTGCTGGCGCAGCAGGTCGGCGATGACGCAGTCGTTGCGCTGGGTGAGGGTGACGCGGCGGATCTTGTTCTGGCTGACTCGGCTCGCCGTGATGTTGGCGATCATGCCGTTCTCGAACATGAGCAGGGCGAAGGCCAGGTCCTGCTCGGTGGAGCGGACGATCCGGGTCGCCGCGCGGTGCGCCACGATCTCCGAGCCAGCCACCGTGCGGGCCAGGTCCACGTCGTGGATCATCAGGTCCAGCAGGACGTCGGCGAGGGCACGGTTGGAGAACGGGCCGACCCGGGTGATCTCCAACGACAGCGGGTCGTCCACCAGTTGGAGGAGCTCGGTGACCGCCGGGTTGAAGCGCTCGACGTGGCCGACCATCAACACGCGTTCGTGCTTCTCCGCGAGGTCGATGAGGTGCCGCGCGTCGGCGACGGAGGTCGCGATCGGCTTCTCGACGAGGAGGTCCCGGCCGCTGCGCAGGATGCGCGCGCCCAACTCGCCGTGCGTCTCGCTCGGGGTCGCCAGGATGACCGCGTCCACGCCGGCGAGCGCCTCGTCGATGTCGGTCGTGTAATCCGCGCCGATGGCCTTGGCCAGGGTGGCGGCCCGCTGGGGGTCGGGGTCGCAGACGGAGGTGACGGTGACGTCCGGCGTGGCGCGGGCCACGCGACCGTGGTTCGCGCCCATGATGCCCGCGCCGATGATCGCCAAATTAGGCATTGAACGCACCTCGTACGGCCTCGATCACCTGGTCGACGTCGTCGTCGGCGAGGTGTTGGTGAACAGGAAGGGAGAGCGCCTCCTCGGCGGCGCGAAGGGCACGAGGGGTCTCGTCCGTGCCGATCTGGGGGTGACCCACGTAGCAGTCGTAGTGGTGCATGAGGCGGGGGTAGTACAGACCGTAGCCGATCTGCCGCTCATCAAGCCGCTTGCCGAGGTCGTCGCGGCTCAGTGGCGCGTCGGCGCCGATACGCACGGTGTACTGGTGCCAGACGTGGCTTCGTCCAGCCGGCACCGACGGGGTGGTCAGCCCGGGCAGGTCGGCGAGGCCGGCGGTCAGCCGCGCGGCGTTCGAGGCCCGGCGAGCCGTGGTCTCGGCCAGTCGGCCGACCTGCGGCACGGCGATGGCCGCCTGCAGGTCGGTCAGTCGCCAGTTGTGGCCCGGCGCCTCGTACTGGTAGCGCACCCGCATGCCCTGGTTGCGCAGCAGCCGGAGCCGGTCCGCGATGGCGTCGTCGGAGGTGGTGATCAGACCGCCTTCGCCGCACTGCAGGTTCTTCGTGGCGTACATGGAGAAGCAGCCGACCCCGAACGAACCGACCGCCCGGTCACCGACGCGCGCGCCGTGCGCCTGGGCGGCGTCCTCGACGATCGCGAGCCCGGCGGTCTCGGCGATCGCGGTGAGGGCCGTCATGTCGGCGGGCAGGCCGTAGAGGTGCACCGGGAGGATGGCCTTGGTCCGTGCGTTGACCAGCGCCTGGACCGAGTCCGGGTCGATGGTGAAATCGTCACGGATGTCGGCGAAGCGGACCGTCGCTCCGGACTCGAGAATCGCGTTCAGGGTCGCCGCGAAGCTGAAGGGAGTGGTGATCACCTCGTCGCCGGGCTGGAGACCGAGCGCTTCGAGGGCGGCCACCAGAGCGACGGTGCCGTTGCTGACGGCCACGGCGTGGGGGACACCGCAGAGCTCCGCGAACGACCGCTCCAGTTCGGCGACCATCGGTCCCTGAGCCAGCCTGCCGGACCGCAGAACCGACAGGACCGCGGCCTCTTCCTCGGGGCCGATGACCACCGAAGTGATGGGAATAGACATGAGGGGTTGTCTCCTGTGAGGTTCAGCGGCCTTCGAGTACGCCGGTGGGCAACTGCTCGTCGCCGCGGGCGACCACCTCGCCGTTGCGGTTGACCCAACCGAGATGCCGGGCCGGGTTGCCGGCCACGAGTTGGTACGGCTGCACGTCCCGCGTGACGACCGCGCCCGCGGCCACGAGGGCGAACTCCCCGATCTCGGTGCCGCAGACGATCGTGGCGTTGGCGCCGATGGAGGCGCCCGTGCGGACCAGGGTCGGCGTGACCTTCCAGTCCGGGTTCTGGGCGCGCGGGTTGAGGTCGTTGGTGAAGACCGCGCTCGGGCCGACGAACACCTCGTCCTCGAGCGTGACGCCGTGGTAGACCGAGACGTTGTTCTGCACCTTGACGCGGTCGCCGATGGTGACCCCGGCGTCGACGAACACGTTGCGTCCGAGCGTGCAGTCGGCGCCGATGCGGGCGGTCGACCGGACATGCGTCAGATGCCAGATCCGAGTCCCGGCTCCGATCTCGGCCCCGGCTTCCACCTCGGCTGTCGGGTGGACGGAGACGCTCGGCATGTCGGTCACTGCACACCTTCGGGGGGTCTCGGGGCGATCGCGGGACGGGGAGACGATAGCGTGCTCCACCGTGACGACACATGGCGGGTCCGCATCCAAGGGTCAGCGATGAAGGCGGCGGCCTCGTCGACGTTCGCGGGCCTGACACGGCGCAGCGAGGTGCGATTTCTCATCGTCGGAGGCCTCAGCGCGATCACCGACACCAGCGCGCTCTACCTGTTCCACGGTGTGCTGGGGGTGTGGCTGCCGGTCGCCACGGTGCTCGCCTTCGCCGTGGCGTTCGTGGTCAACTTCGGGCTCAACCGCGCATGGTCGTTCGGCTCGACCGGTGACGTCGGTGGTCAGGCCTGGCGGTATCTGCTGCTGGTGATCGTCAACCTGGCTCTCACGGTCGCTCTCGTGCAGGGGTTGACCTGGGCCGGCCTTCCGTACCTGGTCGCGAAGGTGCTCACCACAGGGGGGCTGGCGGTGCTGAATCTCTTCGTCTCCCGCAAGTGGATCTTCACCGACGGTCCGAGCTGACCGCAGGACTGCCCGCTGGACTTCGGCGGAACGTCAACCGGGGCGACGCGTCGACACGCGTCGCCCCGGTTGAACTGCGGCTCTACAGGTACTGACCGGTGTTGCTGGCGGTCTCGATGGACCGGCCGGCCTCGGCGCCCTTGCCGCCGGAGACGAGCGTGCGGATGTAGACGATCCGCTCACCCTTCTTGCCGGAGATGCGCGCCCAGTCGTCGGGGTTGGTGGTGTTGGGGAGGTCCTCGTTCTCGCGGAACTCGTCGACGCAGGCGTCGAGCAGGTGCTGCAGGCGCAGCCCCTTGCGACCCGAGGTGAGGAACTCCTTGATGGCCATCTTCTTGCTCCGGTCGACGATGTTCTGGATCATCGCGCCGGAGTTGAAGTCCTTGAAGTAGAGGACTTCCTTGTCACCGTTGGCGTAGGTGACCTCGAGGAATCGGTTCTCCTCGGTTTCCGAGTACATCCGCAGCACCACGGCGTCGATCATCGCCGCGACGGTGGCCTGGGGGTCGGTGCCGTGTTCGGCCAGGTCGTCCGGGTGCAGGGGCAGCCCGGAGAGGATGTACTTGGAGAAGATGTCCTTGGCCGCCTCGGCGTCCGGTCGCTCGATCTTGATCTTCACGTCGAGGCGACCGGGGCGCAGGATCGCCGGGTCGATCATGTCTTCCCGGTTGGAGGCGCCGATGACGATGACGTTCTCCAGCCCCTCAACGCCGTCGATCTCGCTGAGCAGCTGCGGAACGATGGTGTTCTCCACGTCGGAGGAGACACCGGAGCCGCGGGTCCGGAAGATCGAGTCCATCTCGTCGAAGAACACGATCACCGGCGTGCCCTCGCCGGCCTTCTCCCGGGCGCGCTGGAAGATCAGCCGGATGTGCCGCTCGGTCTCACCGACGTACTTGTTGAGCAGCTCCGGGCCCTTGATGTTGAGGAAGAAGCTGGTGTGCTTCTCCTTGCCCTGCCGCTCGGCGATCTTCTTGGCCAGCGAGTTGGCCACCGCCTTGGCGATGAGCGTCTTGCCACAGCCGGGTGGGCCGTAGAGCAGGATGCCCTTGGGTGGGCGGAGCTGGTGCTCACGGAACAGGTCCGCGTGCAGGAACGGCAACTCCACCGCGTCGCGGATCTGCTCGATCTGCGACTGGAGGCCACCGATGTCGCCGTAGTCGACGTCAGGCACCTCCTCCAGGACCAGCTCCTCGACCTCGCTCTTCGGGATCCGCTCGTACGCGTACGCCGAGCGGGGCTCGATCATGAGCGAGTCGCCGGCCCGGATCGCCGAGCCGATGAGCGTCTCGGCGAGGTGCACGATGCGCTCCTCGTCGGAGTGGGAGACCACCAGCGCCCGGTCGCCCGGCCCGCCGTTCGGTCCCTCCAGGATCTCCTTGAGCATCACCACTTCGCCAACCCGCTCGTAACCGAACGCGTCGACGATGTTGAGCGCGTCGTTGAGCAGGACCTCCTGGCCGCGCCGCAGGTCACCCACGTCGAGCGAGGGCGAGACCGCGACCCGCAGTTTGCGGCCACCGGTGAAGACGTCCACCGTGCCGTCCTCGTGCTTGGCCAGGAAGACTCCGTAACCGCTCGGCGGTTGCGCGAGCCGGTCGATCTCCTCCTTGAGCGTCACGATCTGCGTGCGAGCCTCCTTGAGGGTGCTCACCAGCCGGTCGTTGTTCTCTGTCAGCCGCGCCAACTGTGCCTGGGTGGCCGCCAGCCGCTCTTCGAGCTGCCGGACGTGTCGGGGGCTTTCGGTCAACTTGCGCCGCACCAGGGCGAGTTCCTCTTGCAGGAACGCGACCTGCGTGGAGAGATCGTGGGCTTCCTTCTCCCACCGTGCGGCGCGCGAGTCCGCGTCGTCGCTACGTGCTGCCACGTCCCACCTCCCCGGGGGGCTTGAACGTTCTGCCCTAACACTAGCCGCTATGAGGCCGATTCGGTCCCACGCAACACCCTCGTCACCGAACCTTGATCGCCAAGGGTGGCCTGACGGGCCGTTACCGGCGTTCGGGTACCGTCGGAGCGTGGCACGGGAGAACATGGGGGGTGCACAGGTGGCCGAGGTCGCGACCGACGAACTGCAGGTCTGGGTCGACCAGGACCTCTGCACGGGCGACGGGCTCTGCGTGCAGTACGCACCGGAGGTGTTCGAGTTCGACATCGACGGTCTGGCCTACGTCAAGGGCGTCGACGGTGAGCTGCGGATGGCACCGGGCAGCCGGGTCGACGTCCCCGCGCACCTGCGACTCGAGGTGATCGACTCCGCGAAGGAGTGCCCGGGCGACTGCATCCACGTGGTGCGCGGCGACGGCGTCGAGGTCGCCGGCCCGGACGCCGAGGAAGACTGACCCACCGGCCGGGCCGCGAAGGCCCGGCCGGCCCAGAACGGGGTACGCCTCAGAGCATCGGACGGCCGACCACCGAGGCGACCAACCGCGCGAACTCCTCCAACCGGGCGATCTGCCCGGCCCCGCCGTCGTCGAGGGTCTTGCCGAAGCGCAACGCGTCGTGCCGGGGTGTGCCGGCCATCTCCTCGCTCGGCGGCGCCTCGTCCAACGAGGTGAGCAGCAGGTAGACGTCGATGCTGTCGACCCGGACCTCGCCGCTCTCGGCACGGTTGAGCCGCCGCCGGCAGCCCACCTCGGTGACGGTGGAGACCGGCACCACCCGCAGCGACGAGGTCATCGAGCCCGGCGGGCCCTCCTCCGGCGGTACGTCCTCGCCGTGCCAGAGGATGAGCCGGCTGCCGTCGCAGACAACGACCTCCTGCCACACACCGTTGACCTCGTTGACGAAGCGTTCCAGGGTGAAGCCGAGCACCGACGCGCCGCGCAGCACGCCGCCGAGCGCCTCCAGGGCGACGTCCGGGTCGCGCAGGTAGGCCCGCGCCGCCGACTCCAGGTCCTGGTAGGGCGACCAGTCGGGAAAGACCGCGGGGAGGTCTCCACCGCCGTAGCCCGGTCGGCTCATGCCAGCGTCTCCCCCTGCTCGGCGCTGCCGACACCCAGCTCGATGGTCACGGCCTGTCCATCTCCCCCGCACCGTTGGATTGCGCGCCTGCGGCCTGCGCGGCGGCGGCCTGTCGGGCCGCCTCCGCCTCGCGCAGGTCCTGGCGGCGCTGCGCGTACGCCTCGGTGCCCTTGCTGGGCTTGCGCCGCCGCGGCGGCGCGGTGACCCCCGGGGCCAGCTTTCGCGCGGACACCAGGAAGGCGGTGTGCGCGATCATCCGGTGGTCCGGACGGACGGCGAGGCCCTCGGCGTGCCAGTCGCGCACCAGGGACTCCCAGGCCCGCGGCTCGGTCCAGCCGCCGCGCTCGCGCAGCGCCTCGACCAGTTCGGAGAGCTGCGGTGTGGTGGCGACGTAGCCGATGAACACCCCACCGGGCACCAGCGCCCGCTCGACCATGTCGAGGGTCTCCCAGGGGGTCAGCATGTCCAGGATGATCCGGTCGAAGCCGGTCTCCCGGCACTGCGCGACGTCGCCGACGTGCAGGTTCCACGAGGGGTGCGGCCCGTTGAAGAACGCCTCGACGTTGCGCTTGGCGATCTGGGCGAAGTCGTCGCGCAGTTCGAACGAGTGCAGCTCACCCTCGGTGCCGACGGCGCGCAGCAGGGAGCAGCTCAGCGCGCCTGAGCCGGCGCCGGCCTCGAGGACCTTCGCGCCGGGGAAGATGTCGCCCATCGCCACGATCTGCGCCGAGTCCTTGGGGTAGATCACCTGTGCGCCGCGCGGCATGGACAGCACGTAGTCCGACAGGAGGGGCCGCAGGGCCAGGAACGCGGTGCCGCCGCCGGCGGTGGTCACCACGCTGCCGTCGGGGAGCCCGATCAGAGCGTCGTGCGCCAGGATGCCGCGGTGGGTGTGGAACTCCTTGCCGGGCTCCAGCGTCACGGTGTGCATCCGCCCCTTGGGGTCGGTCAGCTGGACCCGGTCGCCGGGCCGGAACGGCCCGCGGTGCACGGGTGTCAGCGCCGGGTTGGCGGGGTCGGCGGCGACGGTGGAGGGAGTTGCGGTCACGGTGTCATCTTCCGGTTGGGTTCGAGGAGCTGTGCCAGGTCCGCGATGTGCAGAATGCCGACGACATCTTCGCCTGACGTCACCACGTACTGTGCGCCCGGGTAGGTCTGTACGGCCTCCATCACCCGCTCGCCGTCCCACCCGACCGACATCGTGGGAAGGGTGCCCAGCGACCGGGCGACGGCGTCCACCGCCAGCCACGGTCGGCGCTCGACCGGCACCGCGTCGGCGGCGGCCGGGTCGACCAGCGCCACCGGCCGACCGGTGGAGTCGGTGACCAGCAGCGCGGCGTCGGGCTGCCCGCTCTCGGCGCGTCGGCGCTGGGCCTCGGCCAGCGGCGTGCCGGTGGCCACCGACCAGACCGGACGGGCCAGCCGGGCGAGGTCGATCAGCGGGAACCGGCGGCTGACCCGGGCAGCCCGGATCGACTGGCCGGCGCCGCGCCAGAGGGTGACGGCGACCAGCAGCATCAGCGGTAGCGCCAGCGGCGCCAGCCGTCGCTCGACGGTGAGCACCAGGACCAGGGCCGCGGTGCCGACGGCGACGACCCGGCCGGCCCACCCGGCGACCTCGGTGCCGAGGTGCCGGTCGCGGGTCAGCCCCCACACGGCGGCGCGCAGCGCCCGGCCGCCGTCGAGCGGCAGCCCGGGCAGGCTGTTGAACAGCGCCACGATGACGTTGCTGACCGCGAGCTGGAAGGCGAGCTGGTGCGCCACGGTCCCCTCGGGCAGGGCGAGCGTGGCGGCGACCGCCAGGACGCCGAGCACCGCGGAGACCGCCGGGCCGGCCAGCGAGACCAGCAGGTCGACGCGGGGCGACGGGGCGTCCCGGTCCATCTCGGTGTAGCCGCCGAGCAGCTCCAGGGTGATCCCGCGCACACCGATGCCGTACCGCCGGGCGGTGAGGGCATGGCCCAGTTCGTGCAGCAGCACCGAGCCGAGCAGCGACACCACGAACCCGAACCCGATCAGGTAGCCGCTGAGCTGCGGCAGGTCCAGTTGTCGGCGGGCGAACTCGCCGTACAGCACCGCGATGAGCACCGCGAGCAGGACCATGGAGCCGTTGAGGTGCAGCGGCACCCCGAACACCTTGCCGACGTTCAGGCCGAGGCGTCGGTCCGGTCGGCGCGGCGGCCTGGTTGTCTGCTCCATCGCCACGATGCTACGGACCGTCGCTGTGTGGGGCGGGCGGCGGTCGGTGTCACACCGGTGCCCTAACCTTTGCCGACATGACGGCGGAATCGGTCACCACCTCCCAGCCCTCCCCCGCGGTGCAGGCGCCGCCGACGGTGCGGGCCTCGCTGTCCCCGTCGAGGGCGGCGGATTTCAAGACCTGCCCGCTGCTCTACCGGTTCCGCAGCATCGACCGGCTGCCCGAGCGCACCACCATCGAGCAGGCCCGGGGCACGTTGGTGCACGCGGTGCTGGAGCGCCTGTTCGATCTGCCGGCCACCGGCCGCACGCCGGAGGCGGCCGGCGACCTGGTGGCCCCCCAGTGGGACCGGCTGGTCACCGAGCAGCCCGAGCTGGCCGGGATCTTCGACGGCGCGGAGCCGGCCGGCCCGGTGGAGTTCCTCCGCTCCGCCGCCGGGCTGTTGCAGGGTTACTTCGCGGTGGAGGATCCGACCCGGCTGGAGCCGGCGGAACGCGAGAGCCTGATCTCCGCGGTCGTCGACGAGGAGCTGCTGATCCGGGGTTACCTCGACCGGCTCGACGTCGCTCCGGACGGCGCGCTGCGGGTGGTCGACTACAAGACCGGCGGCGCTCCGCGGGAGGCGTTCGAGGCGCGGGCGCTGTTCCAGCTGAAGTTCTACGCCCTGGTGCTGTGGCGCACCCGGGGGGTCGTGCCCCGGGTGCTGCGGCTGCTCTACCTGCGCGACGCCGAGGTGTTGGACTACACCCCGGACGCCGACGAACTGGTCCGCTTCGAGCGCACCGTGGTGGCGCTGTGGCGGGCGATCGAGCAGGCCACCGCCCGCCAGGATTTCCGGCCCCGGCCGAGCCGGCTCTGCGACTGGTGCAGCCACCAGGCGCTCTGTCCCAGCTTCGGCGGCACCCCGCCGCCGTTCCCGGTCGCCGCGGCGAGCGCCGACCCGCTGCGCGACTCCCGGGCCACCCCGGTGGCGCCGGGTGCCGACGAGTGACGGCCTCCTGAGCGACGCGTACGCCCGGCGCGGCGATTCAGGCCGCCGGGATCGCCGCCCGAAGCCGGAAACCCGACCGCAGCGGTGCCGTCGCGGTCGGGACAGGGCGACCGGCCGGCCTCTACGGTGATCCGCGACGCACCGGCTCGGGTACGCGAGGATGACCGGTGCGCGCCACGACGTCGGCGGGACGGGAGACGACATGAGCGATCGGGTGCCCTCGGCGCGGCCGGTGCGGATCCTGCTCGCCGACGACCAGCCGCTGCTGCGGACCGGGTTCCGGATGGTGCTGGGCGCCGAGAGCGACCTGGACGTGGTGGCGGAGGCCGGTGACGGCGTGGAGGCGGTGGAGTTGTCCCGCCGGCTGCTGCCCGACATCGTACTGATGGACATCCGGATGCCCCGGATGGACGGGGTGGCGGCGACCCGGGCCATCGTCGACGCGCGACTGCCGGTACGGGTGCTGGTGCTCACCACCTTCGACCTGGACGAGTATGTGGTGGGCGCGTTGCGGGCCGGCGCCAGCGGGTTCCTGGCCAAGGACGTGCCGGCCGAGGATCTGATCGCGGCGATCCGCACGGTCGCCGGCGGGGACGCGGTGGTGACACCTCGGATCCTGCGACGACTGCTGGACCGCTTCGCTGAACTGCTGCCCGACCCGGCGGCGACGCCGTCGGCGGCGCTCAACGCGCTCACCGACCGGGAGCGCGAGGTGCTCGTGCAGGTCGCCCGGGGGCTGTCCAACGCCGAGATCGCGACGGTCCTGTCGGTGAGCGAAACCACCATCAAGACGCATGTCGGGCATGTGCTGACCAAGCTGCGGCTGCGCGACCGGGTGCAGGCGGTGGTGCTGGCGTACGAGTCGGGTCTGGTCCGCCCCCGGGCGTAGGTCCGCAGGGCCAGGTACCTCACCCGGCGTACTCGAAGATCCCTCCGTGGGGGGACGGCTGCCGTTGCCGTCGTCACCTACCGTGACCGGAGATGGCTCGGTTCGGTTGACCCTCCTGTGGCGTCAGGTGCAAGTGTCGGTGCGGCCGCCCGCCGCCGAGGGAAAAAACGGTCGACCGGCCGTCGACTCAGGGGCAACCCTGATCCGACATGGGGGTGCACCCGCAGCGGGAAATCCGCGCCGGGTCCCCCCAGGGTCGGACGGGACGGGCGTACCCAGCACCGATGATTGAACAGTCGCGCCGGACCATCGGGGGGCGGCGTGCATTTTCGGACAGACGGAAGAGGTAGATGACGTGACCGCGACGGTAGGCCAGCAGGCGCAGGCCGCGGCCCGGGCGAACGACGTGTGGAAGGTGTACGGCAGCGGCGAGGCTCAGGTCGTCGCGCTGCGGGGGGTCAGCGCGGAGTTCGAACGTGGCCGCTTCACCGCGATCATGGGCCCGTCGGGTTCCGGTAAGTCGACGCTGATGCACTGCCTGGCCGGCCTGGACTCGGTGACCCGGGGGACGGTGTCGATCGGTGAGACGACGGTCACCGGGCTGGGCGACGCGGGGCTGACGAAGCTGCGCCGCGACAAGGTGGGCTTCATCTTCCAGCAGTTCAACCTGCTGCCGACGCTGACGGCCAAGGAGAACATCCTGCTGCCGCTGTCGATCGCCGGGCGCAAGCCGGACCCGGCCTGGTACGACACGGTGATCGAGACGGTGGGTCTGAAGGACCGGCTGGACCACCGGCCGGCGCAGCTCTCCGGTGGGCAGCAGCAGCGGGTGGCGTGCGCCCGGGCGCTGGTCTCCCGCCCCGAGGTGATCTTCGCGGACGAGCCGACCGGCAACCTGGACTCGCGCTCCGGCGCGGAGGTGCTCAACTTCCTGCGTAACTCGGTCCGGGAGCACGGCCAGACCATCGTGATGGTCACCCACGACCCGACCGCCGCCGCGTACGCCGACCGGGTGGTCTTCCTCGCCGACGGCGAGATCGTCTCGGAGCTGATCGAGCCGACCGCCGAGACGGTGCTGGACACCATGAAGAAGCTGGACACTCCGGCCGAGGTGGGCAACTGATGTTCCGCGCGACGCTGAAGAGTCTGCTGGCCCGCAAGGTCCGGCTGATCCTGTCCGGCCTGGCGGTGGTGCTCGGGGTGATGTTCGTCTCCGGCGCGTTCGTGCTCACCGACACGCTGGGTCGCTCCTTCGACTCGGTGTTCGCCGACGGCTTCTCCGAGATCGACGTGAACGTCGCGGCGAAGCCGAAGGTGCAGGTCAACGAGATGGAGGGCGAGCAGACCGTCGCCCCGCTGCCGGCCGCCCTGGTGGACCGGGTGAAGCAGGTGCCGGGAGCGGCCTCGGCGACCGGTGTGGTCAACGCCGACGGCGCCCGGGTGATCGGCAGCAACGGCAAGGTCGTCACCTCGTTCGGCCCGCCGCAGTTGGGCGAGAACTGGACCGGCGAGAGCGAGTTGCTGAAGCTGCGTGAGGGGCGCGCGCCGCAGGCCGAGGACGAAATCGTCATCAACAAGGCGTTGGCCACGGCCGCGAAGGTGCAGGTGGGCCAGAAGGTCGGCGTGCTGACCGCCTTCGAGTCGAAGAAGCGGGACTTCACCCTGGTCGGCGTCTTCGGTTACAGCGGTGACCGGGACTCGATCGGCGGGGTCAACGAGGTCTTCTTCACCACGCCGGTGGCGCAGCGGCTGATGCTGGGCGAGCCGGACGTGTTCAGCAGCATCACCGTGCAGGCCGCCGACGGGGTCTCGGACGAGAAGCTGCGCGACGACGTGGCCCGCACCCTCGGTGCGGACTTCGAGGTGAAGACCGGCGAGCAGGTGGCCGCGGACGCCTCGGCCAGCCTGAAGGAGGGCCTGTCCTTCTTCAACAAGATCCTGCTCGGCTTCGCCGCGGTGGCGCTGCTGGTGGGCACCTTCCTGATCCTCAACACCTTCTCGATCATCGTGGCGCAGCGGACCCGGGAGTTGGCGCTGATGCGCGCCATCGGGGCCAGCGGCCGGCAGATCATCGGTTCGGTGGTGCTGGAGGCCATCGCGGTGGGGTTGATCGCGTCGGTGCTCGGCCTCGCCGCCGGTATCGGGGTGGGCGCGCTGCTGGCGTTCCTGTTCGGCAAGCTCGCCGGCGGGCTCACCCTGGCCGGCATCGGCGTGCCGGCGGCCGCGGTGATCGGTTCGTTCGCCGTCGGTCTGGTGATCACCGTGGTGGCGGCGCTGCTCCCGGCGCTGCGGGCGTCCCGGATCCCGCCGATCGCGGCCATGCAGGACGTGGCCACCCCGGACCGGCCGTTGACCAAGATCACCGTGGCCGGGTCGCTGGTCACCGGTATCGGCGCGGTGCTGCTGTTCCTCGGGCTCAGCGGCAACGCCGGTGGTCAGACGCTGTCGACCATCCTCGGTGGGGTGCTGTTCGCCTTCATCGGGGTGGCGCTGCTGACCCCGCTGATCAGCCGGCCGGTGGTGAGCCTGCTCGGGGCGATCTTCTCCTGGTCGGTGCCGGGCAAGCTGGGCCGGCTCAACTCGGGGCGCAACCCCCGTCGTACGGCGATCACGGCCGCCGCGCTGATGGTCGGCATCGCGCTGGTCACCGGCGTCACGGTCATCCTCGACTCGGCCAAGGGCAGCATCAGCGCGCTCGCCCAGGACACCATCAAGGCCGAGCTGGTGATCGCCGGCCAGCAGGGCGGCCCGCGTCCGCCGACCTTCGACCCTGGTGTGCTGGACCAGGCCAAGGCCCTGCCCGGTGTGCGGTTGGTCGACGGCGAGTACGGCGACATGGCGCGCATCGACGGCGAGGGCACCTGGGTCGCGGCGAGCAGCGACATCGCCTCGCTGCGGCAGATCTTCGGCGCGAAGCCCACCGCCGGCGACATCGACCGGCTGGGGCCGACCCAGATGCTCGCCAGCTCGGACACGGCCACCTCCCGTGGCTGGTCGGTGGGCTCGACCGTCAACGTGCAGCTGACCCGGGGCGAGGCACGCACCTACACGATCAGCGGCATCTACGAGTCGTCGCAGCTGACCAACCCGGTGACGCTGCCGGTGACCGCGGCGAAGGACTTCGCCATCCCGCAGCCCATCCAGGGCTTCATCCAGCTGGACCCGGGCACCCGGGTGTCCGACGTCCAGCCGCAGGTGGAGGCGTTGCTCGCGGACAGCCCCGAGGTGTCGGTGGCCGACCGGGACGCGTTCATCAAGCAGCAGACCAGTTCGCTCGACGGGCTGCTCACGATGATCCAGATCCTGCTCGCGCTGGCCATCGTGATCGCCGTGCTGGGCATCATCAACACCCTGGCCCTGTCGGTGCTGGAGCGGACCCGCGAGTTGGGTCTGCTGCGGGCCATCGGCCTGCGCCGGTCCCAGACCATGGGCATGATCACCGTGGAGGCGGTGGTGATCTCGGTGTTCGGCGCGCTGCTCGGCGTGGCGGTGGGCACCGGCCTCGGCGCCGCGGTGGTCGAGGCCCTCAAGGACGAGGGCATCACCGACCTGATCCTGCCGTGGGGGCAGATGGGTGTCTTCCTCGGTCTCGCCGCCATCATCGGCGTGGTGGCCGCGGTGCTCCCGGCCGTCCGGGCGGCCCGGATCAACGTCCTGGGCGCCATCGCCCACGACTGATCGGCACTACCGAGGCCCCCGGTCGCCATCCGCGCGACCGGGGGCCTCGGCCTGTCCCATTCCCCCTCCACCACCCGTACGCGACTGCCAGGCTGGTGCTGCCGGCAGGGCGCCGGCCCGCCCCGCGAGCGGGCGGCCGGAGAAACGGGGCCGGTGACATGACCGATCAGGACGCGTACCAGCGGGCACTCGACAACGCCGAGCGGCTGCTCGGGCAGCCGCTGGTCCTGCCGCTCGGCGAGGGTGAGCCGTCGGTGGGAAACGACTTCCGTCGTCTCGCCACCGTGCAGACCTTCGGCGCGGCCTGGCCCCGGGAAGGCCTGGACCTGCGCAGCCGGTGCCTGGTCTCGGTGGCGATCGCCGCCGCCCTCGGCACCCACGAGCCGCTGCGCGGGCAGCTGCGCATCGCGCTGACCTCGGGCGTGACCAGGGAGGAGATCGTCGAGCTGTTCATCCACCTGGCCGCGTACGCGGGGGCCGCGCGGGCGTTCGACAGCTACCAGGTGGTCGCGGCGGTCTTCGCCGAGCGCCAGTGAACGAGGCCGGTCGCGACAGCCGAGCGCCGTCGGACCCGCGCCGGGCGGGTCAGCCGGTCGTCGCGGCCCGATCGGTCAGCAGGGCCGCGAGCAGCGCCAGGTCCACGCCGGTCAGGCTCTCCACCTGGTGTACGCCGACAGTGCTCGGCAACGCCACCTCCGCCGGTACGGCCAGGACCGCCGCGCCCGACGCGAGCGCGCTGGCCACCCCGGTCGGTGAGTCCTCGATCGCCACACAACGCTCGATCGGCACACCCAGCAGCCGGGCGGCGGTCAGGTACGGCTCGGGGTGCGGCTTGGCCGCCACCACCTCGTCGCCGGCGACCACAGTGTCGAAGTTGTTCCGACCGAGGGTGTCCAGGGCGATCTCGACCAGCGCCCGAGGGCTGGAGGTGACCAGGGCGGTGGGGATGCCCGCCGCGCGGACCGCGCGCAACAGGTCGAACGCGCCCGGCCGCCAGCGCAGACCGGTGCGGAACAGCTCCAGGATGCGGGCGTTGATCCACGCCGCGCTGATCTCCGGATCCCGCTCGGGCTGCCCCAGGTCGTCGTGCAGGATGCGCATCGACTCGGCCATGGCGGTGCCGACGATCGACTGGCGGGCGTCGGCGGAGAGTTCCCCGCCGTACTCCTTCGCGAGTTCCTGCAACGCGACGTCCCACAGCTTCTCGCTGTCGACCAACGTGCCGTCCATGTCGAAGAGCACAGCGGCGGGGTGATGGCTGCTCAGCGGAACCTCCAGGGTCGTGACCGACACCGGCGATCCTTCCAGCACCTCCCGGGGTCGGTGGCGGCAACGGGTGCCAGGGTGACCCGGGCAACCCCGCTCAGCCCAGGTCGCATTCCTTCAGGGAACCCTCGTAACCCCGGAAGAACATGTCGGTGCGCTGCTCGGCGGTGCCGTGCGCCCCTTCCGCGAACCACGGCTGGTCCGGGTCGTCGCCGACCGCCGCCACCCCCTCCCGGAACTCGTCCAGGTCGCCCTCGGCGAGGGTCAGGGCCTCCGAGCGCACCGAGTCGCCGAGGTACGCCCCGGCCATGCAGTCGGCCTGCAACTCCTGCTGGATGGTGAAGCTGTAGTTGATGCCGAGCCGCACCTGGATGGCGTGCGCGTACTCGTGCCCGAGCAGGTAGAACACGAACGCGTCGCCGACCTGGCGGAACGCCGCCACCGACCAGGTGACGTCGTAGGCGATGAAGTCGCCCTGCGAGCAGTAGACGGCGTTGTTGCGGGGCAACGCCTGGCCGCCGCAGGACACCTCGCCGTCGCGCTGGTACGGGATGATCCGCCGGATCGGTCGGAACCGCTGCCCGGATTCCTTGAACTGGGCCGCCCAGTACCGCTCGGCGACCGCCTGCGCGTCGGCGACGTCCTGCTCGAACTCGGCGACGCTGGTGGTGCTGTCGGCCCGGGTGGTGCTCGGCCCCGGTGAGGCTGCCGGCGGGTTCGCCCCGGGGCGCTCGGCCTCCGGCTCGGCCAGCCCACCGCCGGCGCAGGCGAGGGAGACCAGGGCGGCGATCAGCAGACCCGCCAGTGGGCCTCGCGCGTCGCGTCCGAACCGTGCCCCCACTGTGCCTCCCCAGACATCGGTGCTCAGGCTGGTAGTACCCCGACGATAGGACCGAAACGCCTGTCACCGGTTTCACGCACGGCACGGCCGGACGGTTCACGCACCTGGTCAACCACCGGTTGCGCTCAACCGCCCGACTCCCGGCCGCGCTGCCACGTGTCACCCTGGTCACCGTGCCGCTCGGCCTCGTACCGCTGCTGCCGCACCCGAGCGTCCCGCCCGGCCCGAGAGTCGTCGCCCCCAGCCTCACCGACCCGCCCCCGCCGCACCACGATGCCGAACGCCACCCCCGCCACGACGACGAAACCCCCCACCACGACCCACACCACAGTCATCCCGCCAACCTAGGCCCCACCCACCACGTCGCCCCTCGGCGATCATGGGGTTGGCGTCGATCCTTTCGGCGTGTCGTGACGCCAACTTCATGATCACCGGTTCGGGTGGGGGCAGACCCGATGTGGGTGGGGTGTCCGGGTGGGGTTTGGGGTTCGACGTTTCCTGTGCGGGCGCCGGGTGGTGTCCTCGCAGGAGGAGGGGAAGAACCGTGAAGTACATGATTTTGCTCTACGGGTCGCAGCAGGACTACGACGTGCTGTCCGGGCGGGCTTCCGACCGGCCGGCGATGTCGGCCGAGCAGATCGCGGCGATGCACCAGCACATGGAGACCTTCCACCAGGCGCTGGCCGAGTCCGGGGAGCTGGTCGACGCCCGGGGCCTGAGCGAGCCGGTGCACGCCCGCCGGGTGCAGGTGCGCGAGGGGGCACCCGTGATCACCGACGGCCCGTACCCGGAGACGCAGGAGGTCCTCGCCGGTTACACCATCGTGGAGTGCGCCAGCTTCGACCGGGCCACCGAGATCGCCGCCGGCCTGGTCGACCCGGACGCCCCCGGCGGGTACGTGGACGTGCGGCCGGTGCTCGACGGTGTCGAGGACCTGGCCGGCTGACCCGGTGCCGGAGACTCCCGCCGAGGACCTGCTGCGCGAGCTGGCGCCGCAGGTCCTCGGCGCGCTCGTCCGCCGCTACGGGCACTTCGACACGGCCGAGGACGCGGTGCAGGAGGCGCTGATCGCCGCGGCGCACGGTTGGCCGCGCGACGGCGTACCGGAGAATCCTCGTGGCTGGCTGATCACCGTGGCGTCCCGTCGGCTGACCGACCTGCTGCGTCGCGAGCAGGCCAGGATGCGGCGGGAGGACACGGTGGCCCGGTGGGTGCTGCCGGAGCAATGGCGCGCCCCCGCCGCCGACCGTCCGCCGGCGGACGCCGACGACACGCTCATCCTCTTGTTCCTGTGCTGCCACCCGGCGCTGTCGGCGGCGTCGCAGATCGCGCTCACCCTGCGGGCGGTGGGCGGGCTGAGCACCGCCGAGGTGGCGCGCGCGTTCCTGGTGCCGGAGGCGACGATGACCCGGCGGATCAGTCGGGGTAAGCAGCGGATCCGTGACAGTGGGCTGCGGTTCGCGCCGCCCACCGGCCCGGAGCGCGCCGACCGGCTCGCCGCCGTGCTGCACGTTCTCTACCTGATCTTCACGGAGGGGTACGCCCGCACCGCCGGACCCGGGTTGCTGCGCGCCGACCTGACCGCCGAGGCGATCCGGCTGACCCGTCTGGTGCGCCGGCTGGTGCCCGAGGACCCCGAGGTCACCGGGCTGCTCGCGTTGATGCTGCTCACCGACGCCCGCGCTCCGGCGCGGATCGGCCCGAACGGTGAGCTGGTGCCGATGGCCGAGCAGGACCGCTCCCGGTGGCGGGCCGACCAGATCGCCGAGGGGGTCGAGTTGATCAGCGAGGCGCTGCCGCGCGGGGTGGTCGGGGCGTACCAACTCCAGGCGGCCATCGCGGCCGTGCACGACGAGGCGCCCAGCGCGGCGGCCACCGACTGGGCGCAGATCACCGCCCTGTACGAGGTGCTCCTCGGGATGTCCGACAACCCGGTGGTGGCGCTCAACCACGCGGTGGCGGTGGCCATGAACAGGGGCGCGTCGGCCGGGTTGGCGTTGCTCGCCGACCTGGCCGACGACCCCCGTCTCGCCGACGACCCGCGACTGCCGGCCGCCCGCGCCCACCTGTGGGAGCTGGAGGGTGAGCGGGTCACTGCGCGGGAGGCGTACCGGATGGCGGCGTCCCGGTCGACGAACCTGGCCCAGCAGCGCTACCTCAACGCCCGCGCGGAGCGCCTCGCGGGCGACCCGCCGCCCGCCGGCTGAGCCGCACCGGCCGCGCGGGTCACGGGCCGAGCCAGCGAGCCGCGCGGGTCACGGGCTGGCGGCCAGGAAGACGAAGGCGGCCATCAGCACCAGGTGCACGCCGCCCTGCAACACGTTGGCCCGGCCGGGCACCACGGTGAGGACGGCGGTCACGGCGGTGAGCGCCAGCAGGGCGAGCTGAGTGCCGCCGAGGCCGAGCAGCAGCGGGCCGTCCAGCCAGATCGAGGCGATCGCTATGGCCGGGATGGTCAGGCCGATGCTGGCCATCGCCGAGCCGAGCGCGAGGTTCAGACTGATCTGCACGCGGTCGCGGCGGGCGGCGCGGGCGGCGGCCAGGGTCTCCGGCAGCAGCACCAGCAGGGCGATGATCACGCCGACGAACGCGTGCGGCAGGTTCGCCGCGGCGACGCCGGCCTCGATGGTCGGCGAGACCGTCTTGGCGTCACCGACCACCGCGACCAGCGCCACCAACAGCAGCCCCAGGCTCATCAGCGCCGCGCGGGTCGTGGGCGGCTTCGCGTGCTCCTCCGTCTCGATGACCTGGCCCCGGCTGTCGACCGGCAGGAAGTAGTCGCGGTGCCGACCGGTCTGTACGAGCACGAACAGCCCGTAGAGCGCCAGCGAGGCGACGGCGGCGAAGGCGAGCTGGGCCGGGCTGAACTCCGGGCCGGGCCGGGCCGTGGTGAAGGTCGGGATGACCAGACTCAGGGTGGCCAGGGTGATCACGGTGGCCAGGGCCCCGCCGGTGCCCTCCGGGTTGAACACCGCGACACGGCGGCGCAGCGCTCCGAGCAGCAGGGACAGGCCGAGTATCCCATTACAGGTGATCATGACGGCGGCGAAGACGGTGTCCCGGGCGAGCGACTGGGTCTTCTCCGGGCCGCTGATCATCAGGGTGACGATGAGGGCGACCTCGATCACGGTGACCGCGACGGCGAGCACCAACGACCCGTACGGCTCCCCCACCCGGTGCGCCACCACCTCCGCGTGGTGCACGGCCGCGAGCACGGCACCGCCCAGCAGCACCGCGACCACCACGATGATCGGGCCGGGCAGGCTCCGTCCCCAGGTGACGATCAATACCAGAACGGCGAGCACCGGTACGACGAAGGTCCAGTCGGTCAGGCGGGAGCGAAGCAGGGCGGCCATGCCGTAAAGAGTGCCAGGTCAGGTGATCATGTGCCCACCAACGACGCACGGATCTGCGGTGTCGACGGCGCGCAACCGGCGAAGCCGTAACCTATAGGTTACGCTTTCGGGGTGGATGAGGTGGCCGTCGCGATCGCCGACCCGGTACGCCGGCACATCCTGACCATGTTGCGCGCCGAACCCCTCTCCGCCGGCGACATCGCCCAACGGTTCACGATCAGCCGGCCCGCCATCAGCCGCCACCTGCGGGTGCTGCGCGACAGCGGGCTGGTCCGTGACGAGCTGGTCGGACGACGGAGGATCTACCGGCTCGATCCCGGCCCGCTCGCCCCGCTGGTCGACTGGCTCGCCGCGCTCGCGGCCACCGACCGGTGGGAGCGGCACCTCGACGCGTTGGAGACCGAGGTCTATCGCACCCGCCGAGAGCGCCGCAGCCGCGGCCCGGCGGAGCACCGAAGGGAGCACACGGCATGACCCGTACACCCGCCGGACGCCTGTTTCGCACCGCCACCGGCCACGATCTCGTCCTCACCCGAACCTTCCGCGCCCCGGCGACGGACGTCTGGGCCAGCCTGACCGAGTCGGAGCGCACGGCCCGCTGGTTCGGCCCCTGGAAGGGCGACGCCGCGCCCGGACGGACCATCCAGGTCCAGATGGCGTACGAGGAGCAGCAGCCCTGGTGTGACGTGCGCATCGACGCGTGCGAGCCAGAGCGACGCCTCGCCTTGTCGATGATCGACAGCTACGGGACCTGGCTGCTGGAGATGGTGCTGACCGAGACCGACGGCAGCACCGAACTACGGTTCGTCCAGCACCTCACCAGCGTGGAGGGAATCGCCGAGGTCGGCGCCGGCTGGGAGTACTACCTGGACATGCTGGTCGCCTCCCGGGACGGCTCACCCCGCCCGGAGTTCGACGACTACCACCCTGCCATGCAGCCCTACTACCAGGGGCTGGTCGCGACGGCCGGCTAGGGGTCGAGGGTCCGCCGCAGCTTGGCGAACTCGGCGGTCAACGCCGGCAGCGGGAAGTGCGCGTTCAGGCCGCTGGGGTTGGGCAGCACCCAGACCTGGGCCGGCCCCAGCCGGTCCGGTCGCGGGCCCAGCCCGGCCTTCGGTCGGGCGAAGGCGATCCGGTACGCGCTCACCCCGAGGATCGCCACCCAGCGCGGCCGGTAGCGCTCGGCCTTCACCGCCAGCCCGGTCACCCCGGCGACCAGTTCCTCCGAGGTCAGCTCGGCAGCGCGGGCGGTGGCCCGGTTGCTCAGGCTGGTGATGCCCAGACCGTGGCGCAGCAACTCGTCGTGTTCCCACGGGCGCAGCTCCCGGTCGGTGAAGCCGCCGCCGTGCAGGGCCGGCCAGAACCGGCTGCCCTTGCGGGCGAAGGGCAGCCCCACCGCGGCCGAGTAGAGGCCCGGGTTGAAGCCACAGAACAGCACCCGCAGGCCGGGACCGATCACGTCCGCCAGGCCCCGACCGGCCGCCGCCGCCACCTCCTGCGGGGTCGGCCGCCGAAACGGCCCCGCCTGCTCCGCGCCCATCTGACCGATCCTGCCGTACGCCGGGGTGTCGGACCCGGCGCACGCCGACGATCACGCCTTGACACCCTCAACGTATGCAGTCAACCGACCACCTCGCCGCCAGCCGCTACGCCCGGATGCGCTGGAACACTCCGCTGTCGCAGGAGCATGCCGCGTTGCTGCTGCAACGACTCGACGTCCGCCCCGGCGCGCGCGTGCTCGACCTCGGCTGCGGCTGGGGTGAGCTGCTGCTGCGGGCGGTCGCCGCCGGAGGCGTGTCCGGCCCGGTGGCGACGAGGGGCGTCGGCGTCGACACCGACGACGCTGCCCTCGCCCGAGGGCGGCGGCTGGCCGCGGGGCGGTCACTGAACCGGCACGTCGCGTTCGTGATGGGCGAAGCGGCGGCCTGGCAGGAGCCCGCCGACCGGGTTCTCTGCATCGGCTCGGCGCACGCCTTCGGTGGCACCGACGCCGCCCTCGACGCCCTCGCCAGGGTGGTCCGGCCCGGAGGCCGGCTGCTGTTCGGCGGCGCGTACTGGGAGCGTCCCCCCACTACGGAGGTCGAGCAGACCTTCGGAGCGGAGGTCACGGACCTGCCGGGGCTCGTCGAGGCCGCCCGTGGGCGGGGATGGCGGGTGCTGCACCTGAGCACCGCCGACCAACGGGAGTGGGACGACTTCGAATCCACCTGGCTGGCCGGCCGCCAGGAGTGGCTGCTCAGCTACCCGGAGGACCCCCGGGCGGCCGGCGTCCGCGCGGAACTCGACGGCCGCCTGCGCGAGTACGTCGACGGATATCGCGGCGTTCTCGGGCTCGCCTACCTCGTCCTCGGTCGCTGACCGGTCACCCTTGCCACCGCTGGCTACGCTGCGCGTGGTGAGCGCCGGACCTCGTCTCGCCCTGCCCTGGCGGGTCCTCGTCGTCTCCGTCGGCGCTGTGCTGGTGTGGCTGCTTATCGGGGCTCTTCTCAATCGTGACTACGACCGCCCGACCCATGTGGCGAGGGCCGTCCTCACGACGGTGCTCGTCGTCCCCCTCGTGGTGGCCGCCCGCCGCCTGCTCGACCGCCGCCCCTGGGCCGGTCTCGGGCTGCCCTCCCTGCGCTTCGGCTGGCGACGGCTGCTGCTCGGCATGGCCTGCTGGCTCATCCCCGCCGCCGTGGGGTTCGCGCTCTGCCTCGGCTTCGGTTGGGTGGAGGTCCGCCTGCGCACCTCCGCGTCGGACGCCCTGGTCGTGGCGGCGCTGCTGGTCGTCCTCGTGTTCCTGTACGAGGCGCTGCCGGAGGAGCTCGTCTTCCGCGGCTACATCCAGCGCAACCTCGCCACCCGGTTGCCGGCCTGGCTGGCCGTCCTCGGACAGTCCGTGTTGTTCACCCTGTTCGGGTTTCTCGTCGGCGCTGCCACCTCCCTCGACCGGCTGCTGCTGTTTTTCGTCCTCGCTCTGCTCCTGGGTGGCTTCCGTGTCGCCACGGGCGACATCTGGGCCGGCATCGGCTTCCACGTGGCCTTCCAGACCGTCGCCCAACTGTTCGGCGACGTGGGCGCCGTCTTCGACGTGACCGGATCGGACGTCCTCGGACTCGTCGCCATGGGTGCCATACCGTTCGCATTCGGCTGGACAGCTGTGCAACGGCTGCACCGCCACGGCCTGAGCTGGCAGGCCCGAGAGCCGGAGCCGACCGGTTGACGAGCACACGAGCGGTTATGGCGTTCGCACGACGTCACCGGCGTCGGCTCGCCGGGGTGGGTGACCGGGCTGTGCCGGCCGAGCCCGTACGCGCTGGCGGGGCCATCCGGCCGGGCGCCGCGTCGGCGGGTGGGTGGGCTGGCCGCCGGTGCGCGGCCTGGGCAGCACGAGGCAGACGATGGCGAGCAGCACCGCCGCGACGATGCCGTCGAGCCAGTAGTGGTTGCCCGTGGTCACGACAACCAGCAGGGTGGCGAGCGGGTGCGCCAGCCACAGCCACCGCAGGCGCCCGCCGGTCACCGTGAAGAGCGCGACGGCGACCGCGAGAGCCCAGCCGACGTGCAGCGAGGGCATGGCGGCGTACTGGTTGCTCAACGCGTCCGTGTCGGGTGGGCCGTAGACGGCTGGCCCGTAACGGCTGCCCGTGTCCACCATGCCGGTCAGGGCGGTCAGTCGCGGCGGTGCCAGCGGAACCAGGAAGTGCAGCGCCAGTGCGGCCGCGGTGAGCCCGGCGAGCATGCGACGCGTCCAGAGGTAACGCACGGGGTGTCGCACGTACAGCCAGATCAGACAGAGGGCCGTGGCGGGGAAGTGCACGTACGCGTAGTAGCCGTTGGCCAGGTGCACCAACAGTTCGTGGGAGAGCACGGGACGTTGGAAGGCGGCCTCGTCGGGCAGGTGGAACAGGCGCTCCACCCGCCAGATCCATTCCCCGTTTCCCACGGCGGTCGACCCCCGGTCGGCCCCCGCCACCCGAGCCGCCTTGTAGATGACGAACAGTGCGGCGACGAGCCCCAGCTCACGTGCGGCCCGGCGCAGTGCGGCGGCTCGCCGGGCGGGTGCCGCTGGCAGCTCCGCGGTATTCACAGACCCCTCGATTCGGTGACGTTCGCTCTTGCCGGCCCTGGCTCGACAGACGGGGCCGCCGCCGTCCTTGGACGGGCGCGGCGCCCGGGGGGGGGGGCGCCCCCGGGAGGGGGGGGGGGGGGGGCGGGGCGGGGGGGGGGTGCCCCCCACAGGTGGGAAGGGCGGGGGCCCCGCGGAGCGGC
>NZ_JBEORJ010000020.1:36084-73035 GCF_040302185.1 Micromonospora sp. NPDC127501 | reverse complement strand
GCGCTCCGCACCCGTGAGGTGCCGAGCGCGGCGGGTACGTCGTCAGCGCAACGGACCGTCGCCGGGCCCGTCCGGGTCCTCGACCACGTGGATCGCCGCCTCCTCCGCGCTGGCGGCACCCGCGTCGATGCCGGCGTCCCACGCCACCGACTCGGCCTCGTCGTCCTCACGGACGCCCTCGTCGTACGCGACGAGACGGCCGGCGCGCGCCTCCGCCTCGTACCCCCGGCGGGTCAGCTCGTCCTCGTCGTCGCCACCCTCGGCGTACGGGTCGACATCCGGCACCTCCTGGGCGAGGTGTTGCTCCAGGGACTCGCCCGCCCGCTCCTCGGCCGGCGTGGTGCCGAACCGGTTTGCCGCCGTCCAGTGGTCCTCGGCGACGATGCCGGTGTCGAGGGGGTCGCCGACCCGGTCGTCGTCGAGGGTGTCGGAGGCGTCCAGGACGCCGTCGTCCTCGGCCACGTTCCACTCGTCGACGGAATCCACTCGTTCGGTCTGGCTCACGGCGGTCTCCTCTTCGTTGCGGTGCAGCAAAGCGCTCAGCCTATGACCGTGCAACGCGCCCGCACCCCGAGGCCTGCCCGCTGTGACGAACGGACCTCGGGGCGGGCGCTGCCGCGGTGGGTCAACGCTTCAGCAGCTCCGCCACGGCGTCGGTGAACTCCACCGGCTGCTCGATGTGCGCGAAGTGTCCGCTTCGCTCCAGCGTCACCAGCCGCGAGTCCGGAAGCCCCGCGTGCAACTGCTCGGCCCAGCGAGGGCCACAGATGAAGTCGTACGCCCCGACGATCACCACGACGGGCACGGTGATCTCACCGAGGTTCTCCCGCACGTCGAAGGGCGTGGGGTCCTGCGCGCCGGCCGGCGTCGCCCAGATCCGGACGGCCGCCTGAAACGGGGCGAACTCGTCCTGTCGGCCCCAGAAGTCCGCGAAGTACACCGGCAGGGCGGCCCGCAGAGCGGCCCCCAGCGACTCGTCGTCCGTCGCGCCGCCGATCTGCGCGAAGGCAGCCGGGACCGCCGCCGCCTCCGGCCGGTCCGGGTGCCGCTGCGGGTAGGCGGCGAGACCGGCCATGGCCTCGCCCCAGAACTCGGCGCCGGTGACGGGCGACGTGTCGTACAGGGCGAGGCCGGAGATCCGCTCCGGGTGGGCGAGCGCATACCGCTGGACGACGAAACCGCCGTGCGAGTGCCCGAGGAGGTACACCCGGGGTGCGCCGAGGTGCTCGACGACGGCGTGCAGGAACCGGACATACGTGTCGAGACGGTAATCGTCGGCGTTGTCGAGCTGCCCCGACGCGCCCGTGCCCACCGGCTCGACGTAGACCATGGTGAAGTGCGTCTCAAGGCTGGGGGTCCGCAGGTACGTCCACTCGATGCCCGGGCCGCCGGAGTGCGCCACGCAGACCGGACCGGTGCCGGCGACGTGGTAGACCTGCCGAACGCCATCCACCGTGAACGTGTGGGCGCCGGGTGCGAGGGCGCTGGCGTCGTGGCTGGTGAAACCCATGAACTGTCTCCCGATCCGAGAACCGCGCGGCGTCCGCCGACACGGCAACTGGTGCATGACGCAGACCAGATGCGCGGGTCGAGAGGAAAGTTCGCTCGGTCGGAGAAGTTTTCTCAGACCAGCGCGGGGACGGGGTGGAAGAGGGTGAGTTGGCGCACCCGGCCCTCGCGCAGCACCTGCAACCACAGCGCCGCGGGTGGGCAGTGCTCCGGGTCGTCGGGTGGGCTGATCAGGTCGGTTTCCCAGATCAGCACGTCGCCACTGGCCACCACGTTGCGCAGCCGCTGACGTACCCCGGCGGCCAGGTCGCAGTTCATGCCGTTGATGGCCAGATCACGGCCACCGCGCGGGCCGCCCGGAACGATCATCTCCGCGTCCGGCCACCAGCTCTCGCGGACCACCCGCTCGAAGTCGCCGCCCATCGCGGTGGTGATCATGTCGCTGCCCTCCCGCCACCGTGAGTCGTTCGAGGCGGCGACGTCCGTGTGTGCCGCGTCCGCCGCCGTCCGCAGGCCGCTGGCGAGCGCCCGGCGGGCGTGGCTGAGGCGGCTGCGGACGGTGCCGACCGGCACTCCACACACGGCCGCGATCTGCTCGTACGAGGACGCGTCGCTGAAGTACCGCAGCAGGGTGACGAGCCGGTCAGGTTCGGACAGTTGCCCGAGGGAGTGCCACACCCAGTCGCGCATCGCGGCCTGGTCCAGTGCCTCCTCCGGCGTGGGTGTGTCGGCGGGGCGGGTGAACCACTCGGGTTCGGCGACCGGGACGGCTCTGGGCCCGCGCAACGCCATCCGGCTGTTGTTGCGGACGATGGCCCGCAACCAGGGGCCGACGGCGTTCGGGTCGCGGACCTCGCCGATGCGACGCAGGGCGACGACCATCGTGTCCTGCACCGCGTCCTCGGCGTCCGGCCCGTAACCGAGGACGCTCAGCGCGACGGCCCGCATCCCGGCCTCGTGCCGGGCCAGCAGCGCCCCCAGCGCAGCCGCGTCTCCCGCCTGCGCGAGTACGACCAGCTCACCGTCGCTCTGCGTCACGCCCAGTTCCTCCCCGAAACACCTGTTCTGAACGCTTGTGCTCCATCAAGCGTACGGCGGACGGACGTGCCGATGCCCCGAGCCGTCGGCCGTCCTACGCTGCGGACGGGCTGGCGGCGCGGGTCGCGCGGGTGCCGATCTGCCGTAAGTGCGCGATCAACTCCGGAGGCTCGTGCACCTCCATGTCGCAACCGAGGGTGAGCAGGCGCCACGCCAGCCACTCCAGGGTGTCGGCGTTGCTGCGCAACCGGCAGGAGGTCGCGTCGATCGGCTCCAGATCGACGCCGGCGCCGCCGAGCGGGCCCGCCATCCGCTCGATCGGCGCGTGCAGCGTCACCACCGCCCGGTAGACGGGCGTCAGCTCCAGCAGCTTCCCCGTCATGAAGGAGGCGGCGTCGGACGCCGGCAGTTGCCGGGCGGCGACCCGGGTCCGCGTGGGCCGCAGGTCGGTGATCCGGTCGACCCGGAAGATCCGCCAGTCGTCGCGGTCGTTGTCGTAGCCCACCAGATACCAGCGCCGACCCGCCGACACCAGCTTGTACGGCTCGACGAGCCGTTCGGTGTCCACGCCGTCGCGACGGCGGTAGGTGAACCGCAGCTGCTCACGATTGTTGACTGCGGCCGCCAGCGCGCTCAGGCGCTCCGGGTCGACCGTCGGTCGGTCCCAGGTGAGCAGCGGTTCGGTGGCCGCCCCCAGCGCGCTGACGCGGTGTCGCAGCCGGGACGGCAGCACCTGTTCGAGCTTGGCCAGCGCCCGTACCGAGGCCTCCTCGATGCCGGCCACCGCGTGACCGGCGGCGGTGCGCAGACCGACCGCGATCGCCACCGCCTCGTCGTCGTCGAGCAGCAGCGGCGGCATCGCCTTGCCGGCCACCAGGCGGTATCCGCCGATCGGGCCCATCGTCGCCTGCACCGGGTAGCCGAGGTCGCGCAATCGCTCCACGTCGCGGCGGATGGTGCGCAGGCTGACGCCGAGCCGGGTGGCCAACTCACTGCCGGGCCACTCGCGGGGTGTCTGCAACAGCGACAGCAGGCCCAGCAGTCGGGCGGGGGTGTCGGACATGATCCAAGAATGCCAGCGATGTGTGCCAGAACCTGTCCTATATGGCCCGTAGCGTTCCCGGCATGACGCCATTTCGCATCGACATCCCGCAGGCGGACCTCGACGACCTGCGTGACCGACTCTCCCGAACCCGGTGGCCCCGCTCGTTGCCCGGCACCGGCTGGAGCCGTGGGGTGCCGGTGCCGTACCTGCGCGAGCTGACCGAGTACTGGGCGAATGGTTACGACTGGCGGGCCCACGAGGCGCGCCTGAACGACCTCCCCCAGCTCGTCACCGAGATCGACGGCTTGGAGGTGCATGCGCTGCACGTCCGCTCGCCGGAGCCGGACGCGCTGCCGTTGTTGCTGACACACGGCTGGCCGAACTCCGTTGTCGAGTTCACCGAGCTGATCGGCCCGCTGTCCGACCCACGCGCTCATGGCGGGGATCCCGCGCAGGCGTTTCACGTGGTCGTGCCGTCGGTGCCCGGCTACGGTTTCTCGCAGGCGCCGCCGGCCGGCTTCACGATCGACCGGCTCGCCCGGATGTGGGTCGAGCTGATGGCCCGCCTCGGCTACCACCGTTACGGCACCCAGGGCGGCGACCTCGGTGCGTACATCGCGCCACGGGTGGCCGCGGTGGCGCCGGAACAGGTGGTGGGCGTGCACATCGACGGCGGGTTCGGCTTCCCGACCGCCGCCGACGTGCCGGACATGAGCGCGGCGGAACGCGGCGAGTGGGAGCAGATGCAGCAGTGGATGAGCGGTGGCGTCGACCATCACGCGCTGCTGCGGGCAGCGCCGCAAACCTTCTCGTACGCCTGGAACGACTCGCCGGTCGGGCTGCTGGCCTGGATGATGCAGAAGTTCAAGGAGTTCACCATGACGGTGCCGACACCGGAGCAGGCCATCGACCGGGACCACCTGCTGACCAATGTGAGCCTCTACTGGTTCACCGGCACGTCGGGAACGTCGTCGTGGCCCATGTACGAGCGACTCACCGTGGCCGACGGCGGCGGTTTCGCCTGGCCGGCGGGCCAGCGGCGGGTGCCGTCCGGTGTGTACGGCGGCGGCTCCGCGCTGATGCGCCGCCTCGCCGAGCGAGACAACACGATCGTCCACTGGCCGCAGGGCAACCCGGGCAGCCACTTCGTGGCGATGGACGAGCCGCTGGCGCACGCGGCGGACATCCGAGCGTTCTTCGAGGGCCTGCGATGATCGAGGTGAGCTGGGCGCAGGTGTCCGCCCGACGGCTCGCGCGGCACCGGCTCCGCGCGCCGGCGGCGGACGCGGCACCGGACGCCGCACGCGTCGCCGACGTGGTGTCGGCGATCTGCGGCGCGCACGCCCAGATCGCGTCGGCCGCCGAACTGTCCATCGGACTGCGGGTGCCGGGCACGACCCGCACCCTGGTACGCCGGGCACTGTGGACCGACCGCACCCTGGTCAAGACCCGTGGGCCACGCGGGACCGTGCACCTGCTCGCCGCAGCGGACCTGCCGATGTGGGTCGGCGCGCTGACCGCGTTGCCGGCGCCGTCCTGGGAGCGGAGTGTTGTCCTGCTGACGCCCCTGCAGACCGAGCAGGTGCTCGCGGCCATCGCCGACGCGGTCGCCGAGGCCGACCTGACCACCGCCGAGCTGACCGAGGAAATCGTCGCCCGTACCGGCCCGTGGGCGGGCGACCTGGTGATGGAGGCGTTCCAGGACAAGTGGCCCCGGTGGATCGCCGCGATGACCGCCGCCACCCGGGGCGGAGTGGTCTGCTTCGGCCCGAATCGCGGTCGGGCCAGCACGTACACCAGCCCGGCCCGGTGGCTGCCCGACTTCGCGCCGATGCCCGGTCCCGCCGCCCTGGCCGCCCTCGCCCGCAGCTACCTGTACGCGTACGGGCCGGCCACCCCGGCACAGTTCGCCCGGTGGCTGGCGGTGGCGCCGGGGTGGGCGACGTTGCTGTTCGACTCGCTCGACCTGACCGAGGTGACGATGGAGGGCACCCGGGCCTGGGTGGCCGCCGACGACACCGAATTCCCCGACGACCGGCCGTCCGGGTTGCGGCTCCTGCCGTACTTCGACGCGTACGTGGTCGGCTGCCACCCCCGCGAACGGCTCTTCCCCGGTGCCGCCGCCGAGCGGGCGCTCGCCGGTGGCCAGGCCGGCAACTATCCGGTGCTGCTGGTCGACGGGGTGGTCGCCGGCGTGTGGCATCAACGCCGTTCCGGTCGCTCGATCCGGGTCACCGTCGAGCCGCTGCGGACGCTCGGTGCCGCCCAGCAGCGGGCGTTGGGGGAGGAGGTCGAGCGGATCGGCGAGATCCTGGAGGGCACGGCGTCGCTGACCATCGGCACCGTCAGTGTCGGTCCGCATGCCTGAGGCCACGCCGGCCCACCGCCTGGGCGACGATGGGAGCGTGCACCCCGAACCGGTCGACCACGCACCGCGGCAGGCGTTCCCCTGGGCGCTCCTGCGCCAGCGTTGGGAGGACCTCACCTTCCTGCACTGGGCCGTCGCTCCGGAGGTGGTCGCGCCGTTGCTGCCCGCCGGCACTCGTCCGGACACGCTGCAGGGGGTCAGCTACGTGGGCCTGATCGGTTTTCGGATGGTCGGGCTGGGCCTCGGCCGTGGCCCGGGGGTGCCGTACTTCGGCACCTTCTGGGAGACCAACGTGCGGCTCTACTCCGTCGACGACGCCGGCCGGCGAGCGGTCGTGTTCCGGTCGCTCGACGCGTCCCGCCTGCTGCCGGTGCTGGTGGCGCGGGCGACGCTGCGCCTGCCGTACCTCTGGTCGTCGATGCGGGTGGATCGCGACGGTGACCGGCGCACCTACCGCTGCCGACGGCGCTGGCCGGGGCCGGCGGGCGCGGCGAGCCGGATGGTGGTGCGGGTGGGGGAGCGGATCGTCGAGCCGACCCCGCTCGAACACTTCGTCACCGCCCGCTGGGGGCTGCACACCCGGGCGTACGGACGCACGCTTCACCTGCCGAACTGGCATCCAAGTTGGCCGCTGCACAGGGCCGAGGTGCTGCACCTGGATGACGAGTTGGTCGCCGCCGCCGGGCTGCCGGCACCGGTCGGGCCACCGGTGAGCGTGCTCTACTCGCCAGGTGTCGGGGTCAGGTTCGGCCCGCCGGCGGCGGCCCGGCCAACCGGTGCCGGGCCGCCGGAGCCTCAGTAGCGGCCACCCTCGGGCGCGGGCAGCGCGTCCAGGTCGGCCAGGTCGGCGGCGCTGAGCCGCACATCAGCGGCCGCGCAGTTGTCCACCAGGTACTTCGGGGTCTTGGTGCCGGGGATCGGGATGACCTGGTCACCCTGGGCGACCACCCACGCGAGGGCGACCTGAGCGGGGCTGAAGCCGGCCCGGTCGGCGATCTCCCGGACCCGGGCGACGATGGCGAGGTTGGCGCGCAGCGCGTCCTGCTGGAAGCGCGGCAGGCCACGCCGGAAGTCGTCGGCGGGCAGGTCGTCGAACGAGGTGAACCGGCCGGCGAGGAAACCGCGACCGAGCGGGGAGAACGGCAGGAAGGCGATGCCCTGCTCGGCGCAGTACGGCAACACCTCGGTCAACGGGTCGCGCGTCCACAGTGACAACTCGGACTGCACCGACGCCACCGGGTGCACCGCCTGGGCCCGGACGATCTGCGCGACAGTCACCTCGGACAACCCGAGCTGCCGGGCCTTGCCCGCCGCCACGACCTCGGCCATCGCGCCCCAGGACTCCTCGATGGGCACCTCCGGGTCGACCCGGTGCAGCTGGTAGAGGTCGACGTGGTCGGTGCCGAGCCGGCGCAGGCTCTCGTCGATCGCCGTACGGATGTGCTCCGGGCGGCCGTTGTTGCCGATCTTCGGTGAGTTGCCGGGGCCACCGGTGGGGGAGGTGGCCACCAGGCCGACCTTCGTGGCCAGTACGGCCCGTTCCCGGTGCCCGCCGGCCAGCGCCCGCCCGACCAGTTCCTCGTTGGTGTACGGCCCGTACACGTCCGACGTGTCGATCAGCGTCGCGCCCAGGTCCAGTGCCTGTCGGATGACGGAGATCGACGTGTCGTCGTCGCGAGGGCCGGTGATGTCGTAGCCGTGGCTCATGCCCATGCAGCCGAGGCCGATGACGCCGACCTCGGGTCCGGTGCTGCCCAGCGTGGTGGTTCGCATGCGCCCCACGCTACGACCGGACCGGCCGGCCCGCACCCGCCGCGGCGGGCACGGCTGCTCCCCGGGTACGTGACGACTCTCACCGGAAGTGGACTCGGGAGTCCGGTACGGTGGGCGCTAAGCGGACCTACGAGTCCGGATCTGCCCGACGGTTGACCCACGAGGAGCCCCATGAATCCGGTACGGATCAGCGATGCCCTGCGCGCGGTGGTCTTCGAGCCGACGCGCGACCTGACCGAGGCGCTCGACGAGTTCTACGCCCCCGACTACACCCACCGCAGCGACGGCGAGACCCTCGACCGGGCCGCATTCGTCGAGATGGTGACCCGGGTACGCGGTCAGATCGTCAGCGGCACCGTGCGGGTCCTCGACGAGCTGCGCGACGGTCTCCGCTACGCCGAACGACACGTCTACGAGGTCACCCTGGCCGACGGGTCGACCGCCGGGCGGGAGATCGCCATCTTCGGGACGTACGCCGAGGACGGCCGCTTCCGCCACCTCAGCGAGACGGGATTCGACCTGCCCGCCTGAACCGTCTCGACGGCCAACCCTGGAGAGAGCCATGCCCCGCCTTGCCGACCCCGACCCGAACGCGATTCCGGCCGACGTCCGCGACGTCCTGTCCGCCCTGCCGCCCGACCCGATGGTCAAGATGCTGACCCACTCGGTCGGCACGGTGAACCTCTTCATCCAGCTGGCGAGGGCGCAGTTCACCTCGTTGGAACTGCCCGCCCGCTCGCGGGAACTGGTCATCCTCACCGTGGCCGAGTACACCGGGTGCGAGTTCGTGGCGGCCCAGCACATTCCGATGTCCGCGGCTGCCGGCGTCGACGAGCGCACCCGCGAGATCATCAGCAGCCGGAACGTCGACAACCCGTACCTCCCCGCGTACGACCGCGCGCTCATCCGGTTCGCCGCCGAGGTGGTGCGGTCACCGCGCGTTCCCGACGACCTCTTCGACCAGGTGCGGCACATCCTCAGCGAGCGCGAGATCGTCGAGGTGCTCCAGGTGGTCGGCTACTACTGGTCGTTCGGCCGGGTGGCCACGGTGCTCAACGTCGAACTCACCACCGTGTACGGCGACGAGCCGCTGCTGACCGACGAGACCGAGCGGGCAGACTGAGGCCATGGCCCCACCGACGCCGAGCGACCCGGATGCTCCCCATCGCCGTCTGGACGCCCGTCGCAACCAGGAGCGGGTCATCGCCGCTGCCCGGGAGCTCTTCAGCGAGCAGGGTCTGCAGGTGACGGTGCCGCAGGTGGCGGAGCGGGCCGGGGTGGGCCGCGCGACGGTGTACCGCAGTTACCCCAGCAAGGAAGACCTGATCGTCGCCGTCGTCCAGCGGCAGTTCGAGGAGCTGGAGCAGCGCATCCAGGCGGCACTCGACGGCGCCGACGCGTACCGGGAGTGGTGTTCCTTCGTGCCCGACCTGTTCGGACGCCTCGCCCGCGACCGGGTCCTCGCCGACGCCTTCTTCGAGGGAAGGCTGGTGCCCGCCGCGCGCATCCTGGGCCTCATCGGGCAGCTGGTGGCGGCGGCCCGAACGTCCGGCAGGATCCGCCAGGACGCCGGGGAGCTGGACATCCGGGTAATCCTCTGCGGGGCGGTTCGGCAGCTCATCGTTCTCGACGAGCGCGACCCGGCGGTGTGGCGCCGGTACGCCGACCTCGTGCTCAACGCGCTGCGCCCCTGACGGCCACGGCTGACACTGGGAAAGAGTTCGGCGGACATGTCGAGGACGATCGAGCCGGCTTCGACCATGGGGTGAGGGCCGGGTCCGCCGGTCTCGCCGACGAGCCGACACGGCACGGAGCAAGGAGTGGATCGATGACGAAGGTGACGACCGGGGCGACGATGTCGTTGGACGGCTACATCGCGGACGCGTCCCACGGCGGCTTCGAGTACCTCTTCCAGTGGTACGAGAACGGCGACGTCGAGACGCCGACGGCCCATGCCGAGATGACCTTTCGAACGTCCGCCGCGAGCGCCCGGCACCTGCGGGCTCTCATCGAGCGGACCGGCGCGCTCGTCGTCGGCCGGCGGCTCTTCGACATCACCGGCGGGTGGGGTGGTCGGCATCCGATGGACGTGCCCGTGGTGGTGGTGACGCACAGCGTGCCGGAGGGCTGGGAGCCGGAGAGCGACTCCTTCGTCTTCGTCACCGACGGCATCGAGAGCGCCATCGCCCGGGCGAAGGCGATCGCCGGCGACAAGGAGGTCGGGGTCAACGGCGGCACCATCGCAGCCCAGGTCGTCGAGGCCGGCCTGCTCGACGAGGTGCACGTCGACCTCGTCCCGGTCCTGCTCGGCGCCGGCATCCCGCTCTTCGCCGACCTGAAGATCGCGCCACTTCAGCTGGACGGCCCGTTCAGCGTCGTCGAGGGGGACGGCGTCACCCACCTGGGCTACCGGGTACGCCCAGCGGCCTGAGCGTGGCAGGGGACCGGCCCGGCCGGGGCCGGCCACCACTGCACCCACCTTGCCTGCATCGGCATTGATCGATATCGTGCGCGAAGGCGCCGCCCCGCCTCAGACCACCACCGTCGATCCGAAGCGGGTTCCGCATGCGCACACTGAGACTTGTCACGACCCTGGCCGTCGCCGGCCTGCTCGCCGGAGGGGTGGCCCTGGTCGCCGCCACACCGGCCAGCGCGGCCACCGCCGTGTTCTCCGTGACGAACAACTGGGGCAACGGCTACCAGGGGCAGGTCACCGTCACCAACGACACCTCCGCACCGATCACCAGCTGGCGGGTCGAGTTCGACCTGCCGTCCTCCTCGACCGTCACCCAGTCGTGGAACGCGCAGCAGACGACCTCGGGCAGCCACTACACCTTCGCCAACGTGTCCTGGAACGGCACCCTCGCCGCCGGTGCCTCCACCTCGTTCGGCTTCCTCGTCAACGGCACCGGCACCCCGGCGAACTGCACAGTGAACGGCGCGTCCTGTGCCGGCGGTCCACCCCCGACCACGCCGCCGCCCACCACCCCGCCGCCGACCACCCCGCCGCCGACCACCGGCACGCCGGTCGAGCGGCACGGGCAACTGCGGGTCTGCGGCACCACGATGTGCGACAGGTCCGGCGCGCGGGTGCAACTGCGGGGAATCAGCAGCATGTGGCTCAACTGGGAGACGGCTCCGTACGCCGAGAACCTCTCCGCGTTGACCTGGATGCGCGACAACTGGAATCTCCAGGTGATCCGCGCGGCCATGGGCGTGGAGCCGGCGGGGGCTTACCTCAGTGACCCGGCCAAGGCGCGCGCGCAGGTGGAGACCATCATCAACAACGCGGTCACCGCCGGGGTCTACGTGATCGTCGACTGGCACGCGCACGAGGCGCAGAACAACCAGTCCCAGGCCGTGGCGTTCTTCGGTGACCTGGCCCGCCGGTACGGTCACCTGCCCAACGTCATCTGGGAGCCCTACAACGAGCCGCTCCAGGTGAGCTGGACCAACGTCATCAAGCCGTACCACCAGGCCGTGGTGTCCGCGATCCGCGCCGCCGACCCGGACAACATCGTCGTGCTCGGCACCCCGACCTGGTCACAGGACGTGGACGTCGCTGCGGCCAGCCCGGTCAGCGGCACCAACCTGATGTACACGCTGCACTTCTACTCCTGTACCCACGGGGCGTCGCTGCGCGCCAAGGGCGACGCGGCCATCCGCGCGGGTCTGGCGCTGTTCGTCACCGAGTGGGGCGCCAGCAACGCCGATGGCGGCCTCGACGGCCGGGCCTGCCTGCCGGAAGCGCAGTCCTGGATCGACTGGATGAAGGCGAACGGCATCTCCTGGACTGCCTGGAAGCTCGACGTCGGCACCGACACCACCAACCTGCTCAGCCCAGGGGCGCCGGTGACCGGCGGGTGGACCAACTACCTGCACGGCCACGCGCCGTTCGTGGTGGCGAACATGAGGTGACCCCGGCCGCTCCTTGACCGCAATTGATCGAATTAGAACTGCTGGTGTCGGGGTGTCCAGGCCGGCGGGATACCCCGACATCGCCAATTCTGTGTCGATCAGGAGTGCTCGGCCTCGGCGGGACAGTCGCGTCGATGGGCGATATACCTGTCAGTCATATTCATGCCTCCGAGGTAAATCGCTCTCGACCGGGTCCGACCCCGAAGCGTTGGTTTCAGGGTGTGAAGGCCCGGCGGTACGCGGTAGGGGTGGTGGCGAAGGCCCGCTGGAAATGCGCACGGAGGTTGGTCGCCGTACCCAGGCCGGTGCGCCGTGCGACCTCGTCGATGGTTGTTCCGCCGTTCTCGAGCAGGGTGCAGGCGGCGCGCAGCCTTTGCTGGATCAGCCAGGCTCGTGGGCTCATCCGGAACCGGCTCTGAAAGGCGCGGTGCAGCGTACGGCTGGACATCACACCCTGTCGGGCAAGGTCCGCGACAGTGATCGGGCGGTGCAGGTTGCTGCTCGCCCAAGTGATGACCCCGGCCAACTCGTCGTCCTCATCCGGAACGCCGACCGGGATGAACTGGGCCTGACCGCCGGCGCGGTGCAGCGGTGTGACCATGTGGCGAGCCCGTTGGATGGCGGCAGCCTGCCCGTGGTCGCGGCCGACCAGGTAGAGGCACATGTCCAGACCGGCGGCGAGTCCGGCGCTGGTGATCACCTCGCCTTCGTCGACGTAGAGCGCATTCGCGTCGACGAACACCCGTGGGTGCTCGTCGGCGAGCGCGTCGGCGTGCGCCCAGTGGGTCGTCGCGCGGCGACCGTCGAGCAGGCCGGCCTGGGCCAGCGCGAAGGCGCCGGTGCAGATCGACGCGATGCGGGCGCCACGACGGTGTGCCTGCCGCAGCGCTTGGAGAGCACGGCTCGGTGCCGGGCCGCGGCGGAAGCCGGGGACGATCACCGTGTCGGCATCGTCGAGCGCGTCAAGCGTGGCGGCGACGCTCAGCTTCAGACCGTCCGTGGTGGTGGTGACCGAACCACCGTCCAGTGCGCACACCGTCATCGCGTACCGGCCGTGACCCTCGTGGCCGAACACCTGCGTCGCGATGGTCAGATCGAAGGCGACGACAGTGGGTAGGGCGAGCACGGCGACCCGATGCGTGGCGGGTTTCTTACGCATGGTGGCAAGAATGCCACTCGCCGCCACCCGCTCGACTAGAGATCCTGGGCTGTATGCGAATCGAGATCGTGGTGTTCGACGGCTTCGACGAACTGGACGTCTTCGGGCCATTCGAAGTCTTGTCGATGGCCGGCTTCGACGTGGCGCTGGTCGCCGTCGAACGGCCGGGGCTGGTCACCAGCATGCGCGGTGTCCACCTTCAGGTTCCCGCGGTGCTGCATCAGGCCGATGGCGTGATCGTCCCTGGTGGCGGATGGCTGAACCGGGCCGCCGAGGGTGCCTGGGCGCAGGCGCAGCGCGGTGTGCTGCCGGCGAAGCTGGCCGCACTGGCGCCATCGGCGCGATGGATGGCGTCGGTGTGCACGGGTGCGCTCTTACTCGCCGCCGCCGGCCTGCTGACCGGCCGGCGGGCGACCACCAACCGCAACGCGTACGACGAGTTGCGCGCCCTCGACGTCACCGTCCTCGACGAGCGGGTGGTCGACGACGGTGACCGGGTCACCGCTGGCGCGCTCTCAGCGGGGCTCGATCTGGGGCTGCGGCTCACGGAACGGGAACTCGGCGCCGCCACCGCTGACCGGGTCGCCGCGAGCATCGAGTACCGGGTTGCGCAGTGCTGAGCAGCCCGGACAGAACGGGCGCGTCACCTTAACGCGCCGGAAACACCCCCGGTACCAACCCTGGGAACGCTCGTCGGACAGTCGACACCACCGACACGCGAACCGGGGTGACCATGGCCGACAACACCACGAACGCGCCGACGTACGACGGGCCGGTGGGCCGGTCCGGCAACGGCCGGACGCTGCCCACCCCCCGATCCAACCGGGCCCTGTCGCTCGACGACGGCGACCCGGCGGACCTGGCCACGATCGGTGTGGAGGAGGAGTTCCACGTCGTCGACCTGCACACCCGGGAGCTGGTGCCCCGCGCCGGGGAGCTGCTCGACCGGTTGCCGGCGGCCTCGTTCACCGCCGAACTGCACCGCAGCGTGGTGGAGACCAACACCGCGGTCTGCCGCACCCTGGACGAGATCCGCGCCGAGCTGACCGGGCTGCGGCAGACCGCCGTCCAGGTCGCCGACCGGGCCGGGCTGGGCATCGTGGCGGCCGGTACGGTGCCGCTGCGGGCCGACGGCGATCCCAGCGTCACACCCACCTCCCGCTACCGGCGAATGCTCGACGAGTACCAGTTGCTCGCCCGGGAGCAGCTGATCTGCGGAGCGCAGGTGCACGTCGGCGTCTCCGACCGGGACCTGGCGGTGGCGGTGACCCGTCGGGTCCAACCGTGGCTGCCGGTGCTGCTCGCCCTCTCCACCAGCTCGCCGTACTGGATGGGTCAGGACAGCGGGTACGCCAGCGTGCGGTCGCTGGTCTGGCAGCGCTGGCCCACCGCGGGCGACCCGGGTGAGGTGACCAGCGCCGCCGACCACGAGGCGCTGGTCGCCGAACTGATCGCCTCCGAGACGATCACCGACCCCGCCATGATCTATTTCGACGTCCGGCCGTCGGCGCACGTGCCCACCGTGGAGCTGCGGATCACCGACGCCAACGCCGACGTGGAGACCATCGTCCTGCTCACCGGCCTGTTCCGGGCGCTCGTGCGGCGGGAGGTCGCCGCCCTGCGCGCCGGGGTGGAGCGGACGGCCGTGCGACCACCGGTGCTGCGCGCCGCAGTGTGGCGGGCGGCCCGCTCCGGGCTGGAGGGTGACCTGCTCGACCTGCCCCGGTCGGCCCGACCGGTGCCGGCAGCCCAGGCGGTCCGCCGCCTGGTGACCGACCTGCGACCGCAGTTGGAGGCGACCGGGGACTGGGAGCAGGTCCGCGAGCTGACCCGGTACGCGCTGGAACGCGGCAGCTCCGCCGCCCGGCAGCGGCGGGCGTACGAGCGGCGTGGCCGGTTGGCCGACGTGGTCGACCTGCTGCTCGACGAGACCCGGGGCCGGGTCCGCGGGCCGCTGCCGGAGGTGTCGACACCGCCGGCGCTGCCCACGTACGCCGACACCGGCGACGAGGTCTTCGGACCGGCCGGGCCGCAACCGGCGTACGCCCCGATGCTCGCGGCCCTGCGCCAGCTCGGCGCCGGCGTCCTCCGTCAACGCGAACACGACCGGGACGAGGAGCAGCGGGCCCGGGGAGTGACGTTCAGCGTGGCCGGCGAGGCGAGCACCCGACTCTTCCCGGTGGACCTGGTGCCCCGGGTGGTGCCCGCCGCCGACTGGCGGACCCTGCGTACCGGCCTGGTGCAACGCGCCCGCGCCCTCGACGCGTTCCTGCGCGACGTCTACGCCGACCGGGCCGTGGTGGCCGACGGCGTGGTGCCGGCGTGGGTGGTGGAGTCCTCACCAGGGCTGCGCCCGACCGGGGCGCTGATGGGCCGGCGGGGCACCCGCGCCCAGGTGTCCGGCACGGACCTCGTCCGCGATCCCGGCGGCGGCTGGTTCGTGCTGGAGGACAACCTGCGGGTGCCCTCCGGCATCGGCTACGCGGTGCAGAACCGCCGGCTCACCCGGGCGGTGCTGCCCGAGCTGCCGGTTCCGGAGGATCTGCTGCCCGCCGACGAGACGCCGGCGATGCTGTACCGGGCGCTGGTCGCCGCCGCGCCCGCCGCGGCCGACGACCCCGCCGTGGTGGTGCTCAGCAGTGGCCCGGGTGATCCGGCGTGGTTCGAGCACCGGCTGCTCGCCGACGAGATGGGTGTGCCGCTGACCGAGACCAGCGACCTGCTGGTGGAGGAGGGCCGGGTCCGGCTGGTCCGCGAGGGCTGCCGCCGCGAGGTGGACGTGATCTACCTGCGGATGGACGAGGAGGCGCTGCTGCACGCGCCGGGAGCGGACGGGGTGCCGTTGGGGTGGCCGCTGCTCGCCGCCGTGCACGCCGGGCGGCTCACGCTGGCCAACGCGCTGGGCAACGGTGTCGCCGACGACAAGGCGCTGTACGCGTACGTGCCCCGGCTGATCGAGTACTACCTGGGCGAGAAGCCGCTGCTGGGGGACGTGCCGACGTACCTGTGTGGGCTGCCCGAGCAGCGGACCGAGGTACTGGGCCGGCTCGACGAGTTGGTGCTCAAGCCGGTCGACGGGTACGGCGGTGACCGGGTGGTGATCGGCCCTCGGGCCGAGGCGGAGGAGTTGGACGCCGTCCGGGAGCAGATCCTCGCGGCCCCGCACCGGTGGATCGCCCAGGAGATGGTCGCGCTGACGACCCACCCGGTCTTCGACGGTACGGCGCTCACTCCCCGCCACGTGGACCTGCGGGCGTTCGTGTTCCTCGGTGACACCGCCGAGGTGGCGCCGGTCGCGCTGACCCGGGTGGCGCCGGCCGGCAGCATGATCGTCAACTCGTCGCGAGGTGGCGGGTCGAAGGACACCTGGCTGCTCGGTGGAGCCGACGAACCGGCGGCGTAACCCACGCTTGACCCACCCGTCATCGGGACGCAACCCGGCCCGCCAAGCCTGGACCGGTCAGCGGCCCCAGCGGATCCAGCCGACGAGAGGTGCAAGACATGTGCGGTATCGGAGGCGAATTCCGCCTCGACGGGGCACCACCGGACCTGGCCGCCGTCGAGCGGATGCTTCCCGACCTGACCTCCCGAGGCCCGGACGGCGAGGGGCGGTGGCAGCACGGGCCGGTGGCCCTGGTGCACCGCCGACTGCGCATCATCGACCTGTCCGACGCGGGCGCCCAGCCGATGGTCGACAGCGAGCTGGGACTGGCCATGGTCTTCAACGGCTGCATCTACAACTACCGGGAGCTGCGCGACGAGCTGACCTCCGCCGGTTACTCCTTCCGGTCCACCTCGGACACCGAGGTGATCCTCAAGGCGTACCACCGGTGGGGGACGGCCTGCGTCGAGCGGTTCTACGGGATGTTCGCGTTCGCCCTGGTCGAGCTGGCCACGCACACACTGGTGCTGGCCCGGGACCGGCTCGGCATCAAGCCGCTCTACCTGGCCGAAGGGCCGGGTCGGGTGCGCTTCGCCTCGACCCTGCCGGCGTTGCTCGCCGCCGGTGACGTGAACACCGAGCTCGACCCGGTGGCGCTGCACCACTACATGAGTTTCCACTCGGTGGTGCCGCCGCCGCGCACGATCCTCGCCGGGGTCCGTAAGCTGCCGCCGGCCACCGTGCGGGTGATCACCGCGGACGGCCGGAGCACCGACACCACCTACTGGCGGCCGGAGTTCAACCGGGCCGCCGCTCCGGCCATGTCCGCCGGCGAGTGGCAGGAACGGCTCATGGCGGCGCTGCGCACGGCCGTACGGCGGCGGATGGTCGCCGATGTGCCGGTCGGCGTGCTGCTCTCCGGCGGTCTCGACTCCAGCCTGATCGTCGCCCTGCTGGCCGAGCAGGGCCAGACCGGGCTGGCCACCTTCAGCATCGGCTTCGAGGCGGCGGCGGGGGAGAGCGGCGACGAGTTCCACTACTCCGACCTGGTGGCCCGCCACTTCGACACCGACCACCAGCAGATCCGCATCGGCGCGGAGCGGTTCGTCCCCGCCGTGCACCAGGCCATCGCGGCGATGAGCGAGCCGATGGTCAGTCACGACTGCGTCGCGTTCCACCTGCTCTCCGAGGAGGTCTCGCAGCGGATCACGGTGGTGCAGTCCGGGCAGGGGGCCGACGAGATCCTGGCCGGCTACGACTGGTACCCGCCGATGGCCAACGTGGCCCGCGCGGACGCCGTCGAGGCGTACGCCCGGGTGTTCTTCGACCGTCGCCACGACGCGCTCGGCGGGCACCTGGCGCCCGAGTGGATGCTCGACCACGACGCCAGCCTGGAGTTCGTCGCCGCGCACTTCGGCGCGCCCGGTGCGGACACCGCGCTGGACTCGGCGCTGCGCCTGGACAGCCTGGTGATGCTTGTCGACGACCCGGTCAAGCGGGTCGACAACATGACGATGGCCTGGGGGCTGGAGGCCCGGGTGCCGTTCCTCGACCACGAGGTGGTCGAGCTGGCCGCCGCCTGTCCGCCGGCCATGAAGCTGGCGCAGGGCGGCAAGGGTGTGCTGAAGGCGGCGAGCCGGGGCATCGTCCCGGACGAGGTGATCGACCGGCCGAAGGGTTACTTCCCGGTGCCCGCCATCCGGCACCTCTCCGGCCCACTGCTCGACGATGTGCGGGACGCGCTGACCGCCCGACCGGCGCGCGAGCGGGGCCTGTTCCGCAAGGACTATCTGGAGGAGTTGCTGGACGCGCCGAACGCCCGGCGGACCACGCTGGGCTCCAACGCGCTCTGGCAGCTCGGGCTGCTGGAGCTCTGGTTGCAGCGGATCGGGGTTTAGATGAGCGTACGGACCGAGGCGCCGCGCACCACCCGCCGGGCCCGACCCGCGACCGACCGGCCGGTGTCGCCGCCGGTGCCCGCCGGTGAGGACTTCGCCCCCGCGCCGTCGCCGGACGGCCGCCAGGTGGCGTTCCTCTCCGACCGGGCGGGCACGCCCGGCGTCTGGGTCTGCGAGGTCGACGCTGGCGTGCCCGTCGCGCTGCCCGTGAGCGGCGAGCCGGTTCTGGCGGTGAGCTGGTCCCCGGACGGGCAATGGCTGGCCTGCGTCGTCGCGCCCGGTGGCGCGCCCCGCACCGAGCTGTGGGTGCTGCGCCCGGACGGTACGCAGCGTCACCAGGTCGCCGGGTTCGGTCGCCGCAGCGCCGCCCTGGCCGGTTGGCTGCCCGGCAGCGCGCTGCTGGCGGTGACCGAGACCGCCGAGCGCGGGGCCGCCGTGCTGGTCGACGCGGGCACCGGGCACCGGCGGGTGCTCGCCGAGGACGACCTGCTCACCCTCCTGGACGTCACCCCGGACGGCGGGGCCGCCCTGCTGCGCCGTGGACCCCGCAACGCCCGCTGGCTGGAGCTGCTCGACGTGGCCACCGGCGAACGACGGCGGCTGTTCCCGGACACCGGGCGGGGCAGCACCGACCAGGGCTGGTTCGGCCCGGACGGCACGAGCGTGCTGGCGCGTACCGACGCGTTCTCGGAACTGGCCGCGCTGGTGCGCGTCGATCTCACCCGACCGGCGCTGCCCCCGACACGGCTCGCTTCGCGGCCGGACGCCGAGCTGGAGCAGGTGGCGCTCAGCGCCGACCGGGGGCGCGCCGCGCTGCTGTGGAACAGCTACGGCGGGCGTAGCGAGCTGAGCCTGCTCGACTTCGCCACCGGTGTGCAGCGGGCCGTCACCGCCCCCGGCGAGGTGCTCGGCGACGCCGTCTTCGCCGCCGACGGTGGCCTGCTCTGCCTCACCGCGCAGGGGCCGGTGCGGCCCCGCGAGGTCTGGCTGGTCGACCCGTCGGCCGGCACGCCGCGTCCGCTGCGACCGGACACCGGCGCCGCGCGTACGGGCGGCAGCGGTGTCGCGCCGCAGTTGGTCGACCTGCGGGCCCGCGACGGGTTGCCGTTGTCCGGCTGGCTCTACCGCCCGGCCGGTCCGGGCCCCTGGCCGACCGCGATCAGCCTGCACGGCGGCCCCGAGGCGCAGGAGCGTCCCGGCTACAACCCCCTGTTCCAGGCCCTCGTCGCGCAGGGCGTCGCGGTGTTCGCGCCGAACGTTCGCGGCTCGTCCGGCTTCGGTCGCTCCTTCGTCGCCGCCGACAACCTCGCCGGGCGCTACGGGGCGATCGCCGACGTGGCGGCGTGCGCCGAGCACCTGCTCGACAGCGGCGTCGCTCGTCCCGGCCAGCTCGGTTGCCTGGGCCGCTCCTACGGCGGCTACCTGGTGCTCGCGGTGCTGGTGAACTTCCCCGGCCTGTTCGCCGCCGGGGTCGCCGAGTGCGGCATCTCGGACTTCCACACCTTCTACGCCGGCACCGAGCCGTGGATCGCCGCCGCCGCCGTCAGCAAGTACGGCGATCCGGTGCGCGACGCCGAGCTGCTGCGCGACCTGTCGCCGATGACCCACATCGACCGACTCGACGTGCCGGTGCTGCTCATCCACGGTGCCAACGACACCAACGTGCCGGCCGGTGAGTCGGCGCAGGTGGCGCAGGCCCTCGCCGCCCGGGACGTGCCGCACGGGCATCTCGTGCTCACCGGCGAGGGGCACGACTTTCTCGCCCTCGACAACGCCGAGACGGCGCGTACGGCCACCACCGCCTGGCTCACCCGGCACCTCGCCGCGACGGCGGCCACCCGGGGCTGAGGCGTTATCCTGCGCCGGTGGACGTCACGGCGCAGGGCGAGCGGTTGGCCGCCGACCTGGGCCGGTGGCTGGCCGACGTGACCTTCGTCGACCTGGACACCGACGAGGTCACCGCGCGGGTGATCGACTCGGTGGTGCGGTGGGCCGAGGCCCAGGGCTGGCGGGTGTACCGGCGCGCGCCCAGCGTGCTGCCGTTGCCACCACCGCTGGAGCAGCGGCACTCGGTGCTCGACGTGGCGTGCGCCCGTCCGGACGGTCCGCCCGTCGTGGTGGAGGTCGACCACACCGACCGGGCCCGTACGGTGCAGAAGCTGCGCGCGGAGGCGGACGCCGGCCGGATCCCGATCTGGGTGCGGTGGGGCGTCGGACGTTTCGCCGCGCCGCCACCGCCGGTGCGGATGGTGACGGTCGAGGTGACCCGGCGGGCCGGTCCGGCCGGGCGCGGACGGCTGCACAGCCGCGGCGGTCACCGCCCCGCCCCGGCCCACTCGACCGGCGCCGGCACGGTGACACCGCAGGCGCTGCCGATCCCGTTGACCGACCCGGCAGAGGGCCCGGTCGACGACGCGGGTAAGAGCACCTGAAGCGAATCGTAAGCGGGCTCCGGCAGAGTTCTGGGTGTCACCGGAGAGCACGACAAACACCCAGGAGATCCCGATGCGCAAGCTCGTCAACTCGACCTACATCACCCTCGACGGCGTGATCGACAACCCGATGTGGACCGCGCCGTACTTCGACGAGGAGGCCGCCAGCCTGGCTGGGGCGCAGACCGAGGAGGCCGACGCGATGCTGATGGGCCGGGCCACCTACGACGGCATGTCCGCCGCCTGGCCGAACATGGACGAGAGCGACCCGACCACGGGCGCCGCGTACTTCAACAACGTCAAGAAGTACGTCGCCTCGACCACCCTGACCAACCCCACCTGGAACAACACGGAGGTGCTCCAGGGCGATCTGGTCGAGGCGGTCACCGCGCTCAAGGCCCAGCCGGGCAAGAACATCATCCAGTACGGGTTCGGCTCGGTCACCGCCCAGCTGATCCGCGCCGGGCTGGTGGACGAGGTCCGGTTCTGGATCCACCCGGTGCTGGAGGGCGGCCCCAGCCTCACCGCGCCGCTGACCGAACTCAAGGCGTCGTTCGACCTGGTCGACACCCGGGTGCACAAGAGCGGCGTGATCGTCGCCTCGTACCAACCGAAGGTGGCCTCCTGAGCACCGGTCAGAGCTGGGCCCGGGCCTCGCCCGGGCTCAGCTTCGCGCCCTCGGCGAGCAGCGCGTCGAAGCGTTCCGGCCCGAGTTCGGCCCGCAGTCGTGCTGTCGTCCGGTCGGTGTCGTCGCGTTCGGCCGGTGCGGCGGGGGACTGCGTGGCGAGCCGGGCGGCGGCCGCGGCGCCCAGCAGTCGGGCGGCGACCTCGGGGGAGCGCACCGCCGCCGCCATTCCCTCCAGTGGGTTGATCGCGTCCCGCATCGTCGCCATCGCCTCGGCGACCTCGAACGCCTCGATGTGCAGGGCCAACGCGGCGTCCGGGTCGCCGCCCTGCTCGACCGCGTAGCCCAGCTCGACCAGCACCATCGGCAGGTAGAGCGCGGACTGGCTCTCTCCTCGACCCAGGTCGGCGAGGTGGCTGAGGTGGGTGACGGCCAGATCGAGCTTGCCGTCGCGGCGGGCGGCCAGCCCGAGGCTCATCTCCGCGAAGATCAGCGCGCCGGGCGAGCCCTGCTCCACCGCCAGGTCGTAGGCGCGTTCGGCGAGTTCCCGGCCCTGGGTGTAGTCGCGGGTCTGCACGGCGAGCCAGGCCAGCCAGGACAACTCGGCGCAGACCTGTGGCCACAGCGCCAACTCCTCGGCCCAGCGCAGCCCTTCCCGGTGCAGCGCGGCGGCGCGCTCGTGCTCGCCGCGCATGTCGGCCAGCCCACCCACCCACTCGGTCGCCCGGAGCCGACCCCACCGGTCGCCGAGGTCGGCGAAGAGCGCGGCGCTGCGGGTCGCGGTGCGCTCCAGGGTGGCCTGGTCACCGTTGGCGTGGGCGATGTGGGCCAGGGAGGTGAGCACCGCGGCCTCGGTCCACGGGTCGGTGGCGGCGGTAGGCAGCAGCTCCGACACCAGGGCCAGGTCGCCGTGTTCGATCACCGCGTTGGCCGCGAACCACGCGGCGTGGCTGTCCGGGTCGGCGGCCACGGCGGCGCGCACGTCGTCCGGTGCGATCACCTCACCCTGCGACAGGGCGAAGCCGACCCGCCAGGGTGCCGCGCGGGCCTCCTGCTCCGGGTCGCCGGGCACGGCCAGCGCCCGCCGTGCCTCGGTGAGCCGGCCGCGCAGGAACCAGTACCAGCTCAGTGCGACCGCCAGGCGCAGCCCGCCACCGTGCGCCAGCGCCGAGCGCAGGTTCGCCAACTCGGTGTCGAGCAGCGCCAGCCACCGCTGCTGGTCGGCCCCGCGCAGCCCGGGGTCGGCGCGTTCGGCCAGCTCGGTGTAGTAGGTGGCGTGCCGCCCGCGTACCTCGTCGGCGTCGGCGAGGCGTTCCAGGCAGAACGCGGCCACCGATTCGAGCAGCCGGTAGCGGGGGGCCGCGCCGGAGTCGTCGAGCACCACCAGCGACCGGTCCACCAGCCGGGCGAGGGCGTCCAGGTCGGTTCGGCAGACCTGTTCGGCGGCCTCCGGGGTGCAGCCGTCCGGAAACACCGCCAGTTGGGCGAGCACGGCCCGGTCGGACTCGTCCAGGAGGTCCCAGCTCCAGCCGATCACCGCGGTGAGCGTCCGCTGCCGGGGTGGCACGTCCCGCTGCGCGGTGGTGAGGAGCCGGAACCGGTCGTCGAGCCGGTCCACCACCCCGCGTACGCCCAGCGCGCGGACCCGGGTCGCGGCCAGTTCCAACGCCAGCGGCAAACCGTCGAGGCGACGGCAGAGCTGGGCCACCGCCGTCGCGGTCTGCCCGTCGAGGCGGAAACCGCGCTGCTGCGCGGCGGCGCGGGCGACGAACAACCGGGCCGCCGCCGAGCGCCGGACCTCGTCCAGGTCACCGTCGTCGGGCACCGGCAGCGGGGGTACCTCCCAGAGCAGCTCGCCGGTCAGCCCGAGTGGCTCTCTGCTGGTGGCCAGCACGCTCACCCCGGACACGTCGCGCAGCAGCCGGGCGACCAGCTCGGCGACCGGTTCGATGACGTGTTCGCAGTTGTCCAGCACGAGCAGCAGTTGCCGGTGCCGCAGGGCCGTGACCACCCGGTCGGCGGGGGACTGGGTCGTTCCGGCGGCCTCGTGGGCGCCCAGAGCACCGAGCACCTGTTCGGCGACGCGGTCGTCACCGGCCGGCAGTGGGGCCAGCTCAACCAGTCGGACACCGTCCGGGTAGGACGTCGCGCGGGCCGTCTCGGTGGCCAGCCGGGTCTTGCCGACGCCGCCCGGACCGACCAGCGTGACCAGCCGCTGGCAAGGCAGCAACGCCCGCAGCTCGGCCAGCGCGTCGTCCCGCCCGATCAACTCGTCGAGCGGGGCCGGCAGGTTGTTCCGGACGATCGCCGCCTTCGGCGGGGCGTTCAGGCCGGCGTCCTGTTCGAGGATCCTGCGGTGCAGGGCGACCAGCTCCGGGCCGGGGTCGAGGCCCAGCTCCTCGGCGAGCCGGGTTCGCAGCTCGGCGTAGCTCTCCAACGCCTCGGACTGGCGGCCGGCCGCGTACAACGCGCGCAGCTGCACCGCCCGCAGGCCTTCGTGCAGCGGATGTTTGGCGACCAGCTCGGCCAGGTCGGCGGCCACCAGGTCGTGCTCACCCCGGGCCAGCCGGGACTGCGCCAACCGTTCCTGCACGACGAGGCGCTGCTCGGCGAGGCGGGCCGCCTCGGCCCGCACGAACTCGGCGTCGGCCACGTCGGCGTACGCCTCGCCGCGCCACAACGCGAGGGCCTCGGTCAGCCGTTCGACGTCGGCGCAGCGGGCCAGCTCGTCGAAGCGGTCGACGTCGACCGCGTCGACCCGCAGCAGGTAACCGGGTGGCCGGGACTCGACCAGCTCACGGGCGCCGGGCTCGGCGTCGTTGAGCGCCTTGCGCAGCTGCGACACCCGCACCTGGAGCGCTCCGGCCGGATTGGCGGGGGCGTCGTCACCCCACAGGTCGTCGATGAGGCGGTCCGCCGAGACCACCTGGTTGCGGTTGGCCAACAGGTCGGCCAGCAACGCCCGCACCTTGGTGCCGGGCACCACCACCGGCTCGCCGGCGTCCGTGGTCACGGCGAGCGGCCCGAGCACCCCGAACTGCACGGCGGTCATCCTAGCGCCGGTAAGGCGACCTGAAGCCGACCGCAAACGCGCGGCCGCACCATGCCTCCTCTCGCGATCATGCACTTTCTGTGACGACATAAGGTGTGGAAGCGGCGTCTCGGCCGCACAAAGTGCAAGATCGCATGGGTTGCGGCCGAGATGGAGATCCAGAGGGTGTTTCGCGGATCGTTGCCTTGGGCAATCAAAGGCCGGCCACATCCCCTCTCAAAGGACGACTCCCGTGGAAATTACCGGGTTCTTCGCCGCCATCATCATCGGTCTGATCATCGGCGTGCTGGGCCGGCTGGCGGTGCCGGGCAAGCAGAACATCCCCATCTGGCTGACCCTGCTCATCGGTGTGGTCGCGGCGCTCCTCGGCACCCTCGTCGCCGGTGCCGTCGGCGTCGATGACACCAGCGGGATCGACTGGATCGAACTGATCCTGCAGGTCGTCTTCGCCGCTGTCGGCGTGGCGATCGTCGCCGGCGCCTACGGCCGCCGCCGGGTGCGCTGACCTCTCACACCATCGTGCCGGCCCGCCCTCCCGAGGAGGGCGGGCCTCGCCGTATCCGGACTCCGAATGGACCGGTGATCCTTGAAGAAGTCGGCGGGAGAGCGACCGACCTTCGCGACGACCCCCTTCTCAGCGGGGACGGAACTGCGCTGCTCAGCACCGGTCGCCATCGCCAGGCCCGCAACCGTGACCAGCCTGGACCGTCAGTGTCGAGGTGGAAGGTCAACGCGTAGGTCGAAAGGCGGTGCCTGCCCCGCAGGGTCAACCACCCCGCCGGCACGAAGTTCGCCGTCCGTGGTCATGGCGGGCGGCCGGATTAACGGGTAGAAACATCTCAACCCCTTCCGGCCCGGCCCAACCTCCGGCGGCAAGGGTCAGAGAGCGCTCTCACCGCCCCCAGCTGCGCCGGAATCACGCCCGGCCAGCGGAGAGGACGAACCACATGACAACCCCGTCCCGAGACGTGCGCCGGAGATCCGGTCGTACCCTCCTGCTCGCTCTGGTGTTGACCACCGCCACCACGATGACCAGTACGGCGGCCAGCGCCGGCCGCCCGACGCACGGCGCACCCGACTTCGGCCCGAACGTGACGATCTTCGACCCGTCCATGCCGGTCGCCGAGATCCAGCAGACCCTCGACGCGGCGCACGCCCGGCAGGTCGACAACGAGATGGGCACCGAGCGGCACGCCTACCTGTTCAAGCCGGGCACGTACGGCACGGCCGAGCAGCCGTTGCAGGCCAAGGTCGGCTACTACACCGAGGTCTCCGGTCTGGGCGCCTCGCCCACCGACGTCGCCGTCAACGGCAAGCTGGAGGTCTACAACCGCTGCCTGGCCGACGGTGGCACCGGCAACTGCCTCGCGCTGGTCAACTTCTGGCGCACCCTGTCCAACCTCTCGCTCACCATCAACGCGGCCGGCCAGGACGACTGCCGGTCGTCGGCGAACTTCTGGGCGGTCTCCCAGGCGGTGTCGATGCGCCGACTGAACATCGGCGGCGGCGGTCTGTCGCTGATGGACTACTGCACCGCCGGCCCGCAGTACGCCAGCGGCGGGTTCATCGCCGACTCGCGGCTGCCGGCCACCACCAACGGCTCGCAGCAGCAGTGGCTGACCCGCAACAGTGAGGTCGGCAGCTGGTCCAACGCGGTGTGGAACCAGGTGTTCGCGGGGGTCCAGGGCGCACCGGACGACGCCACGTTCCCCGACCCGCCGTACACCACCCTGGAGACCACCCCGCTCAGCCGGGAGAAGCCCTACCTCTTCGTCGACGGCAAGGGTCGCTACCAGGTGCGGGTGCCCGCCGCACAGCGCGACAGCCGGGGCGTCTCCTGGGCTGACGGCATCACGCCGGGGCGCACCATCGGGATCGGCGACTTCTTCATCGCCAAGCCGTCGGACTCGGTGCGCGTCATCAACAGCCAGTTGGCGCGCGGCAAGCACCTGCTGCTCACGCCCGGCACGTACGACATCGCGCGCAGCATCGAGGTCCGGCGGCCGAACACCGTGGTGCTGGGGATCGGGCACGCCACGCTGACCGCCGTGAACGGCGCCATCCCGCTGGACGTGGCCGGTGTTCCCGGGGTGATCGTCGCCGGTGTCACGATCGACGCCGGCCTCGTCGAGTCGCCGGTCCTGCTGCGGGTCGGACGTGAGCACGGCCGCAACGCGAGCAGCCCGCACAACCCGACCACGCTCTCCGACGTGTACTTCCGGGTCGGCGGCCCGCACATCGGGCGGACGAACACCGCGCTGGAGGTCAACAGCGACAACGTGCTCATCGACCACACCTGGGTGTGGCGCGGCGATCACGGCGTCGAGGGCTTCACCGAGGGCGTCAACGGTGACACCGACCGCTGGCGTACCAACACCGGTCGCTACGGGGCCGTCATCAACGGCGACCACGTGACCGCGACCGGCCTCTTCGTCGAGCACTTCCAGCGCTACAACACGGTCTGGAACGGCGAGCACGGCACCACGATCCTCTACCAGAACGAGCTGCCGTACGACCCGCCGACGCAGGCCGACTGGATGAACGGCGCGGTCGAGGGCTGGGCCGGCTACAAGGTAGGCGACCGGGTGCGTCACCACACCCTGTACGGGGGCGGGGTGTACGTGTTCAACCAGAACAACCCGTCGATCCACACCGAGAACGGCTTCGAGGTGCCGAACCGGCCCGGGGTGCGGCTGCACCACATCATGACCGTCAACCTCAGCGCCGGCACGATCGACCACGTGGTCAACGGCGTCGGGGACGCGGCCGACATGACCAAGGTCGGAGCTCCGGTGTACCTGACCCAATACCCGACCCCGTAGCGGAGATCGGGCCTACCGACGGGGCCGGAGCCGGCGATGGCTCCGGCCCCGTCGTCCGTGCCGGGGCGGCGCGGCAGAGCGAGAATTCGGGTCTTGAATTCCTATCGAGTCGGTAGGAAAATACGTGAGTGCCGGTTGGTCCGCTCCTCACCTCGCGTCGGGTCGTCGACCTGATGCGAACCGCCAGCGAGCTCTGTCCGGGCGCACCGGGCACCGACTGAGCACCGCAGCACCGCACTCCTCTTCCGGCCGCACTGCCGGCTCGCGCGTCGACACGTGACCCGGCGCGGCTCCGCACGCTCGTCACCGCGCTTCTGAACCGATCCGGCACGGCCGGACCGGTTCACCACCATGGAGGTACGCCATGACATCCGACCAGCCACCGCCCACCCCGCCGACGGCCGGCGCGTCCCGGCTCGCGTTCAACGAGGACTGGGTGGCGACCATCCTCGGCCTGGCCCTGCTCGCCCTGGTCCTGCTGGGTGCCATCCCCGCCGGGCTGGTGCCCTGATGACCGCCGACGCGACCCGGACGGGCACCCAACCCGGCGCCGCCGACGCCACGGACGACCCGCCCACCGAGGACGTGGTCGAGCGCGACACGTCGTCGAGCACCGCCGATCCCGCCGAGCCGACCAGCGTGGCGCGTGACGGGACTTTCTGGGCGTGGACGGCGCTCGGCCTGCTGATCGTGGTCGGTCTCGCCGCGCTCACCCGCTACCTGGAGCAGAACGTCCCGGCCTGGGCCGAGGGCACCGCCGTCGAGGACATTGGAGCGGCTATCGAGTACCCGGTCTACGCGATCCTGCTCGGCCTGCTCGGCAACGTCGCCGTCACGCTGCTCGGATGGCGGGACCGGATCGCCGCCGCGTTCCGGACCGAGTTCTTCATCAAGACCGGTCTGGTGCTGCTCGGGGCGTCGATCAACCTGGCCGTCATCGCCAGCGCCGCCGGCCCGGCGATCGCCCAGGCGATCCTGCTGATCAGCGGGGTGTTCCTGTTCACCTGGTGGTTGGCCGGACGGTTCGGCCTCGACGACAAGCTGCGGGCGCTGCTCGCGTCGGCGGTGTCGATCTGCGGGGTCAGCGCGGCGATCGCCGCCGCCGGCGCGGTGCGGGCACGCCGCGAGCAGTTGGCCTACACGGCGAGTCTGGTCATCGTCTTCGCGTTGCCGTCCATCTTCGTCCTGCCCTGGTTGGCCGACGTGTTCGGGCTCTCCGACGCGGTGGCCGGCGCCTGGATCGGTGGCAACATCGACACCACCGCAGCGGTCACCGCGGCGGGAGCGCTCGCCGGTGAGGAGGCGCTCCAGATCGCCAGCATCGTGAAGGTCACCCAGAATGCCCTGATGGGCGTGGTGGCGGTCGCGCTCACCGCGTACTTCACCCTGCGGGTGGAACGACGGCCCGGCGCGGCCCGACCGGGCCTCGGCGAGCTGTGGACGCGGTTCCCGAAGTTCGTCCTCGGCTTCATCGCGGCCTCGGTCATCGCCACCTGGTACCTCGACGCGGCTGGCGCGGACGGCAAGGCCACCATCGCCATCGTCAACGACCTGCGCGTGTGGTTCCTGATCCTGGCGTTCGTCAGCATCGGTCTGGAGGTCCGGGTCGCGTCGCTGCGGGAGGCGGGTTGGCGGCCGGTGGCGGTGTTCGCCAGCGCCACAGTGTTCAACCTGGCGTTGGCGCTCGGCCTGGCGTCCCTGCTGTTCCGCAACTTCTCGGCCTGAGGCGGGCGGTCGTCCGGGCTCGCGCGGACGTTCGGGGCCGGAGCCAGGCTGGCTCCGGCCCATCACCGTCAGCGCGGTGGTGTCGTCGAGGTGGTCGGCGCGCGGTGCGACCGAATCGGTCGAGCCTCGGCGAGCACGAGTAGGAACGCCCCCGCACACAGCACGCCGATGGCGGCGGCCAGGCCGACCGGCCCGGGTAGCAGGGTGACCACGGTCAGCACTGCGCCCAGCCCGGTGCCGGCGAGCAGCACACCGGGCGCGACGATCGGCGCTCTCATCGTGGCAACCCCACCGACAGGGAACGCAGCTGGACGCCCCGTGCCGAGCGGCTGTTGTGGGTGGCGACGTCCCGGCGGCGGGCGACGTCGTTGGTGTGCTCAGCCACGGCCCGACCGTTCCATCGGCCGTGGTGCGCCGGCGGGCAGCAACTCGTCCTCGCCGAGGCGGCCGAGCACCGCGCGGGCGCGTTCGTCGTCGAGCCGCAGCAGGCGGGCGCCGGGGTGCCGGTCCAGCCACCCACGCAGCGACCAGGCCGCGATTCGCCGGTTGATCCAGTTGACCAGCGGCACCGAGTCGCCCAGCGGCAGCGCGGTCGGTGCGACGGCGTGCCAGGCTGCCGAGCCGATCGGGCTCACCTCGCACCGCCAGCGCGGCCGGCGTCCCGGCGGGTCGACGAAGAGCAACCGTTGCCCGGGCGCCAGTTGCCCCAGCACCGCCGGATGCCGGTCGACAGACCAGCGGGTTCGGCTGAACAGCACCACCCAGTCGCGGGTGTCACCGTCGGGCAGCGGGCCGACGTCGCCGCGCAGCGCGGCGAACAGGTCGCCCAGGCCCAGCGGTACGGATCGACCGAAGAGTCGCTTGACCAGGTGGTCGGCGAGCAGCACGGCCCGGAACACCGCGATCCGGTACCGGGGCTGGGTCATCCGCAGATACCCGACCAGGCTGCCCAGCAGGTGTCGAAAGCGGATGGTCGGCCCGAGCAGCCGGCAGGACGCGCCACGGCTGTGCGTGACCACCGCGTCGGGAAGCAACCACAGCTCGTGCCCCGCCTGGTCGAGCTGCCGCGCGAGGATCGCGTCGTTCCAGTAGACGGGGAACGTCTCGTCGAAGATGGTCTGCTGCCCGAGCACCGCGCGGCGCAGCAGCACGCAGCTGCCCGAGGCGAGTTGCCGGGGACGGCTGAAGTCCTCGCCCCGCATCTGGAACCGGTGCAGCGCCTGGCGGAACCCGGGCAGTCGGCGCAGCGCGGTCACCAGCGCGATGGTGGCGGCGAAGCTGGGCTGTCGAACGTAGTGCTGCTGGAAGGTGCCGTCCGGGTTGAGGTACAGCGGGCTGACCCCTGCGACGTCCGGCCGCTCCCGCAGATGGTCGACCATTCGGGACAGCGCGCCCGGGTGCAACCGGATGTCGCTGCTGAGCAGCAGGATCAGCTGCCCGTTCGCCCGCCGGTACGCCTGGTTCACGGCGGCGGCGAAACCGTTGTTGTGCTTGTTGCGGATCAGCCGGACCCGGGGTTGGTCGGCGAGCAGGTCGGCTGAGCCGTCGGACGAGCCGTTGTCGACGGCCACCACCTCGTAGTCCAGATCGGCGTCGGCGGTCGACGCCAGCGACTCCAGGCACTGTCGGGTCTGCTCGCGGGTGTTCCAGCTGACCAGCAGCACCGACAGCAGGGGAGCGCTCGTCACCCCGCCGCCCGGTTGTCGCGGTGGCGGGCCCAGAGTCTCTCTCAACACGCCGTCCTCCCTCTCCGTCCGGTGCTCCCAGGGCATGCCGGCGGACACCCCCCGGGGGAGAAAGTACTAGCGGTAAAAGGTGAATAGTGATGAATGGGTAAAACGATCCTTTCCACACTAGATCTCGCATATCTCCGCGAGGCATTCGGGCTGATCGTCCGTTTAGTGAACTTTGTTGGGTTACGGTCGAGTTCGGCCGTCCGGTTGCCGCAGCGGGCCGACCGTTTCGTCGTTCCGAGGAGTCCGACATGGACCTGCCCGTTACCGCCGTCGGTGTCGACCCGCCGACGGACCTGATTCCCGGGCGCGTGCTGGTGACCGGGGGCGCCGGCTTCATCGGCGGCCACGTGGTCGCCCGGCTGATGCTGATGGGCAGCCAGGTCCGGGTGCTCGACAACTTCTCCACCGGGCGGATCGAGAACCTGACCGACGCCGCGTACGGCGGACTGACCGAGGCGGACGTCGTGTCGGGTGACATCCGTACGCCCGAGGGTGTCGAGATCATCCACCGGTGGCAGCCGGACGTGGTGGTGCACCTCGCCGCGCAGTCGAGCGTTCCCGCGGCCCATCGTTCACCCCCGTACGACGCCGACGTGAACGTCTTCGGCACCGTCAACGTGCTGGACGCCTGTGCACGAAGCGGGGTGCGGCTGGTGATCAACGCGGCCAGCAGCGCCATCTTCGGCAGCGTCGCCGCCCAGGACCTGCCGGTCCGCGAGGACTACCCGATCGCCCCGGTGAGCCCGTACGGCGTCAGCAAGGCCGCAGGCATGCACTACCTCGACTGGTACGGGCGTCAGTACGGCCTGTCGTACACCTCGATGGTGCTCGGAAATGTCTACGGGCCGCGGCAGGAGGGCAGCGACTGCGGCGTGGTGTCCCTGATGGTCGATGCGCTGCTCGGCGGTCGGCAGGCGGTGATCTACGGCGACGGCACGCAGACCCGGGATTTCATCCACGTCAGCGACGTCGCCGAGGCGATCGCGGTCGCCTGTCACCACAACGGTGTGGGAATGGTCAACATCGCCTTGGGTCGACAGACGAGCGTCAACGAGGTGTACGACACGGTCCGGGAGGCGTCCGGCGTGAACAGCGTGGCCCGGTACGAGCCGCTGCCCTGGCCGGGCGAGGTGCGCAACATGGCGCTGGACACCAGGAAGGCGCGAGAGTTGCTCGGGTGGCACCCGAAGATCGGCTTCACCGAGGGCGTACGGACGACGGTGCGCGACGCCCGCCGCCGCCAAGCCCCCAGCCAGATCCTGTCCCCGCTGTGGGCGCGGGAGCGGGCCGTCAGCCACTGAGAAGCCAGCGCGTAATTCCCGTCATCTGATCGGGATTTTCATCGATCAGTCTAACTCTTGCGAGCCGGCATCCACTGCTGCCACGATGGCCGTCAATGCCTTCCGTCCCGAAGGAGTGGTCCTCATGGCGGTCTCCCGCCGCAGGTTCGTCACGTCGGTGCTGGCCGGGTCCGCCCTCGCCACCGCCTCCACCACCGAGCTGCTCACCACCCTGTCCAGCCCCGCACACGCCGCCAGTCCCCCCGGGGACGTGGTCGGCAAGGTGACGGTCGGCTACCAGGGCTGGTTCAGCGCCCCCGGCGACGGGGCGCCGATCGGCGGATGGTGGCACTGGGGCCGCGACCGGTTCCAGCCGCCCTCGCCCGCCAACACCACGATCGTGTCCTGGCCGGACATGCGCGAGTACACGCGCACCTATCCCACCGCGTACCCCAACCTGGGCAACGGCCAGCCGGCCACCCTCTTCTCCTCGTACGACCAGCAGACGGTGGACACCCACTTCCGCTGGATGCAGGAGAACGGCTGCGACACCGCCGCGCTGCAACGGTTCAACCCGATGGGCGACGAGGGCCCGACCCGCGACGCGATGACGCAGAAGGTCCGCTCCGCGGCCGAACGGTACAACCGCAAGTTCTACATCATGTACGACGTCACCGACTGGCTGACCTTCCAGTCGGAGATCAAGACCGACTGGACGACGAAGATGGTCGCGCACACCGCGTCCTCCGCGTACGCCCGGCAGAACGGCAAACCAGTCGTCTGCATCTGGGGCTTCGGCTTCAGCGAGCCCAGCCGACCCTTCACACCTGGCCCCTGCCTGGAGGTCATCAACTGGTTCAAGGCCCAGGGCTGCTACGTCATCGGTGGTGTGCCCACCTGGTGGCGGCAGGGCATCGAGGACTCCCGCCCCGGCTTCCTCGACGTCTACCACGCGTTCCACGCGATCTCGCCGTGGATGGTCTACCGGGCCAGGACCGTGGAGGAACTCGACTCGTACTACAACAACGTCAACGTCGGCGACATGGCCGACTGCGCGGCGCGCGGCATCGACTACCTGCCCTGCGTCATGCCCGGCGACCTCGCCGGGGGGCACCGCAAGCACGGCGACTTCTACTGGCGGCACATCTACAACATGGTCCGGCTCGGCTCCCAGGGCCTGTACGTGTCCATGTTCGACGAGTACAACGAGGGCAACCAGATCGCCAAGACGTCCGAGACGCAGGCCACCACCCCGGCCGGCGCGAACATCCGGGCCCTGGACGAGGACGGCGTGGCCTGCTCATCCGACTACTACCTGCGGATCACCGCCGACGGCGGCCGGATGCTCAAGGGACAGCTCGCGCTCACCGCCGTACGCCCCACGCCGCCGATGGTCGGCACCCCGCCACCGCCCACCGGGAACCTGGCCGCCGGCCGATCCACATCGGCCAGCAGCCAGGGCGGCGGGTTCCCGGCGTCGAACGCGGTGGACTCGAACGCCGGCAGCTACTGGGAGAGCGGCGGCGGCTCCTTCCCGCACTGGTGGCAGGTCGACCTCGGCGCCAGCCACCAGGTCAACAAGCTCGTGGTCCGGCTGCCCGCCGGCTGGGGCGCGCGCACCCAGACCATCACCGTGCAAGGCAGCGTCGACGGCAACTCCTTCGCCACCATCGCCGGGGCCTCCGCGTTCACCTTCGACCCGGCCACCGGCAACACCGTCACCCGCACGCTGACGACCACCACGGCCCGCTACGTCCGCCTCAGCATCAGCGGCAACACCGGCTGGCCGGCCGCCCAACTCGCCCAGGTCGAGGTGTACGCCGGCAGCACCGTCCCGGACAACCCGCCGACCACCCCGAGCGGCCTCACGGTCACCGGCAAGACCTCGACGAGCGTGTCCCTGGCGTGGACGGCCTCCACCGACGACACCGGGGTGACCGGCTACCAGGTACGGCAGGGCGGCACTGTCGTCGCGACCGTCACGGGCACCACGGCGACAGTGAGCGGGCTCAGCCCGTCCACCGCGTACACCTTCACCGTCACCGCCCGCGACGCCGCCGGGAACACCTCCGGCGCGTCCTCGGCGGTCACCGTGACCACTGACGCCGCGGCCAACGCGGACCTCGCCCGCGGCCGGCCTACGTCGGAGAGCAGCCACGTCCAGAGTTACGGGTCAGGCAATGTGGTCGACGGTGACGCGAACAGCTACTGGGAGAGCGCCAACAGCGCGTTCCCGCAGTGGGTGCAGGTCGACCTGGGTTCCTCGCGCACGGTCGGGCGGGTGGTGCTGAAGCTGCCGCCGTCGTCGGCGTGGGGGAGTCGGACGCAGACCCTGGCCGTGCAGGGCAGCACCGATGGGGGGAGCTTCGGGACGCTTGTCGGGTCGGCGGGGCGGACCTTCAACCCGGCCACTGGTAATCAGGTGACGCTGACGTTCACCGCCGCTCAGACGCGTTACGTGCGGATCACCGTCACCGGCAACACCGGGTGGCCGGCCGGGCAATTGTCCACCCTGGAGGTGTACGCCAACTGATCGATCATGGGGCGGCCGCCGGACGCCGACCGGCGGCCGCTCACCCATCGTCCGTGTGGCTACACGCCCTACGCACCGACCTGGCTAGCCCTCACCGCTTGGACCTCCATGGGTGCCAAGGGAGACGGCTGGCAGGTTGATTGGCGTGGAGTGGCCTGTGTGGCAGCCTGGCTGAGTGACCAATGGTGACAGTGAGACCACAGGTTGGGACTTTTTCGTTTCGTACACGCAGGCCGATCGGTCGTGGGCGGAATGGATCGCGTGGCTGTTGGAGGAAGACGGCCATCAGGTGTTGGTTCAAGCGTGGGATTTCGTGCCGGGTACTCACTGGATCCAGGGCATGCAGGATGGGACACAGCACGCTGAGCGAACGATTGCGGTGTTGTCGCCGGAGTATCTGACGTCTGTGTATGGCGGCGCAGAGTGGCAGGCTGCTTGGGCGGCAGATCCCGCCGGTCGTCTCCGCAAGTTGCTCACTGTGCGGGTAAGTGACTGTGAGCGACCGGGTCTGTTGGCCAACGTGGTGGGTGTCGACATATTCGGCGTGCCCGAGGCGAAGGCGAAGGCCCGGGTCCGATCGATGGTGGCACGAGCGCTTGTGGGGCGGGCCAAACCATCCAGGCCGCCTGCCTTCCCGGAGGGCCGGGCGATGCCGCGAGAGACGCGGTTCCCGGGGGCTCTGCCGACGGTATGGAACGTGCCCGCCCGCAACCCGCACTTCACGGGACGGGATCGGGACCTGAAGGCGTTGGCGGAGGGGTTGACGGCGGGCTTACCGCTCACCGTGCATTCGATACGTGGGCTGGGAGGAGTCGGTAAAACGCAACTCGCAGTCGAGTATGCGAACCGGCACATGAGTGCCTACGACCTGGTGTGGTGGGTGGCAGCCGAGAAACCCGCGTTGATTCCGGACCAGTTCGCGCGGCTGGCACAGCGGTTGGGTCTGGAGACCGAAGTCGATCCGGAGACGCTGCGGGTGACGGTGCATGAGGCGTTGCGGGAGGTGCCCGGATGGCTGCTCGTGTTCGACAACGCCGACGCTGTCGAGCAGGTGCGCCCATGGTTGCCAGCGGTTCCGCTCCCGCCGGGTATCCCCGGCCATGTCCTCATGACAACCCGCCGGGGCGGCTTCTCGGCCATAGGGCGCGTGCACGACCTGGACGTGGTCGAATCGGGCGAGGCGGTGGACTTGATGCGAGCACGGGTGCCTGCGCTCCCTGAGAACGTTGCAGTGCAGATCGCCGAAGAGTTGGGCCGGTTGCCGTTGGCGTTGGAGCAGGCCTCCGCCTATCTCGATAGCACTCAAATGCCGCCCACCGAGTATCTGCATTTGCTGCGTACGAGGGCCCCTGAGTTGTACAGCCGCGGCCAGTCTGCGTATCGGCCAGAGAAGATAACCACCGTGTGGGAACTGAGTCTTGAACGTCTGATGGCGGACAGTCCATCCTCTGTTCAGTTATTGGATATCTGTGCCTACTTGGCGCCAGAGCCAATACCGTTGGACTTGTTCACTACTCACCATGATTGGCTGCCGGAGCCGTTGGCGGTAACCGCACGGGATCCCCTGGGCTTCAGCGACGCCGTGGCTGCGGTGGTGGACTATTCGTTGGCGCGGCGCACGGAATCAGGGTTGCAGCTGCATCGCTTAGTGCAGGCCGCGTTGAGGCACCGTCACGGTAAAATCGTCTCCGGCACCTCCTGAATGACCAGCTGAGGGGAAGCCGGTAGTGGATTCGTTGGCTGTGGCGTTGGGCTTGTTGCGGGCCTCCGTGCCTGGTGATGATGTTCTGCGGTCTCCTGAGGGATGGCCTAGGTGGTCGGTTCTGTTGCCGCATGTTCTGACGGCCACCGGTCATGTGCCTGATGATGGTGGCGAAGATTCTGCGGTGGCTCAGGATTGTAGTTATCTACTTGATCGCGCTGCGACGTTCCTTCAGGCACACGGGCGATACGTCGAGGCCACGCCTCTGCTTGAGCGGGCGTTGGTCATCGTTGAGGCGGTGTACGGGCCGGACCATCCTGACGTGGCGACGGGGCTGAACAATCTCGCCATGGTCCTGCAGGATTTGGGGGATGCGGCGGCGGCTCGGCCGTTGCTTGAGCGGGCGTTGGTCATCGTTGAGGCGGTGTACGGGCCGGACCATCCTGACGTCGCGACGGGGCTGAACAATCTCGCGACGGTCCTGCGCGACTTGGGGGATGCGGCGGCGGCTCGGCCGTTGCTTGAGCGGGCGTTGGTCATCGCTGAGGCGGTGCACGGACGAGACCACCCTGACGTAGCGATCCGGCTGAGCAATCTCGCCATGGTCCTGCGGGCTTCGGGGGATGCGGCGTCAGCTCGGCCGCTGATTGAGCGGGCGTTGGTCATCGCTGAGGTGATGCATGGGCCGGATCACCCTGTCGTTGCGACCCGGCTGAACAATCTCGCGACGGTCCTGCGGGACTTGGGGGATGCGGCGGCGGCTAGGCCGTTGCTTGAGCGGGCGTTGGTCATCGTTGAGGCGGTGTACGGGCCGGATCACCCTGTCGTTGCGATCCGGTTGAGCAATCTCGCGACGGTGCTGCAGGATTTGGGGGATGCGGCGTCAGCTAGGCCGTTGCTTGAGCGGGCGTTGGTCATCGTTGAGGCGGTGTACGGGCCGGATCACCCTGACGT
>NZ_JBEORJ010000020.1:18234-35985 GCF_040302185.1 Micromonospora sp. NPDC127501 | reverse complement strand
TCTGCAGGATTTGGGGGATGCGGCGTCAGCTAGGCCGTTGCTTGAGCGGGCGTTGGTCATCGTTGAGGCGGTGTACGGGCCGGATCACCCTGACGTCGCGACGGGGCTGAACAATCTCGCGACGGTCCTGCAGGATTTGGGGGATGCGGCGTCAGCTAGGCCGTTGCTTGAGCGGGCGTTGGTCATCGCTGAGGCCGTGCACGGGCCGGACCACCCTGTCGTTGCGACCGTGCTGCACAATCTCGCCATGCTCCTGCGGGATGTGGGGGATACGGGGGGCGGCTCGGCCGTTGCTTGAGCGGGCGGTGGTGATCGACGAGGCGGTGACGGGCCTCGCGCAATCGTATTCAGAGGAGATCGTTAAGTGAGCCAGGTCGATGCTGCCACCCTTGCTTACTGGGGTGAACACCGCGAGCAGTTACGGCAATCGGAGAACCAGCGTGCGGTCCTCACCAACTACCTGCTTGCCATCACGGCTGCGCTGAGCGGCCTCATCGCGCAACAGAAGTTCGCCGCCACAACTTTGCCGCTGTCTATTCTAATCACGCTGTCGGGACTATTCGGTGCCCTAGCGGCAGCGAAATATCACGAGCGTGCCGAATATCATCTCCAGCAAGCTCGGGCCCTGACCCAGGCACTGAAAGAGGGCGGTTCGTTGACGCGCGGCGACGATCTTATACGGCAATTCCGGGAAGCGCACTACGAAAAGCACCCTCGCCTACATCGAGTGCGCTTACACCACCTGTGGACCGGACTTCATTGCGGAATAGCGGCCTACGGAGTTGCATTGATCATTACAACACTCCTGTGAGCGTCGGATTCGTGCCTTGGCACCGAGGTGCCGGACGGGTGGGTTGATCAAGGATGCTGGTGGTGAATCCCTTGGCAGTGGCCTTGAGTTTGTTGCGGGCCGCCGCGCCCGGTGAAGATGTTCTGCAGTCCCCTGAGGGATGGCCTAGGTGGTCGGTTCTGTTGCCGCATGTTCTGACGGCCACTGGCTATGTGCCTGATGATGGTGGCGAAGATTCTGCGGTGGCTCAGGATTGTAGTTATCTACTTGATCGCGCTGGAACCTTCCTTCAGGCACACGGGCGATACGTCGAGGCCACACCTCTGCTTGAGCGGGCGTTGGCCATCCATCAGGCGGTGCACGGGCCGGACCACCCTGACGTCGCGACCGGGCTGAACAATCTCGCCCTAGTCCTGCGAAATGTGGGGGATGCAGCGGCGGCTCGGCCGTTGCTTGAGCGGGCCTTGGCCATCGACGAGACGGTGTATGGACGGGACCACCCTGCCGTTGCTATCGGGCTGAGCAATCTCGCCCTGGTCCTGCAGGATTTGGGGGACGTGGCAAGGGCTCGACAGCTGGCTGAGCGGGCCTTGGCCATTAGTGAGGTGGCGTTCGGGCCGGACCATCCTGCGGTCGCGATCCGGCTAAACAACCTCGCCCTGATACTTCAGGATTTGGGGGATGCGGCGGCGGCTCGACCGCTGCTTGAGCGGGCCTTGGCCATCGACGAGACGGTGCGCGGGCCGGACCACCCTGCCGTTGCTACCGGGCTGAACAATCTCGCCCTGGTCCTGCGAAACTTGGGGGATGCGGCGGCGGCGCGATCGCTGCTTGAGCGGGCCTTGGCCATCGACGAGACGGTTTACGGGCCGGACCACCCTGCCGTCGCGACCGAGCTGAACAATCTCGCCATGGTCCTGCACGCCTTGGGAGACGCGGCGGCGGCTCGACCACTGGCTGAGCGGGCCTTGGCCATTAGTGAGGCGGCATACCGTCCGGATCACCCTGACGTCGCGATCCGGCTGAGAAATCTCGCCCTGATCCTGCGGGATTTGGGGGACGCAGCGGCGGCTCGACCACTGCTTGAGCGGGCCTTGGCCATCGTCGAGACGGTGCACGGACCGAACTCAGAAGAGGGCAGTTCGCCAGATCCGCATTCGTGAGCCGTAACAGGCGTCTGGGCTGGTGAGCGACCGACGAGTTGACGGGTGCGCCGGAATTTGTTCACGCAGTCCGCGACCGACGCTCTGCTTCGTGTTCTGCTCCATCACCGGATGGCGGTGGGAGGACCGAGCCGCCAGCAAGGTACAGCGCAGCGTGTAGGTCGTGAGCGCTCATCGCCGCACGAACTCGTGTGGCGACGTTGTCGGGAAGACGTTGCTCGGCCTCTCGGGGCGAGAAGAAGGCGGCCTCCTCCAACTCCTGTCCCGGCAGGACGAGACCGTCGAGGTCTGCGATCGACCCGCAGTCGAACGTGAAGCTGACAATCGCGCGTGGCCGCTGCCCGGCGGGCGGTGCCCAGTCCACTACGAGAAGGTCACCCACTACGACAGAGATCCCCAACTCCTCACGGATCTCCCGGGCGCAGGCGTCGTGTGGGTATTCGCCCTCGTCAACATAGCCGCCGGGGAAGGCCCAGTGGTCGCGGTACGTGGGCTTGACGAGCAGCACGTTGCCGGCCGGGTCGGTGATGAAGGCCGCAGCGGCGGCGTAGAAGGAAGCCAGGTTGGCGTACCACGTGGCAGGCTCCGTCCAGGTCACCTTCGTGACGCTAGCGGACGGGTCCAGGTGGGGCTCCCGCGCTACGCGGCTGCCGGCATGGTCGCGAGGCTGTGCAGAACTTCGCTGACCTGGGGTGACGCCTGCTGAGGGCTGAGTGTTGCCGCCAGTTCGCGGACGCGCTGTTGCACACGCGCCGAATGGATGCCCGAGGCGTGCTGTGCCAACTTCCGACCCCAGTTGCAGGCGGCGTCGGTGTCCCCAGCGCGGGCATGAGTTACGGCGACGAGAGCGGTGTGCAGGGCACGCGTCCGGGTGTTCTCGCTGGCGAGGGTGAGAGCGTCGGGAGCGTGGTCAAGGGCTTGCGAATACAGCTGTAGGTCGCCCAAGCACCTCAGTGCGGCTCCGGCGAGGTGGGCCGGGCTGAAGTAGGTGACCCAGCGTGGACCGCGGACTGCGCCTGCGCGGTCGAGAGCACGCTCGGCTCTGGCGAGCGCGAGTTGGCAGCCACGTCGCTCGCCGGACTGCCCGTACGCGGTAGCGGCAGTGGCGTGCAGCCGAGCGAGTACGGCGGCAGGCGCACACCCTGCCCCGTCGATGGCCGCTTCGGCTAGCCGGGCCGCGTCCCGAGAGTGGCCCAGGTGCACGGCCTGGGTAGCGAGGTTGGCCAGCAGGTGAGCACCGTACAGGCGGTCATCGGCGGCCTTGGCGAGCCGCAAGGCGACGGTCACGTGTTGTTGGGCTGTGGCATGGTGGCCCGCGTCGTACGACATGAAGGCGAGTTGCCCGCAAAGTGTCGCTGCTGCGCGCATGAGGTCGCGTCCCACGGCTTCGGTGTAGGTGCTGTGCAGCATGGGTGTGACCTGGCGTATGAGGAAGTCGGCCATGAGCGCCCGGGTGCGCGGAGACCCGCTGCCGTGGCGTCGGTCGAGGTCGGTGAAGTGGTCCGCCAGCGCGTACAGCGACTGGACGTCGGTGGAGGTGACTTGCTGTCGGCCGCTCCTGCTGACTGTCACGTCGCTCGGGTCATACCGCCAAGCGAGTGCCGCCTGTAGGGCTTTGCCGCTGTCGAACGGCCCGCTGGTGACCTGTGAGTTGAGGTGCTTGGCGAGCCTCGTCCAGATCTGCTCGGCGGTATCGATCGTGCCGTCGATGGACGCGGGGTAGACGCACGTTCCGAGGCTGTCGGCCGCACCGAAGCCCAGCTCCGTGACGGCGACGGACCGACCGAGCTTGCGGGTTAGGGTCTCGGCCATGGCCGTCTGGACGTGCTCGCCTGGCCGGCGACCCCGCAACCACCAGTAGACGCTGGCAGCGTCGTAGCGCCAAGCGCCCTCGTTGCGCCCGGCGTGGTTGAGCTGCCTCGCGAAGGCGGCGTGGGCGTTGCCGTAGCCGGCGGCAAGCAGCAGCCCTTCGAATGCTGCGTTCGTCACCGGTCGCGCCATGGTTCCGCCTCCAGGTATCAGCCAACTACAACTGGTGACGAGCCTATGGGTTGATGCGGTCCGATGGGGACCTGCGCAACCCCGCGCAACCCACGTCCTGACCAGCGCAATCGCACGCATTGCTTGCCATCTGGTCCGTCGATCGACAACCGGCTTCGGTAATTGCAGGAGTCCTGGGCGCCGACGAAGTCCTAGCGTCGTGCGCCGCCTGGCGGAGGTGGGCATGCAAGGCGATGAGCCGACGAGTAGGGGCGAGCGGTGCGACGCGGCCGAGCGGGAGGCCGCCAAGCAGCGTCTCCTGGCGCAGGCCGAGGCGGAACGCGTACCGGTGGAGGAAACGACCCGTGCGGTCCCGGACCGGCGGCGGCGGCGTGACCAGCGATGACGTCCCGATCGGTCGGCGGGTGGCGCGGTGGCGGGTGCGGCGGTCGATGACGCAGCAGATGCTCGCGGACCGGCTGCGCAGGTCGAAGAGCTGGGTGGACAAGGTGGAGCGGGGAGTTCGCGCCCTGGACCGCTATTCGGTGATCCAGGAGGTTGCCCACGTTCTGCGGGTCGACCCGGAGGTGCTGCTCGGCCAGCAGCCCAGCACCTCGGCGGGCACGCCGGACGGCGTCGACGACATCCGGGCCGCCCTCGCCCGCTACGACACCCCGCCAGCTGCGAAGCAGAAGACGGAAGAGCTAAGAAGACAGGTCGGGTACGCCTGGCTGAGCTACCAGCACGCGCACTACGGCCAGTTGGTGCGAGTCCTGCCGGGTCTGCTCGACGCCGCTCAGGCCGTGCGGTCACCGGAGTTGCTGGTGCAGACGTACCGGATCACTTCGTCGTTGTTGGTGAAGCTCGACGAGGCCGACCTCGGGTGGCTGGCCGCCGACCGGGCGATGTCCGCCGCCGGCGACGACCCCATCCTGGCGGCAACAGCAGCCATCTCGGTAGGCCAAGCGCTCCGCGCGCAAGACCGAGACCACCTGGCCCTGGCCGCACTGCTCCCCGCCGCCAATCGCCTCCTTCCACCCTCATCCCACGATGGTGATCAAGAGGTTTGCGGGACTTTTGGAGATCAAACTTCCCGCAAACCTCTTGATCACCAAGGTCAGCGCGGCAGCCGAGGTCAGGGCGATCGCCGGGGGAGGGCGGTGGGTGGGACGCTGCTGCTTCAGGCCGCTCTCGCCGCCGCTGGATGCGGCGAGCACCGCCGCGCCGACGAGCTGACCGACCGGGCTGCGGGGATCGCCGCCAGCCTTAGGGGGTACGACGATCCGCACCGCACCAGCTTCGGGCCGGTCGCCGTCGAGCTGGCCCGGGTGCTCGTGGCGGCGCAACGAGGTGACGCCGTCGAGGCGCTACGACGGCACTCGACTGTGGTGCGGCGAGAGGGGTGGCGGCGGTTGCCGGCCGAGTATCGGGGCGCGTACTTGGTCGACGCCGCGCGGGAGTACCTCCAGGTGGGTGACCTGCGCGGGGCGGCTCGCGCGCTCGTCGACGCGGACAGCATCGCGCCGGCTGAGGTTCGCTGCCGGCCGTTGGCGCGTACCCTCATCGCCGATGTCGCCCGCGCGCAGCCGGCGCCGGTCGGCGTGGCGCGACTGGCCACGGTGGTCGGCCTCACCCGCTGACGGACGAGCGCAGGCGCAGGTCGTAGGCCGGGTGGATGGTGCGTAAAGCCAGCGTCAGCGCTCCCAGAGGTCCTCGGTGCGGAAGTACCTGGCGGTGAACGTCTCTTCCAAGGCTCCGGTGTCCGTCTCATCTGTCCACCAACCCGGCCAGACGTCGACACCGGAAGGTGCGCTGATGGCCGTCAGGACGGTGAAGCACCGGTGGCAGCGCCGAGGCGCCGAATCCCGGAACCGCCCGCCGCAGTCGCACCGCCGTAGCCGCGCCTCAAGTGCCGCCATCAGCGTGGGGTAGGTCCTGTCCTCGCAAGGGAGCGCGTCGGCGATGGTCCTGAACGTCTTGTCGTAGTAACTGACATCCACCCGCATCGGGCAGCAGTCGCAGTAGAGGAAATAGCAGTCGAGCAGTGGCGAGTGGTCGAGGCGGTAGAGGCGTTCCTGGCACTCCGGACAGGTGACTTCCTCGCCATTCAGCCAGTTGTCGTCGAGTTCGTCCGGTTGGCTCACCGGTTGATCATCCCATGGGTGTGACGCGGAGGCGCGTCGGCGATTCGCGTTTCGGCCCGGGTGTCACCGGCCCGCTGTGAGACTGGGCGAGTGCCGGCACCGTCGGTGCATCGGCACTGGCCGACTCGACCTGGCGAGGTGGGGAAGATGTCCAACGACACCGAAATTCGTCCCTTCCGGCTCGACACACCGGAGGACACGATCGCCGATCTGCGTCGCCGGATTGCGGCTACCCGCTGGCCCACCCGCGAGTTGGTCACCGATCGCTCGCAGGGGGTGCAGCTGGCGACGATCCAGGAGTTGGCCCGTTACTGGATGACCGATTACGACTGGCGTGCGTGCGAGACGAAGCTGAATTCGCTGCCGCAGTACACGACGAACATCGACGGCGTCGAGATTCACTTCATCCACGTGCGGTCGCAGCATGAGAGCGCCCTGCCGTTGATCATGACGCACGGTTGGCCGGGCTCGGTCGTCGAGCTGCTCGGGGCCGTCGGCCCGCTGACCGACCCGACGGCGCACGGCGGCACGCCCGAGGACGCGTTCCACCTGGTGCTGCCGTCCTTGCCGGGCTACGGCTTCTCCGGCGAGCCGACCGACCTCGGCTGGGATTCCGCGCGAATGGCACAGGCGTGGGCGAAACTCATGGACCGCCTCGGGTATTCGCGCTATGTCGCACAGGGCGGCGACGTCGGCGCGGCCGTCACGGACGCCATGGGGCGCCAAGGACCCCAAGGGCTGCTCGGCATCCACGTCAACCTGCTCGCCGGGGCGGTCGGCATCAAGGACAAGTTGCCGGCGAGTTCCGAGCAGGAGCGCGCCGCGCTCGACGCGCTCAAGCTGTTCTCGACGGACGGGTTCGGCTACTTCCTGGAGCAGTCCACCCGGCCGCAGACGATCGGCTATTCGCTGCTGGACTCACCCGTCGGGTTGGCGGCCTGGATGCTCGACCACGACACGGACAGCTACTACAAGATCTCCCGCGTGTTCCTCGACGGTGATCCGGCCGGCGGTCTCACCAGGGACAGCGTCCTCGACAACATCACGCTGTACTGGTTGACGGGGACCGGCGCCTCGTCCGCCCGGTGGTACTGGGAGCAGGGGCGGTTCCTGGCTGCGGCCATGGCAGCCGGTCAGGCCCCGCCGCCGGTCACGGTCCCGGTTGGCTTCACCACGTTCCCCGGCGAGATCTGGGCTGCTCCGCGTAGCTGGGCCGAGGCTGTCTACCCCGGCATCGCGTACTTCAACGAGGCCGACCGCGGCGGGCACTTCGCGGCGTGGGAGGAGCCGGAACTCTTCTCCGCCGAGGTGCGGGCCGCGTTCCGGCCGCTGCGGACATCCTGACGGCCTCACCCGTCGACGGACGAGCGCCGGCGCAGGTCATCTGCCGGGTGGATGGTGCGCACCGGGTCGGGTACCGGCCCTCGGGGCTGCCACTCGCGGGGGTAGCCGAGGGAGACCTCCTCGAAACGCACCCCGTCGTGGAACGTGGTGCGCGGGATGTGCAGGTGCCCGTAGACCACTGTGGCGGCGTCGAAGCGCAGGTGCCAGTCGCTGGTGCGGACCGTGCCGCACCACTGGGCGAAGACCGGGTAGCGCAGGACGTCGGTGGGCTCTCGCACCAGCGGGTAGTGGTTGACCAGCACCGTGGGCAGCGCTGGGTCGCGCCCGGCCAGCCGGCGTTCGGTCTCGGTGATCCGCGCGTCGCACCACACCTCCCGACTCGGGTACGGGTCGGGGTGCAGCAGCGCCTCGTCGGTGCAGACCACCCCGGCCGCGTACGCCAGGGCCAGTGACTCCTGCTGGCTGCGTGCTTCCGGCACCCGGAACGTGTAGTCGTAGAGCACGAAGAGCGGCGCGATGGTGGCCGGGCCGCCGTCGCCGTCCCACACCGGGTACGGGTCCTCCGGGGTGAGCACCCCCAGCCGCCGGCACATCCGCACCAGCTCGCGGTAGCGCTCCTCGCCGCGCAACGTGACCGGGTCGCGCGGCGGTGTCCACAGCTCGTGGTTGCCCGGTGCCCAGACGACCCGCGCGAACCGACTGCTCAGCAGCCCGAGCGCCCACTCGATGTCGGCGAACCGGTCGGCGACGTCCCCGGCGACCAGCAGCCAGTCGCCGTCGTTGTCCGGGTGCAGCTCCTGCACGAACGCGCGGTTCTGCGGGTGCCCGACGTGCAGGTCGCTGACGGCCCGCAGTCGGGGCGGAAGGCTCACCCTCGGAGGCTAGGCTGTCGCGGCCCGATCAGGACACCCCTGTCCGGTGGGGCATGGTCAGCAGAACCAGCCGTCCTGCACCCAGCCGCGCCGGTTGATGTGCCCGTAGGCGAAGCCGTAGATGTAGCCGCCGCTGCGGGGACCCTCGACCAGGAACGTCTGACCCTGGTAGAGGGTGCCCATCCAGGCGCCGACGGGCTGGGTGCGGACGAACAGGTCGCTGGCACACACCGTCTCTCGTTGGCCGATGGTGCCGTTGGCGGCCTGCGCGGGGGACGGCAGGGCCACGGTGGCGGCGACGGTCACTGCGAGCAGGCCGGCGAGGGCGCGACGTCTGATCACCATGAGTCGTACCCGCCGACGCACTCGGCGCGCAGGTAGCCCCAGTCGTTCGGGCCGAAGTCGAAGGAAGCCGCCCACCCGTTGTAGACCGGGTGTGCTCCCGGGGTGTGGCCGATCTTGTTGCCATAGGCCAGGGTGCGCTTGAGGCCGGTCGGACCGCCGGCGGAGTCGTAGTTGGCGTAGAAGCTGGCGCTCTGGCAGACCACGATGGCGTGCCGTGGCACCACCGGGTCGGCCTGGGCCGGCGTGGCCGCCAGGGCGGCCGTCGCCGCTCCGACGGCCAATGCGGCGGCCCCAGTGCGGACTCGTCGAAGCATGCCCACCTCCCGTACGCCGAAACTTTCCTACCGGCGACCCTACCGACGAGGTTGATAAATGTCGATGGGATGTGGGTGATCGAGCGGCTCCCGAGGTGCCTTCGGTGGCTCGCATATCCGGCGACCCGACGGGAAAGCGCGGGGCGTCCGACAGCCCGAAACCGGAGCAGGAGACAAACATGCCTTTCATCACCGTGGGAACGGAAAACTCCGCGCCCATCGACCTGTACTACGAGGATCACGGTTCCGGTAAGCCGGTGGTGCTGATCCACGGGTTCCCGTTCAACGGGGCGACCTGGGAGAAGGTGACCACCCAGCTGCTCAACGCCGGATACCGGACGATCACCTACGATCGGCGTGGTTTCGGCAACTCCGCCCAGCCGACCTTCGGGTACGACTACAACACGTTCGCGGCGGACCTGGACGTGCTGATGACCGAGCTGAACCTGAGCGAGGTGACCCTGATCGGTCACTCGATGGGCACCGGCGAGGTGATCCGGTACCTGGGCAACTACGGCTCCCAGCGCGTGAGCCGGGCCGTGGTGCTCAGCCCGCTGCAACCCATGCTGGCCAAGGCGAGCGACAACCCGGAGGGCGTCGACCGGAGCCTCTTCAAGGGCTTCCAGGACGCCATCATCAAGGACCGGTTCGCCTACCTGACGTCGTTCTGCGACGCGTTCTTCAACCCGGACCAGAACATGGGCAAGCGGGTCAGCGAGGAGGCGTACCGGGCGCACTGGCAGATCGGTGCGATGGCCTCCGCCAAGGGCACCCATGACAGTGTGGACGCCTGGCAGGAGGACTTCCGTCCGGACCTGCCGAAGGTCGACGTTCCGGTGTTGATCGTGCAGGGTGACCAGGACCGGGTGCTGCCCTATCCGGTGACCGGGCAGCGGCTGGGGCCGATGATGCCGACCGGCCAGCTCATCACGCTCAAGGGCGCGCCGCACGGTATCCCGTGGACCCACCCCGACGAGATCAACAAGGCGATCATGGACTTCATGAAGCAGCCGGCCAAGGCTCGCGCCTGACCCGTACCGGTAGCCGATCGGACGCCAGCGCCGTGAGGCGCCGCGACACCCGGCCCACGGTTCGCACCGGGGCCGGGTGTCGTCGTCGGTCAGGGCCGGCGGGCCACCACCGCGCCGTTGGCGCCCGGCGCGTCGAACGGCACGGTACGCACGTCGACGAAGCCGGCGTCGGTGAGCCAGGCCGCGTACTCGGCGCCCGAGTAGTTCCGGCCGCCCTCCGTCTCCACCAGCATGTTCATCCCCATCAGGGCCGCCTCCGGCGGCCCGGTGCGTTCGTCGTTGAGCAGCAGCTCGCAGACGACGATCGCCCCGCCGGGCGGCAACGCCGCGTGGCACCGGGCCAGCAACGCCCGGTTCGTCGGCTCGTCCCAGTCGTGCAGGATCATGCTGAGCAGGATGACGTCGTGCCCGTCCGGCAGCGCCGGGCCGGCGAGGAAGTCGCCGGCCACGGCGTCGATCCGCCCGGTCAGGCCGGCCTCCGCGATCCGCTCCCGGGCCCGGACGCAGACGTGCGGCAGGTCCAGGACGGTCGCCCGCAGCTCGGGCAGTCGCCGGCAGAACTCGATCGGGAACGCGCCCGCGCCGCCGCCCACGTCCAGCAACCGGCGATGGGCGGAGAAGTCGTACGCGTCGGCCAACGCGCTGGCGGTGAAGCTCGACGTGGAGAACATCGCGTCCCAGAACTGCGCCAGCATCTGGGGATCCTCGGTGTCGAACATGGACTGTTGGGACTCCGGATCCCAGGTCAACGGCCGATCCGTGCGCAGAGCCTCGCCGATGCGGTGCCAGGGCAGGTAGGTGCGCAGGTCCGAGTAGCGAACCTGCGCCCCGAAGTAGTACGGGCGGCCCTCGACCAGGAACTGCTCGGCCAACTCGGAGTTGCGGTAACCGTCGCCGGCCTTTTCCAGCAGGCCGAGCGACGCACTGGCGGCCAGCAACAGGTCCGCGGGCCGGTCGGGCAGCCCGAACTCGGCGGCGGCCTGCTCGACGGTCATCGTCCGCCCGCCGGCGAGCCGGGTGAACAGACCGAGTTCGACGCCGGCCGCGAGGGTCTTGAACCCCCACACACCGGCCACCAGACGCATGAGGGGAGTCGGAGTGATCACCACGACATGAGATCACACATCACACGTTTCCACGATGGATGGTCACGCCCGGATCAGCGTCACCAACCCCGCGGCCACCAGCACGCCGGCCCAGAGCCGGTCAACGTTGAACCAGGCCCGACGCAGCACGCCCACCCCGAGCACCTGGTAGACCAGCAGCGCCACGGCCAGGGCGACGCCGAGCATGGCGACTGTGTGCACCCCGGCCGCCGCGAGGCCGGACAGCGCACCGACCGGCGCGGCAGCCAGGTGCCCGGAGTGACCCCCGGGCACCGGCTCGGCCACCAGCACCGGCAACAGCATCAGCCCCGCGCCGTGCGCCGACGACATCAGGAACGACCAGGCGGCGAGCTGCGCCGCCGACAGCCGCATTCCCGCCCAGCGGAAGTGCCGCTCGGAGAGCAGTCGCCACAGCCCGAAGGCCACGAGCACCACACCGCCGACCACCGCGAGGGCGCTGCTCGCCGTCACCGACCGGGTCGCGGCGACCAACGCCGCGACGATGGCCACCGAGGCGAGATGGCCCGCGGCGATCGGCGGCAGGGCGCGCAGCAACGCCAGCCGGCTGCGCTCCTGAAGGCCCCGGGCCACCGCGAACAACCAACCCATCGCCGGGTTCAGACCATGGAACGCGCCGAGCGCGGCGAGCGTCGCCAGTGTGGTCACGGTCACGGATAGCAGTACGAGTCGGAGGAGGCGTCCCCGCCCTGCAACCGGGTCTGGTGCACCCGCAGGCCCCGGAACTCCTCCCCGTGCGGAAAGAACCGCTCGTCCGGGGTGAGCCCGCCGGCGTCCACGTCGACGTCGAGCTTGGCCAGCCAGGCACCCACCCCGTCGGGGTAGAACTGGTCGTCCCACGCGCCGTAGAGCGAGTTGCTGACGTAGACCCGTCGGCCGTCCCGGCTGACCTCCACCATCTGTGGGCCACCGGCCAACGCCTCGTCCGGCGCGGACGGGTGCGCGGTCCGGCGGACGATCCCGCCGAGGTGCACCGAGCCCGTCTGCACCGGGTGCAGCGGATCGGTGACGTCGTACTGGCGCAGCTCACCGGTGCCCCAGCAGGACACGTAGAGGAACCTGTCGTCCACCGACAGGTCGATGTCGGTCACCAGCGGCGGCACCGCCCCGAACGGCTTGAGCAGGTCGGGCAGGTTCGCCGGGTCGGCCGGCTCGGCCGGGATGTCGATGACCTTGGTGACCGCCCAGGCGTCCCCGTCGCGGTGCCAGAGCCAGACCGAGGCGGACAGGTCCTCGACGCTGATCACCACCCCGACGAACCCGTACGACTTCGTCGGGTCGTGCGCCGGCCGCAGCTCCAGTGGCATCTGGTACTGGTCGCCGAGATCGACCCGTTGAACGTGCCGGCGTTTCGCCAGATCCCAGAAGTGGATGGCGTGCCCGTAGCGTCGGCCCAGCAGCAACTCACCGATGATGCCGTCCTCGATCATCGGCGGGGTGCCCCACTCGCTGGTGACCAGCACGTCCTGGGTGAGATGCCACCACACGTCGTACGCCAGGAACTGCGGCCCCCGGTCGGCCTCCCACGCCCCGCGGACCTCGAACGTGGTGTGGTCGAGGATGGCGATGCCACCCGGGCCCTCCGCGCCGTCCGCGCCGCCGAGGGCGGAGAGGTAGATGCCGTCCGGGCCACAGTGCACGGTGTGCGGCCGCGAGTAGCCGGCCCGCTTCGCCAGCTCCTCCGCCCCGATCACCTTGACGATCTGCGGCTGGCGCGGATCGGGCTGGGTGTCGAGCACGTGGATGCGCGACGACCGCAGGCCGGGCACGATCAGGTAGCGCCGCTCGACGTGCGGGTGCGGGGCGGTCGGGCAGAGCGCGCTGCTGCACGCGTTCCAGCCGAAGTGGTGCAGCTCGTCACCGACGTACGGCAGGTCGGTCCAGCCGACGACCCGGCCGTAGTCAGGGGAGTCGGGGTCGGTGTCCAGCACCACGATGGCGTCCGGACGGCTGGCCGTCCGGTCGAAGGCCGCCACGTAGGCGAGCTTCTCCGCCGGTGCGGTCACCGCCTCGCGGGGCGAGGGATAGAACGTGGGGTCGGGGGTCCAGCGGGTCATCACAGCTCCGCTCGTCAGGTGGTGGGAACGCCGAGTCGGTCGAGCAGGTGGCGGCGCAGCGCGCCGAAGGCCGGGTCGTCCGGCGTGCGGGTGGGGCCGAGGTCGACGGGCAGCTCCGCGGCGATGCGGCCCTCGTCGAGGAGCAGGATCCGGTCGGCGAGCAGCAGCGCCTCCTCCACGTCGTGGGTGACCAGCAGGGCGGCGAAGCCGTGCTCGGCGCGTAGCCGGCGCAGCAGGATCTGCATCCGCAGTCGGGTCAGCGCGTCCAGGGCGCCGAACGGCTCGTCGAGCAGCAGCAGGTCCGGTTCGCGGACCAGGGCCCGCGCCACTGCCACCCGCTGCGCCTGCCCACCGGACAACTCGGCCGGCCAGGCGCGATCCCGTTCGGCGAGGCCGACCTCGGCCAGCGCCCGTCGGATCCGCCCCGGGGCGTCCGCGCCGGACAGCCCGAGCCCCACGTTCTCCGCCACGCGTTTCCACGGCAGCAACCGGTGCTCCTGGAAGACCACCGCAGCGGTGCCGTGCACGACGCTCGTCCCGCTGGCCTCGCCGTCCAACCCGGCGAGAATCCGCAGCAGCGTGCTCTTGCCGGAACCGCTGCCACCCAGCAGGGCCACCACCTCACCGCGGGCGATGGTCAGGTCGACCCCGGCCAGCACGGCCGTCGGCCCGAACGCCCGGCGCACCGCGTGGGCGGTGAGCACCGGCTCGGTGCCGTTCAGGTGGCTCGCAGTCCGCGACGCCATGTCAACATCCTCCTCTCCAGGACGCGCAGCGCACTGTCGGATATCAGCCCGAGCAGGGCGTAGACGAGCAGGCCGAGCACCACCACGTCGGTCTGGCTGAACTCCCGCGCCTCCATCATCAGAAAGCCGATCCCGGTCTGGGCGTTGACCTGTTCCCCGACGACCAGGCTGAGCCAGGCCGCCCCGATCGCCAGCCGCAGGCCGAGGAAGAGAGACGGCAGCGCGCCGGGCAGCACCACGTGCCGCAGTCGGGCGGCCTGCCCCAGACCACAGGTACGGGCCGCCTCCACCAGCCTCTCGTCGATGTCCCGGATGCCGGCGTAGGTGTTGAAGTAGATGGGGAAGAACGCGCCCAATGCCACCAGGCTGATCTTGAGTGATTCACCGATGCCGACCCAGATGATCAGCAACGGGACCAGCCCCAGGTGCGGCAGCATCCGGGCCATCTGCACCGGCGGGTCGACCAGGTCGTCACCGAGCCGCAACAGCCCGGCCACGGTGCCCAGCACCAGGGCCAGGAGACCACCGATCAGCAGGCCCGCCCCGGCCCGGGAGAGGGAGTCCAGCAGGTGGATGCCGAGCGTTCCGTCCCGGCTCAGCCGCGCGCCGGTGGCCAGGACGTCGCTGGGCGCGGGCAGCTTCTCGGCCGCCAGCAACCCGGTCCGTGCGGCCAACTCCCAGCACAGGACCAGCACCACCGGGCTCACCACCCGCCGCCAGCGTCGGGCCGGCCGCTGACGACGGGGTACGACAGGCACCACCGCTGTGACCTCGTCGGGCGCCTCGACGAGCGTCGCACGACTCACTGGAACACCTCGTTGAACCGGCCGTCGACCCGGGACCGCAGGTCGACCGGCCCCGGGATGAGTTCCAGGGCGATGAAGCTGTCGGTGATCGCCTGAAGCTCGTCGCCGATGGCCGGGGTCACCGGGGCGAGGGGCTTGGCGCTGCGGGCCAGGGCGCGGCTGGTGACGTCCTGCGGGATCTTCAGCTCCGGCGCGAGGGTGCTGGCTCGCTCCTCGGGGTGGGCGATGCCCCAGTCGGTCACCTCGCGGTAGCGCTGGAGGAACGCCCGGATCTCGTCCGACCGCTTGTCGACCGCCCGGGGCGTGGCAAGGACGTACTCCCGGTTGCTGGCCAGACCGGTGGCGTCGGCGAGCACCTGGACCCCCGGTTGCTCGGCCAGGGCGAAGTACGGGTCCCAGATCACCCAGGCGTCGATCTGCCCGCCGTCGAACGCGGGTCGCCCCTCGGCGGGCTTGAGGTACTTGACCTGGATGTCCTTCAGGGTCATGTTGTTCGCCTCCAGCAGCCGCACCAGCAACCAGTGCACGTTCGACCCCTTGTTGAGGGCCACCGTCCTGCCCTTGAGGTCGGCGAAGCTGCGGTAGCCCCGGTCGGCCTTGACCAGCACGGCCTCACCCTGCGGAATCGGCGCCGAGGTGCCGATGACGGAGAACGGGATCTTCCCGGCGGCGGCGAAGACGGGTGGCGCCTCGCCGACCTGTCCGATGTCGATGGAGCCGGCCTTGAGCGCCTCGGTGAGCGCGGGGCCGCTCTCGAACAGCGACCACTCCACATCCGGTGCGGCGCCGCGCGCCTTGACCAGGCTCAGTCCGCCGAAGCGCTGGTAGCCGATCCGGAGTTTGCCCTTGGTGCCGCCCGCATCGGCGGACCCGCCGCACGCGCTCACCGCGACCGTGGCGAGCAGCGCCACGGTGGTGAGCACGGCCGTCAGGAGGCGGCGTTGCGGGGGGCGGCTCGTCGGCGGGGTGGGCATGGCGGCTCCTCGGGTCGGGGCAGGTGGACAGCGGCGCATCGACAGGTGTCGGCGCCAGCAGTAGCCTACTAACCCGATAGGTTTTATGGGTAGGCTGTCGGTGGGATCGTCCCACCCCTCAGGAGGTGCCCGCCTCACCGCGCGCGCCGACCACCCCCGCTGGAGGAAAGAGCCCGATGACCCTCACCTTCCACTGGTTCCTGCCCACCAACGGCGACAGCCGGGACATCGTCGGCGGCGGCCACGGCGTACCGACAGGCGCCGCCGGAGGCGCCCGCCCGGCCAGCGTGGCGTACCTCGGGCAGATAGCCCGCAGCGCCGAGCAACTCGGCTTCGTCGGCGCGCTCACCCCGACCGGCGCCTGGTGCGAGGACGCCTGGCTCAGCACCGCGATGCTCACCGAGGTGACCGAGCGACTCAAGTTCCTGGTCGCCTTCCGGCCCGGCCTGTTGGCCCCCACCCTCGCTGCCCAGATGGCCTCGACCTTCCAGCGGTTGTCCCAGGGCCGGCTGCTGCTCAACGTGGTCACCGGCGGTGAGTCGCAGGAGCAGCGGGCCTACGGCGACTTCCTGGACAAGGACGCCCGGTACGCGCGGGCCGACGAGTTCCTGCACGTGGTGCGTGCGCTGTGGCGCGGCGAGACCGTCGACCACGACGGCACCCACGTCCGCGTCGAACAGGCACGACTGCACCGACTGCCCGACCCGGTACCGCCGGTCTACTTCGGTGGGTCCTCCGCCGCCGCCCTCCCGGTGGCGGTGCGGTACAGCGACGTCTACCTCACCTGGGGCGAGCCGCCGGCCCTGGTCGCCGACAAGCTCGAGCGGGTCCGGGCGCTGGCCACCCGCGCCGGGCGGGAGCTGCGCTTCGGCATCCGGCTGCACGTCATCGCGCGCGACACCACCGAACAGGCCTGGGCGCAGGCCCAGCGCCTGCTCGACGGGGTCTCCGAGGCCGACATCCGGGCCGTGCAGGAGGGGCTGCGCCGCAGCGAGTCCGAGGGGCAGCGCCGCATGCTCGACCTGCACGGCGGCTCCCGCGACGGCCTGGAGATCGCCCCCAACCTGTGGGCGGGGGTGGGGCTGGTCCGCGGCGGGGCCGGCACCGCGCTGGTGGGCAGCCACGCCGAGGTCGCCGACCGGATCGCGGAATACCACGCGCTCGGCATCGACGAGTTCATCCTCTCCGGCTATCCGCACCTGGAGGAGGCGTACTGGTTCGGTGAGGGCGTGCTGCCGATCCTGCGCGACCGAGGGCTGTGGCGGCACCCCGACCGCCAGCCGGGGACGGCGGACCACGTCGACATCCCCTTCACCCGGACGCCCGCGCCCCAGCCCGTCGTGGCCCGCTGACCGGCCGACCCGCGGCAACCGGCGCCACGGCCGCTTACAGGTCCATCGCGTACACCCGGACCTGGCGGCCGGTGTCCGGCTGCACGGTCTCGCGCTCCAGCGACATGCCCAGCTTGACCATCACCCGCGCGGACGCCTCGTTGCCGACGACGTGGATGCTGACCAGCCGCCGCAGGCCGAGCTCGGCACGAGTGTGGGCGACAACGGCCTGGGCCGCCTCGGTGGCCAGGCCCCGACCCCAGTACGCCCGGCCGAGCCGCCAGCCGATCTCCACGGCCGGCATGATCTCGGGCAGGAAGGTCGGCACCGCCAGTCCGGTGAAACCGGCCAGCTCGCCGGTCTCTCTGATCTCCACCGCGTACAGGCCGAAGCCGTGCTCGTCCCACTGCCGCTGATAGGTGGCCAGACGCTCCGCGGACGCGGCCCGGTCCAGGGTGCGGCCGTCATGGATGTAGCGCATCACCTCGGGCTGCGCGTTGACGGCGGCGAACCCGTCCAGATCATCGCTTCGCCAGCGGCGCAACAGCAGCCGCTGAGTCGTGAGGGACGTGGCATCAGGGGAGCTTGTCAGGTCAGGCACGTCCCCTTCTAGCATGTCGGCGCGCACGGGGGCCATGGGTCATCTCGAGGTGGGTCGGGTGACAGCGGCGCGGTCGGCAGCGGCGCGGTCGGCAGCGGCGCGGTCGGCAGCGGCCTGGAACTGGGCTCG
>NZ_JBEORJ010000020.1:0-18224 GCF_040302185.1 Micromonospora sp. NPDC127501 | reverse complement strand
TGTGTCTTGTTGGTGGCGGGGGGGGCGCGCGTGGGGAGTTTGTGGTTTGGGGCGTGCGGGCCGCCCCGGCGCCCCCGCGCCCCCCCCCGCCGCCCCGCGAGGCTCACCACAGTGCTGCCGACCGCCATCCCGACCAGCACCAGAATCGCCCCGACCACCCACAGCCCGCTGTCGTCGGTCGACGCGGCCCGCCACGACCAGACCGCCGTGAACGCCACCGTCATCACCGGCGCCACCAGCCACGGGCTGAGCCGCGTCCCGGCGAGCGCGGCCAGCACCACGAGCGTCAGCACACAACCGATCACCTGCCACGGCTCGTACGGGCCGCTGCTCGCGCCGGTCTGCGCGTCGACCGTGTACCGGGTGTCCCAACCCAGCCAGAGGATCCACGCCCCGACCGTGGCCGCCGCCAGGAACAGAACACCGAGCAGTGCGCGCGTACCCCTCGTCGCCGTCATCCGGTGATCATCCCCTGCCTGCCTCTCCACGGGAACACGGACCGGCATCCAGCCGCCGACCGGCGTGATCCCCCATGGACTGTTGCCTCGGTCGGTGGCGATCCTCTACGGTCTGCTCAGCGGTGGGCGGTGCGGTCCGCATCCGACCCGACACCGCCGGTTGCCCGTCGTGCGGGCCGGGATGGTGGAGTCCCGGGTCGCCCCGTCGGCGGTGACCCGGCGGTCGTGTGACTCCCAGCTCGTCCCCCTCGGGTCCTGTTGCCCGGGTGGCTCCGCGTGGAGCCGACGGCGAGCCGGGGCACGCCGACCCACCGGGAGAGCCCCGTGTTCCTCAGCCCGCACGAGCAGGACCGCCTGCTCGTCCACGTCGCGGCCGATGTCGCCCGCGCCCGCCGCGAACGCGGCCTGCGCCTCAACTACCCCGAAGCCGTCGCGGTGATCACCGCGTTCCTCCTCGAAGGGGCCCGCGACGGCCGGTCAGTGGTCGACCTGATGTCCGCCGGCCGGACGGTGCTCGGTCGTGACGACGTCCAGGACGGCATTCCCGAGCTGCTGAGGGAGGTGCAGGTGGAGGCAACGTTCGCGGACGGCACCAAGCTGGTGACGGTGCACCACCCGATCCCGTGATCCCCGGGGAGATCCTGCCGGCAGCCGACCCGGTCGAGATCAACATCGGTCGTCCGGTGACCACAGTGCTCGTGGTCAACACCGCCGACCGCCCGGTGCAGGTCGGCTCGCACTACCACTTCGCCGAGGCCAACCCGGCGCTGTCGTTCGACCGGAGCGCGGCCTGGGGGCAACGCCTCGCCGTTCCGGCCGGCACCTCGGTCAGGTTCGAGCCGGGCATCAACCGCAGCGTCGAACTCGTACCACTCGGCGGGGCACGCGTCGTGCCGGGCCTGCGCGCAGAGTGCGCGGGACCGTTGGACCCGCCGCCGCACGCGGCCACGGCCGCCGGGTCGCCGCGGTGAGCGTCGTGCGGCGGGACCGCTACATCGACCTGTACGGGCCGACGACCGGTGACCGGATCCGACTGGCCGACACCAACCTGCTGATCGAGGTGGAGACCGACCACTGCGTGGGCGGCGACGAGGCGGTCTTCGGCGGCGGAAAAGTGATCCGTGAGTCGATGGGGCAGTCCCGTGCCACCCGCGCCGACGGGGCACTGGACACCGTCATCACCGGCGCGGTGGTGCTCGACCACTGGGGCGTGGTCAAGGCCGACGTGGGGCTGCGCGACGGGCGCATCGTGGCGCTCGGCCGGGCCGGCAACCCGGACACCATGCCGGGTGTCCACCCCGACCTGGTCATCGGCCCGTCGACCGAGGTGATCGCCGGCAACGGGCGGATCCTCACCGCCGGCGCGGTCGACACCCACGTGCACTTCATCTGCCCGCAGATCGTCACCGAGGCACTGGCCAGTGGCATCACCACGATGGTCGGCGGCGGCACCGGGCCGGCCGAGGGGACCCGCGCGACAACTGTCACCCCGAACGCCTGGCACCTGGCCCGCATGCACGAGGCGCTGGACACCATGCCGGTCAACGTGCTGCTGCTCGGCAAGGGCAACACCGTCTCCAGCGAGGCGCTGTGGGAACAGCTGCGGGCTGGTGCGGGCGGTTTCAAGCTGCACGAGGACTGGGGCACCACACCGGCGGCGATCGACGCCTGCCTGCGGGTGGCGGACGCGTCCGGGGTCCAGGTGTCGATCCACACCGACACGCTCAACGAGGCCGGGTTCGTCGCCGACACCCTCCGGGCGATCGGCGGACGGGCGATCCACTCGTACCACACCGAGGGAGCCGGTGGCGGACACGCGCCGGACATCATCACCGTGGCGAGCGAGCCGAACGTGCTGCCGTCGTCGACCAACCCGACCCGGCCGTACACCGCCAACACCCTGGCCGAGCACCTGGACATGTTGATGGTCTGCCACCACCTCAACCCGTCCGTGCCGGAGGACCTGGCCTTCGCCGAGAGCCGGATCCGACCGTCCACGATGGCCGCCGAGGATCTGCTGCACGACCTCGGCGCGATCTCGATCATCGGCTCCGACGCGCAGGCGATGGGCCGGGTCGGCGAGGTGATCATGCGGACCTGGCAGAGCGCCCACGTGATGAAGGACCGGGTCGGCGCGCTGCCGGGCGACGGGCCCGCCGACAACCACCGGGCCCGACGGTACGTGGCGAAATACACCATCTGCGCCGCGATGGCCAACGGGCTGGAACAAGAGATCGGCTCGATCGAACCGGGCAAGCTCGCCGACCTGGTGCTCTGGGACCCGGCGTTCTTCGGCGTCCGGCCGCACCTGGTGCTCAAGGGCGGCATGATCGCGTACGCCCAGATGGGCGACGCCAACGCCTCGATCCCGACACCGCAGCCGATGCTGCCGAGGCCGATGTTCGGGGCGTACGGCGCGGCGGCGGCCGCCACCAGCCTGGCCTTCGTGGCCCCGGCGGCCCTGGACGCCGGGCTCCGCCTGGACGTGCGTCGTCGGGTGGTGCCGGTGAGCGACGTTCGGTCGCGGGGCAAGGCCGACCTGCCGGAGAACAACGCGATGCCGCGCATCGAGGTGGACCCGGACACCTTCACGGTGCGGATCGACGGGCAGGTGGTGGAGCCGGACCCGGTGACCCGGCTGCCGATGGCCCAGCGGTACTTCCTGTTCTGATGGCGACGCCGAGCCTGCTGTTGTTGTTGGCCGACGGACGCTTCCCGGCCGGGGCGCACGCGCACTCCGGTGGTCTGGAGGCGGCCGTCGCCGCCGGCCGGGTCACGGACCTGGCCTCGTTGGAGGCGTTCCTGGTCGGACGGTTGGCCACCGCCGGTCTGGTCGGCGCGGCGTTCGCGGCGGCCGCACACCGGGCGGCGGTGGCCGAGACCGCCGGCACGACCGGCCCGGCCCGGCCCGGCCGAGGGTCGGATGCCCCGGCTGAGTCTGCCGCTCGCTCGGGGGCGCTGGCTCGGCTCGACGCGGAGTTGGACGCGCGTACCGCCGCCCCGGCGTTACGGGCGGTCTCGCGCCGACAGGGCCGGGCGCTGCTGCGTGCCGGCCGGACCATCTGGCCGGACGCCCCGTTCGCCGACCTGCCCGCGACGCCCGGTGGCGTACACCAACCGCTGGTGCTCGGGCTGCTCTGCGCCGCGGCCGGGCTGTCCCGCGTCGAAACCGCCACGATCGCCGCGTACGGGACGCTGACCGGGGCGGCCAGCGCCGGCGTACGTCTGCTCGGCCTCGACCCGTACCAGGTCCAGGCCCTGCTGGTCGGCCTGGCCGACGCCTGCGACGGCACGGCCGCCGACGCGGCGCGGGCCGCCGATGACCCACCGCAGCGGCTGCCGGCCGCCGCCGCTCCACTCGCCGACATCCATGCCGAAATCCATGCCACCTGGGAGGTGCGTCTCTTTGCGTCCTGACACCGTTGTGCCAAGCGCTGTGCCCGCCGTCGAACCCACCACCACGCCGCCGCCGGCCACCCCACCCCACGACGAGACCGTTCCGCACACCCATCCGGAGCCGGGGGTGGACCCGCATCCGCCGTTGGCGCGTGCCGGCCGTGCCCTGCGGGTCGGCATCGGCGGCCCGGTCGGTTCCGGCAAGACGGCCCTGGTTGCCGCGCTCTGCCGTGCCTTCGCCGACGAGTTGCGGCTCGGCGTGGTGACCAACGACATCTACACGACCGAGGACGCCGACTTCCTCCGGCGGGCCGGCGTGCTGGACCCGGCCCGGATCCGCGCGGTGGAGACCGGTTGCTGCCCGCACACCGCGATCCGCGACGACATCGGCGCCAATCTGGACGCCGTCGACGAACTGGCCGAGGCGGTCGGCCCATTGGACCTCGTCCTGGTGGAGAGCGGTGGGGACAACCTGACCGCGACCTTCAGCCGGGGACTGGTCGACCGGCAGATCTTCGTGGTCGACGTGGCGGGCGGGGACAAGGTGCCCCGCAAGGGCGGGCCGGGGGTCACCGCCGCCGACCTTCTCGTGATCAACAAGACCGACCTGGCGGCGATGGTGGGTGCCGACCTCGCCGTCATGGATCGTGACGCGCGGGCGCGGCGCGGCGACCTCCCGACCCTCTTCCTGTCCATCGTGGGAGACCCCACGGCAACGTCGGTCGCGGACTGGATCCGGCACGAGCTGGCCCACCACGCCGCCCTGCACCCATTGGCCGTGCCGGTCGGCCCGGCCTGATGCGAGCGCTCGCTCGGCTGGTCGCCCAAGCCGACGGCCGGGGCGGCACGGCCCTGGTCGAGTTGCACGGCGAAACACCGTTGCTGCTGCGCCAGACCCCGACCGACGGTGGTGTCGCCACGGTGCACCTCGTCGGCGGGGCGGCCGGGCCGCTCGCCGGCGACGATCTGCGCCTGGAGATCGAGGTCGGGCCGGGCGCGGCCGTCCGGGTGCACAGCGTCGCCGCGTCGATCGCCCTGCCGGGTCGCGCGGGTGCCGTCTCCCGAATGGCGGTACGGGCGGTCGTGCACAGCGGTGCCACGCTGCACTGGCTTCCGGAACAGTTGGTAGCGGCGGCCGGCTGCGCGCACCTCGCCGAGTCCCGGATCGAGCTGGCCGATGGCGCGACCCTGCGGTGGCGCGACGAGCTGATCTGCGGCCGGTACGGCGAGGCGCCCGGCGGCGCCGTAGTGCACACCCAGGTCGACTACGCGGGTCGGCCGCTGCTCCGTCAGTCCCTCGCGGTGGGACCGCACGCGCCGGGCTGGGCCGGCCCGGCGGTGCTCGGCGGCGCTCCGGCCACCGGATCGCTGCTGGTGGTCGACCCTTCGCAACCCGCCGAAGCTCCGACGGCCGAGGGCAGCGTCGCCCGGTTGCCACTGGCCGGCGGCCCGGCGACACTGTGGACCGCCACCGCTCCCGACGCGCACACCCTGCGCACCTACCTGACGCCCTAGCAGAACCGGCGCCGGTCGTCGTGCGGGGCGGTCAATGTGTGGGGCCGGCGGTCGTGTGGGGCCGGCGGTCGTGGGGCTGGCGGTCGTGGGGCTGGCGGTCGTGGGGCTGGCGGTCGTGGGGCTGGCGGTCGTGGGGCCGGCGGTCGTCGGGCCGGTGGTCGTGTGGGCCGGCGGTCGTGGGGCCTGTCGGCTGTGGTGGGATCCGTCCGGCGGCACTTTCGCTCACGACGGTTATACCTGTGAGTCATATTTATGCCTCAGAGGTATACCGCTCTCCGGGGCGATATACCTCTGAGGCAACCCGCGCGACTGCAACCCGGGCGACGGTCGGGACTTCGGCCCGCCGTGCCGGCCCGGCCGGCCTACCGTGTCGGCCCAGCGACGCCTTGCCCGCAGCGGCCCGCTAGCGGTTGGGGCCACCGGCGGAGCCAGCAGCGACGCGATCATCGCGGTGGGCGGGGTCCTGGCGGTGGTCGGGATCGTCGCGGCGAGCGGGGTCCTGGCGGCGCGCGGGGTCGCGGGCGGGGTCGAGGCGGCCGATCAGGTCGTCGAGCTGACTCACCAGGTCGGCGGCCGGTGGCACATCCGGGTCGCTGCTCTCCGCGGAACCCAGCCGTGCGCTGCCGAGCCCCGCGCTGCCGAGCCCCGCGCTGTCGAGCCCTGCGGTGCCCAGTTCGGCGATGCCCAGTTCGGCGATGCTGGCTCGGACCCGCTCGTCCAGACGGGCGTGCTCGCGGCGGCCCCGAGCGGTCAGGTACGCCCGGATGCGTCGGCGGTCGATCGGATCGATCCGGCGGAAGACGAGGTTGCGGTCGACGAGCTGGTCGACCAGCTTGGTGAGGGTGCCCGGCGGCAGTGACGCCTCGACGGACACCTCGCTCATCGGGTGACCCTGGCCGTCGGCGAGCAGGCAGAGCACCCGCCATGCCTCGATGCTGATCGCGTCGTCGGCCAGAACGGCGCCCAGCCGGCGGGAGAGCAGCCGTTCGGCGCGGGTGAGCGAGCGCAGCAGGTCGGCTGGCGCCCCGGGCACGTCTGACATGAAACTCCCTGGTCCGGTGGCCCTGTCATGGTAGCGAGTCGTCCCGGTCAGTGGTGAGTGCTGGTCTTCCGTCGTGGGCCGGACAATCATGTGCTCATGTCCGCGCCGGCACCGCCGTGGCTGACCGTCGACCGTGCCGTGGTCAGCATCGCGTTGGTCTACCCGATGCGCGGGCCCGCCGGCATGTTCGGCCCCACCTGTGAGCTCTGCGCGCAGCTCGCGGTCGAGGAGATCAATCGGTGCGGTGGCGTGCTGGGCCGGGAGGTTCGCCTGGTGCCGGTCGACGGTGGCGCACCGCCGGCCGAGGTGGCCGCCGAGGTCGAGGCGTTGGTGTCGGTGGGGGCCGTGCAGGGGGTGACGGGGTGGCACATCTCCTCGGTGCGCCAGGCGTTGGCGCCCCGCGTCGCGCACCGGGTGCCCTACGTCTACACCGCACTCTACGAGGGCGGCGAACGCACCGAAGGGGTCTTCCTGACCAGCGAGACACCCGATGCCCAACTGTGGCCCGCGATGCGGCTGCTCGCCGCCGAGCAGGGGGTGCGCCGCTGGTTCGTGGTGGGCAACGACTACGTGTGGCCGCGCCGTACGTCGAGGGCGGCCCAGCGGTACGCGCTGCGCGGCGGCGGGCAGGTGGTGGGCCGGCACTTCCTGCCCTTGGACGCGCACGACTTCACCGAGGTCCTGCGCCGCATCGAGCACAGTGACGCGGACGCGGTGTTGATGCTGCTGGTCGGTGCCGACGCGGTGCGGTTCAACCGCGCGTTCGCCCGATCCGGCTTGGATCAGCGCTGTCTGCGGCTGAGCACCCTGATGGACGAGAACATGCTGCTGGCCAGCGGCGCCGGCGCGACCCGGAGGCTGTACAGCACGGCGGGTTTCTTCGCCGGGCTGGTCACTCAGGAGAATCTCGACTTCCACGGCGAGTTCGCGCGGCGCTTCGGGGTGGAGGCACCACCGCTGGGCAGCCTGGGGGAGTCCTGCTATGAGGGCGTCATGCTGCTCGCCGCGCTGATCGGCCAGGCCCGCACCCTCGACGTGCGGGCCATCGAGACGGCCGCCGACGCCGTCGCCTACCACGGGCCGCGTGGGCGGTTGCGGCTGCGTCAGCGGCACGTCCGGCAGCGCATCTACCTGGCCGAGGCCGACGGGCTCGACTTCACAGTGCTCGCCCAGCTCTGAACCGGGCACTGCCAGTCGACGCACCCGACCCTTGACAGCGCCACCCGGCACCGTCCTAAGATGCTTCCTGCGTGAAGTATCTGGCCACGGGGCCAGATCTCACCATTGCGTGCCCACCGGCGGCGGATTCTTCCGTCGACCATTGTGGTGGCACTTATTCTGCGTCTTTCCGAACGGCCGACACCGTTTCCTCCCCAACGGTGTCGGCCGTTTTTCGTGCGCGCCCTGACGGTCCCTCGGAAACAGTCAATTAAGGACCGGGAAACACCCACGCAATCATGCCGGTCGACGCTTTCCCTGCCCATATCCGATCCGGTGCCCTGCGCGGCGTCCACCCGTCGACCTCGGCATCGCCCATGTCAGCTCCATCGGACCGCACCGACCGTCCTAACGCCACTTGAGTGCACCGCAGGGAGAGTAGATGTCACTATTCCGGGGCCGCCGCATCCTGGCGGGTGCCATGACCCTGGTCGCCGCGGCCGCGATGACCGCGTGCGGCAGCAAGACCACCGACGAGGGTGGCGCGTCCGGCGTGACCGCCGACGTCTCCGGCGACACCGTCAAGGTAGGCCTGCTCAACTCGCTCTCCGGGACCATGGCGATCAGCGAGGTCACTGTCCGCGACTCCATCATGCTCGCCGTCGAAGAGATCAACGCGGCCGGCGGCGTCCTCGGCAAGAAGATCCAGCCGGTCGGTGAGGACGGTGCCTCGGACTGGCCCACCTTCGCCGAGAAGGCCGAGAAGCTCATCTCCGAGGACCGGGTGGCGGCCGTCTTCGGCTGTTGGACGTCGGCCAGCCGCAAGGCGGTCAAGCCGGTGTTCGAGAAGAACAAGGCGTTGCTGTTCTACCCGGTGCAGTACGAGGGACTTGAGCAGTCGCCCTACATCTTCTACACCGGAGCGACGACCAACCAGCAGATCGTTCCCGGGCTGGACTACCTCAAGTCGCAGGGCGCGAAGTCGGTCTATCTGGTCGGTAGCGACTACGTGTTTCCGCGTACCGCCAACAAAATCATCAAGGCGTACGCCGCGGCGAACGGGATGACCGTGTTGGGTGAGGATTACGCGCCGCTGGGCTCCACCGAGTTCGGCACCATCGTCAACAAGGTCAAATCGTCCGGCGCGGATGCGGTGTTCAACACGCTCAACGGTGACAGCAACGTGGCCTTCTTCAAGGAGTACAAGTCGGCGGGCCTGAGCGCCGCCGCGATGCCGGTGGTGTCCGTGTCGATCGCCGAGGAAGAGGTCAAGGGCATCGGCACCCAGTACCTGGAGGGCCAGTTGACGGCCTGGAACTACTACCAGACCACTCCGGGCGCGGCGAACTCGAAGTTCGTGGCCGCGTACAAGGCGAAGTACGGCGCGGACAAACCGACCAGTGATCCGATGGAGGCCGCGTACGTCGGTGTGCACCTGTGGAAGGCGATGGTCGAGAAGGCCGGCGCCTTCGACGTGGAGAAGGTCCGCTCCGCCTCGGACGGGATCACCTTCGACGCGCCGGAGGGTCTGGTCACCGTCGACGGCAAGACCCAGCACATCGCCAAGACCGCCCGGATCGGCAAGATCGGCGCGGACGGCCTGATCACCGAGGTGTGGAACTCCGGCAAGCCGGTCGCGCCGGACCCGTACCTCAAGACCTACCCGTGGGCGAGCGGCCTGAGCTGACGACGCCGGCCCGGGCGGAACGCGTTGCCGCGCGCTCCGCCCGGGCCACCCGACCAGCAGTTCGGAGTACCCACCGTGACAGTCCTCTTCGGTCAACTCTTCACCGGCATCAGCATCGGCGCGGTGCTGCTGCTCATCGCGCTCGGCCTCGCGCTGACCTTCGGCCAGATGAACGTGATCAACATGGCGCACGGTGAGTTCATCATGGCCGGCGCGTACACCACCTACGTTCTGCAACAGAGCATCACTGGCGCGGGCCTGTCGCTGGTGGTCGCGCTGCCGGTGGCGTTCGTGGTCGCCGGCACCATGGGTGTCCTGCTGGAGGTGCTGCTCATCCGCCGGCTCTACGCCCGGCCACTGGACACCCTGCTGGTCACCTGGGGTGTTTCCCTGATGTTGCAGCAGCTGGCCCGGGACATCTTCGGCAGCCCGAACGTGCAGACCCGCGCGCCCGAGCTGCTCACCGGCAACGTGGCGCTGCCCGGCGGGCTGACTGTCGCCAACAACCGGCTGTTCATCCTGGCCCTGGCGCTGGCCGCCGTCGCGGCACTCACCCTGGCGCTGCGCCTCACCCCGCTCGGGCGTCGTATCCGTGCGGTGGTGCAGAACCGCGACCTCGCCGCCGTGTCCGGCGTCGCCACGTCCCGGGTCGACCGGACGACCTTCTTCCTGGGCTCCGGCCTGGCCGGACTCGCCGGGGTGGCACTCACCCTGCTCGGCCCGATCGGCCCGACCATGGGCACCAACCTGATCATCGACGCCTTCCTGGTCGTCGTGGTCGGCGGGATCGGCCAGCTCAAGGGCAGCGTGATCGTCGCCTTCGCCCTCGGCGTGCTCCAGGCCACCGGGGAGTACCTCACCACCCTCAGCGTCGCCAAGGTGATCGTGTTCGTGGCGATCGTCGCGTTCCTCCAGTGGCGGCCACAGGGCCTGTTCACCCTGCGGACCAGGAGCCTCGCATGACCGCCGTCACCCCCGCGCCGCCCAGCACCGCCGTCCGCCCGGCGCCTGCCGGCGCCGTACCACCGGGTCGGCCCGCCGGCCGTTCGCGGCTACGGACGCTGGCCGGCTTCGCGTTCGGCGCGGCGCTGCTGTTCGCCGTCGCCCCGCTGGTGCTGTCGGACTTCCGGCTGGCGTTGCTCGCCAAGTACCTCTGCGCGGCCATGGTCGCGGTCGGCATCGGGATCGCCTGGGGCCGGGGCGGGATGCTCACCCTGGGCCAGGGCGTCTTCTTCGGCCTCGGCGGCTACGCGATGGCCATGCACCTCAAGCTCGCCGACGCGGGCCCGGGTGGGATGCCCGACTTCATGCAGCTGTACGGGCAACTCGACGAGCTGCCGCTGTGGTGGCGGCCGTTCGCCAGCCCGTGGTTCGCGCTGCCCGCGACGGTGCTGCTGCCGATGGCGGTGGCCTTCGGGCTCGGCTCGCTGGTCTTCCGTCGCCGGGTCCGCGGGGCGTACTTCGCCATCCTCAGTCAGGCGCTCGCCGCGGCGATGGTGATCCTGCTGATCGGCCAGCAGGGCACCACGGGCGGCACCAACGGGCTCACCGACATCAAGGGCTTCTTCGGCTACGACCTGGACGACCCGGTCAACCAGCGGATGGTGTACTTCATCATCGCCGGGACGCTGCTGGCGTTGCTCGCGCTGACCCGTCAACTCATCCACAGCCGTTACGGCGAGCTGCTGGTGGCGGTCCGCGACGGTGAGGAACGGGTCCGCTTCCTGGGCTACGACCCGGCGTCGGTCAAGCTGGTGGCGTACGTGGTGGCGGCGGGCATGGCCGGGCTGGCCGGGGCGCTGTTCGTGCCGGCGGTGGGCATCATCTCGCCCGCCCTGATCGGCATCGTCCCGTCGATCGAGTTCGTCATCGGCGTCGCGGTGGGCGGCCGGGCGACAGTGCTCGGGCCGGTGCTCGGCGCGGTGGCGGTGGCCTGGGCGCGTACCGCCCTGTCCGAGCGTTTCCCGGGCACCTGGACGTACCTTCAGGGGTTGCTCTTCGTGGTCGTGGTGGCGTTCCTCCCCGGCGGCCTGGCGTCGCTGTGGGCGTTGGCCCGCCGCCGCGACGTCGCGGCGCAGCCGCTGCGGCGCGGGTGGTTGTCACTGGGCCGACGACGCGCCGAGCGGACGGAGGTGCCGGCGGCATGAGCGGCGAGCGGTTGGACGGGTTGTCCGTTCGTGACGTGCGGGTCAGCTTCGACGGGTTCACCGCCGTGGACGGCGTCTCGTTGGAGGTTCCTGCCGGTGACATCCGGTTCCTGATCGGGCCGAACGGCGCCGGCAAGACCACACTGGTCGACGCGATCACCGGTCTGGTCGAGGCCACCGGCTCGGTCCGGTTCGGTGACGAGGAACTGCTCGGCCGGCCGGTGCACCGGATCAGCCGGCTCGGCATCGGGCGGACCTTCCAGACCTCGACGGTCTTCGAGGAGCTGTCGGTGTTGCAGAACCTCGACATCGCGGCGGGCGCCCGGCGCAGCTGGGCGACCCTGGCCCGCCGCCGCCGGGGTGTGCCCGACGAGATCGCCGCCGCGCTGGAGACCATCGGTCTGACCGAGCGGGCCGCGGACCTCGCCGGGACGCTCGCGCACGGCCAGAAGCAGTGGCTGGAGATCGGCATGCTGCTGGTGCAGGACGCGCGGCTGCTGCTGCTGGACGAGCCGGTCGCCGGGATGAGCCATGAGGAACGCGACGCCACCGGCGCCCTGTTGGAGTTGGTGAGCCGGGATCGCACTGTCGTCGTGATCGAGCACGACATGGACTTCCTGCGTCGGTTCGCGCGCAGCGTCACAGTGCTGCACGCCGGCCGGGTGCTCAGCGAGGGCACTGTCGCGCAGGTCCAGGCGGACCCGCGCGTGCAGGAGGTCTACCTTGGCCACCCGGTCGACGCCGGGTCGGCCCGCACTGGCCTGGAGGCATGATGCTGACGCTGCGCGGGGTGCACGCGGGGTACGGGCGTTCCCGGGTGCTGCACGGGGTCGATCTGGCGGTCCCGCCCGACGGGGTGGCTGCCGTGCTCGGGCACAACGGTGCCGGCAAGAGCACCCTGCTGAGGGTCGCGGCGGGTCTGTTGCGCCCGAGTGCCGGCATCGTCGAGCTGGACGGCGAGGACGTCACCCGCGCCGGGCCGCACGAGCGGGTGGCGCGCGGGATGGCGTACGTCCCGCAGGGTCAGCAGTGCTTCCCGCACCTGACCGCGGCGGAGAACCTGCGGCTGGTCGCCGACGGCCGGCGCGACGGGGCGGTGGCCACGGCGGAGGTGCTGGATCTGTTTCCGGCGTTGCGCCCCTTGCTGCGGCGTCGGGCCGGGCTGCTCTCCGGCGGACAGCGCCAGCAGCTGGCCATCGCCCGCGCCCTGATCACCCGGCCGCGGCTGCTGATGCTCGACGAGCCGACCGAGGGCATCCAGCCGTCGGTGGTCGCGGAGATCCAGGAGCGGATCGTCGAGTTGACCCGGCAGTCCGGGTTCAGTGTGCTCCTCGTCGAGCAGCACCTGGGCTTCGCGCTGCGGGTGGCGGACCGCTACCACGTGCTGGAGTCCGGTCGGGTCACCTCCCACGGCGACGGGGGTGTCACGGCGGAACGGGAGGTCCGGGCGGCCCTGGCGGTCTGATCGGCGCGCCTGTGGTCAGGACTGGACGCGGTTGAGGAAGTCACGGACCAGCGGGACGACCTCGTCGAGGTGTGTCTCGAGCAGCCAGTGCCCGCCGTCGAGCAGGTGCAGTTCGGCGTCGGGCAGGTCCCGCAGGTACGCGCGGGCCGCGCCCTCCGGCATGTAGCCGTCGTGCGGTCCCCACACGATCAGGGTGGGCGGCCGGTGGGTACGCAGGTACTCCTGCTGGCGGGTGAACCAGGCGACGGTGCTGCCCTGGTCGGCGACAAGGCGTAGCCAGGCGTCACGCCGCCGGGGTTCCGTGACCAGCGCACCCGAGAGCCGCCACAGGTCGGGGCTGACCCGGTCGGTCAGCCGTTCCGGCAGCTCGCCCAGAAACTCACGCCGGAAGCCCTCCTCGCTGATCGCGGCAGCCAACTGCTCGCGCCGCTCGTCGGTCGGGTCACGCCAGAACCGTTTCAGCGGCTCGTACTTGGGCCCGTGCTGCTCGGGGTAGATGTCGCCGTTCTGGATGACGAGGCCGGCGACCCGCTGCGGCGCGGCCATCGCCAGTCGCAACCCGAACTGGCTGCCGTAATCCTGAAGGTAGACCACGTATCGGGTGAGCCCCAGTGTGTCGACGAAGCGCTGGAGCAGGTTCGCGTGGGCGTCGAAGGTGTACGCGAACCGGCTCGGGTCGGGCAGGCCGCTGTAGCCGAAGCCGGGGTAGTCGGGTGCGATGGCGCGCCAGCGGTCGGCCAGCGCGGGCAGCAGATGGCGAAACTGGAACGACGACGACGGGTACCCGTGTGGTAGCAGCACGACCGGTGCGTCGACGGGACCGGCTTCGCGGTAGAAGATCGTGATGCCGTCGACCTCGACCGTTCGGTGCCGTACAGCGATGTCGGCCATGACCTCTCCTGACGCGTCACACCGGTGTGAATGGTCTCCCTCGACCGTGCCAGAAGTCGAGCCGTCGTGCTGCGGCATCGCCGTTGCCGGTCAGGTCCTCGGCGCGGGTCCGGTCGAGTCGCGGACGACCAGCAGGTGCCCGGTGGGGCGGCGGCGAGGGCGTGTGGTGCGCGGCTTGAGCGCGAGGGTGAGTGCCGTGCGGCCCATCTCGGTCATCGGCAGGCGGATGGTGGTGAGGCTGGGTGCGAGGTCGGCCGCCACGGAGACGTCGTCGAAGCCGACCACTGACATCCGCGCGGGCACCGGCACGCGGCGGGAGCGCAGCGTCGACAGCACGCCCATGGCCATCGCGTCGTTGAGCGCGATGATCGCCGTCGTCTCGGGGTGGTCGTTGAGGATCTGCTCGGCGGCGGCGCGTCCACCGCCGCGGGTGAAGTCGCTGTGCACGACGGCGAGGTCGGCGGGGGACCGCCCGCGCTCCCGCAGGGCCGACGACACTCCGGCCAGCCGGTCGGCGACGGTGGTGAGGCCCGCGCTGCCCGCAGCGACGGCGATCCGCCGGTGGCCGAGATCCATCAGGTGCTGGGCGAGCGCGTGGCCGCCGGCCTCGTTGTCCGGCAGGACGGCGTCGACCCCGAGCGCGTGCCGGCCGATGGCGGCGGCCCGTCCGCCGTGGTTCTGGAACGCGGCCAGCTCGGCGCGCGCCGCGCTCTCCATCCGTGGGTCGTCGTAGCCGGAGCCGCTGATCAGGACGATGCCGACCCGCTGGGCGATCAGGTGGCGCAGCTGTTGCAGCTCATAGTCGGGGTCGCGGCCGGACTGGCAGATCTGCACCAGCAGCCCCTGCTCGGAGGCGAGCTGGATGACTCCGGCGGCGATCTCGGAGAAGTACGGGTCGTCGACCTGGTGGACGATCAGCCCCACCGTTGAGGTGGCCCCGCTGGCCAGGGTGCGGGCGTACGGGTTGGCCACGTAGCCCAGCTCACGGGCGACCTGCCGGATCCGGTCGGCCACCTCGGTGCTGACCCCGGCACGGCCGGCGAGGGCGCGGGAGGCGGTCGCCAGCGAGACGGCGGCGTGTTCGGCGACGTCCACGAGGCGCGGCCGTTGGCTGGCCCTGGGCATCGGCAACCCTCCGGAAACATTCATGCCACCCGATCTGTTGCGAGTGGCATCGATCGAAGCCTAGGGTACGTAAGCGCTTACGTAAGCGCTTACGTGACCGGCATCCGGCATGCCGCGAAACGAGGTGACAGCCATGTCCAGGGCCCGACGAGCGGCCGTCTCCCTCCTGGCGATCGGCGCACTGACCGGCGCCAGCGCGCCACCGGCGCAGGCGGATCGGAGCATGTCGTCCGACGTCCACCCGGCGCTGCGCGCGCACCTGGTCGCCGCGTACGACTTCGACCACCCGGTGCCCGGCGACCCCGCACTGGAACGCGACCAGGGGCGTTCCGGCACCGAAATCGAGCTGATCAACGGCGGCACCGCCATGCGGGTGCCGGACCGCGCCTACCGGGGCAGCCGCAACGCGGTGCAGACCCGGCAGGTCGCCCCCGCCGTCGCCGGCAACGACGACTGGAAGGCCGGCACCTGGTCGGCCAGCGGGGTACGGACGCTGCGTGCCTTCAGCGCCACCGCCGGCACCACGGTCATGGGTTGGTTCAAGCTGAACATGGACAGCCCGCTACCCAACTCCACCACCGCCGACCCGGACGACAGGTACAACGCGATCGGGCTGGCCGGAGTGCTGACCGGCGACTCCGACGGCCACGGCGTCCGCGCCCTGCTGGAGCTGATCGACGTCGACGGGGAGTTGCGTCTGGTCGCGCTCGGGCGGCGGCTCGACGGCGGCAACTCACAGACCTTCGCCGCCACCCGGGACTGGCGCGAGCTGCTGCCGGTGGGGGAGTGGGTGCACCTGGCCGCCACCTTCGACTTCAACACCGGCGCGCTCGCGCTCTACCGCAACGGCGAACCGGTGGACGGCTTCTACACCCGCGCCGACGACCCGTGGCTGGTGTCCGGGCCGGGCCCGCACGTGACCACCGCGTCCGACCCCCGGGGCATCAAGATCGGCGGCAGCTTCCCCCAGGACACCCTGGAACGCAACCCGTGCGACTGCCGGATGGACGGCCTGATGTTCCTCGACAGTGTGGTCTCCGCGAAAGACGTGCGGAGGCAGTACCGCCACCTTGCCCGCTGACCACCCTCGGCACCGTCCCACCGAGAAGGAGACACGCGTGCGCACCCTGCACCGCCGCGCCGGCACCGTCCGCCGGCCCACTCTGAGGGTCGGCCTCACCGCCCTCGTGCTGATCCTGTCCACTGTGGTCGCCGCGCCCGCGCGCGCCGCGGACGCGGTCGACGACCCGATCCCCGAGATGCCGGTCCAGTCCCGACTGGGGCTGGTGCTCAGCGAGTACGCCAGCTTCCCGCAGTCGTACCCCACGCCGGCGCCGACCGACGCGCGGCTCATGCGTACCGCGCGGATCAACACCATCATGGAGGTGCCCGACGGCTCCGGCCGGCGGGCGGTGCCCGACCTCAACGGCAGCCTCTACCTGGTCCAGGGCGGCGTGCCGCACGTCTACCTGGACGTGGCCGCGACGTTCGCGCCGCGGTTCTTCTCCGGTCGCGGGCTCGGCCAGGGCTTCGGGTACGTCGCGTTCCACCCGGAGTTCGGGGTGAACGGCAGGTTCTACACCATCCACACCGAGTTGGCGTCGACGACCACCGCCACCCCGGACTACGCCCAGCCCAACACGCTCTTCCACGGTGTCATCACCGAGTGGACCGCGACGGATCCGGCCGCCGCCACCTTCGCCGGTACGCACCGGGAGGTGCTGCGCATCGGCTTCGGCGGCCAGGTACACGGCATCCAGGAGATCAACTTCAACCCCACGGCCAAGCGCCACGACCGCGACTACGGCCTGCTGTACCTCGCCGTCGGCGACGGTGGTCAGGGCGCGCGCAACACCGACCCGCAGAACCTTGCCCTGCCGCACGGCAAGCTGCTGCGGATCGACCCCCGGGGCACCAACTCCGCCAACGGGCGTTACGGCATCCCAGCCGGGAACCCGTTCGTCGGCCGGGCCGGTGCGCTCGGCGAGCTCTACGCCGTGGGTTTCCGGGACCCGCACCGGTTCAGCTGGGACCGGGCGACCGGCCGGATGTACCTCGGGCACATCGGTGAACACGCCGTCGAGGCCATCTACGAGGTCCGTGCCGGGGACAACTTCGGCTGGAGCGAGCGCGAGGGCTCCTTCGTCTTCGACAAGGCGGCCACGAACCCCTGCGACCGGCTGCTCCCGCTGCCCGCCGATGACGACAGGTACGGCTACACCTACCCGGTCGCCGCGTACGACCACGACCCCGCAGCCGGTTGGAACTGCACCGACGACGTCGGTGTCGCGGTGGCCGGCGGCTTCGTCTACCGGGGGCGGGCGTTGCCCGCGCTGCGCGGCAAGTACGTCTTCGGCGACCTGGTCGACGGCCGGGTGCTCTACACCGAGGCCAACGAGATGCGCCGGGGCCGAGGGCTGGCCACCATCCACCAGCTCGCGCTCTTCGACGCGGCGGGCACCCCGGTCCGGATGCGCGACCTGTCCGCGCCGGGCGCGCCCGGTGACCCCAACCGGGTGGACCTGCGCTTCGGCACCGACGCCGCCGGTGAGCTCTACATCCTCGCGAAGGCCAACGGAAAGGTCTGGAAGGTGACCGGCACCGGGGAGTTCGCCAGCGGCGACGTCGGGGACGTCACAGTCCGCCGCACCGCCGGAGCCGAGAACTGGTCGCCGGTGACGCCGGCGAAGTGGCAGTTCACCGGCGACCAAGTCATCCTGGCCGAGGCCGGGGAGAGCCGGCCGGGCCCGCGCCGGCCCTTCGAGTACGCCGTGCTGACCAACGGCCCGGCGTGGTCGTCGGTGCGGGTCGACGCCCAGGTACGACTCGACACACCGGTGGAGGTCACCAACCGGGACGTGATCATCGTCTTCGGCTGGCGCTCGGACACCGAGTTCTACTACGCCCATCTCTCCACCGACAACACGATCTATCCGCACAACGGCATCTTCAAGGTGAACAACGCCGACCGGGAGCGCATCGACCACCAGTGGAACGGCCGGTCCCGGGGCGCCAACCCGGCGATCACCGATGCCAGGTGGCACCGCGTCCGGGTGGTGCACCTGCCGGCCACCGGCGAGATCGCCGTCTACGTCGACGGGCACCGCGACCCGCTGCTGACCGCGAAGGACAGTACGTTCGGCTCGGGACGGGTCGGCTTCGGCTCGTTCGACAACGTGGGCCGACTGCGCAACCTGACCGTCACCGGCACACCAGCCTGAACCGGGCGCGGTGGGGACGGCGACGCGAGACGGTCGGGCCGCCGTTCGGTCGGGTGCGGGAGTGTGACCAGCGTGGCGTCGCCTGGGCCCGACGGCCCGTGCTGGTTCTGCTGAGTCGG
>NZ_JBEORJ010000019.1:0-95878 GCF_040302185.1 Micromonospora sp. NPDC127501 | reverse complement strand
ATCGAGATGACCGCGGCCCGCTCCGGCAGACCAGCCTTCTTCGTCGCGGCGATGATCGCCTTCACGTTCGCGGTCTGCTCGTCGTTGAGGCTGATCCGGGACTGCTCGCCCTGGGTGCCGTGCGGGATCAGCTTGCTGCTGTCGGGCTTGTCGGCCTGCACCGCTACCGCGACGGGCTTGGCGTCGACGGGGTTGGCCACGTGGGCGATCGGACCGGCGAACACACCACCGGCGAACGCGAGACCAGCAACAGACAGGACGCTCTTACGCATGATCGTGTTCATGGGGGTAGCTCCTTCGGGGGTAGGACACCCCGACCGCCAAAAGGGGGGGACGGTGGGGTGTGAGCACCTCGTCCGGCGCTGCACAAACAAAGAGGAAAAGTTTGGGGGGTGACGCCCTGTCGGGCGTCGGGTCGGCGACCTGGCGAGCCGGGGGGCTCACGACGCCGGGTCCCTGTGTAACGACCGGGGGGCCGGGGTCATTCCGGGGGCGGCCCATCCATCAGCACCCTCATCGAGGCGGTGCCTGCGGTCGTTCGTGGGGACTGTAACTACCGGGTGGAGGCTGGCATTCCAGCCTGCGCCGACCAGCCCCCAGGGTCGGGCGGTGGGTCGGTGGTGCTGCGATCGTCAGGGTATGTAACGACCCCGGCCCGGCCATGATTCCGGCCCACGAGTGTGCCCGGCCACGCCCCACAAACACCCACCAACGGACAAACCACCCACACAACGCCTGCGCCCGACGCGCCGATCACCCAAGACCCGCTTGATCCACTCGGCTGCACGGAAGTCGGGGCATCCGGGACGCCCGGACACCCCAACTTCACGAAACTCGGGTCGATCACGAATGAAGCGATCGGCGCACAACACCCAGTGCCGGCAAAGCCCTCACAGCGGTCGGCATGGCGACTGGCGGGAAGGGTGGACGGAGGTGAGCGCGCTCGGGGCGGTTATTGGCCCGTCAGGCGGGAGCGCACCTTCGCGGCGCAGGCGTCCAGAGCCGTCTGCGCGTCCAGCCCGAGGCTTTCGATGGCCACCAACGCGGTGAAGGCGACGTCGGCCAACTCCGCCGCGACGTCCTCACGGGTGTGGGTGACACCCTTGCGCGGATTCTGCCCGAGCAGACCGATCCAGGCAGCCGAGGCCTCACCCGCTTCCTCGGTGAGCTTGAGGATGCGGCAGGTCAGTTCGGTCTGCCCGGTGCCGTTCGCCGCGTCCAGCCAGCCGCGTGACGCTCGGGCCGCCTCCCAGATCGACTCGTCCACGACGACCAGTCAACCCGATCGACCCACCGGCCCGAACGACCGGGTAGGGCTGGACAGCTGTGTTGACCGGCGGATCAGCGAACCCATTGACACTGGTCGACGGCGGTTCTAGGTTCAGGACGCTACCGGCCGGTAGGCAACCGTCCCGCTGGTCGCCCTCGGGCGACAACCGTCCGATGGGGAGCATCGATGCTGTCCACACCCCTTCGCACCCTCCGCCGCCTGCTCGCCGCAGCTACGACGCTGACCCTCGCGGTCGGGCTGGCCGGTGCCACGCCGGCCAGCGCCACCGGTCGCGACGCGAGGGGCGGCGAGCCGCTGCCCGGCTACACCATCGAGAATCCGCCGTTGGCACCGCTGGTCGTTGGCGGCAAGCCGACGACGGTACGCCAGGGCGTGCACCGCCACGCCGGGTACATCATCGAGGTCCCCGCCCGGTGGAACGGTGACCTGGTGCTGTGGGCGCACGGCTACCGCGGCCAGGGCACGGTGCTCTCGCCGGAACCGCCGGCGTTCGGGCTGCGCCAGCGCCTGCTGGAGCAGGGGTACGCCTGGGCGTCGTCCTCGTACGACCGCAACGGCTTCGACATCCGCTCCGGGGTGCTGGGGACGAAGGATCTCGCCGACCACTTCGGGCGGACGGTCCGCCGACCGCAGCACACCTACGTCGCCGGGGTGTCGATGGGTGGGTACGTCATTGGTCGTTCCCTTGAGCAGTACCCCGGCTTCTACGACGGCGCGTTACCGATGTGCGGTGTGCTCGGTGACCAGACGCTGCTCGACTTCTACCTGGACTACAACCTGGTCGCGCAGGCGCTCGCCGGGGTGCCGGCCTATCCCACGCCGGCTGACTATCTGACCAACGCGGTGCCCCGCATCCAGGTGGCGCTCGGCCTGGCCGGGCTGACCCCCACCGGGCCGGACACCACCACCGAGCGGGGCAAGCAGCTACGGGCGATCACGGTGAACCGTTCGGGCGGGCCGCGTCCGGGAGCCGACGCCGCGTTCGCGGTCTGGAAGGACTTCCTCTTCTCGATCAGCGTGCCCACCGGGAGCGGCAACTCCCCCGCCCAACGGCCCGGTCAGCTGTCCACCAACCTGCTCACCCGCTACACCCCGAACAGCCCGGTGAACGTCAACGCGACAGTGCACCGCGTCGCCCCGGAGAACGTGCGGCAGCGGCTCCTGCCGACGCTGACCGAGGTGCCGCGGATCGCCGGCCGGCCGACCGCGCCGGTGCTCAGCCTGCACGGTCTCGGCGACCTGTTCGTACCGTTCAGCATGGAGCAGGCGTACGCCACCGACGTGGCGCGGCACGGTCGCAGCAGGCTGGTGGTTCAGCGGGCGATCCGGGCCACGCAGCACTGCGAGTTCACCCCGGCGGAGGCCGGCGCCGCCTGGGACGACCTGGTGTCCTGGGTACGCACCGGCAAGCGCCCGGCCGGCGACACCGTGACCGACCCGGCGGTGGTGGCCCGACCCGACTACGGCTGCCGGTTCAGCGACCGGGCTGCGTACGCGGCCGGGGTCGGTACCCGCCGCCTCTACCCGGCCTGCTGAGGTACGCGGACACGAAGAACCGGCCGGCTCCCGTCGAAGGGAGCCGGCCGGTCTCGTGTCCGGGTGTCACCAGAGCTGCTGGACGATGTCCGCCGCCTGCTCCTCCCACTGCGCGTACGCGTACGGGAAGGCGGAGACCTGCACGGTCTGCGCGGCGGTGGTCAGCGGCAGGTCCTGCCAGCCGCCGACGTTCTTGAGTGCGGTGAAGAACGCCGTGGCGGCGTACTCCGGGTCGGTGATCTGGTCGGGCGTGCCCCAACCGGACGACGGACGCTGCTGGAACAGGCCCTGCGAGTCGTGGTCGTTGTACGCACCGAGGTGGCCGAGGTTGTACAGCTTCGACTCCTGCAGCGAGGTGGCGATGCCGATCACCGCACCCCGGTCACCGACGCCGGTCTTCTTGGCGGCGTCGACGATGGCCCGGGCGTTGGCCAGCTGCGCGTCGTCGAGCGGTACGCGCGACTGCGCGCCCTCGATGCCGTGCGGGATCAGCTGGGCGCGGCTCGGCTTGCCGGCCGGCGGCTTGCCGGTGGCGGAGCCGGTGGTCAGGCCCGACTCGACGGGCTGCTCATCCTGGCGTGCCGAGGTGGCGGCCTTGCCGGTGGCAAGGTCGATGGCGGCGACGGCGCCCTGGTGCGGTCCGGAGGTGACCGGGGCGGCGGCTGCGGTCGGCGCGAGCGCCAGACCGCCGAGGGCGGCGACACCCGCCACGCTCAGCGCGGTCTTGCGGTACGAGTCCTTAGCGATGGCGGGGAGCCATCGAGTGAAGTCGACCTTCACGATGGTTGCCCTTTCGATCGTGCGAAGCGCTCCGGGGTGAACACTCCTCGGGAGATGACCGCGGAAAAGGGTTTGGGCTCCGGCGGTACGGGGGACACAACCAGGTTCACCTGTCGGGCATTCCGGAATTGCCCGAGCCCTGGCCCGATGCGGTCCCGGTCACGCGCAGAGTCGGACAGGCCGGCCCTGCCGACGTCAGGCCAGACAGCCGTGACGGATGGTGTTTTCGGAACCTGGGCGCCAATATCCGAACGCCAGCCTTGCTCTGCTTACCAATACGCACCGGCCACGTTTCGTGACCAGGGCGAGATACCTTCGTGGCTGGCGAAAAAGGCATATTCGCCGCTCACGGGAAGTAATGCCGACAGGTCAGCAGAGCAAAGGGGGAATGCAGGGCGATGGAGTCAGCTGTCGCCGTCACCTTCGGGCTCCGCATCCCGCGTCCCGACGCCCTCGTCCGGCCTGAGGAGTTCCTGGAAGATGGTGATCTGGAGCCCGGCGGGGGCGTCCAGGCGGGAGTTGAGTGACTGCCACGGCGTACGCGTCGGCGGCGCGATCTCGCTCGCACCCGCGGCCACCAGTCGAGCGGTCGTCGCCTCGGTGTCGTCCACCTCGAAGGCCACCCGGATCCGCGGCGCGACCTGCCGACCCACCTCGACCTCGTCGATCAGGCGTTTCTGCGCGGGGTTGGCGATCTCCAGGGTGGCGCGGCCGGCGTCCAGGATCACCACCCGCGCATCCCCCTCGCCGCTGAACGCCGCCTCCTCCGGCAGGCCCAGCGCGTCGCGGAAGAACGCGACGGCGGCCTCGTGGTCGGTGGCCTCCACCACGAGGCGCAGCTGACGAACGGCGGGGGCGGTGGCGGGCGAGTCGGCGGCCATGAGCCGGATCTTAGCGTCGCGGTAGGGCTAGGTTGGGACCGTCCAGGAGGGAGCGACGATGGTCGAGGCAGTGAGTGACGACGCGTACCTGCTGCACCCGGTCGGCCGGGTCGCCTCGTCGCTGACCGACGCGGCGAGCGCGCCACGGCAGGGCGACGAGGGCGCCCCGACGGCGTGCCTGGTCTTCGACCGGCAGGTCGAGCGGGCCGTGCGCGACCTGCGGGTCGGCACGGAAATGCTCGTGCTGACCTGGCTGGACCGTGCCCGGCGCGACGTGCTCGCGGTGCACCCACGCGGCGACGAGAACCGTCCGGAGACCGGGGTGTTCAGCACCCGCTCACCGCATCGACCCAACCCGATCGGGCTGCACCGGGTGCGGGTCCTGGCGGTGGACGGGCTGCGCGTCGAGGTGGCCGACCTGGAGGCCCTCGACGGCACCCCGATCCTGGACGTCAAACCGGTGCTGGGCGCGGCCGACCAACGCTGAGCCCGTCGACCACGCCACAGCGCCGGTAGACCGTCGACCAACGCGTCGGCAGACCGACTGGTCAGCCCGGCCTGAGACGCCGGCGGCGTCAGTGGCCGCGGTCCAGCCACTCCTGCAGGTGCGGGGCCTCCGCGCCGATCGTCGTGTCGTCGCCGTGGCCGGTGTGCACGACCGTCTCCGCGGGAAGGGTCAGCAGGCAGGTGCGGATCGATCGGACGATGGTGTCGAAGTCGCTGTACGAGCGGCCGGTAGCGCCTGGGCCACCGGCGAAAAGCGTGTCCCCGGTGAACACCGCGCCCAGCTCCGGTGCGTGGAAGCTGCACGCCCCGGGGCTGTGCCCGGGTGTGTGCAGCACCCGCAGCGTGGTGCCGCCCACCTCGATGATCTGCCCGTCGTGCAGCTCGCCGTTGGGCGGCAGGTGCGGGTGGACCATGTCCCAGAGGACCCGGTCGGCCGCGTGCAGCAGCACCGGCGCGCCGGTGGCCTCGGCCAGCTCGGGCGCCACCCGGACATGATCGTCGTGGGCGTGGGTGGCCAGGATCGCCCGGACCTGCCGGTCGCCCACCAGGGCGAGGATCGCCGCCACGTCGTGCGGCGCGTCCAGGACGACGCACTCGCGGTCGTCACCGATCACCCAGACGTTGTTGTCCACGTCGAAGGTCTGCCCGTCCAGGGAGAACGTTCCCGAGGTGACCGCGTGGTCGACGCGGGCGGTCACGGGAACACCACCACCGAACGGAGCACGTCGCCGTGGTGCATGCGGTCGAAGGCGTTCTCGACCTGGTCGAGCGCGATCTCCTCGGTGACGAACGCGTCCAGGTCGAGCCGGCCCTGCAGGTACAGCTCGGTGAGCATCGGGAAGTCCCGGCTGGGCAGGCAGTCGCCGTACCAACTGGACTTGAGGGCGCCGCCACGCCCGAAGACGTCCAGCAGCGGCAGCTCGATCTGCATCTGCGGGGTCGGTACGCCGACCAGCACCACCGTGCCGGCCAGGTCGCGTGCGTAGAACGCCTGCTTCCACGTCTCCGGTCGGCCCACCGCGTCGATCACCACGTCGGCGCCGAAGCCACCGGTGGCGGCACGGATCGCCTCGACCGGGTCGGTCTCGGAGGCGTTCACGGTGTGGGTGGCACCGAACTTGCGGGCCCAGTCGAGCTTGCGGCTGTCGGTGTCCACAGCGACGATCGTGGTGGCGCCGGCGAGGACCGCACCGGCGACCGCCGCGTCCCCGACGCCGCCGCAGCCGATCACCGCGACCGAGTCGCCCCGGGTGACGTTTCCGGTGTTCATCGCCGCCCCCAGCCCGGCCATCACCCCGCAGCCCAGCAGACCCACTGCGGCGGGTCGGGCCGCCGGGTCGACCTTGGTGCACTGCCCGGCGTGCACCAGGGTCTTCTCGGCGAACGCGCCGATGCCCAGCGCCGGGGCGAGTTCGGTGCCGTCGGTGAGGGTCATCCGCTGGGTGGCGTTGTGGGTGTTGAAGCAGTACCAGGGCCGACCCCGACGGCAGGCGCGGCAGACCCCGCAGACCGCCCGCCAGTTGAGCACCACGAAATCGCCCGGGGCGACGTCGGTGACGCCCTCGCCGACCTGCTCCACGATGCCCGCCGCCTCGTGACCGAGCAGGAACGGGTAGTCGTCGTTGATGCCACCCTCGCGGTAGTGCAGGTCGGTGTGGCAGACCCCGCAGGACTGAATCCGGACGATCGCCTCACCGGGCCCGGGATCGGGCAGCACGATGGTGGTGACCTCGACCGGTGCGCCCTTGCTGCGGGAGATGACTCCCCGGACTTCCTGGCTCACTTCGCCTCCTGCTGGTGGTCTGCGGCGGGGCCGGGTGCCGGGGTGGGCGGGTGTGCCACGGGCTCGGCGGTGGGCCCCCGGCGAACCTACCGCGACCACCACGGCCAGCCCACCCGGCCCGGCGGGTTATCGCGGGCGGTGCGGGGTACGCGGGCCGCATTCGACCACGGCCAACGGGAGTGACAATGAAATTCGCGCACCTGCCGCTACGGGTCAGCATCGGCGCGTACTTCCTCAACTCGGGTCTGGGCAAGCGCACTCTGGAGGGCACCGCCGCGGAGGGCTTGCACGGGATGGCGGTCGCCGCCATGCCCCAGCTCGGTCAACTGGAGCCAGCGCGCTTCGCGAAGCTGCTGTCGTACTCGGAGATCGCGCTGGGTGCCGCGCTGATCGCGCCGTTCGTCCCGGCGCCCCTGGTCGGGCTCGGCCTGACCGCCTTCGGCGCGGGACTGGTGCAGCTGTACCTGAAGACGCCGGGGATGCGCGAACCCGGCAGCATCCGCCCGACCCAGCAGGGCGCGGGGTTGGCCAAGGACGTCTGGCTGGTCGGCGCGGGGCTGACCCTGGTGCTGGAGGGGCTGACCCACGGCCGTCGGCTCGGCTGACCGGCGGGCGGCCTGAGGAAACTGCGGTGAGCCAGCCTCGGTCGGTGCGGCCGTTCTACCGGCCGATGCGGCCACGTCGTCGCGACGAGCCGCACCGCGCGGCCACACCGTTGGAACTCTTCTTCGACCTGTGCTTCGTGGTGGCCGTGTCGCAGGCCGCCACGAACCTGCACCACGCCGTCGCCGAGGATCAGCTCGGCCACGCGCTGACCAGGTACCTGACGGTCTTCTTCGCGATCTGGTGGTCGTGGATGAACTTCACCTGGTTCGCCTCGGCCTACGACACCGACGACGACCTCTACCGGATCGCGACGCTGGTCCAGATCGCCGGTGCGTTGATCATCGCCGCCGGCGTGCCCCGGGCGTTCACCGAGGGCGACTTCAGCGTCATCACGTACGGCTACGTGGTGATGCGGATCGCGCTCGTGGTGCAGTGGTGTCGGGCCGCCGCCGGTGACCCGGCGCACCGCCCGGCGGCCCGGCGGTACGCGATCGGCGTCACCGTCGTCCAGCTCGGCTGGCTGCTCCGGCTGGCCCTGCCGCAGAGTTGGGGAACCGCGGCGTTGCTGCTGCTGGTCGTGGCCGACCTGCTGGTGCCGGCGGTGGCCGAGCGACCGGGGATGACCCCCTGGCATCCGCGACACATCACCGAACGGTACGGACTGTTCACCCTGATCGTGCTCGGTGACGTGGTGCTGGCCACGTCGGTGGCCATCCAGACCGGAGTGGATGCCGGCGACCGTCACCTCTGGTCGCTGGCGGCGGCGGCCACCGTGATCGTGTTCGCCCTGTGGTGGCTCTACTTCGACCGGCCCATCGAGGCGCCCGGCCGGCTGCCGTACTCCCTGGTCTGGGGCTACGGCCACTACCTGATCTTCGCGGCGGTCGCCGCGGTCGGCGCGGGTCTGAACGTGTCGGTGGACCACGAGCGGCACCTCGCGCACATCTCGGAGAGGACCGCCGGCTACGCGCTGGCCGTCCCGACCGCCGTCTTCCTGCTCACGGTCTGGGTGCTGCACGTACGTCGGCAGCAGCACGGCGCGGTCGCCGTCGCCTTCCCGGTCGTCGCGCTGCTGGCACTGCTGGCACCGCTCGGCCCGGCACCGGTGTACGCGGTGGCGGCGCTGCTGGTCGCCCTCGTGGCGTTGACCATCCTGTTGCGCCGCCGCGACGTGGGCCCGAGCGCGACGGCGGCCGGCCCGGCCTGAACCGCGCTCACGCCACCTCGCGGGCCGGGTCGGCGAGGGTGTCGGCGGTGCGTTGCGCGGGGACGGCGGGAGCGGGCGGCGCCGGGCGGGCCACGCCCCGGTTCAGGCCGGTGACCAGTAGCCGGTTGTACGAGGCCGGCATGACCCGGGCCAGCAGGTCGGGCAGCTTCGCCGACCAGCCGATCAACACCCGGCCCCGACGCCGCTCGACGCCGCGCAGGATCACCTCGGCGGCCCGCTCCGGCGCGATGGTCAGCAGCTTCTCGAACTGCGCCCGACCGGCCGCGTACTCGTCGTGGGAGACGCCACTGCCGATCCGGGCGTTCTCGGTGATCCGGGTGCGGATGCCGCCGGGGTGCACCGAGGTCACCCCGATCCCGTCGTCGACCAGTTCGTGGCGCAGCGCCTCGGTGAAGCCGCGTACGGCGAACTTGCTCGCCGCGTACGCGGTCTGCCCGGCCGGCGCGATCAGCCCGAACAGGCTGGAGATGTTGACCAGGTGCGCGCCCGGCTCGGCCCGGAGGGTGGGCAGCAGCGCGTGGGTCAACTGCGCCACGGCCCGGAAGTTGACGTCGATCACCCAGCTGAACTCGTCGAACGTCACCTGGTCGAACCGACCGCCGAGGCCCACGCCGGCGTTGTTGATCAGCAGGCGTACCCGGGGGTGCCGCTGGCCGATCTCCGCGGCCACCTGGGCGGTGGCGGTCTGGTCGGCGAGGTCCACCAGGTACGTGGCGAGCTGACGATCCGGGTGCTCGGCGCGGATCGCGGTGGTGACCGCGTCCAGCCGCTCGGCGTCGCGGTCCAGCAGGACCAGATCGCTGCCTCGGCGGGCCAGCGCGTGGGCCAGCGCGGCGCCGATGCCACTGGCCGCCCCGGTGACCACGGCGGTCGCACCCGCGAAGTCGAACCTCTGCACGATCCTGCTCCTCTGCTGGCGGTTATCGACGCTCGGACGCGAGGGGACGTGGGGTGCGCTCGGCCCCGGTCACCCCGCCGGCGCGCGAGAACCGCACCCCCTCGTCGGTGAGCCGGCCGTGCCGCATCAGCAGCACGTCGCGGGCGTAGTTCTGGTGCAGCCGCCACGGTGTGGTCGCACCCTGCTTGGGCAGCGTGTCGACGGCACGCAGCACGTAGCCGGAGCGCAGGTCGATCAGTGGCACCCGCTCGGCGTCGGGCGGTGGGAGCGGGGTGACGACCTGCTGGCCGGTGCGATCCAGGTGCCGCAGCAGTCGGCAGACGTAGCCGGCGACCAGGTCGGCCTTGAGCGTCCACGACGCGTTGGTGTAGCCGAGGGTCAGCGCGAAGTTCGGCACGCCGGAGAGCATCATGCCCTTGTAGGCCACCGTGTTCGGCAGGTCGACGTCGACGCCGTCCACCCGCAGCGTCAGACCACCGAGGGCGAGCAGGTTGAGCCCGGTCGCGGTGACCACGATGTCGGCGGGCACCTCTACGCCCGAGGCCAGTCGGACACCGCTCGCGGTGAACGTGTCGATGGTGTCGGTGACCACCGACGCGGTGCCGTCGCGCACCGCCGTGAACAGGTCACCGTCGGGTGCCACGCAGAGCCGCTGGTCCCAGGGGTCGTAGCGGGGCGAGAAGTGCCTGTCTACGTCGTACCCCACCGGGAGCAGGCCCCGCGCGGCCCGGCGCAGCACCCGCTTCACCAGGCCGGGCGCACGCCGGCTGAGCTGGAAGTTGACTGTGGACAGCAGCACGTTCTTCCAGCGCACCACCGGATACGCGGCCTTCGCCGGCAGCCAACGCCGCAACGCGTCGGCCAAGCGGTCGCGGGCGGGCAGCGCCAGGATGTACGTCGGTGAGCGCTGGAGCATGGTCACGTGCGCGGCCCGCCGCGCCATCGCCGGCACCAGGGTGACCGCTGTGGCGCCGCTGCCGATCACCACCACCCGCCGACCGGTGTGGTCGAGGTCGTCAGGCCAGTGCTGCGGGTGCACCAGCCGCCCGGCGTACGCCTCGACACCGGGCAGGGGCGGGGTGTAACCCACGTCGTAGCGGTAGTAGCCGGCGCAGGCGAAGAGGAACGAGCAGGTCAGCACCACGATTTCGGCGGTGTCGGTGCGCTGGGCGTGCACCGTCCAGCGGGCGGTCTCGCTGTCCCACTCGGCGTGCAGCGCCCGGTGGCGGAAGCGGATGTGCCGCGGCACGTCGTACTCCCGGGCGGTCTCCCGCACGTACTCCCGGATGGTCGTGCCGTCGGCGATGGCCTTCGGCGCGGTCCACGGCTTGAACGAGTAGCCGAGGGTGAACATGTCCGAGTCGGAGCGGATGCCCGGGTAGCGGAACAGGTCCCAGGTGCCGCCTATGGCGTCGCGCGCCTCGAGCACCGCGTACGTCTTGTCGGGGCAGTCACGACGAAGGTGACAGGCGGCGCCGACGCCGGACAGGCCGGCGCCGATGATCAGCACGTCGACGTGGTCGGAGGCCATCACGTTCCTCCATCGGGGCGGTGATCGGACCCTAACACCGCACCCGAACGGCCGAAAGTCAACGCGTGACCACTCCCCCGCGGTCGAGTCGAGCTCGGGCACGTTCGTTGGCGAGCCGGACGAGCAGCTGGTCGAAGTCCGCCGCGTCGAGCACCGGCCCGTTCTCCTTCCGCCAGCCCACGCGCCGGGACCGCCGCTGCACCGCCGACTCGAACGCCCCGTCGGTCGTGCGCACCCAGCAGGCGAGGCGCGACGTGGGCTCGCCGAGGAACAGCGCCGGACTCGCCTCGAACCCGGACACCCGCGACCAGGGCAGGGTGCGGGTGGAGAACACGTGCCGGAGCCGGACGCCCCGATCGTTGACGTAGATCCCGACCAGGTGCAACCGGAAGGCGAAGGTCAGCCACACCCCCATGACAAGGAACACGCCGGCCATGCCCAGGGCGGTCCGCACGTCGACCTCACCCCGGATCAGCGCCCGCCCGGCCAGGACCGACGTCGTCGCGGCCACGGCGCACCCGCCCAGCAGCACGAACCCGGTGAACACCTGACGAGCGCCCCACGGGTCCATCCGCTGCCATCTCCGCATGGCCTGGAGGCTAGTCCTCCGACGCTCGGGTGAACGTCATGATCCAGTTGGTCTCCCAGGTCTGCTCGCCGTCGACCGAGAACGCCTGCTCCCAGCGGGCGGTGGTCGCGCTGATGCCCGACCAGATGAACCGGCACCGGACCGGGCGCCCCTCGTGCTGGTCGTCGGCGTAGAAGTGGCCGACCCCGTCGACGAAACGCCCCACCATCGGCGGCAGCCCCAGCACCCCGACGTCGCTGCTCATCCAGTAGATCGACCACTCCTGCCGAGCCGGGTCGAAGATCCGGATCGTGGCGCCAGCGGAGCCCTTGGTCGGGAACGTGATCTCGTCGAAGTGACCGCCGCCGGCGAAGAAGCCGTGGGCCACCGACACCCCGGGGAACTCCTCCCACTCGTCGGAGCCGACCAGCCGCTTGCGCAGCCGCCGGTTGACGACGTTCCAGGTGCCCACAAAGAAGTCGAAGTCGCCCATCAGCGGCCCACCGGCCCTTCCGCTCGCGTGTCACGCAGATAATTGATCAGATTCGGACTCTCCGGCAGCAGCATGTGCCGTACCCAGGCGGCCCGCTCGTGTTCCAGAACCGCCAACTCCCAGACGCAGCCCACCGCCGGACGGCGTAGGTGGACGAAGTGTGCCGGGTCGTCGTCGGGACAGTCCAGCGCCGGCTGCCCGGCCGCGGCGACGCGGATCTCCACCGCGTTGTCCCACACCCAGGTGTACGCCAGCAGATAGGCGCCGGTGTCCGCACCCCGGTGCAGCACCACCCACCCGGCGGCCGGGGTGCCGTCGTCGACGACGTCGGCCAGCAGGTCGGGCAGCAGGTCGTACGCGGCCTTCTCCACCTGGGGTTCGATCGGTCGCTGCGGCTGGTCAATGTGGTAGCGCTTGAGTTGCCGGTCGCCGATCAGCACCGGTCCGGGCGTTCGTAGTTCCTTGTCGCGAAATGCCATGCCGGGACGGTAGGACGGGTCCCCTGACAACTAGTGTCAGTGAAGTGCGGGCTTCTCGACTTCTCTCCGTCCTGCTGCTGCTCCAGTCGCACGGGCGGATGACCGCCGCGCAGCTGGCCGAGCGGTTGGCCGTCTCCCCCCGCACCATCTACCGCGACGTCGAGTCGCTGCACGCCGCCGGCATCCCGCTCTACGGCGAGGCCGGGCACGCCGGGGGCTACCAACTGGTCGACGGCTGGCGGACCCGACTGACCGGGCTGACCGCCGAGGAGGCCGACCGGCTGTTCCTCGCCGGGCTGCCCGGCCCCGCCGACGAGTTGGGCTACGGCGACGTGGTGGCCGCGCTGCAACTCAAGCTGCACGCCGCGCTGCCCGCGCCGCTGCGCGACCGGGCGACCCGACTGCAACAACGCTTCCACCTGGACACTCCCGGGTGGTACGCCGACGGCGACGCCTCCCCCGAGCTGGCCCGCACGGCCGAGGCGGTCTGGCGGCAGCACCGCGTCGAGGTGCGCTACCGCGGCTGGAACGGCGAGGTGACCCGGGTCCTGGAGCCGTACGGCCTGGTGCTCAAGGGCGGCCGTTGGTATGTGGTGGCCGACCAGCCCGGCCGGGGCGCGCCGGCGACCTACCGGGTCAACCAGATCCTCGCGTTGACCCCACTGGCGCAGGAGTTCGACCGCCCCGCCGACTTCGACCTGCCGTCCTGGTGGCGGGCGCACGTGGTCCAGTTCCGGGCCCGGCTGCACCGCGACGAGGCCCACGTCCGGCTCTCTCCCGCCGGACGGGAGCGTCTGCGCGAGGTGGGCAGCGATCCGGTGGTGACCGCGATGGACAGCAGCGCCGGGCCACCGGACGCGCGAGGCTGGGTGACCGCGGTGCTGCCGATCGAGTCGCTCACCCACGCCCACGGCGACCTGCTGCGCCTCGGTGCCGACGTCGAGGTGTTGACCCCGGTGGCGCTGCGCGAACGGCTGGCCGCCACGGCGGCCGGGCTCGCCGCGCTCTACTCCTCCGCCTGAACAGCCCCGACCGCCTCCACAGTGGAAGGGTCGGGGGCGTCGATTGTCGTCACGGTGTGCCACCCTGGGACGGTCATCGATGGTCACCGGAGGTGAGGGTCACGTTACGGCTACGCGCACTTGTCGCCGTCCCCGGCACCGGGCCGGTGACCCTCGACGTTCCCGCCGGCACGCTCGCCGCCCTGGTGGCGCCGCCCCGGTTCGGTACGGCGGTCGCCCGGGTGCTGGCCGGGCTGGCTCCGCCGGTGACCGGTCGCGTCCTCGTCGGCGACCGCGACGTCACCAGCCTGCCGCCGCCCCGCCGGCAGATCGGCTACGTGCCCGCCGGTGGCGCGCTGCTGCCGCAGCTCACCGTGCGGCGCAACATCGAGTACGGCCAGCGCAAACGCGAACGGGTGCACGAGGTGGCGAACGACTGGACGGCCACCGTGGTCGACCGGCTGGAGTTGGCGCTCTCCCTCGCCCTGCTGCCGCACCAGATCTCCGACGCCCAGCGGTTCCGGGTGGCGCTCGCCCGAGCGGCGGCCTGCCTGCCCGAGGTGCTGGTGGTCGACCTGCCGGCCGGTTCGGCGGGCGACAGCCGCCTCGGTGACCTGATGCCTCGTCTCTCACCGCCGGACGCCCCGGGCGTGGCGGTGCTCGTCTGCACCGCCGACCCGGCCACCCTGGCCGAGATACCGGTACGGCACGAGCTGGTCACCGAGCCGAGCGAGGCGGCCCGATGAGGCCGACCGCCGGTGTGAGTCGCCGTACGCTGCTGCGCGCCGCCGCCGCGGGTGCCACCGCCCTGACCGCCGGCTGCTCCGGCGGAACCCGGTCGGTGCAGGTCGCGGTGGTCTGGAGCACCAGCGAGTTGGACCGGTTCCGCAAGGTCGTCGCCGGCTACCCCGCCCTCGCCCAGGTGCAGGTGATCAGCGCCGGCAACGACATCGACGCGTTCCTGCGTGCCCGACACCTCGCCGGCACCAGCCCGGACGTGGCGATCCTGCCGCGCCCCGGCCTGGTCACCGAGTACGCCCAGCGCGGCTGGCTGAGCCCGGTGCGCGCGTCCACCGAGTACGCCGTACCCGCCGGGTTGGGCGAGCTGCTGACGGCCGAGGGCCAGCGTTACGGCGTCTGGGTCAAGGCAGCGCACAAGTCGCTGGTCTGGCACCTGCCCTCGATGCTGCCCGTGCAGCCGGCCAACTGGGACGCGCTGGTCCGGCAGACCCAGGAGCTCGGCGCCCTCGCCCGGCGGGGCGGCGGGCCGGCGCCCCTGGCCATCGGCGCCGCGGACGGCTGGGTGCTCACCGACTGGTTCGAGAACGTCTTGGCCGACGTGGCACCCGAGAGCTACAGCGCCCTGGCCCGGCCGGACGCCGACTGGCAGGGCAGAGCGGTGCGCGAGGCGCTGGACCGGCTCGCCGGGCTCTGGAGCATCAACGGGGCGTTCGTCGGCGGCGGCCGTCGTGCCCTGCTCACCCAGTACGAGGAGTCGGTGATCCAGGTGGTGCACACGAAGCGGGCGGTGATGCTCGTCGGAGCCGACTTCACCGCCGACGTCGCCGACCCGTTCCAGCGCGGCCCGGAGGCACCTGTCACGTTCCGGTTTCCGGGGGCTCAGCCGGGCGGCGGCCCCCTGATCGTCGGTGGGGACGCGGCCGTGGCGTTCGCCGACGCCCGGGGTGGGGTCGAGCTGGTCGAGTGGCTCACGAAGGCCGACTCGTTCCGGCCGTGGCTGCGCGACGGCGGATATCTCTCACCCAACACCAACGTCGCGATCGGCAGCTACCGGGACCGCGTCGGCCAGGGTCTCGCCGAGGAGATGCGGGCGCCCGGCACCCTACGTTTCGACCTCTCCGACCAGTTGCCCGGCGCGTTCACCGGTTCGGACGGGGTCGGCATCTGGCGGATCATGCAGGGCTTCTTCGCCGACGTCACCGACGGAGTCCGCGCCAGCGAGGCGATCCGCCGGGCCACCGGCCTGCTCGCCGCGGCGGCCCGCAGCGCGGGGGGCGGCCGATGAGCCAGGTGCGGGTCCTCGGCGAGCTGGCGGTCCTCGACGACGTCGGTCCAGCCCGGCGGGGTCGGGCCTATCCGGCGGCGGGGGCCACGTCGGCCCTGCTGCTGCCGGCCGCGGTGCTGCTCGGCGGGCTCGTGCTGTGGCCGGTCCTGCGGACCATGCACGCCAGCGTCACCACCGACGGTCGCTGGGTCGGCGCGGCGCACTTCCGGACCGCGCTCGCCGCCCCGGGCACCGGCGCGGTGGTCGGCAGGACGGTCCTCTGGGCGCTGCTGGTGCCGGCGGTGGTGACGGCACTGGGCTATCTGCTCGCCGCCGCGTCCCGCCGCTCCCAGGAGGGCGGCCTGGTCCGGTTGATCCTCCTGGTGCCGGTGGCGTTGCCGCTGGTCGTCACCGGGGTCACCTTCCGGCTGATGTACGACCCCGACCCGAGCCGGGGGCTGGCCACCCTGGTCGCGACCCGACTGACCGGCCGCCCGGTCGAGGACGCGCCGCAGTTGCTCGGGCCGGGGATGGTCACCGTCGCGTTGATGTCGGCGTTCGTCTGGGCCTGGGTCGGGTTGGCGGTGCTGGTCTTCCGGTCCGCGCTGGACGCGGTGCCGCCGAGCCTCGCCGACGCGGTCCGCGCCTACGGCGGTACGCGTCGCCACGTGCTGTGGGACGCGCAGTGGAGGCCACTGCTGCTGCGGACGACGGCGGTGGTCTTCGCGTTGGTGGCGGTCGGCACCAGCCGCACGTTCGATCTGATCCTGGTGATGACCCCCGGTTCGGTCCGCGACGAGGCCTCGGTGCTGGCGCTGCGGATCTGGCAGACGTCCGGGGGCACCACCACCGGCGACGGCGCCGCGCTCGGCGTGGTGTGGCTGGTGGCGGTGATCGGCGGGATCATGGTGGCCGCGCTCTTCGTCCGGCAGGCCTGGCCCCCGCCGCGCGTCGAGGCGGCACCGGAGCCCGCCCCGGTCGCCCCGCCCCGGCGGGTGTTCCGGCTGCTCGCGGCGGGTGCCGCGATCGCCTGGCTGGTGCCGCTGGCGGTGCTGGTCGCCACGTCGGCGCACGGCCGGGTGGACGCCGCCGCGCGCGGCTGGTGGTCGGCACCGCCGAACGGCGAGTCCTACCGCGACCTGGTCACCGGCACCGAGCTGTGGCGCACGCTGGGCTTCACCCTGCTGCTGGCCACCGCGGTGACCGCCACGGTGCTGGTGGTCGCGCTGCTGGCTGCGTACCCGTTGGCCTGGTTGACCGGGCCGGCCGCGCAGGCCACCGGGCTGCTGCTGCTGGCCGCCAGCGTCGTGCCGATCCAGGTCATCGCCGGGCCGGTCAACGAGGTGCTGGGCCTGGTGCTCTCCTCCGGCACGGCCCAGGGCCTGGCCCTGGTGCACATCGCGCTGGGCGTGCCGTTCGCGGTGTTGGTGCTGCGCAACGCGTTCGCCGACCTGCCGGTGGAGCAGGTCCGCGACGCCCGGCTGGGTGGGCGTCGGTGGTGGCACACCCTGCGCCGGTTGGCCCGGCACAACCTGTCGGCGGTGGTGGCGGTCTCCGTGCTGGAGTTCGTCCAGGTCTGGAACGACCTGGTGGTGGGGCGGCTGTTCGGTGGGCCGGGGTCGTCGCCGCTGGGCCCGTTCCTGGCCGAGCAGACCCGCAGCTTCGTGAGCAACAGTGGCGCGTTGGCCGCCAGCTCGGTGCTCGCCTCGGTGCTGCCGGTGGTGCTGGTGGTCCTCTCGCGGCGGCACCTGGTCGCCGGGCTCGTCTCCGGGGGTGTGCGGTGACCGGGCCTGGTGGTTCGCGTGGCGGCTCGCGCTGGCCGGCGCTGATCGCAATCGGCGGCGTGGTCGGCAGCGTCCTCGCCAACGTGGCCAGCAACCTGGCCGGCAATGTCCTCTCCGAGCTGGCCGCCAGCGTGCTCGGGCCGGTGACCATCGTCCTGGCCTCCGGCGGCGTCGTCGGTTACGTGGTGTACGAGGTGCGCCGCCGCCGGGCTGGCCGGGAGGTCGACCCCGAGCCCACGGAGGTGCTCACCACCCCCGCCGCCGGGGCGCCCAATCTGCCCTACACCGCCGAGTTCACCGGTCGTGAGGAGCATGTCGACGCGGTGGTCGGTCTGCTCACCCGGGAGCACGCGGTGGCGGTTCTGGGCCGACGCGCGGTGGGCACCTCCGCGTGCGCGGTGCAGGCCGCGAACGAGTGCCGGGAGGATTTCCCCGACGGGCAGTACTACCTGGACCTGCGGCGGCGCGGCCGACCCCGCTCGGCCCGGCAGGTGCTCACCGCGCTGGCCCGGATCCTGGGCACCGCCCCGCCGACCTCCGGCCGGCCGGACGCGCTCGCCGCCGCCGCCGACGCGCTCCGCGGTCAGCTCGACGGTCGCAAGATCGTGCTGGTGCTGGACAACGTGGACCGTCCCGACCAGGTCCGGCCACTGTTGCCGCCCACCGCGCGCACCTGCCGCCTGTTGCTCGCCGGTGGTCCGGCGCTGGTCGGTCTGGAGGGTGTGGTCGCGCACTGGATCGCCGAACCGGGCACGTCCGAGGCGGTGGAGCTGTTCGCGACGGCGGGTGGGGCCGCGCCCGCCGCCCGGGTCCGTCGCGCCGACCCGCGCACCGATCCGGCGGTACGCGAGATCGTCGACCTGTGCGGGCGGCAACCGCGTACCGTCCGCGCGCTCGGTTACCGGACCGCTCAGCACGGCTGGCGGCACTCCGACGTGCTGGACGCGCTGCGCCGCGCGGTGCAGACGCCACCGCACCAGCGGCTCGCCGTCTCACCGGCGGCCCGCCTGGTCACCGAACGGGACATCGCGTACCGGGTGTTGCCCCGCCAGGCACGACGGTTGTACCGGCTGATGTCGCTGGTCCCCGCCCCGGTGGACCGGCCCACCATCGCCGCGCTGGCCGGACGGCACCCCGAGCTGGTGACCGCACTGCTCGACCGGTTGGCCGCGGCGGCGTTCGTGGTCGGCGCGCCCGGTGACCGGTACGAGATCCGGCCCCTGCTGGCCGGCAGCGCCCGACTGCACCTGCGGGACGCGGATCCGGTCCGGGCCCGGGTCGCCGCGCAGGCCCGACTGACCCGGCACCTGGCCCGCCGGGCCGAACGGCACGCGGCCAACCTGGCGGTGCTCGGCTCCCCGGGGGACCGGGAGTGGTCGCTGCCGCTGGACGACGACCCGTACGGCTGGTTCGACCTGCACCAGGAGTTGCTGCTGGCGGTGGTGCGGGTGCCGGCCGGCGCGAAGGAGACACTGCCCCGCCGGGTCCGTCGGTGGTGGTTCCGGTTGGCCGTGGCGCTGTGTGGGTGGCTGGCCTACGCCGAGCGCCTCGACGAGTGGGAGCAGGTCTGCCGCACCGTGCTGGCCACCCCGACCGCCGACGACCGGCCGGAGATCGCCGGGTGGGCGCACAACGAGCTGGGGGTGCTGCGTCGACGCCGGCACGACCCGCAGGGGGCGGCGGCCGCGCTCACCCTCGCGGTCAACGAGCGGGGGCGGCGGGGCAACGCCCAGGCGCGGATGAACCTCGGCCTGGCCCTGCTCGACCTGGGGCAGCTCGACGACGCGGTGGAGCACCTGGAGATGTCGCGCCGACACCGCTCCGGCGCCGACCGGGCCGGGCACGCCCTCACCGAGCTGGGCCTGGGCGCGGCCCAACTGGCCCGGGGCGAACCGGACACCGCGCACCACCACCTGGTGCGGGCGGCCAACACGTTCCGGTCGGTGGGCGACGCGCGCGGGTACGCGGCGGCGCTGACGAACCTGGTGCTGGTGCACGCGGCGCTCGGAGAGCACCTGGACGCCGCCCAGGCCTGGCGGGCCGCACTGCGCGAGTACGAGTCGGTCAACGACCCGACCAGCCGGGCGACGGCGCTGCTCAACGCCGGGGCGACGCTGCTGAGCAGCACCCCGGGGCAGGCGCGGACGGCGTACGAGCTGCTGGCCGAGAGCCGCCGGCTGCGCGAGGAGACCCGGCCGACCGCCGGGCTGGCGCGTACCCTGCTCTACCTGGGCGACGCCTGCGCCGCCCTGGGCGAGCGGGCCGACGCGCGGCGGCACTGGGCGGACGCGGCGGCGGTGGCCGAGGAGGTCGCCGATGCCCAGGGGTTGGCCGCCGCCGACGCCCGACTGGAGGACGACGTCGACAGCCGGGTGACGTAGGTCGCTCGGGTTGGTCGGTGGCATGGCTCTGGGAGACTCTGTGACCGTGGACGCGCTCTCGGTACGGGGACTCAGTCGCAACTTCGGCAACCTGGTCGTGCTCGACGAGGTGAGCTTCACGCTCCCGGCGGGCCGGATCGCTGTGGTGCTGGGCCCGAACGGCAGCGGCAAGACGACTCTGCTGCGCTGTGTCGTCGGCGCCGACCGGCCGGACGCGGGTGAGGTGCTGGTGCAGGGCCGCCGGGCCGACGAGACCGATCCTCAGGTACGGGCGCTGGTGGCGGCCGCCCTGGACGACATCGATTTCTTCCCCGACCTGTCGGTGGTCGAGCACCTGGAGCTGGTCGCGTACGCCCACGGGGGTGACGCCGAGCCGGTCGAGGAGGTCCTCGCCGAGCTGGGGCTGGAGCCGGCCCGCGACCAACTGCCGGTGACGCTGTCCAGCGGGCAGCGCCGCCGGCTGGCGCTGGCGTCCTGTTTCGTCCGGCCCCGCCGGGTGCTGATCCTGGACGAGCCCGAGCAGCGACTGGACGTCCGCGGGCGACAGTGGCTCGCCGACCGACTCCTGCGGGAACGGGCGGCGGGCACGGCCGTGCTGTTGGCCTCGCACGACCCGGAGCTGATCGACGCGGTGGTCGACGAGCGCATCGAGATCGGCAAGTGACCGCGGCGCCGGCCACGATCGCCGACACGCCGGCCGGGGTGCCGACCGCCCGGCAGGTACGAACGCACCTGCGCAAGGCCCGCAGCCGGCACCACGACCATTCCCTCGGTGACGTGCTCGGCGACGCCTACGTCATGGTCCTGTTCGTGGGCATGTACGGCTGGTTCGCGATCAGCGCCAGCCGCGACCTGCTGGACTCCCCCACCGTGGGGCAGGCCGAGCCGGGCGTGCGCTGGTGGCTGGCGGTCGCCGCGCTGCTGGCTGGCGCGGGGCTCGCCTGGCGTGGTCTGCGCGCGCTCGGCCCGCTGCTGGTGACCCCGGCGACACAGAGCTGGGCGACCAGCGCGCCCGTCGACCGGCGGGCCTGGCTGGCGCCGCGCTTCGTTCTCCTGCTGCTGGGGTCGGCGGCCGGCACCGCGGCGCTGGGAGTGGCAGTGGCGGCGCTCGGTGGGGTCAGCGAACCGTCCGCCCTGGGTTGGGCGGCGGCGGCCGGCGCGGGGTGGGGCGCGGCCGCGCTGGCGCTCAGCGTCGTCGCCCAGAGCAGCCGGTCGGGGCGACGCTGGCCGACCGTGGTCGGGGCGGCGCCGATGGTGGTAGCGGCGGTGATCACCGCCCTGGTGGTGCTCGTCGGTCGCCTCGGCGACGGGCTGCCCCGACCGGCGACGACACCGACCGTCGCGTTGTTCGCCGTCGCGGTGCCCCTCGCGGTCGTGGGCGTGATCCTCGCGGTACGCGCGCTGCCCCGGGTCGACCGGGCCACCCTGACCACCGGCGCGCAGTTCGCCAACGCCGCCGCCACGGCCACGATCCTGCTGGATCCGAGCCTGCTCGCCGGCCTGGTGGAGAGCCGCCGCTGGCGCCGGATCGGCCGGGTCCGCAGCCGCCGGTTCCGGCCCGGCCCCGGCTGGTGGGCGCTGCTCCAGGCCGACGTACGCCGGCTGCGCCGCCACCCCAGCGCCGTGCTGATCTGGGCGGCGCTGATCGGGGTGCAGTACGCTGCCGCGCTCGCCCTGCCCGGGTTGGCCGGGGCCGCGCAGGTGGTGTTCGCGTACCTCGCCGCCAACCGGCTGACCGGCGGTCTGCGGTCGGTCAGCCGCTCACCCGGGCTGCGCCGGGCGCTCGGTGGCAGCGACAACCTGCTGCGCGGGATCCACGTGGTGGTGCCCGCCGTCGGCGCGGGCCTGTGGTGGTTGCTGACCCTGCCGACCGTCGACCCGGGACCGGCCTGGCTGGCGCCGACGCTGGCGCTGGGGGTGGTGGCCGCCGCGTTCCGGGCCGGCACCCGCCCGCCGATCGACTACGGCGGCGCGACGGTCAACACGCCGTTCGGGATGATCCCGGTCGACCTGATGCGTCAGGGGTCACGGGGCCCGGCGCTGCTCGCCGTGCTGGTCCTCGTCCAGCTGTTCCTGGGCTGAGCCGGCTCGACCGCCCGGTCGACCCGGGGCCAGATCACGGCACCATTCGCTGTCGTTTCCGTCCAAGACAGCGCCGCGAGCGCGATCTAGCGTGGACCCGGCAGCCCGCTCCGAGCATGAGGAGACAACACAATGCGCGACCTGGTCTACACCGGTTTCATGTCGCTCGACGGCGTCGTGGACTCGCCCGGCGGCGGGCCGGGTGAGGAGCACCGCAGCGGCGGTTGGGTGTTCAAGGACCTCGAGTTCGTCCCGGAGGCCTGGTCGCTGAAGGGCGAGGAGCTCGCTGACACGACGGCGCTGATGTTCGGCCGTCGCAGCTACGAGGCGTTCGCGCCGGTCTGGCCCGGTTCGGAGGACCACGCCGGCTACAAGGAGCTGCCCAAGTACGTCGTGTCGAGCACGCTGTCCGACGACGCGCTCGTCGACGGGTGGGGGCCGACGACGATCCTGCGCTCGACCGGGGACGTCGCCGCGCTCAAGCAGGGCGAGGGCGGGGCGATCTTCATCCACGGGAGCGCGGAGCTGGCCCGGCGGCTGTCCGACGAGGGGCTGATCGACCAGTACAACCTGCTCGTCTTCCCCGTGCTGCTCGGTGCCGGCAAGAGCCTGTTCGGCCGGGCCGACCGCGACAAGCACATGCTGACGCTGCGGGAGTCGGAGAGCTACTCGAACGGCATCCTCAAGCTGGTCTACGACGTCAAGCGCTGATCCAGGTCGAGGGCGATGGCGCCGCCGGTGCCCTCGCGCAGCTGCCTGACGGTCCGTCCGACGTAGCAGCGCAGTGCCCGGGCCAGGTGCGGCTCGTCGAAGTAGTCGAGCTTGGCGACGACCTCGGCGGCCGGGTCGCCGGTGGCCAGCAGCTCCGCCGCCGTACGGGCCCGCTCGACCTGCCGGACCGCGCCGCGCGTCAGCCCGGTCGCGGCGCGGAACCGGCGTTCGACGGTACGCCCTGAGACGGCCGGACGGCCTCCCCGCAGCAGTTCGGCGACGAGCGGGTCACGGACCACGGTCCCAGCCCGGACGAGGCTGTCGACCAGGGCCTCAGCGTCGTCGGGGCTGGGCGTCTCCCAGCGCGCGCCGTCCAGCCGGAACGTCCGGCGCGTGGTGTCGGGTAGCTCGATGCCGCCGTCGACCAGCGTCGGCGTGGGCACGGCCCGCAGCGAGGTGCCCACGGCGAACTCGATGCCGGTGAAGGTCGCGCCCTCCGGCACCGGCGCCGTGCCGGTCCGGGTCTCGGGACCGGTGATGCTCGCGTACGCCCGGCCGGCCTGCTCCCAGAACACCAGGCCCCACCGCACCCCTGCCACGGATGTCATCGTGGTGACCTGCTCGCTCGTGCAGGTCCACACGGTGTCGACCCATGGCGAGTCGGACCCGCGCGTCTCGAACCGCAGTCCCACGGGCGAAGGATACGCCGGAGAGCACGTTGGACGGACGCTCCTAGCCGGAGCCGAGCGCGGCGGCGACAGCGGCGACGCCGTCCTCGATCTCGGTGGGCGTACGGGCCGCGTAGCCGAGCACGAGGCCGGGCCGGTACGGCCGCTGGCAGTGCCAGGACAGCGGTTGCACCTTCACGCCGCGCGCCAGCGTCGCCGCCGCCAGCTCGGTGTCGACCACCGTGTCGTCCAGCGTGATCATCAGGTGCAGGCCGGCGGCGGCGCCGTGCACAGTCGCCGATGGCAACGCGCGGGCCAGCGCGGCGATCATGGCGTCCCGCCGGCGGATGTGTCGGCGACGCAGCAGCCGCAGATGCCGCTCGAAGGCGCCGGAGGTCATCAACTCCGCCAGCACCAGTTGCGGTAGCACGGCGTTGCCCAGGTCGGCGTTGCGCTTGGCGGCCACCACGGCCTCGCGCAGCCGCGCCGGCACGAGCAGCCAGCCGACCCGCAGGGCGGGGGCGAGCAGTTTGGAGACGCTGCCGGCGTAGCAGACCTGCTCGGGCAGCAGGCCACGCAGCGCCGGCACCGGAGGACGGTCGTAGCGGTGCTCGGCGTCGTAGTCGTCCTCGATGATCAGACCGCCGGCCCGCGCCCAGGCGACGAGGTGGCGGCGGCGGTCACCGTCGAGCACCACGCCGGTCGGGAACTGGTGCGCGGGGGTGAGCATCACGGCCGGTGCGCCACTGGCAACCAATTCGTCGACCCGCAACCCGGCGTCGTCGACACTGATCGGCGGGGTGTCCATCCGCCAGTTGTTCAGGTGCTGGCGCACCCCGAGCGAGCCCGGGTCCTCGACGGCGATCCGGACGACGCCGGCAGCGGTGAGCGCCTGGGCGAGCAGCCCGAGCGCCTGGGAGACGCCGGCCACGATGATCACCTCGGCGGGGTCGACGCTGATGCCGCGGTTGCGGGCCAGCCAGGCGGCAACGGCCTGTCGCAGCGCGGGCGTGCCACAGGGGTCGCCGTAGCCGAGGTCGGCCGCGGCGAGGCGGCGCAGCACGCTCCGTTCGGCGCGCAGCCAGTCCGCGCGGGGAAAGGCGGCCAGATCGGGTACGCCGGGCGTCAGGTCGATGGTCGCGTGCGCCGCGCGTACCGCGTCGAAGATGTCGGTGCCCGGTGCCGGCGGGAAGGTCGCGACCGGTGCCGGCGCGGCGGCCGGGGCGGGGGTGGGCGCGGCCGGCGCGGCCACGACCACCGTGCCGGCCCGGCCCCGACCGGCGATGTGCCCCTCCTCGGTCAGGCGCTGGTACGCCTCGGTGACCACGCCCCGGGAGACACCGAGGTCGGCGGCGAGCACCCGGGTCGGGGGCAGCCGGTCACCGACCGGCACCCGTCCTTCGGCGATGGCCTGCCGCAGCCGGTCGGTCAGCCAGGCGGCGCGCCCGCCCGGCGTCGCGTCGGCGATGGTCAGGTGCAGGAAGTCGGACCCGGCCGATATGGACCTCTCGGACGCAGTCGCTTTGGCTCTGCCCATCGGGCCATTGTGGCAGCAGAGTGAGCAGGAGCCAGACCTGCCAACTCCGTCGGAGGACGATCGTGACCATCCCGTTCCTGATCACCACGATGATCGTGGTGGTCACCCCCGGCACCGGGGTGATCTTCACGCTCTCCGCCGGCCTGTCGCGGGGTGCGCGGGCCGGGGTGCTGGCCGCGTTCGCCTGCACGCTGGGGACGTTGCCACATCTGCTGGCCGCGATGACCGGGCTGGCCGCGCTGATGCAGACCAGCGCGGTGGCGTTCGAGACCGTCCGCTACCTCGGCGTCGGCTACCTGCTCTACCTGGCCTGGTCCATGGCGCGGGACCGCGACGCCTTCGCGGTGACCACCGACGCCCCACCCCGCTCGGCGATCCGGGTGATCGTCTCCGGGGTGCTGGTCAACCTGCTCAACCCGAAGCCGACGATGTTCTTCGTCGCGTTCCTGCCGCAGTTCGTGGACACCACGGCACCGGGCTCGACCCGGGCGATGCTCGGCTGCGGCGCGGTGTTCATGCTGCTCACCTTCGTGGTGTTCAGCGGCTACGGCATCTTCGCGGCCCGGGTACGCGACCGGGTGCTGACCCGGCCCCGGGTCACCGACTGGCTGCGCCGATCCGCCGCCGGCACGTTCGTCGCGCTCGGCGTGACCCTCGCCCTCACCGAACGATAGGACCACAGTGCAGTTCGAACATTCTCCGCGGCTTCGCGACGCGTACCCCGACCTGGTCGCCGGCGTGGTGCAGGCCACCGGGATCACCGCCACCGCCGACGTGACGGCAAGCACGGCCGCCCATCTCGCCGAGGCGCGACGGCGGTTGGCCGGTGGGGCCGAGAGCGGGTTCCCGGAGATCCAGGCGTGGCGGCGGGCGTACGCGGCGATGGGGCTGCGGCCCACCAAGTACCGGTGCGCCGCCGAGGCGTTGCTGCGTCGGCTACGCCTCGACGGCGAACTGCCCCGGGTGCACCCGCTCGTCGACCTCTGCAACGCCATCTCGGCCGCGTACGCCATCCCGGTCGCGGCGCTCGACCTGGACCGGGTCGACGGCGACCTGGTGGTCCGGCCGGCACACGGCGACGAGGCGTACCTGAGTTTCGCGGGCGACACCGAGCATCCCGAGCGGGGCGAGGTGACCTTCGTCGACTCCGCCGGGCGGGCACACGCCCGACGGTGGACGAACCGGCAGAGCGGGTGGTCGGCCGTGCGGGCGGGCACCTCGTCGGTGCTGATCGTCGCCGAGGCGCTGCACCCGGGTGGCGGACCGGCCGTGAGCCGGCTGGTCGCCGACCTCGTGACGGAGCTGACCGAGGCGTGGTCCGCCCCGACGGCCGCCGCGGTGCTCACCGCCGCCGCGCCCCGTTTCCGCACTCCTGCGACGGATGAGGACCGGGGTCAGGCGGTGTCGCCGGGCAGCAGGTGACGGTAGCCGGGGATCGTCTCGGCGAACCAACCCGCGACACTGGCCAGACCGCGGTCGTTGAGCTGCGCGTCGTGGATCGGGTACGCCGCCGCCGCGCCCACGGCGCCGGCGAACCGGATCGCCTCGTCGAGGCGCAGCCAGGACCCCTGGGCCGGGACGAGCAGGGTGCGCACCGGCTCGTCCGGCACGTGCAGGGCGTCGCCCGGGTGGTAGAGCTCGCCGCCGATCAGGTAGCCGAGGTTCGGGCAGTCGGGCTGCCCCTCGTGGATCGCGGCGTGCCGGCCACCGTGGGCGCTGACCGGAATGCCGGCCGCCGTGAACCGCTCGCCCGCGCGGACCCGGGTCACCGGCAGCGGGGCGAGATCCGGCAGGCGGGCACCCTCCGGCGCGTACACGGGGACACCGAGACCGGCGAGCCGCAACACGTCTATGTGGTCGGTGTGCTCGTGGGTGACCAGGACGGCGTCCGCGCCGGCCAGGGCCCGCGGCTCGCTCCACGTCCCCGGGTCGACGACCAGCACCCCGCCGTCGTGCTCGACGCGGACACAGGCGTGCGTGAATCGGGTGATCCGCATCAGGCGACGGTACGCCGCCGGCAGCTGAGTCGTGGTCCTCGGGGCGGTTGGGCCGGCCCTGCCGGGGTAGTGCGGCAGCATGCCACAGCGATACGAGAACTACCCCAGGATCGCCGTCGTCACCGGTGCGGACTCCGGCATCGGCAAGGCCTGCGCGGTGGCGCTGGCCGAGGCCGGCTTCGAGATCGGCATCACCTGGTACGGCGACCCCGACGGCGCGGAGCGGACGGCCACCGAGGTCCGCGCGACGGGCCGGCGTTGCGAGGTCGCCGAGGTGGACCTGACCCGACTGCCGGACGCGGCGGCGGTGGTGGACGAGTTGGCCGACCGGCTGGGCGGCATCGGGGTGCTGGTCAACAACGCCGGCACCGGGGCCTCGACGCCGTTCGTCGACACCGGGTGGGAGCAGTGGCGCGAGGTGCTCGCCGTCGACCTGGACGCGCCGTTCCTGTGCGCCCAGCGGGCCGCGCGACGGATGCGGGCCACCGGTGCCGGCGGGCGGATCATCAACATCACCAGCGTGCACGAGCACGCGCCCCGGGTGGGCTCCGCGGCGTACTGCGCCGCGAAGGGCGGGCTCGGGCTGCTCACCCGGGTGATGGCCCAGGAGTTGGCCGCCGACGGGATCACCGTCAACGCCGTCGCCCCGGGCGAGATCGCCACGCCGATGACCGGTCAGGAGGATGTCGACCCGTTCACCCAGGAACGGCCCGGTGTGCCGCTGGGGCGGCCCGGCGACGGCCGGGAGGTGGCCGCCGTGGTCGCGTTGCTCGCCTCCCCCGCCGCCAGCTACGTCACCGGCGCGTCCTGGCCGGTAGACGGGGGCATGCTGCTGATGGGTCCGCAGGCCGCGGCGTTGACGAACGACGAATGGCGATCGGTCTGAGCGGTACGGCGGATGCCGTCAACGCATCGGCGCGGCCGACGCCCGGACGATGTACGCGAACTGCACACCGAACGTCACCACCGCGACCAGCACCCCGACCAGGACCGTCAGCCCGACCCCGGCCCCGACGGTCGCGGCCGCCAGCGCGATGCCGAGCCCGCTCAGCACCGCGTTGACCGCGCCCACGAGTGCGGCCGTGGTCAGCAGGAACTCCCACCGCCCCGGACGCGTGCCGACCAGGTTCCAGGCGGTGCTCATGGCGTCGTCGGCCACCACCGCGTCGGCGAAGAAGTCGTGTTCGCCGGCGAGATTGTGTTGGTAGTAGGCCCGGATGCGTTGGATCCGCCGCAGGTCCAACGAGTTCTCCACGGTGGTCTCCACCAGCCGTAGAAACGTCAGCACCCCGAGGATGACCAGCGTCGGCAGCACCGCTGCCAGGTACGGCCGGACCAGCTTGTCGTTACTGGCGACGAAGCCGAGGCCGATCAGCGCCGCCGACAGGACGGACAGGAAGATGGTGGCGCGGCCGGTGGCCTCGGCGATGGTGCCGGCGCGGGACGTCTGCAACGCGTAGTGCTCGGTGGTCAGGACGGTGAGAAGCGCCTGCTCGCGTTCGCCCTCGTCCACCCCGCCACCCTCCGTGGTCGCACGACTCCGTTACCGTCACCCTATGAGCGGTGGAGCGTCTCCGGGCGGCGAACCAGCCGCTCGGAGAACGGGACAGCGCCCAGCAAAGCGGGCACGTATCCTCCAAACTCCGGTGATCAGCAAGCGGCGGTGGGGCCGACCGACGGCGGAAGGGGACCGGATGCCCGGGTGGTCTGGTCGGGGCGGGCGGCAACGACGGGCCTTCGTCGTCGGTGGGGCACTCTTCGCGATCGCCGTCGTCATGTTGCTGGCCGCCTGGCGCAGCACCGGCTTCCTCAGCGACCTGCTGCTCAACCTCGGGGCCAGCGTGGTCCTCGCGGCCATCTCGTACGTCATCTTCGACCCGTTGTTCGAGGAGGCCCGCAAGGCGCGGGTGCAGGAGCACCTCAGCTTCGACCAGCAGGCCTTCGTGACACGGCTGCACCGCTCCGGGCGTCGGGTGCGCATCCTCGACACCTGGACGATCCTGCTGGAGCAACGGCACCGGGAGGAGACCCTGAGCGCGGTACGAGCGGCGCTGGCCAACGGGGCCCAGGTGCAGTTGCTCCTGCTCGATCCCGACTGCACCGCCGCCCAGCAACGCTCCGAGGAGCTGGAACGGCAACGGGTGGACGTGCCCCGGCAGATCCGCACCAACCTGCGCCACCTGGCCGCGTTCGCCGAGGCGCTCGACTCGCGGCTGCGCCACCGCCTACAGGTCCGGCTCTACGACGCGTCCCCGTCGATCCAGCTCTACCAGTGGGACGGGCGGGCGCTGATCTCGTTCTTCCCGATCGGCAAGTTGTCGTTCAACGTGCCGCAGCTCGAGGTGGACATGGACAGCCCGTGGGGCGGGTTCGTGCACGCCCGGTTCGAGGAGCTGTGGGAGCACCAGCAGGCCACCCTCGACCTGGAGCGGTACTGGTCGGTCACTGTCACGCTGCGCCACGACGAGTCGGACGTGGTCGAGGTGAGCGTGCCGTTCGTGACGGTGGACGGGCAGCACTACGTCGACTGCCGGGGGTTCCGGGTGACCGGGCCGCTGACGGTGCGAGCCGTGCTGCCGCCCCGCGCGCCCGGGGCGGCACCCGGCGTGTTCGCCCTGGCCGAGCCCGCCGACGGGGACCGCACCCCGATCCCCGTGGTGAGACGGCACTTCGACCAGAAGTACGGGCACGACGACGGCGAGCGGGACGTCCGCCGACTGGTGCCGCCACCGGGCGATGCCCGTACCCCGGCGCCCCGCCCCGCGACGGCCGGTGACACGCACGCACGGTGACCCCCGAACGGACCGTCGGCTCGGCCCGGGAAACAATGGTGGTCCACCCTGATCGCCAGGAGGACCGTCGGCGTGTCGCACCGCACCGCACCGCCGTCCGGGGCGGCGCAGCTGCGCGCCGACTGCGGACGCTGCTTCGGGCTGTGTTGCGTGGTGCCCGCCTTCGCCGCGTCGGCGGACTTCGCCATCGACAAGCCGGCCGGCTCGCCCTGCCCCAACCTGCGCCCCGACCACCGCTGCGGCATCCACACCGAGCTGCGGCAGCGTGGTTTTCCCGGCTGCACGGTGTTCGACTGCTTCGGGGCCGGGCAGCAGGTCGCCCAGGTGACCTTCGGCGGGCGGGACTGGCGGGACGCGCCAGAGACGTTACCGGCGATGGCGGAGGCGTTCGCGGTGCTGCGACCGCTGCACGAACTGCTCTGGTACCTCACCGAGGCGGTGGCGCTGCGCCCGCCGGCCGACCTGCGCGCGGAGCTGCAACGCGCCCGCGCCGAGACGCTGACGCTCACCGAGGGCGACCCGGCTCAACTTCGCGCGGTGGACGTCGCCGATCACCGGAACCGGGTCAACCCGCTGCTGTCCCGGGCCAGCGACGCGGCCCGTGCCCCCGGCGGCGCCGACCGGCGGGGCGCGCACCTGCTCGGGGTGGACCTGCGTCGCGTCGACCTCCGCCGCGCCAACCTGCGCGGGGCGCTGCTCATCGGCGCCGACCTGCGCGGAGCGGACCTCGGCCGGGCCGACGTCACCGGCGCGGACCTGCGCGGCGCCGACCTGCGGGGCGCGGACCTACGGCGCACGCTCTTCCTGCACCAGACCCAGCTGGACGCCGCCCGAGGTGACACCCACACGGGGCTGCCGCAGACGCTCACCCGGCCGGCGCACTGGACGGCGCTGCCGCTCACCCCGGTCCGTCAGCCGGTTCGCTCCCCCGCCCGTCGGGGCCGCCGCCGTTAGGTTCGGCCCGACCCGGTCCGCCGCACGCTCCCGTCAACTCCTGGAAGCCGGCATGGACCGGGCACTGTGGGCAGCGGGCGCGGTCGCAGAGTCGACAGAGGTGGGCCAGGCTGCCGGCGTCCGCCACCTCGTCGTGCAGCAGGGCGCGGGCGATGTCGGCGAGCTGGGCGCGCTGCTCGACGGTCAGCGGGGCGAGCAACGCGGTCAGCACCTCCTGCCGGGCGCGCAGCGTACGAGCAGCGGCCGCCGTGCCCTCGGTGGTGAGGTGCAGGGCCCGGCTGCGCGCGTCGGCGCCGGGACGCCGCTCCACCCAGCCCTGCTCCCGGAGCCGCCGGACCAGGTGCGCGACGCCGGGCTGGGTGAGCCCCAGCACCTGGCCCAACCACTCGGCGGTCACCCCCGGCTGGTCCTTGAGGACGACGAGCGCCTCGGCGAGCGCGCCACCGGCCCCGACGGACGCGCTGACCGACGCCCGCATCCGCGAGCCGACGAGCAGGGCGAGTGCGCCGAGCAGGTTGGGCGAGCCGTCCTCGGGTAGATTCATAAGTTGTGAATGTACCTCGTCGGGCGATGCTGCTCATCGTGTTGATGACCGTGGCGCAGCTGCCTGTCGCACTGCGGCAGCTGCTCGTCGTGCTGCTCGGTCACCAGAACACCGGCAGCTTCGCCACCGCCGGAGTGGCCAGCGCCGGCTGCGGGATCGGGTTGGCGGTCACCGCGCCGCTGGTCGGCCGACTCCTGGGCCGGCTCGGCGCCCGGCCGGTGCTGCTCGCCACCGGCCTCGCCCACCTGCTCGCCCTGCTCGGCCTGGCCGTCACCACCGAACCGGTGGCGTTCGTGGCGCTGGCCACCGTCGCCGGGCTCAGCACGCCACCGGCGGTCGGGAGCGGACGCGCCCACCTGGCCCGGCTCGTCGCCCCCGCCGCGCTGGCCCGCGCGTACGCGGTCAACGCCGTCGGGCAGGAGGTGCTCTACGTGGGCGGCCCCCTCGCCGTGACACTGAGCCTGCTGATCAGTGGACCCACTGCCGCACTGCTCGCCTTCGCGGTGATTGGCAGCGCCGGGTTGCTCGGCATGGTCGCCGTGCTGCCACCGCGCGAGGCCGACCGGCAGCCTCGCGGGAAGGGATCCGCGCTGCCCGGCCAGGCCACCCGCCGCACCGTCGTCGGCACCCACATCGGCTACATGATGGGCATCGGCGCGATGTGGGTGCTGGTGCCCGCGTTCGCCACCACGGTCGGGCACCCGGACCAGGCCGGGCTGCTGGTGACCATCTGGTCGGTGGGCAGCCTGGCCGGTGGCGTGCTGCTGGCGAGCAGGGGGCGGCCCGGCAGCCCGGCGGCGGCGTACCTGACGATGCTCGCCACGTTGGCAGCCACCTCGGTGGCGCTGCTGCTGCCACGCAACGTGCCGCAGATGGCCGTCGCGCTGGCGGTCTTCGGTCTCGCGCTGGCACCGTTCCTCGCCGTCACCGACGAGATCCTCGCCCGGTCCACTCCGGCGGTCCGGCTCCCCGAGACGTACGGGTGGTTGCAGACGGCCGGGCAGCTCGGCATCGCCGCCGGCTCCGCGACCAGTGGCGTGGTCAACGACCACCTCGGTAACACCTGGGCGTTCCTGGTGGTCGTCGGCGCGCTCGCGCTCGCGCTGATCGTCGCGCTCAGTCGCCGCCGGACCCTGCGGCTGCCGTCCGCCGCGCCGCAGGCCGAGACGGTCGGCTCGGCGGTCACCGCCGGCGGGTCAGGTTTCGGCCGCGACGACGCCGGGTAGCCAGCGCCGACGCGGACCGGCATCGACGGGGGGCACGGCGTGGGCTACCGAAATCGCCAGGGTGAGCAGCCGAGCGACCCGCAGCACAGCGAGGACGAGGCCGGCCAGGCGCCACTGGCGCAGGTCGAGACGGACACCGAGGTCCCCGCACCGGCGGACACCGACGTCCGGCCGGACATCGTGACCGAGCCCGACAACTCGGGCGTCGCCGGTGGCTCGTCGGGCAGCAGCGGCGGCGGGTCGAGCATGCCGGGGCACCCCGACGCGACCCGCTGATCCGGGCTCAGCGGCTGGTCAGCGCGCCCCGAGCCTCGGTCATGCCCTTGTTGGCGAGCCCGTCGGCCCGCTCGTTCTCCGGGTGGCCGTTGTGCCCCTTGACCCACAGCCAGGTGACCTCGTGCCGCTCGCAGGCCGCCTCCAGCCGCTGCCACAGGTCGGCGTTCTTCACCGGCTGCTTCGCGGCGGTCCGCCAACCGTTGCGCTTCCACGACGCCAGCCAACTGGTGATGCCGTTGCGCACGTACGTGCTGTCGGTGTGCAGCTCCACGGTGACCGGCCGGTTCAGGCTCTCCAGCGCCTGGATGGCCGCCATCAGCTCCATCCGGTTGTTCGTGGTGGGCGTGGCCTCACCGCCGCACAACTCCCGCTCGTGATCGCCGTAGCGCAGCAGCGCACCCCAACCACCCGGACCGGGGTTGCCACTGCACGCCCCGTCGGTCCAGATCTGCACGCCCCTGCCAGCCGCCGCGTCCACCATGCCCGGCAACCTACCGGGCGCGGACGTCGTCCTCCCCGCTCGGGGGGCCGCCGCGCCGCGCCGTCGGCGTCGCGCCCCCTGCGTCGCCCACCACCGCGGGTGGGATGGCCGGCGCGGGCCGGGTGGGGAGCAGCCGGTCGCGGACCCGGTGTACGGCGTCACCGGCGGTCGCGGCGATCATCGGCCACAGCCGGGTCGAATTCATGATCGCGACCTCCTCGGCCGGCGTGGTGCCGCCGTCGAGGAAGCGCAACACCCGCTCGGCCGGGTTGCGGTCGAAGAGCCGGTCGAAGAACTCGGGACCGCCCACCTCACCCCGGTCCAGCGCGCGCAGCGCCACCGCGTCCATCCAACGGTGCCGGCGCGGGTACGCCGGCGCGGGCACCGGCGGGCGGCCCGCGGCGAGGGCGCGGGCCACCTGATCCGCCTGGCGGTACATGGCGGAGAAGGTGAAGCCGGTGGAGGGGCGGGTCGCGCCACCGGCCGTGCCGAGCCGGACCACGCGGGGAGTCGGCCGGGCCGGGAACGGCGCGTCGGTCATCGGGATCACCCCGTTCTCCACCTCGCGCACCCGCAACCCGGTCGGATCCAGCCCGAGCAGATCCCGGTAGCCGGCCAGCGCCGCGTCGTACCCGGCATCGGTGAGCAGGTCCGGCGAGAACTCGGTGTACTCGACCAGGGCGTAGCGGTCGCTGACCGGCAGCACGTACCCGAAGGAGACGCCCCGGGGCGGCTGCGGGGTACGGAAGTCCATCAGCACCGCACGCGTCGGGTCGAACACCGGCCGGTCAGCCTCCAGCCACCACCCCCGGAAGTGCTGCAACCAGGTCGTTCGCCCCGCTCGCACCGGCGGTCGGGGGCGGGAGTCGAGCACCCAGCCGGCCCGTACGCCGCGCCCGTCGCCGGTACCGACCAGCACCCGGTCGCCGTCGTCGCGCACCGTCTCGGCGGGGGCGACGATCCGGGTGGCGTGGAGGCGACGCTCGGCGTCGGCAGCCCGGTCGTAGACCGGGCCGGAGCGGAGCATGGCGTACCGCAGCGGGGTGAGGTCCAGGACGCGGCGTCGCGCCGCCGTCGCCACCTCGACCTGCTGCCAGCTCGCGCTGAGCAGCGGGTCCAGGTCGCTGTCCGGGTGGCCCCAGAACGCCCAGGTGCGGTCCTGACCGCGTCGGCGCACCGGGTCGACGATGGCGACCCGCAGATCCCGGACACCGTGGCGGTCCAGTGCGGCGAGCAGCAACGACGCGGCACCGCCGCCACCGAGCAGCGCGAGGTCGACGTCGAGCGGCGCGGAGTCGGTCACCCGCACCACGCTGCCACACCGTCTCGCGCCACCACCGGATGGGCCGGACCGGCGCTCAGGCCACCGGGGCGGGCGACTCGACAGGGGGCGGGTCGGCGAACGCGCGCGCCACCGCGGCGCGGTTGAAGACCCGCCAGGTGGCGGCGGAGACGCCGATCGCCACCACCAACCCGACCCAGTACGGCGCGGTGATGCCGAATCGGGCGGCGAGCAGCCCGCCCAGGAGCGCGCCCAGGCAGTTGCCGCCCGCCGCCACGAAGAGGTTCGTGCTGGCCACCCGGCCCTGCAGGTGAGGTGGGGTCAGTCGTTGGCGCAGTGAGTTCGACACGATGTTCCACAGCCCGCCGTGCACGCCGAAGGCGAACAGCGCGAACCCGACCACGATGGTGCTGCGGGACGCGGCCAACGCCAGGTGCAGCCCCGCCTCGACGAGCAGGCCGATCCGGATCGTCCAGGTGGCGCTGATCCGGGCGATGATCCGGTCGCCGAGGAGGGCGCCGAGCACCCCACCGGTGGCCATGCAGGTGAAGAGCAGACCGTAGCCGACGGACCCGAGTCCCAGCCGCTCGGCGGCGAGCAGCACCAGCACCGCGAGCGCGGCGGTGAGGGTCACGTTGAGCAGACCGATCAGCACGGCCATCGTGCGCAGCAGCCGCTGGTTGGCCAGCCAGCGCAGTCCTTCGACGATCTCGCCGCCCATCGAGCGGGTAGGGCGTGCGTGCCCGTCGCCGACGGCGGCCCGGAAGTCCCCGCCGATCAGCGCCACCAACACGGCGCTGAGGGCGTACGTGACGGCGTTGACCAGGAACGGGCTGCCCGCGGAGAGCGCGAACAGGAAGCCGCCGAGCGGGCCGGCGAGCATGCTGTGCATGAGTGTGGCGCCACCGCTGAGCCAACCGTTGGCACGCTCCAGGCGGTGCCGTGGCACCACGACCGGCACCATGGCCTGGCTCGCCGCGCGGAACACGATCTCTCCGGTGTTGACCAGGAACAGCACCGCGAACAGCAGGGCCACCCCACCTCGGCCGCTGAGGATCGCCGTGGCCAGAACGGCGAGCGCGACCACCCGGACCAGGTCGATGACGATCATCAGGCGGCGTCGGTCCATCCGGTCCACCAGCACCCCGCCGGGCAGGGCGAAGAGCAGCCACGGCAGCCACGCCACGGCGGACGCCCCGGCGACCACGAGCGGGTCATCGGTACGCGACGCGACGAAGAGCGGCGCGGCGACGGTGGCCAGGCCGCTGCCCAGGGCCGAGAGCGTGGTCGCCGCCCAGAGTTTGGCGAACACCGTTCCCAGGCCATCTCCCACGTTCCGCGCCACGGCGAGCGAACCTACCAGCGTCTCCCCTGGCCGCACGGGGATTTATCCCGCCGCCAGAAGGGCCGCCCGCTGCCAGGTTGACAGGCAACCCGTTGGTTGCCTAACTTGGCAAGCAACCGAATGGTTGCCTGTTGCGGGGAGGGTCGATGGACGACGCGTTTCGGGCACTGGCCGATCCCAGCCGGCGTCGACTTCTGGACCGGCTCAACGAGCGCAACGGCCAGACCCTGCGGGAGCTCTGCGACGGGCTGGCCGGCACCCGACAGGCCGTCAGCAAGCACCTGTCGGTGCTGGAGGCGGCCGATCTCGTCACGACCGTGCGGCGCGGCCGGGAGAAGCTGCACTACCTCAACGCCGCCCCGATCAACGCCATCGCCGACCGGTGGCTCAGCCGCTACGACCGCGAGCGCGCTGCCACCCTGGCCGACCTGACCACCGCATTGGAGCGACAACCCATGGAGAGCCCGACCTTCGTCTACACCACCTACGTCACCACCACCGCGCAGCGACTGTGGGCCGCGCTCACCGAACCCGCGTTCACCCGTCGCTACTGGGGTGGAGTCGCGCTGGTTTCGGACTGGCAGGTCGGGTCACCCGTGCTGTGGCAGGACGCACCGGACGGCGAGCCGCGCGACCTCGGCCAACGGGTGCTCGTCGCCGAGCCGTACCGTCGTCTCTCCTACAGCTGGCACGGCTTCCAGGCCGAACACGCCGCGCACTTCGGCTGGTCCGCCGAGGAGCTGACCGCCCGGCTCGGTGAGCGCCGCTCGAAGGTGACCTTCGAGATCGAGCCGCACAGCGGGTCGACCGTCCGGCTCACCGTCATCCACGACGACTTCTCCGCCGACAGTGAGATGCACCGGGCGATCAGCGGCCAACTCGACGGCAGCGGCGGCTGGCCCGAGCTGCTGGCCAGCCTCAAGACGCTGCTGGAGACCGGCGAGCCGATGCCGGACCCGACCCAGGCCCAGGCCCGCTGACCCGAGCCCGGATCACGTCGGCCAGGGGGTGCATTTCCGCCGTCTTCGGCAATACCTCGCCATCGGCCCAGCGACGACAGCCCGGCCGGAGCAGACATCGATCGGAGCACCGGTGCCGGTCGGGCCGTCCGGGCCTTTCCGCAGCTCTCCCCGCCTTCGGGTGGACACGTGACGGCAACGAGGATTTCTCATTTTCACCTGATCGAGGACCCAACCCACCTAGTGTTGGGCACACCGGTGCTAGTCACGGAGTTGGCCACCCGAACGACGTCCCACGCAGTCAGCGGACGAAAAGTGAGGGAAGACGCGTATGAAGGTCTCAACAGCACTCTGCTCGGCGGCGCTCGGCGTGGGCCTCGGCACGCTCCTGCTGCCGGGCGCCGCACTGGCCGACACCACGGTGTCACCGGCCACCACCCCGGTCGGTGGGACCGTCGTGCTCACCGCGACGACCTGCAACCCGAAGTCGGGTGACGCCCTCTTCCGGGTCACCGGCCCCAACCGCGACCAGAACGTCCGATCCACCACGGCCGCCGCCGGCGGCGGGCTGAGCGCCGAGCTCTTCACCGCCGGGTTCACCCTGGGCACGTACACGGTGGCGGCGACCTGCGGCGACGGTAGCTCGGCCGGTACCGCCACCTTCGCCGTCACCCCGATCGGCGGCGCGCCGGCCGGCTCCGGCGGCGACAACCGTGACACCGGCGCTCTCGCCGCCGGCGGCACGCTGCTCGGCACCGCCCTCGCCGGCGCGGTGATCCTGATCCGCCGGCGCCGTCCGGTGTCCACTGTCGCCTGATCGGCGGCCGTTCCATCCCTGAGACGGGTGCCCGCGCCGGTGACACCGGTGCGGGCACCCCGACGATCCGGTACGGAGGTGCACACGTGTGGTGGCGGCGGACCCTACCGGCAGTGGTCGCCCTGCTCGGCGTGACCGGGCTCGGGCTGATCACCGTCGGCCTCACCGCCGACCCCGCGCGGCCACCACGACCGTCGGCCGACGCGCCGACCCGCACCCACCCCGCACCGGACCTGGCGCCGCTGCCACCCGCCGCGCCGGTCCGGGTGCAGATCCCCGCCATCGACGTACGCGCCGACATCGTCCCCGTCGGCGCCGACGCCGCCGGGGTGCTGGAGGTACCGCCGCTGGACCGGCCCACCCTCGCCGGCTGGTACCGGCACGGGGTCAGCCCCGGTGAGACCGGTAACGCCGTCCTGGTGGGACACGTCGACGCACCGTCCGGCCCGGCCGTCTTCTTCGACCTCGGTCGGCTCCGCGCCGGGCAGCAGGTACAGGTCACCCGCGCCGACGCACGGATCGCCACGTTCACAGTGGACGACGTCCGGGCGTACCCCAAGGAGCACTTCCCCACCACCCTGGTCTACGGCCCGGCCGACGCCGCCGGGCTGCGCCTGATCACCTGCGGCGGCCGCTTCGACGCCGCCACCGGCAACTACGTCGACAACGTCGTCGTCTTCGCCACCCGCACCGCCTGAACCGCGCCGCACCGCCTGAGCCGCGCCGCACCGCCTGAGCCGCGCCGCACCGCCTGAGCCGCGCCGCACCGCCTGAGCCGCGCCGCAGCCGACTCCCCGCTGTCGGGGGCCGGACCCCGGTCGGCAGAATGCGGTGGCACCGTCCCCTGATCGGGACGGTGCGCCGGCGAGGGGGAGGCACGCGGTGGATCAGCGACCGGTACGGGACCGGACGGGTCGAGGCGTACGCGCCCTGGCCCGGCGACTGCTCGGACGGGTCGAGGGCGACTCCCCCACCCCCCGCCGGTCCAACCCGGACGCCGTGGTCGACTGCGCCGTCTACGTCAACGGGCGGCGGGAACCCGGTCAACCGCACTACGCCGACGCGTACGCCCGGGCGCGGCACGGCCGCGACGCCTTCGTGTGGCTGGGACTGCACGATCCAGGCCCGGCCGTGCTCGCCGCGGTCGGCCAGACCTTCGGCCTCGACGAGCTGACCGTCGAACAGGCGCTCGCCGACGGGCACCGGCCCACCGTGCAGCGCCAGGGGCCGGTCACGCTGCTGGTCCTGCGCACCGCCGGGTACGTGGAGCACGACGAGCTGACCGACACCTCCGAGGTGATCGACACCGGGGACGTCATGGTGCTGCTCGGTGACCGCTTCGCCATCACGGTGCGACACGGCGCCGCCGGGGCGCTGCGCAGCGTCCGCGCCGACATCGAGCGCCGCCCCGCGCTGCTGGCCGCCGGGCCGTGGGCGGTGGCGTACGCGGTCTGCGCCCGCATGGTCGACTCCTACCTGGAGGTGGCCGGGCACGTGGAACGAGACCTGGAGCGCGTCGAGGAGGCGGTGTTCGCCCGCGACCGCGCCGTCGACATCCAGCACATCTACCAGCTCAAACGGGAGGTGGTGGAGTTCAAGCGCGCGGTCCTGCCGTTGCAGGCGCCGATGCGCACGCTGCTCGAACCCGATGGCCCACCGCGTGCCCTGCACCGCTGGTTCGTCGACGTCGACGGCCGGCTGAGCCGGGCGGTGGATCGGGTGGCCGCGTACGACGACCTGCTCACCTCGATCGTCCAGTCGCGACTGGCGCAGCTCGCCGTGGAGCAGAACAACGACATGCGCAAGATCGCCGCCTGGGCGGCCATCGCGGCCACCCAGACCGGCATCGCCGGCGTCTACGGCATGAACTTCAACCACATGCCCGAGCTGGCCTGGCGCTACGGCTACGCCGGGGCCCTCACCCTGATGGCGGCGGCGGCCCTGTTCCTGTACCGGCTGTTCCGCCGCTCCGGCTGGCTGTGAGCCCCCGCCGACGGGCTGTTCAGCGGCGCGCGGAGAGGAAGGCGCGGATGCGGTCGCGGGGTTTGTCGGTCAGCTCGGGCCGTGGGTGAAGGCCGCGAGGTCGTAATCCAACTCGCCGAGGACGTGCGCGGTCTCCCGGGTCATCTGGAAGTCGCTGCACAGCCACTTCATCGGCCACCGGACGCCGAGCACGTTGAACAACGCGTCCCCGGTGATCAGCAGGCGGGTCGGCTCGTGCAGCAGCGACACGTGCCCGGGCGAGTGCCCGGGGGTGTGCACCACCCGCAGGCCACCACCGACGTCGAGCAGGTCCCCGTCGGCCAGCGGCTGCGCCACCTCGACCGCCGGAAACCGGCCGCTGTTGAGCCGGGCGAAGAGCCGCCCGCCGGTCACAGCCGGGTCGCTGACCGGCGCGCGACCCGCCTGCGCGTACGGCAGGTCGGCGGCGTGCGCCGCGACCGGGGCGCCGGTGCGGCGGGCCAACTCCGCCGCTCCGCCGGCGTGATCGGGGTGCGCGTGGGTGAGCACGATCCGGGTGACGTCCGATGGCGCCTTGCCGATCGCCGCGAGCCCGCGCACGATCCGGGCCGGCGCCTTGGCCAGCCCGCAGTCGACAAGCGTGACACTGCCGTCGTCGTCGACGAGGGCGTACGAGTTGACGGCCGAGCGGCCCACGGTCGGGATACGCCAGACGTTCGGGGCCAGTGGCACCGCAGGGGCTCGCGTCATGTCGCGAGTCTAGGAGCGATCGTCAACTGTCGTTCTCGGCCGACCGGCGCTCCGCCTGGGTTGACGGAGGGCTAACCTCGCGCGGGTGATGTGGCAGCGGTACGTGGCGATCGGTGACAGCACCACCGAAGGGCTCGACGACCCGGACGGCGTCGGCGGCTACCGGGGCTGGGCCGACCGGTTCGCCCTGGCGGTGGCCCGCGCCCAGGGTGGTCTGGAATACGCGAACCTGGCCATCCGGGGCCGGACCACCGCGCTGATCCGGGCCGAGCAGCTCCAGCCCGCCCTCGACCTGGCCCCCGACCTGGCCACCGTGGTCGCCGGCATGAACGACGTGCTGCGCCCCTCCTTCGACGCGGACCAGGTCGCCGGGGATGTCGCGGCGATGCAGCAGGCACTGGTCGAGCAGGGGGCCACAGTGCTGACCTTCACGATGCCGGATCCGGCACCCGTGATGCCGTTGGCCCGGCCGCTGCGTGGTCGCATGCTGGCGCTCAACGAGGCGCTGCGGGCTGCCACCGCGCGGACCGGCGCCACCCTCCTCGACCTGGGCGCCCACCCGGTCTCCTCCGATCCCCGGCTGTGGAGCGACGACCGGCTGCACGCCAACAGCGCCGGGCACGAGCGCATCGCCGCCGCACTGGCGTACACGGCGGGTCTGCCCGGGTTCGACGACTCCTGGACGCTGCCGTTGCCGCCGGCACCCCGGCGGCGCCGCGGCGAGGTGTTCGGCGCCGAGCTGGCCTGGACCCGCCGGCACCTGCTGCCCTGGATGGCCCGGCACCTCCGCGGCCGCTCGTCGGGCGACGACCGGGTGGCCAAGCGGCCGGTGCCGCTGCCGGTGCCGCTGGACTAGAGCAGGTGCGGCAGGATGGCGACGTGGGTAAGGGTGCGGGACGTCGGCGGGCGAACACCACGACGGGACGGGTGTGCCCGTGCGGCTCCGGTCGGGCGTACGCCGACTGCTGCGCGCCGGCGCACGGCGGCGACGCCCCGGCGACGGCCGAGGCGTTGATGCGCTCAAGGTTCAGCGCCTTCGCCCTCGGGGACTCCGGTTACCTGCTGCGCAGCTGGCACTCCTCGACCCGGCCCGCCTCCCTGGAGCTCGACCCAGGGCAGCGGTGGACCCGGCTGGAGATCGTGGAGACCGAGCGGGGCGGCCTGCTCGACACCGTTGGCACGGTGACCTTCCACGCCCACTACCGGGACGCGGGCCGGCCCGGCACGTTGACCGAACACAGCCGGTTCGTCCGCGAGGACGGCCGGTGGGTCTACCTCGACGGTGACCAACCCTGACGGGTGTTTGGGCGTAGGATGACGTCGGCGTAGTCCTGCGCCGCACCTCCCTCCCGGCGCTCACGCCGCCGGCAACGCGGAGGCAAAGGGGGCCTGGAGCCCTCGGGACGTGGTGCCACATGCCCCACTCCGGCGGGGTCGGCGGGAGCGTGAGTCCCGGTGACCGTGCCGTTGACCGGGAGCATGTGATGACCACCCAGAGATCGTTCAAGGCCCGGGTCCGAGCCCGGATGGAGAAGACCGGCGAGAGTTACACCACCGCCCGCCGGCACCTGATCGATCGGGCCGCCGAGCCGGCGTCCACCGCCTCGTCCCCGCCAGCGCGGACGAACCCGACCGCAGCGGCTGCCGCGGCGCAGACCGAGCGGATCACCGACGACCTGATCCGCGCCCGGACCGGCCGCGGCTGGGACGAGTGGTTCGCCCTGCTCGACGCCGCGTCCGCCACCGGGTGGACGCACACCCGGATCGCCCGCCACCTGGTCACCGAACACGAGGTGCCGGGCTGGTGGGCGCAGACCATCACCGTCGGGTACGAGCAGGCACGCGGCCTGCGCGCGCCGGGTCAACGACGCGGCGGTGGCTTCGAGGCCAGCGCGAGCCGGACGGTGGCTGTGCCGGCGCTGCGGTTGTTCGCGGCGTTCGCCGACGAGACGGCACGCACCCGCTGGCTGCCCGACGTCGAGGTGCGCGTCCGCACCGCCACCGAGCCGCGCAGCTTCCGGGCCGACTGGGCCGGAGGCCCCACCCGGATCGTCGTCGGCATCGACGCTGTCGGCGAGTCAAAGGCCCGGGTCAACGTCCTGCACGAGAAGCTGACCGGAGCCGAGCAGGCCGCGGAACTGAAGGCGTACTGGCGGGACCGGCTTGCCGCGCTGAAGGTGTTGCTCGAAACGGACGGAGACCACCGATGACCATGACATTCATCAACCTGCCGGTGCGCGACCTGACCACCGCGGCCGAGTTCTACCGGGCGATCGGCTTCACCAGCGACCAGGCCGAGCCGGACGGCGACAGCATGGTGCTCACCATCTCCGACACCACCCGGCTGGTGCTGCACCTCCGCTCGGGCTTCGAGGCGTACACCGGGGTCGCCACGACGGACACGGCGACCAGCCGGGAGGTCATCGTCGGGCTGTCGGCGTCGAGCCGAGGGCAGGTCGACGAACTGGTCGACCAGGCGGCGACCGCCGGCGGGGAGTCGCTCGGGCCGGGAACGACAGACGGGCCGATGTACATGCGCGGCTTCCGCGACCTCGACGGCCACCAGTGGTCGTTTCTGCACATGGCCGGATGACGTGCGGCCCGGCGGCGGCCCGAGGAGGCCGCCGCCGGGCCCCGGTCAGTCCGGGCCGGCCGGCACAGCCGCGGCCACGCCGACGGGCACGACCGTCCGGCGCTGGCGGGTCAGCAGCACCAGCGCCACCACGAGGTACGCCCCGGCGGTGAGCGCGAACGCCACCGCGTTGCCGGCCGCCGTGGCGAGCAGACCGTAGCCGGCGTACGTCACGATGATCAGCACGTCGGTGGCCATCCCGGCCAGGGAGGTGACGGTGGCGCGGCTGGTGCCGGTGATCCGGGCCTGGAGTCGCGCGTCGGCCAGCACGGTGGCCAACTGCGCGGCGCCGAAGGCCACCGCGAGCAGCACGAACCCCGCCGGATGCCGGAGCAGGGCACCTGCGGCCAGCGCGACGCCGACCAGACCCAGCAGCGCGGCGTAGCCTCGGCCGCCCAGCCGCTCCCCCGCCGGGGCGAGCAGCCCGCCGACGGTCACTCCCGCCCAGAGCAGCAGGAGCAGCAGGGGTACGGCCTGCGCGCCGACGCCGGTGTCCAGGGCGAGCAGCGGGGTGTACTCGTCCAGAGCACCCCAGTCGGCGGCGACCACGGCCACCAGCAGCACGGCGGCCCGCACCGGCGGGCGCGTGCGGACCTGCGACACTCCGGCCCGCAGCGTGTCCCACCACCCCAGGTCACCATCGTCGTCCGGGCTCGCGGGCGGGGCGGTGTCCGGCTCGTCCTGCCGGGTTGGTGCCGCGCCCATCGGCCGGGCGGCCAGCACCGGCTCGGCGACCGGAACGCGTGCGGCGGCGGGCTCGCGGTGTTCCGGGAACCGGGTGGCGACGATCGCGGCGAGCACGCAGGCGAGCACGCTGGCCGCGCCGACCACCGGGTACCCGCCGACGGCGAGCGCCGGGCCGGCGAGCACTCCGGAGACCACCACGCCCAGCACCCCCGCCGTCCGTGCCCGCCCGAGCACCCGGGCGTACCGGTCGACAGCGCCGAGCCGGTCCAGTTCGGTCCAGACCAACGCCTCCAGCGCGCCGGAGACCAGTGCGCCACCGGCGCCCCAGAGCAGGAAGCCGACGGCGAAGGCCGGGTACGACGGCAGCAGCACCCAGAGCGCGAAGCCGGCGGCGGCCACCAGTGGGGCGAGGCACAGCAGCAGCCGGCGGGACAGCACGTCGGCCCAGGCACCGGAGGGCACCTCGAACAGGATCCCGGCGGCGGACCAGATGACGAAGAGCGACGCGATCTGCCCCACCGACAGCCCGGTGTCGGCGAAGAACACCACGTACAGCGGGTAGAGCAGGACGAGGTCACTGAGGAACGCGTACCCGTAGAGGGTCGCCGTCAGCCGACGGGCCGCCGGCTCGGGCACGCGCGAAGCGATGGGGGTCATGGGGCCTTCCCGTGGGAGTGGAGACGGACACCGGACGTGCGGTGCCCGTGGTGGCCCACGGGATCGGCCGACGCTGCTGGATCAATGTCGCCAGGTCATGCCCGCGATGCTAGACAACCGGCGCGGCCGCGGCCAGCGCTTTCGGCGTGCCGGGCAGCGCGAACCGTGCCGGGTGGGTGAGGCGGGGTGGGTGAGGCAGGGCGGCGCGGGGCGGGGCGGACAACGAGAGGCGGGGCGGGATCAGATCGATCCCGCCCCGCCGCCGTACCGCTGGTGTCAGCGCCGGTCGATCGGCGGAATGACAGTGGTGGTCTCACTGTCGTCGCTGGTGCGCTGCCCGGGCACCGCGCGATCGGTGCCGCCCGTGACCACCTGGGTGGCGTCGGGGTCGACGCCGGTGCCCACCGCCTGCGTGACGTCCGAATCGGCGGAGCCGCTGACCACCTGGGTCGTGTCGTCGGTCGCGGAGGGCCGGGCCGGCGTCGGCGTCGGCGTCGGCGTCGGCGTCGGCGTCGGCGTCGGCGTCGGCGTAACGTCGTCGACGGCGCCGCGGTCGACCACCTGGGTGGCGTCGGAGCTGACCGGGAAGTGGACGACCTGGGTGGCCTCCGGGTCGGTGGGCCGGGTCACCACCTGGGTGGCGTCGGCGTCGGCCGGCCGGGGCACCACCTGGGTGGCCTCCGCGCCGCTGGTGGTGGCCGAGCGGCGGGCCAGCTCGGCCTCAGCGTCGCGGCGACCGGCCCGGTACGCCTGGGCGTGCTCGGCGATCAGCTGCGACTCCTGCTCGGCGCGGGTCAGCCACGACTCCCAACGACTCTGCATCGGACGGATCAGACCGCCGCCGACACCGACGACGAGGATGCCGCCGATCGTGGCCAGCACGGCGATCAGCACGGGAGTGGTGACCGCGGTGGCCACACCGATCTGGTTCAGCGCCGCGATGACGCCGAGGCCGAGGATGAACACCGAGGCGATGGTGGCCAGCACCCGGCCGTACGACAGGCCGCCGAGCGCGCCACTGATGATGTCCTTGACCGCGTTGGCGATGGCGGCGGCGACCACGACGATGACGATCGCGACGAAGGCGCGGGGCAGCCACGAGATCACCGCGCCGAGCAGGTCGGAGATCGGGTTCGGGCCCCAGATGCCGAAGGCGAGCTGAAGGGTGAACAGCAGCACCGCGTAGTAGACGAGCTTCGCGACGATGTCACTGGCGTCGTACCGGGAGCGGCTCAACGCACGGCGGATGCCGCCGCGTTCGACGGCGCGGTCGAAGCCGACCCGTTCGAGGACCTTCTCCACGATCTTCAGTACGGCCTTGGCGATCAGCCATCCGGCCACCAGGATCGCCAGGAAGGCGACGGCCTTGGGCAGGAAGAGCATCACCGAGCGGAGAGCGTCGCCCACCGCGTCGCTGACCTTGTCACTCATCTGGTCATTCCTTAAATGGGGCAGCCGGAACGGTCAGCCCCGGACCTACCCCCGAGCCGACGCGCGGAAACGCCGACCAGGCAGGGCCGCCCTGATGACCGGGTGCTGGTGAGCGGACAGCACCCGGCCGCGCCGATGTGGAGTGCCCCGAACCCGCCCTCGCCGTCGAGGATCTGTACGTGGTGATGAGGTGTGCGTGTTGCGGTGTCACCTGTCCTCGGTGCTGGGCTGCGTCGTGCGTGGGGAGTCGAACCCCGCGCTGCCCACCGCGCGCCAAGAAGGGTGCCGGGGTTACAGCCCGGCCCTGTGTGTACACGCCTCCACGACGGCTACCTGCTCCACATCGCTGCTGGAGTCGCTCAGTCCAGCAGGTCAGCCTCCCAGTTGGTGCGCTGAATCCGCACCTCGAGTTGCCGGAGCTCCCCGGCGAGTCGGTCGGCACGCTCCCGAAGCTCGGCGACCGGCAACGCGGCGAGCATCTTCAGCTCGGAGCGGAGCTGCCGGGTCAGGTGACCACGCCCGCTTCCGGCGGCGGCGTCGGCGGCCGCCGTGACGGCGGCGTGCCGCAGTCGCAGGACGTCCCGCCGGGCCAACGCGTCGGTGAGCGTGCCGATGTCGTCGACCGGCACCGTGGCGTTGGTCCGGTTGATTCGCCGGATCAGCGTCTCCAGGTTGTCGAGGACCTGGTCCAACTCGGTCAGGAGCACCGCGGCGTCCTCCGGAGGCTGCTCGCCCTCCTGGTACCGGGCGCTGCCGTTGATCCGGGCCCGCAGCTGCTCGACCCGTCGTGCCGCCTCGGCGCGTTCGGTCAGCGCCTCACCAAGTTTCATCTTCCACCCCCGAGTCAGCGGCCAGGTTAGCGGAAGGTTGATCTTCTGGCCGACCGGTTTTCCGGCTGCCCGTTGCAGGTGGGCGCCCTCTAGCGCGCGGACGAGTGTTGGCAATATTCTCCGGAGTACGTGCGGCCACTGGAGCTACTTTTCATCCCCCCGCCGTCGGCCGCAGGAGGAGATGCAATGCACGTCGACCATTCCGAAGTGGATCGCCGGACGCTGTTGCGAGCCGGTCTCGGCGCCGCCACGGTCGCCGTCGTCGGGAGCGAACTCGCCTTCCCGGGCGCGGCGCAGGCGGCGCCGGGCACCGACCTGGACTGGATCATCAGCTGTGACGAGTGGGCCGCCCGCCCGCCGAAGGACCCGCTGTCGGTGAGCGCCATCGCCACCAACAAGATCATCGTGCACCACATGGCGTTCCCCAACGTCACCGACTACTCCCGCGAGCAGGCGGTCAAACTGGCCCACGACTGCCAGGACCTGCACATGGACGGCAACGGCTGGTCGGACACCGGCCAGCACTTCACGGTGAGCCGTGGCGGGTACGTGCTGGAGGGCCGCCGGGGCAGCCTGGAGCGCCTCGAAGCCGGCGACCGGCAGATGATCTCGGCGCACTGCCCGGGTGAGAACGGCCGGGCCATCGGCATCGAGAACGAGGGCACCTACGTCACCGAGACGCCACCCGAGGCGTTGACCGACTCGCTGGTCAAGCTCTGCGTCGCGATCTGCCGGCAGTACGGGCTGCACGCGCACGACATCTTCGGCCACTGGGACTTCCGCACCACCGAGTGCCCGGGCGCGGCCTTCTATCGGCAGTTCCCCGAGCTGCGGCGGCGGGTGCACGCCGCCCTGGGCACCAAGCTCGGTGACGTGCCGGCGCGCCGTTGGCCGGACCTGTGGCGTTTCGTCAACTCCCCCTCGGTCCGGGTGGTGCAGCACCTGCTCGCCTACCAGGGCTACCCGGTGACCGTCAGCGGCACGTTCGACGCCGCGACCGTCGCGGCAGTGCAGGACTGGCAGGCCCGCAACGGCATCGCGGTGGACGTGGACGCCACGCTCACCACCCCGACCTGGGAGACGCTGGCGCCGGAGCTGGACCAGCACGAGGCCGGAGCGCCGGTCACGGCCGTGCAGGAAATCCTCGCCACCAAGGGGTACGCGGTCGCCGTCACCGGGGCGTACGACCACGCCACCCGCAGGGCGGTGCAGGACCTTCAGGCGCTGCACGGGCTGCCCCGCAACGGCAAGCTCAGCACGAGCACGTGGTGCACGGTCGTCGGCGGATCGGTCCGCGAGTCGTTCCGGCACCGCTGAGCGCGTGGTGGCGGTGCGGGGCACACCCGCACCGCCACCAGCCAGCTCACCGGTTTGATCCACCGCCCGGGCGGAAAGAGTCCCGGTCATGACCTGGGCCCGTCGAGCCGTACCCGCTGTCGCCGCCGCCGTCGCGGCCCTCGCCGCGCGGGATCTGATCCAGCGCGACCACGCGCTGCTGCGCAACTTTCCGGTCCTCGGCCGGGCCCGCTACCTGTTGGAGACGATCGGGCCGGAGCTACGGCAGTACATCGTGGCCGGCAACAACGAGGAGCGGCCGTTCACCCGCGACCAGCGCCGTTGGGTGTACGCGTCGGCCAAGCAGGAGAACAACTACTTCGGTTTCGGCACGGACAACGACATCGAGTACACCGCCGGGTACCCGATCATCAAGCACCGCACGTTCGGCCGTGCCGTGCCGCCGTCGTCACCGACCGCCGGGCACGACGTGCGGTTGCCCTGCGCGAAGGTGCTCGGCGCGGCACGGGGACGGGCTCGGGCGTTCCGACCGGAGTCGGTCGTCAACATCTCCGGGATGAGCTTCGGCTCGCTCTCCGGCAACGCCGTCACCGCGCTCAACAAGGGGGCGGCGCTCGCCGGCTGCCTTCAGAACACCGGCGAGGGCGGCCTGTCGCCGTACCACCGCAACGGTGGTGAGCTGGTCTTCCAACTCGGCACCGCGTACTTCGGCTGCCGCGACGAGCACGGCCGGTTCAGCCTCGACCGGCTGAAGGACCTGGTTGCCGGCGCACCGGTGCGGGCGCTGGAGATCAAGCTGAGCCAGGGCGCCAAGCCGAGCCTCGGTGGGCTGCTGCCCGGGGCGAAGGTGTCCGCAGAGATCGCCGCCACCCGGGGCATCCCGGCCGGTCAGGACTGCGTCAGCCCGTCCCGGCACGCCGAGTTCTCCGACTGCGACAGCCTGCTCGACTGGGTGGAATTGCTGGCCGCCGAGACGGGTCTGCCGGTCGGCATCAAGTCGGCGGTCGGTGACCTGGGCTTCTGGCAGGAGCTGGCCACCCTGATGCGGGACACCGGCCGGGGTGTGGACTTCGTGACGGTCGACGGCGGCGAGGGCGGCACCGGGGCCGCACCACTGATCTTCACCGACTCGGTGTCGCTCCCGTTCCAGCAGGGCTTCTCCCGGGTGTACAAGATCTTCGCCGAGCACGATCTGCACGAACAGGTGGTCTTCGTCGGCGGCGGCAAGCTCGGCCTGCCGGACAACGCCATCGTGGCGTTCGCGCTCGGCTGCGACCTGGTCAACGTCGGTCGGGAAGCGATGTTGGCGATCGGCTGCATCCAGGCGCAGAAGTGCCACACCGACACCTGCCCCACCGGCGTCGCCACCCAGAACACGTGGCTCGCCCGGGGCCTGGACCCGACGTTGAAGTCGGTCCGGGCGGCCAACTACCTGCGGACGCTGCGCCGCGACCTGACCAAGGTCGCCGAGGCGTGCGGCGTCGAACACCCCGGCCTGATCGGCACCGACGCCGTGGAGATCCTGGACGGCCGCACCGGCTCCACCCCACTGCACGAGGTGTACGGCTACCGACCGGAATGGGGGCTGCCCTCGGCCGCCGACCAGGCCGAGATCATCCGGCTGATGGTCCCGCAGGCACCACAGGGCGGCAGCGCCCCGCCCTCCGCCACCGCCGTCGGCTGAGATCGCGCCCGACCTGGGCTCGAACCTGACCTCGGACCAGACCTGGCCGCAAAGCCACCCCGGCCTCCGACCGGACCCAGGCTCTGACCCGCCGGCAACGGACCAGCCCTGACCGCCAACCCACCTTGGCCTCGGCCGGAGCCGGGGCCTGACCTCGGACCGGGCTTGCCCACCAAGCCGCGCCCGGCCTCGGACCGACTTGGGCTCCGAGCGAGCTGGCCTCCGACCGGGAGGCATATTCGCTGATGAGGGATTTGGCGACATGCCCACTGCCGTCGGTGCGGCGACAGCCCCCGGATCGGCGACCGAACGGCCCGCGCCGCTCCGGCGCTTCGCCGTACGGCCGCGAAGCCGGAGACCTCCAGACGATCGTTGCCGTGAGGCGCCTCGGTGGGCGGGCCGCGTCGTCGGCACTCGACGGGATAACGCGTGGAACAGCTGCCGAGGGCACCCGTATGGTGGCGCGGTGCTGATCAGACGCGAGACACCCGCTGACGTCGACGCCATTCGGGCGGTGCACTCCGCAGCCTTCGCCAAGGCCGACGGCGGTGACGGCGTACCGGTCGAGGCGACCCTCGTCGACGCGCTGCGCGCCGACGAGGACTGGCTGCCCCCGTACTCCCTGGTGGCGACCGACTCGGACGGCCAGGTGGTGGGGCACGTGGTGGCCACCCGCGGCCGGGTGGGTGGTGCGCCGGTGGCGTTGGGCCTGGGGCCGCTGGGCGTGCTGCCCGACTGGCAACGACGCGGGGTCGGCAGTGCGTTGATGCACGCGGTGCTCGGCGCGGCCGACGCGCGGGACGAACCGCTGGTGGTCCTGCTCGGGCATCCCGACTACTACCCGCGCTTCGGGTTCCGGCCGGCCATCGATCTGGGCGTCACCCCGCCGCAGCCGTGGGGACCGCAGTACTTCATGGCTCGACCGTTGCACGCGTGGCGCGAGTCGATCCGGGGCGAGTTCCGCTACGCCGGCCCGTTCGACGACCTGTGAACCGACCCGTTGTCCGTCGGCGGCGCGCCACCGACCTGGACGGCTGCGTCGCGGCGCTCGCCGAGGTTCACCGGATCGACGGGTACCCGCTGAACTGGCCCGCCGACCCGCACCGCTGGCTGCGCGAGCCGCACCCGGCGCGAGCCTGGGTCGCCGTCGACGCTGACGCGGCCGTTGTCGGACACGTCGCGGTGCATCGGATCCCGGATCAGGTGGACGGGCCGCCCGGCCGGCCGACGGCAGAGGTGGCTCGTCTCTTCGTGGTGCCGAAAGCCCGTGGGTTGGCGCTGGGCAGCGCGCTGCTGGACCGGGCCCGCCAGTGGGCGGACAAACGCACAACGGACCTGGTGCTGGAGTTGGCCGCCGGTGGCACCGCGGCCGCCGCGCTGTACGAGCGAGCAGGATGGCGGTGCGTCGGCACCAGCACGGCACCATGGACCGCTCCCGACGGCAGCCCGGTGTCGCTGCGCCACTACACGCTGCGTCACCGCGCGCCGGGCTCCGACGTCGCACCGGCCAGCACCGCCAGGCGACGGGCGAGCCGGCCTGCGGCCTCGCGCAGCTCGGGAGGCTCCAACACCTCCATCTCGTGATCCAGGCGGGCGAGGTGCGCGGCGAGCCCGTCCAGGTTGTCGCCGCCGACGACCAGCACGGACCATCCGTCGCGGTCGTCCTCGACCCGCCCCACCTGCGGTGGGATCACCTCCCGCAACCGCTCCGGTGGGGCGTTCACCCGCACCCGGGCGAGGTAGCGGTACGGCGCCCCGGTCACGGCCCGCTGCACGAAGACGACCGGATCCGGGTGTTCGCGCGCCGGGAAACGCCAGGTCATTGCCACCGCAGCCCGCATCCGATCCAGCCGGAACGTCCGCCAGTCGGCGCGGTCGACGTCCCAGGCCATCAGATACCAGCGGCGGCCGGTCGTGACCATCCGGATCGGCTCGACCGTCCGTTCCCGCTCACCAGCGTCCCGGCCGGGATAGTGGAACCGCACGCGTACCCCGTCCCGACAGGCCCGGGCGAGTGTCACCAGCAGCTCCGCGTCGATCTCGGCGACCGGGCCGATGAGGGTGTCGGTGGAGCCGTGCACCGCCCGTACCTCGGCGCGGAGCCGCGACGGCATCACCTGGTCGAGCTTCGCGAGTGCCCGCAGCGCCGCCTCGCTCGCTCCGGCGATCGTGCCCCCGGAGGCGAGCCGCAGAGACACCGCCGTGGCGATCGCCTCCTCGTCGTCGAGGAGCAACGGCGGCAGTCGGGTGCCCGCACCGAGTTGGTAGCCACCGCCGACGCCCGACACCGCGCGCACCGGGTAGCCGAGCGTCCGCAGACGCTGCACGTCGCGGCGCACGCACCGGCCGGTGACTCCCAGCTCGGCGGCGAGTTCGGCGGCCGTCCAGGACGGTCGTCGTTGCAGCAACGCCAGCAGGCGCAGCACCCGCTCGGTCGTCGCCTCGACTGTCACCCGTCGATCGTTGCACGGATAGCGGAACAGACCTGTCCGCTATCCGCGAGAGGCTGGGATCATGACCGACCAGAACAGGAAGCAGGGATCCGCCGTGACCCGCGACGTCCAGATCACGTTCGACTGCGCCGACCCGGCCGCGTTGGCCACGTTCTGGGCCGAGGCGCTCGGTTACCAGGTGCAGGCACCACCCGGAGACTTCGAGTCGTGGGACCAGGCGCTGGAGGCGATGGGTGTGCCGCCGGAGAACCGCAACGACGCGTCGGCGGTGGTCGACCCCGACGGCTCGCGACCGCGGCTGTTCTTCCAGCGGGTGCCGGAGCACAAGCAGGTGAAGAACCGCGTCCACCTCGACGTACGCGCAGCCCCCGGGCTGGAGGGTGACGAGCGGATGGCGGCCCTGGAGGCCGAAGCCGAACGGCTCGTCTCGCATGGTGCCAAGCGGCTCAGTCGGCACGAACCCGCTCCCCCGTTGGGCGCCGGCCATCTCATCATGGCCGATCCCGAGGGCAACGAGTTCTGCCTCGACTGATCGGCGTTCGCCCAGCTCACTGCCGCACCAGCCGGACGCCATGCGAACATGTGTACGTGTCGTCCGGCGCCAGCATCCTGCACGCCGACCTGGACGCGTTCTACGCGTCGGTCGAGCAGCGTGACGATCCGCGCCTGCGTGGGCGGCCGGTCATCGTCGGCGGCGGGGTGGTGCTCGCGGCCAGCTACGAGGCGAAGGCGCGGGGCGTCCGCAGCGCGATGGGCGGCCAGCAGGCGCGAAGGCTCTGTCCGGACGCGATCGTCGTGCCGCCGCGGATGTCGGCGTACACGGCGGCGAGCCGCGCGGTCTTCGAGATCTTCCGGCAGACCACGCCGCTGGTCGAGGGGCTCTCCATCGACGAGGCGTTCCTCGACGTGGGGGGTCTGCGGCGGCTGATCGGGCCACCGGCCGAGATCGCCGAACGACTGCGCCGGGAGGTCCGCGACCGGGTCCGCCTGCCGATCACGGTGGGGGTGGCCCGCACGAAGTTCCTGGCCAAGGTGGCCAGCGGCGTGGCGAAACCGGACGGCCTGCTGGTGGTCGCACCGGACGCCGAGCTGGCGTTCCTGCACCCGCTGCCGGTGGAACGACTCTGGGGCGTCGGCCCGGTCACGGCCGCGAAGCTGCGCGAACGTCGGATCCGTACCGTCGGGGAGGTGGCCCGCCTCGGTGAGGCGGCGCTGGTGTCGTTGCTCGGTGCGGGCGCCGGCCGGCACCTGCACGCGCTGGCGCACAATCGCGACCCCCGGGCGGTGCAGGTGGGGCGGCGGCGCGGTTCGATGGGCGCGCAGCACGCGCTGAGTCGCAGCCCGCACGCCTCGACGGAACTGGACGCCATCCTCGCCGGCCTGGTCGACCGGGTCAGCCGGCGGATGCGGACGGCCGGGCGGTCCGGCCGCACCGTGGTGTTGCGGCTGCGCTTCGGCGACTACACCCGGGCGACCCGCTCGCACACGGTGGGTAAGGCGACGGCGGACACGACGCCACTGCTCGCCGCCGCGCGTGCGCTGCTACGCGCGGCGTTGTCCGAGATCGATCGCCGGGGCATCACTCTGATCGGTGTCTCAGTGGGCAACCTCGATGACAATCCGGTCCAGCCTGAGCTGCCGTTCGAGCCGGACCCAGGGTCCCATCTGGACGCTGCGGTCGACGCGGTCCGCGACCGGTTCGGATCAGCGGCGCTCACGCGGGCGGTGTTGCTCGGCCGGGAGCCGGGCGTGGAGATGCCGCTTCTGCCGGACTGACCGATAAGCGTGCGGCGTCCACGGGCGAGCTGCGATCAGCGACACATCACAGCAGGTCGGCGGTTTAGCCGGCGGCTGACGGGTGACCCTTGGGGGGTACAGCCTGACGAGGGGGGCCCACCATGTCCGACGACACCAGCAACCGACCGAGTCGTACCGCCGAGCGTCCGCACGACGTGACCGACCCGCTGCTGTGGCAGTTGGCGATCGACGTGCTGAGCGCACACGAGCCGGACGACGAGGGCCGGTGCCGCAACCTCCAGTGCGCCGGGCAGTCCTGGCCGTGCGCGGCCCGCACCGGCGCGGAGCACTCACTGCGACTGGCCCGCAGCACTCCCCGCTCCGTCGAGGTGACCATCGACGGAGCCGACAGCGACGACGTCGACACGGACGGGCGCAGCGACGCGGCGGTGCCGGCCCCCCGCTGGGGCTGGAACGCCGGCCCGGTGGCGTCGCACCGGGGCGCGAAGGCCGCCTCCGCGGCCTGACCGTCGCGCACGAGTCGTCACACGCGCGAACGCTCGGCCGGTTGATCCGGCCGAGCGTTCGCGTGTCGACGGTCAGCGGCCGCGCCGCCGACGGAACTGAACCAGCTGTTACAGGGTGCGCGCCAGCCGGTCGGCGAGCGTCCGGGTGAAGCGGGCCGGGTCGGTCAGCTCACCGCCCTCGGCGAGCACCGCCAGGCCGTACAGCAGCTCGGCGGTCTCGGTCAGGGCGGCGGGGTCGCTGCCCTGCTCGTGGGCCTTGCGCAGCCCGGACACCAGCGGGTGACCGGGGTTGATCTCCAGGATCCGCTTGGTCGTGGGAATCTCGTGCCCCATCGCCCGGTACATCTTCTCCAGGGTCGGAGTGAGGTCGTGGGCGTCCCCGACGACGCAGGCCGGTGAGGTGGTCAGCCGCGACGACAGGCGAACCTCGCGGACGCTGTCGGTGAGGGTGGTCCCCAGCCAGTCGAGCAGCCCGGCGAACTCCTGTCGCTGCTGCTCGCGCTCGGCCTCGGCCTGCTGCTTCTCCTCGTCGGTGTCCAGGTCGATCTCGCCCTTGGCGATCGAGCGCAGTGGCCGACCGTCGTACGTGCCGACCCGCTCGACCCACACCTCGTCGACCTGGTCGGTGAGGAGCAGCACCTCGTGCCCCTTGGCCCGGAACGCCTCCAGGTGCGGAGAGTTCTCGATGGCGGCCCGGGACTCGCCGGTGGCGTACCAGATGTCGCTCTGGCCGTCCTTCATCCGCGACACGTAGCCGGCCAGGTCGGTGGGCTCGGCCGGGTCGTTGGTGGAGGCCACCGACAGGATGTCCAGCAGGGTGTCCCGGTTGTCGGTGTCGTCGATCAGCCCTTCCTTGACCACCGCGCCGAACTCCGTCCAGAAGGTGCGGTAGCGCTCGGCGTGGTTGGCCTTGAGGTCCTTGACCGTGGCGAGGACCTTCTTGACCAGGCGGCGGCGGACGATCTGGATCTGCCGGTCCTGCTGGAGGATCTCCCGGGAGATGTTCAGCGACAGGTCGTGCGCGTCGACGACGCCCTTGACGAAGCGCAGGTAGGTCGGGACCAGCGCCTCGCAGTCGTCCATGATGAAGACGCGCTTGACGTAGAGCTGGACGCCACGGCGGCCCTGTGGGGAGAACAGGTCCAGTGGGGCGTGGCTGGGCAGAAAGAGCAGCGCCTCGTACTCGAAGGTGCCCTCGCCCTTCATGTGCACGACCTCGAGCGGGTCGGCCCAGTCGTGGCTGACGTGCTTGTAGAACTCGTTGTACTCGGCGGCGTCGACCTCGTCGCGGGGCCGCGCCCAGAGCGCCTTCATCGAGTTGAGGGTCTGCACCTCACGGGTGGCGGCCTCACCGTCGGCGCCGGGGCGTTCGACGCTCATCCGGATCGGCCAGGCGATGAAGTCGGAGTAGCGCTTGACGATCTCGCGGACCGTCCACTCGGCGGTGTAGTCGTGCAGGTTGTCCTCGGTGTCGGCCGGCTTGAGGTGCAGCGTCACCGTGGTGCCCTGCGGCGCCTCGTTGACCGCCTCGATGGAGTAGGTGCCCTCGCCGGTGGACTCCCAGCGGGTGCCGCCGGTCTCGCCGGCCTTGCGGGTCAGCAGGGTGACCCGGTCGGCGACCATGAACGCGGCGTAGAAGCCGACGCCGAACTGGCCGATGAGGTCCTGCTTGGCGTGGGCGTCGGCGGACTCGCGCAGTTGGCGCAGCAGCTCGGCGGTGCCCGACTTGGCGATCGTGCCGATCAGCTGGACGACCTCGTCGCGGGTCATCCCGATGCCGTTGTCGCGCACGGTGAGGGTGCGGGCGTCGCGGTCGATCTCCAGGGCGACGTGCAGGTCGTCGGTGTCGGCGACGAGGTCCTTGTCGACGAGGGTGGCCAGCCGGAGCTTGTCCAGTGCGTCGGACGCGTTCGAGATGAGTTCCCGCAGGAAGACGTCCTTGTTCGAATAGATCGAGTGGACCACCAACTGGAGGAGCTGACGCGCCTCGGCCTGGAATTCCAACGTTTCGGCCTGGTTGCTCACACCGTCTCCCATCTCGGCTCGTGCGGAGGTTCGCGGAAAGGATACGAGTCGTCACGGGTCGGGGTGTGGGCGCGTCCGGGTCCTATTCCCGATTCGGCCAATCGCCGCCGTGACATAGCTGACTTTGGCGCACAGAAGTCAGGTCGGATAGCGTCACCGCCATGAAGATCGCTGGAAGCACCGCCCTCGTCACCGGCGCCAACCGTGGCCTCGGCCGGCACCTGGCCGCCGAACTCCTCGCCCGGGGCGCCACCGTCTACGCCGGCGCCCGCAACCCCGACAGCGTCGACCTACCCGGCGTGACGCCGGTCCGCCTCGACATCACCGACCCCGCCTCGGTGTCCGCCGCCGCCGAGCTGGCCGGCGGCGTGAACCTGCTGATCAACAACGCGGGCATCGACACCCGGACCAACCTGCTCGACGGCGACCTGGACCTCATCCGGCTGGAGCTGGAGACCCACTACATCGGCACCCTGTCGACGATCCGGGCGTTCGCGCCGGTCATCGCCGGCAACGGGGGCGGAACGGTCCTCAACGTGCTCTCCGTGCTCTCCTGGTTCGGCTCCCCGATCCACCCGGCCTACAGCGTCGCCAAGTCCGCCGAGTGGGCGATGACCAACGTGCTGCGCGTCCAACTCGCCGACCGGGGCGTCCGGGTCGCCGGCCTGCACGTCGGCTACCTGGACACCGACATGGCCGCCGACGTCACCGGCCCGAAGTCCGACCCGGCGTCGATCGCCCGCATCGGCGTGGACGGCATCGAGGCCGACTCGTACGAGATCGTCGCCGACGACCTCAGCCGCCAGGTGCAGGCGGGGTTGGCCGGTGGCGTCGCGGCTCTCTACCCACAGCTCCCCTGACCCACGACGCGACGGGCCGCCACCGGCGAGACCGGTGGCGGCCCTTTCTCGGGTACGCGGTCAGCTCGCCTGCAACGTCACGTCGTCGATCACGAAGGTGGTCTGCAACGACGAGTCCTCGGTGCCGGTGAACCGCAGCGTCACCGTCTGCCCGGCGAACGCGGCCATGTTGAGGCTGCGCTGCACGTAACCGGTGGCGGCGTTGAGGTTCGAGTACGTCGCCAGCGTGGTCGAACCCGCCTGCACGGTGAGTCGGTCGTACGCCGTGGAGCTGGTGGTCTCGGCGGTGTCGATGTGCAGCCAGAACGACAGCGTGTACGTGGCGCAGCCGGCCGGCAGGGTCACCGACTGCGACAGACTCTCGGTGCGGGTGGTGCCGAACCCGTTGAGCCACGCCTTGTACGACCCGGTCCGGGCCGGCTGGCCGCTGGCGTTGGTGATCACGCCGGAGGACGCGGTCCACGGCGTGCTGCCGCTCTCGAAGCCACCGTTTCCGACCACCTGGCCGCCGGTGCAGGTCGGGGTGCCGCCGCCCACGGCGAGCTGCCACAGCGCGTACGCGACACCGTCGGCCGCCCGGTTCAGCACTGTGGCGCTGACGTTGGCGGTGGTGTCGCAGGACCGGTGGTAGCACGGGTCGTACGCGGAGTTGGCGGTGCCGCCCCACTTGGCGGCCTGGGCGCTTGTCTTGCGGGCGCTGGCGCCGGCGGCGTAACCCGAGGTGGGGATGCCGGCCTGCTGGAAGTAGTAGTCGTCGGAACGGCCCTGGCCCTCGACGTTCTCCTCCGGTTGCAGGCCCAACGAGTCCCAGTACGCCTTCAGCGGCGCCGCCGTGGTCGAGGTGACCCGGTTGATGAAGTAGCCGCCGTTGGTCGAGCCGACCATGTCGAAGTTGTAGTAACCCTTGATGTAGCCGCGCTGGGTGGCGCTGAGCGAGTTGACGTAGAACCGGGAGCCGTTGAGCCCCTGCTCCTCGTCGGTCCACCAGGCGAACCGCACCCGTTTGGTCATGGTCGGGTTCTGCGCCGCCAGGACGAGGGCGTTCTCCAGCAGGGTGGACGAGCCGGTGGCGTTGTCGTTGATGCCTGGACCGGCCGAGACGCCGTCCAGGTGCGCGCCGAACATGACCACCTGGTCGGCAGGGCCGCCGGGCCACTCGGCGATGAGGTTGTTCGAGGGATACCGGCAACTGGAGCAGTACTGCTCGCTGACGGTGTAGCCGGCTGACTGGAGCCTGGTCTTGACGTAGTTGAGCGAGGCGGTGTAGCCGGCCGAGCCGGCCCGTCGGTTGCCACCGTTGCTGGTGGCGATGGCGTTGAACTGGGTCAGGTGCGCCTGGACGTTGGTGATGGAGATGTCCGGCGCGGCCAACGCGGCGGCGGACGCGGCGATCGGCCGGGTCACCGTCGTGGCGGTCGGAGATGACGCGGCCGCCGGTTGGGCGGCCAGCGGCACCGTCATCCCGGCGAACACGGCGAGCGCGATTCCCGCGCTCAGCGTTCTGCCTCTCATGGGGGCTCCTCGGGGTCGGAGAGAGATACCCGAGACACTGACAGATATCTATTTACTGAGCATCGGTCGTTCGTCCCGAACCGCCGCCGGTTCGACGGTGGGTACCGGCGTCGGCACAGGTGAGTAGAGGTGTCAGGATGGGTAGGTAACGCGGCAGGGGTCGTCGGGCCCGGAACGGGGGCTTGCGATGGGGTCGGATCGAGCGTGACACGACCCAGCATTGACCTGTTCGTCGGCGGCGGCGACACCGGGCGGTTGATGGCACAGCTGGACTGGGCCGACACCCCGCTGGGCCCGGTCGGCGGATGGCCGCAGAGCCTGCGCGCCGCCGTCCGGATGGTGCTCTCCTCCCGGTATCCCATGCTGCTGCTCTGGGGCGAGAGCTACTCCCAGCTCTACAACGACGCGTACTCGGCGCTGATCGGCGACAAGCACCCCGCCGCGCTCGGCGACGACGTCCGGGTGACGCTGGCCGAGGGCTGGCACGTGCTCGCCCCGCTGATCGAGGAGGCCATGGCGACCGGGGTGGCCAGCTGGGTCCCCGCGCTGCAACTGCTGCTGGAGCGGGCCGGCTACCGCGAGGAGGCGTACTTCAGCGTCTCGCACGCCCCGGCCCGCGACGACGACGGCCGCACCGTCGGCGTACTGACCGTGTGCAGCGAGGTCACCCAGCAGGTGGTCGGCGAACGCCGGCTCCGTCTTCTGCGCGACCTGTCCGTGCTCGGCGACGGGCGAACCGTCGACGTGGACGCCACCGGCGCTCGGCTGATCGACGTGATCGACGGCCACCCCCTGGACGTGCCGTTCGCCGCCATCTATTTGCGCGACGGCACGGCGCTGCGCCGGGTCGCCTGCACCGGCGGCGACCAGGGGCACGCTCGGGCCCTGCCGGACGCCGTCGAGCTGGCCGACCCGGGCCCGCCCGCGTACGCCTGGGGGCTGGCGGACGCCGCCGAGGGCCGGGCGACCCAGGTGACCGACGTCGCCGACCGGCTGCCGCTGCCCGCGGGCCCGTGGAACGACCCGGTCCGCACCGCCCTGGCGCTGCCGCTGCCCTCCGCCGACGAGGATCAGCCGCTCGGCGTCCTGCTCGCCGGGGTCAGCCCCAGCCGAGGGCTCGACGAGGCGTACCGCTCCTTCCACCAACTGCTCGCCCAGCAGATCTCCGTGGCGTTGCGCAACGCCCAGGAGTACGAGGAGGAGCGGCGCCGGATCGAGGCGATGGCGGAACTGGACCGGGTCAAGACCGACTTCTTCGCCAACGTCAGCCACGAGTTCCGTACCCCGTTGACCCTGATCCTCGGCCCGCTGACCGATGCCCTCACCGATACCACCGCGCCGTTGGCGGCGGTGCAGCGGGAGCGGGTGGAGACCGGCTGGCGTAACGCCACCCGACTGTTGACGCTGGTCAACAGTCTGCTCACCTTCTCCAGCCTGGAGGCCGGGCGGGCGCGCAGCGACGCCCGGTTGGTGGATCTGGCCGCGCTGACCGCCGAGCTCGCCGGGGTGTTCCGGGCCGCCGTCGAGCGGGCCGGGCTGACTCTCGAGGTGAGCTGCCCACCGCTGCCCCGGCCGGTCGCGGTCGACCCGGTCAACTGGGAACGCATCGTCACGAACCTGCTCTCCAACGCGCTGAAGTACACGTTCATCGGCCGCATCCGGGTCACCCTCGACGCCGACGACGAGGAGGTGCGCCTCACCGTCGCGGACACCGGCATCGGCATCGCGGAACGGGACCTGCCGAAGCTCTTCGAACGCTTCCACCGGGTGCGGGGAGCGCGCTCGCGCAGTCACGAGGGCACGGGCATCGGCCTGGCCCTGGTGCACGAGTTGGCCCGGCTGGAGGGCGGCGACGTGCGCGTGACCAGCCAGGTGGGCGTCGGCAGCAGGTTCACCGTGGCGCTGCCCTGGTCGGCGGCGCATCGCACCGCGGTCACCGGGCCGGCGGTGGACGGGCGGGGTGACGCGGCCCGCGCCGCCGTCGAGGAGGCGATGGGCTGGCTCACCGAACCGGACGACGCGCTGACCGAGCCCGACCCCGCGGCCGGGCCGGCCACGGACGATCTGGCCGGGGTCCGGATCCTGCTCGCCGACGACAACGCCGACATGCGGGCGTACCTCACCCGGCTGCTCACCGGGCAGGGCTGGCGGGTGCGGGCCGTCACCGACGGCCGGCAGGCCCTCGACGAGATCCACCGTGATCTGCCCGACCTGGTCCTGACCGACGTGATGATGCCGGTGCTGGACGGCTTCGACCTGGTGCGTCGACTACGCGCCGACCCGACGACCCGGACGCTGCCGGTGCTGGTGCTCTCCGCCCGCGCCGGTGGGGAGGCCAGCGTGGAGGGCCTGAGCCTGGGCGCCGACGACTACCTGGTGAAACCGTTCGCCGCGGCCGAGTTGATCGCCCGGATCCGGGCCAGCATCCGCCGAGCCCGCGACCGTACCCCCGCCGCGGTGATCGGCGGCGACCCGGCGACGGTAGCTGCCGCGGCTCCCCCGGCACGAACCGCCCCGGTCGGCCCCGTTCCGCCGACCCCGGCGGTCGAACCCGTCCGCGACGCGTCAGTGGTCGTGCAGGCGCCGGCCGAGCCGGTCGGGCTGGGCGACCTCCTGGACGTCGGCTGGACGTACCCGTCCGCACCCACCTCCGCCGCGGCGATGCGTCGGGACGTCCGGGGCGCACTGGGCGAGCTGGACGTCGACCCGGACGTGCTGGAAGATCTCCTGCTCGCCGCCTCGGAGGCCGTGAACAACGCCGTCGAGCACGCGCAGCGGCCCAGCCGCCCGGAGGTGCGGGTGCGGGTCCAGGTGGGTGGCGGCCTGATCCGGATCGCGGTACGGGACTTCGGCACCTGGCGGGACCGCCGGCCGGCGATGGACCGGGGACGCGGCGCGCTGCTGATGAACGCCTACGGCGACGTGCGGCTGGTCTCCACCGCCGAGGGGACGACGGTGACCATCGAGCGGCGACTGGCCTGAGCGCCGGCGGCGCGTCAGAGTCGGCGGCCGCTGGCGTCGCGGGCGATGATGCCGTCCAGCTGCTCCCCCGGAGTGAGCAACGCCGGGTCGAACCAGAAGATCAGCACCTGCTTGTCGCCACTCCATGGCGCCACCCGGGCGTCGACCTGCCGACCGTCGACGGTGCCGGTGATCCGCTTGGCGGGGCCGACGAAGTAACCGAAGGTGGGCACCGGCGCGGCGAAGCGCTCGTCGTAGCCGATCTGGTGGAATCCGGCGCTGCGGTCGCTGCCCTCCACGTCGTTGACCAGGATGTCGGTGCTCAACGAGCCGTCCGGAGCCTGGCGACCGGCGGCCAGTCCGATGGACACCTTGGGTTCGCCGGGCACGGACACCGGGACGAAGTAGTAGACCCGACGTTCGGCGCCGTGCCGCACCCCGCTGTCCACGATCTGGCCCAGCGGCTTCGGTGGCGGCTCGTCGCGGCCCACCGTCGGCGGTGGCGTGGGGCCCAGCGACTTGTCCGCCCACGGCGAGACACCGACCGACGGTGGAGCGACGGCGACCGGCGGTGGGTGCTCGGTCGGCGCCGGATCGCCGGGCCCGGACGCGCCGACCGCCACCACCACGACCACGGCGGCCAGGCCGGTCGCGAGCGTCGCCGCCCCGGCTCCGGCGACCCGCCGACGGGTACGCAACCGGCGTCCCTCGCGCATCACGGTGTCCAGGTCGAGCACGGCGTCGGGGCGCTCGGTCGCCCGCATGGCCTGGCGGAGCCGGTCCAGCTCGCTCATCGGCGCGCCTCCTCATCGGCCGTGCGGGGCGTGGCGCTGCGCAGCTTCTCCAGCGCCCGTGAACTGGTGCTCTTGACCGTGCCGACGGATACGGAGAGTTCCCGGGCCACCTGCGCCTCCGGCAGGTCGAAGTAGTAACGCAGGACGACGATGGCGCGCTCCCGAGGGCTGAGGGCACCGAGGATGGTGATCAACCAGCGCCGGGTGGCCACGTCGTCGGCCACGTCGCCACGCCGCTGCTCCGGCACCTCGTCGGTCGGGTACTCCCGCATCGGCCGTCGCCACCCGTCGACCAGATGGTTGACCAGCGTGCGGCGGGCGTACCCGTAGGCGTCGTCGTCGTGGATTCGCGACCACGACGCGTAGGTGCGCACCAGTGCGGTCTGCGCGGCGTCCTCGGCCTGGTGGTGGTCACCGGTCATCAGGAACGCGGCGTGCACCAGTCGCGCGGACGCCGCCCGCGCGAACTCGACGAAATCCGCGTCACCCCGCGCCACCGCGAACCCTCCCCGTGCCACAGAGCTAGAGACGGGTGAGGCCGGCAGAAGGTTGAGCCCTGGGTCACATCAACTTTTCGCCACGGTCACCCGTCTTCTCCTCCGCGCCGCCGCCGAGCGACGCGCGAGGGGAGAGACATGTCGACGAAGGCTACCCGCCGCTGGGGCACCGCATCGATGGCGTCACTGCTGGTGGTGGCGCTGCTCACCGGATGCGGCCTGCCCGCCGCCGGGCAACCCGCCACCGACCCGGTGGCCGCCGGAGGGCTGCCCAACGGGCCGGCGACACCTGGCGGTCGGCCGACCGGGGCCGTCGAGGTCCGACCCAGTTCCGCGCCGGTCATCCCGGTCAGCTACCCGGCCACCGGCGGTAACCGCTGGTCGGTGGCGCCCGGCGAGACGACCCCCGGGCGAGCGACGGCCGGCCGGTTGCTGCGCTACCGGGTCGCCGTGGAGCGCGACATCCGGGGCCTGCGGGCGAAGGACATCGCCACGGCGATCACCACGACGTTGAACGACCCACGCGGGTGGACGGCGGGCGGGGCGTGGCGGTTGCGCCGGGTCGGTGCCGGCGAACCGACCGACTTCACCATCTACCTGGCTACTCCCGGCACCCGCGACACCCTCTGCCAGGACGTACCGGACGCCTACACCTCCTGCCGCAACGGTGGCCGGGTGGTGCTCAACGTGGCGCGCTGGGTCAAGGGGGTGCCGGGTTACGGCGCGACCCTCGAGACCTACCGGCAGTACATGGTCAACCACGAGGTGGGGCACAAACTCGGGTACGGCCACGAGCGGTGCCCCGGGCGGGGCCGGCCGGCGCCGGTGATGCAGCAGCAGACGCTGGGCCTGCACGGCTGCACCGCGAACGCCTGGCCGTACCCGAAGGGCAAGACCCGCCACAGCGGGCCGGTCGGTGCGTACGACGACGCGATCCCCCGGCGTGAGGGCGCCTACCCGGCGTCGTGAGGACGGCGTGCCCTCAGGTTCGCCGGCGGCGCTCCTGTTCGAGGCGCTCGTCCTGCCGGCCCATCTCGTAGATGGCGTTGAGGCTGGTCGGCAATCGGCTGATGTTGTCCGGGACCGGGCCGGAATCCCGCTCCGGGCCCGAATCCGGTACGGGTCCGGGGTCCGGCCCGGGCACGGCGGCGGCGGGAGCCGGGGCCCGGCGGCGCAGGAGCAGCAGCGCCAGCACCGCGAGGACCGCCACGACCAGCAGGTACGACGCGGGTGGCCAGGCATTGCGGGTGGGGTTGGCGAGCGCCGGCGGGGCGATCGGGGCGGGGGTGTCGCCGTCGCGCGGCGGCACGACGGACTCGCGGGTACCGGTGCCCTCGCCAGCGGTGCGGCGATCGGGTGCTGCGGGTGCGGGGACACCACCGCCCGCCGACCCGGCGGGCTTGGGAATCGCGGTGGGTTCCGCCGGACTGGGCCGACCGACGACCGGTGGCCGACTCGGCGTGGCCGGCCCGGTGGGGGCGTCGCTCGGCGTGGGAGCGGCAGTCGGCGTGTCGCCACCGAGCAGGTCGTCGACGATCCGACCGACGCCGCCGACGATGTCACCGAGCGGGTTGGAGGTTGCCGACGGAGACGGCGCGGGTGCGAGGGCGAGGGTCAGCGCGAGAACGACGACGGTAGGCATGACGCCACCTCCGATGTGCCGATATGCCACGCACCGTACTGCATTGTGGGATCGCGTGGGTGACACCGGCACACCGGGGCGGGGACGTGTCTGGCTCTCGTCCCCGCCCGCGACGTCGCTGATGGTCAGACCGGCAGGCCACCCACCTGAGTGGAGATCCACGATCGGATCGACGGCAGGTCGACGTAGATGGACGGGCCGGTGGCGCAGGTGGAGTTGTTGTTGCCGGCCCGACTCGTCGCGCCGATCAGGTTCCACACTCCGTTGACCCGGCGCACCTGCGGACCACCCGAGTCGCCGTAGCAGGCGCCGGAGTTGCCGTTGGTGTTGTTGGTGCAGATCTCGTACGGGCCGTTGATGCCGGAGCACCGACTGTCGGCCACGATGGACGTGTCGAGTTCGTTGGCCACGGCCGGGGCCGAACCGCAGCCCCGCGGGGCGCAGGTCTGGCCCCAGCCGATGATCCGGGTGGCGGTGCCGACCGCGCCGGAGGTGCTCGGGATCGGGGCCGGCGCGTACGTGACCGAGCTGGCCAGTTGCAGCAGCTTGACGTCGACGCTCGGGTGGTTCACCGCCCGGGTCACCCGCACCACCGTCCCGCCGCTGGAACGATTGATGCTGCCCACCCGCACCGAGGACGGCGTCGAACAGTGCTTGGCGGTGACCGCCCAGTTGCCCTTGATCAGCGTGCCGGTGCAGCCGGAGACGTACACCATGAAGGGGTAGTTCTCCGTGGCCGGTCGGCCGCCGACCACCAGCGGGCTGATGTCCGATGCGCCGTTCCAGGTGTACGTCGTGCTGGCCGGTGCGGCCAGGGTGCCGGCGAACAGCGAGTTCACCCGGCTCGCCTCGGCCGCGCTGGGGTTCGCGTTGCGGCAGGAGACCGGTGCGCTGCTGCCGGACATCAGGTCGGAGCAGAGGCCGGTGCGCCGGTCCGGCAGGCCCAGGATGTGGCCGACTTCGTGGGTGGCGATGCGGGTGCGGTCGTAGCCCTGGTTGACGGCCGTGCGGCCCATCCAGATCCGGCCCGAGCCGAGACCGGTCGGCTGCGCGCGGGGCCAGCCGTCGTCGACGTAGATGGTGATGCTGGCCGGGGTGCCGGCCAGGAGTCGGACGTTGCTGACCCGGCTGTTCCAGATCTGCGCCGCCTGGTCGAAGTTGGTGCGGAACTCGCCGGTCCGGCTCGCGTCGTAGTAGACGGTTCGAACGGCGGCGGCCGGCGTACCGGTGGCGAGCTGCATCCCGGCCGCCGCCAGGATCGCCACCAGCATGGCCAGCGCCGCGCGTCTCAGTTGTCCTCGGAACATCGGGTACTCCCCTGCGGTCGTCCGGCGGCCGTCGGCCCCGGGTCATCGATGCACGTAGATGTTAATGTGACGGCGATCGATGTTCGGCATAGCGGAAGCGTCATACCGGCGACGTGGAGGCTGTTACCTGGTGGTTACGCCGCGGCGAAGCGCCCGTGTCGGGGCAGGACGACGGTGGCGGCAGAGGGTCACCGGCAGCGCCGCCGCGACGTGACCCCGGTACCGAACGGAGAAACCACCATGAGGATCAGGAGCGCACTGACCGCGTTGGCGGTCGTCCTCGCCGGGCTGGTCGCCAGCGCCGGCAGCAGCACCGCCGCGGGCACCACGACCGGAGCGGCGTACTGCGGCATCACCTGGGGCAGCGGGGAGAAGACCGCCGGCGCGCTGAGCGGCGCCCCGCTGGTCGACGTACGGACCGGCCGGCACGACTGCTACGACCGGGTGGTGTTCGAGTTCAATGGTCCGGTCGACGGTTACGCGATCGGCTACGGCGAGACGTGGACCGAGGGCGAAGGGCTGGCGCTGTCGCCGTACACCGCCGGCGGGGCGCTGCTGCGGGTCTCACTGCGGGCCCCGGCGTACGACGACGACCACCTGGGCACCGTGCCCTTCGCGGTCGGCGAGCACGTGGGGAACCTGCTGCGCTACCCGACGCTGCGCGACGTGGTGTTCGGCGGCAGCTTCGAGGGCTACAGCACCTTCGCCGTCGGCGTACGGGCGCGGTTGCCGTTCCGGGTGCTCGTGCTCGCCGGTCCCGGCACCCACAGCCGGGTGGTGCTCGACGTCGCCCACCAGTGGTGATCGGAACCGGCCGGTCCGCTTGGCCGTCCGCCGAGGTGGAGGCGGACGGCCAAGCGAGGCACTAGCCCGGCTGGGCGCGGCGAGCAGTAGCGAACCGGCGTTGGTAGGCGGCGGGGCTGATCGACAGCTTCCGGGCGAAGACCCGTCGCATGCTCTCGTAGCTGGGGAAACCGGCGAGGGTCGCGGCCCGCGTCGCGGTGTGGCCCTGGTCGAGCAACGCCCTCGCCATGTCGAAGCGGATGTTCTCCACGTAGCGGGCCGGCGTGGTGGACAACTCGTCGTGGAAGAGCCGGGTGAGCTGCCGGGTGCTCACGTTGAGGTGTTTGGCGAGTTCGGTGAGCGAGTGCTCCCCACGGGGGTTCGCCGTCACCACGTCGGTGATCGTCCGAAGCGCCGCCGAGCGGGGCGGCGGTCCCTGCAGAGGCGCCGAGAACTGGGACCGGCCGCCCGCACGCTGCATGTACACCACCAGGGCGCGTGCGACGTCGCGCGCCAGGTCGGGCCCGTGGTCCTCCTCGACCAGCGCGAGCGCCAGGTCGATACCGGCCGTCACCCCTGCCGAGGTGTACGTGGTGCCGTCGCGAACGTAGATCGCGTCCGGCTCGACGCGGCACGCTGGGTAGCGCGCGGCGAGCTCGTGCGCGACCTGCCAGTGCGTGGTCGCACGCTTGCCGTCGAGGACACCGGCGGCGGCGAGCACGAACGCCCCGGTGCAGATCGAGGCGACCCTTCCCGCCACCGCCACCGGTAGGCGTACGGCGTCGGCCAGGTCCGCGGGCACCTGGGCGCGCGGATAGTGGTCGGACCCGGCCACCAGGAGCGTGTCGAAGGCGGGCTCGGCAGAAACGGCACCGTCAACCGCTATCCGAACCCCGAGACTTGACGTGACATCCGCCCCGGTCGGCGACAACAGGACGATCCGGTAGTCGGCGCCGAAGCGGTTCGCCTCCTTGAACACCTCCGCCGGACCGGCGACATCCAACAACGTCACCCCGTCGTAGACGAAGATCGCGACGCGATGCGGACCGGTGTTCAGCACCGCTCATTGGTAGCACGCCGTTACCGACCGCGAACCGTGTCCGGATATGAGGGATTCCTGGCCGGACGAGGGCGGCGGCGTAGAACGATCGGTGGGCAGCATGGAGGACGTCAGCACGTCGCCCACTGCCGGAAAGGTCGGAGGACATGTCAGAGGTCATCGGGGGGCTGGAGATTCCTGAGACGGCGGCGGTAGCCGCAGCGACCAGGCACATCCGGGAAACCACCAGACCGGTCATCTACCACCACTCCCGGCGCGTCTTCCTCTTCGGCCTGATTCACGCTCGCAGGCTCGGCGTGAAACCGGACCCGGAGCTGCTCTACCTGGCGGCCATGTTCCACGACACCGGCCTCCTGACCCCGTTTTCCGACGTCGAGCAGCGCTTCGAGATCGACGGCGCCGACCACGCGCGCGCGTTCCTTCTGGGCCAGGGTTTCTCGACCGCCGCCGCCGAGACCGTGTGGACGGCGATCGCGCTGCACACCTCGCCGGGCATTCCCGACCGGATGGGCCCGGAGATCGCGACCACCTACCTCGGCGTCCTGACCGACGTGCTCGGCCTCGGCCTGGACGGGCTGGAACACGATCAACTGGGCGACATCCTCGCCGCCCACCCACGAGGGGACTTCAAGAACGAGTTCCTGCGCGCCCATGTCGACGGGCTGAAGAACCGCCCGGAGACCACGAACGGCACCGTGAACTCCGACATCCTCGAACACTTCATTCCCGGCTTCCAGCGCGTGACGACGGTCGAACGCATCGTCGGTTCGCCCTGGCCGAGTTGATTGGACGCCCATGGAAGCGATCACCGTACGCGACCGTGACGCGGGTGTCGGCGGGCTCACCCTGACCGACATGCCGTACCCCCATGCCGCGGAGAACGACGTCATCGTGCGCGTCCACGCCGCCGGTTTCACCCCCGGCGAACTCGACTGGCCGGCGACGTGGACCGATCGCGCCGGCCACGACCGGACACCCAGCATCCCCGGGCACGAGCTGTCCGGAGTCGTTGTCGAACTCGGTTACGGAACAACCGGGCTCACCGTGGGCCAGCGGGTGTTCGGGCTGACCGACTGGGCGCGCAACGGATCCCTGGCCGAGTACACCGCGGTGGAGGCTCGCAACCTCGCTCCGCTCGCCGCCGACATCGATCACGCCGTGGCCGCGGCGCTGCCCATCTCCGGACTGACCGCATGGCAGGCACTGTTCGACCACGCTCACCTCGCGCCGGGCCAGACCGTCCTGATTCACGGTGCCGCGGGCGGCGTCGGCTCGATCGCCGTTCAACTCGCCCGGGAGGTGGGCGCCCACGTGATCGGCACCGGCCGAGCCGACGACCGTGACCTCGCGCTCGCCCTCGGCGCGCAGACCTTCGTCGACCTGGACGCCGACGAGCTGCACCAGGTCGGCGAGGTGGACGTGGTGCTCGACGTCATCGGCGGCGACATCCTTCAGCGGTCGACCAACCTGGTACGCCCGGGCGGCACCGTCGTCACCATCGCCGCGCCGCCCACCGTTGCGCCGAAGGACGGGCGAGCCGTCTTCTTCGTCGTCGAGCCTGATCGCGTCCGGCTGATGGACCTCGCCCAGCGTCTGCGGAGCGGACGGCTCAAACCCATCATCGGCGGCGTCCGGCCGCTGCACGAAACGGCCTCGGCGTTCGCCCGTCACCAGCGCGCACCGGGCAAGACGATCATCCAGGTCGCCGACGAACAGTGAGTCAGACGTGCGGGGTGGGCCGGTAGACGAGCTCCTGGGTGCGACCGTCGAGGGTCCGGCTCTCGATCAACTCCAGGTCGAAGTCGGCCGCTCCCTGGAAGATCGGCTCGGTGCCGGTCTGTCCGGTGATCACCGGGAAGAGCGTCACCTGGACGAGGTCGACCAGGCCGGCGGCCATCAGCGCCCGGTTCAACGACAGGCTGCCGTGCGATCGCAGGGGCACGGCGGACTCCTCCTTGAGCCGGGCGACGACGTCGACCGCGTCACCGCGCACGACGGTCGCGTCCGGCCAGTCGAGAGGGCCTTCCAGCGTGTTCGACACCACGGTCGCCGGCAGGTTCCTCATCTGGGTCACCCAGGCGTCACGGACATCGGACTCCTCGGTGCTCGCGGCCAGCATCTGCGCGAACACCCGGTACGTGTTGGCCCCGAAGACCATGCGCTGCTCCGCGCTGTACACGGACAGGCGGTGCGCGAGCAGTTCGGGGCCCTGCTTTCCCCAGTAGCCGCCCCAGTTGCCGCTGGTGGTGCCGAAGCCGTCGAGGCTGGAAAAGACGTCGACGGTGTAGGTAGCGGTCATGATGTTCTCCGTTCACGGGTGAGTTCGGTACGACGGGTCTGCAGGTAGGCCCGCTCGGTCTCGTTGGTGGCCAGCGCCGCGGCCTGGTCGTAGGCGGCTCGGGCCTCGTCGTTGCGTCCGAGCCGGGCGAGCAGTTCGGCCCGGGTGGCCGGCAGCCGGTGATAGCTCGGGAGGTCGACGCCCTCCAACGCGGCGAGGGCCACCGCCGGTCCGTGCACCTCGGCGACGGCGACCGCACGGTTGAGCGCCACGACCGGGGTTGGCGCGAGAGCGAGGAGCTGGTCGTACAGTGCCAGGACCTGCGGCCAGTCGGTGGCGGCGCCGTCGGTGTGCACAGCGCTGATCGCGGCCTGGATCTGGTACGGGCCGGGCCGGTTACGGCGCAGGCATCGGCGGACCAGGTCATGGCCCTCGGCGATGAGCGGCCGGTTCCACAGTGACCGGTCCTGGTCGGCCAGCAGCACCAGGTCGCCGGTCGGGCCGAGCCGGGCCGGGCGGCGCGCCTCGGTCAGCAGCAGCAGGGCGAGCAGGCCCAGGACCTCTGGCTCGTCGGGCATCAACGTGGCGAGTTCGCGGGCCAGCCGGATCGCCTCGGCGCACAGGTCGGTTCTGATCAACGGGCCGGCGGTGGACGCGTAGCCCTCGTTGAACATCAGGTAGAGCACCGCGAGGACGGGCGGCAGCCGGTCCGGCAGCTCATGTTCGGCCGGCACCCGGTACGGGATGGCGGCGTCGCGGATCTTCTTCTTGGCGCGCACGATCCGCTGGGCGACGGTCGCCTCCTGGACCAGGTAGGCACGGGCGATCTCCGGTACTTCGAGGCCGCCCAGCAGGCGCAGGGTGAGAGCCGTCCGCGCCTCCGGAGCCAGTGCCGGGTGACAGCAGGTGAAGATGAGTCGCAGCTGGTCGTCCCGCACCGGTCCCACCTCCGAGGGCTCATCCTGGTGATACAGCAGCAGGGCCTGGGCGTGCCGGGCCTCGCGGGTCGACTCCCGGCGAAGACGGTCGACGGCACGGTTGCGTGCGGTGGTCACGATCCAGGCCCCCGGGTTCGGCGGCAGGGCCTGCCACTTCTGCAGCGCCGTGGTGAAGGCGTCCTGGACGGCCTCCTCGGCGAGGTTGATGTCACCGAGGAGGCGGGCCAGGGTGGCGACGCAGCGGCCGTACTCCGCGCGGTAGATGCTCGCCAGGTCCATGTCGGGAGACCGGCTGCCGGTCAGGCCTGGGACAGGTCGTCGAAGGGGCGCACCTCGACCGGGCCGCAGGCCGCCGCGCACCTCTCGGCCCAGGCCAGCGCCGCATCCAGGTCCTCGCACTTGATGACCCAGAACCCGGCGATGTGCTCCTTCGTCTCGGCGAACGGCCCGTCACTCATGGCGGTGGTGCCGTTCTCGACCCGGACGACGGTGGCGCTGTCCGGCGAGGTGAGTCCCCCGCCGAAGACCCAGGCGCCCGCGGCCTGCATGTCGTCGTTGATCCGGCCGGTCTCCCTGAACATGGTCTGCGTCTCCTCGTCGGACGGCGTCGGCGCGCCCTCGACGAAGTGCACTGACAGCAGGTACTGCTTCATGACGATCCTCCGGTAGCTCGGTGGGACGGGAACAGGTCAGGCGGCCAGGCGGCGCGCGACGGCGGGGATCACGATCGCGGCCGCGACCAGGTGGGTGAGCATCAGCAGCGCCTTGGTGGCCGCCCCAGCGTCGGCGATCACGTCCGGCACCAGGGACAGGACCGTCAGGACCACTGTCGTGCGGACGAACGTGAGCCGGGGGCGCCGGGCGAAACGCGCCAGCGACGCGGCGATGATCACGCCAATCATCGAGAAGACGGCGGTCAGCACGCCGAACCCCGTCACGGGGATCGGGGCGCCGCCCAGTTCGAGGCTGATTCCGGCCACGTGGCCGCCGGCGGCGACGGCCATGGTGGCGGCGCTCGCGGCGGCCGTGGCGGCGACACCGGTCCGAACCACCGCACCGACTGTCGAAGCGGTGGCATGGGTCGTGTTGGCAGTGGCGGTCATCGTGCCCTCCAGTAGGTGTACGGCCCGTCGTGATGCCGGGCTCTCACCAGGGCTACGAACTGAACCGCTCCCAATCGACAGCACGCCCAGAATTTTGTCGACGAGTTTCGACTGCGGCGTGAGACGACGGAGTCTCGGGACATAGCGGACGAGCCGTCACCGATTCTCGCAGCTCGACCGGCCACGGCACCGCACGCCGCTCGGCGTGCGGTGCCGCAGGCCAGGCCGTCAGTAGTGCACGTAGGCGGTAGGCCTCAGAGCGTGCGCTGGTACTCCTCCCAGGTCCGCTTCGGGCTGACCGCCGGCCCATCGTCGACGCCCCGGTTGGCCAGGCCGTTACGACCGAGGTAATAGTCGCCGGCCTGGTTCTGCGCACCTGTCGACTGGTCGGTGTCGGAGAGGGCGATGGCGTGGATGTGGTAACCCCAGTCCCCCTGGGCCGGCGTCCGCAGCCATGCGGCGAAGCCCACAGTGCGCAGTCGACGCAGCACGTCCGTTCGGACCGCCGAGGAGAGACCGCTGACCGAGAGGTCGAGCGCGCCGCCGCCGTCGTGCGTGCCCGCGGAGGCGCCCACACCGCTGCTGTACGAGCCCTGCGTGATGCCGAGCTGGCGGCCGAGCAGGCGTTCGGCCTCGAACAGCATCGACCTGGTGCGCGTGTTGACCTGCACACCGCGCAGTGTCACCACACTGCCGGGCGAGATCGCCCTGACCACCGTGTACCGGCCCTCACCGAGGGACCGCAGCGACGACGGGCCCGGAAGACCCGTGGCGTCGAGACCGGTGTAGCCCAGCGACCGCTGGTACGCGGCGTACGCGGCGATCGTGCTGGTGCCGAAATGACCGTCGACGTACGCCGACGAGAGCAGCCCCCTCGCCTGGAGTGCGCGCTCGACCAGCAGGACGCTGTCCCTGGCCCCCTCGGTCAGCGCGGTGTCCGGCCGACGCGGGTCGATCTGCGCCGCCTTGATCAGCGCCTCCATGTCCAGCTGCGGCAACGCGGCCACGGCCGAGCCGGCCAGCGGTACGGCGCCGACCACGGCCGCGCCGGCGGCGACGAGCAGCTTCCTTCTCGTGAGCACGCTTCCTCCGTAGGATATTGACCAATCCATGAATCCGAATGAAGCTAGTCTTCAATGTGAGAGCTGAGTTGTCACCCCGCTGGGCGTACGAAGGTCCACCGGATCGCCTTCCGCCGGCCGACCTGGGCGGTCGGGACCGGCCGGCATCAACCGTCCAGTGGCCGGCCCGTCCGACCGACATCCGTCGCAGGTCGGTGGGGCCGCCGTTCCCGCTCCGTGCCGGCTAGTTGCCAGAGCGGGTCGGGTCGGGTGCCTGCTCGACAGCCTCGTCGGCCAGGTGCCAGACCTCACGCATCGGGGCCCACCAGTCCCCCGATCCGGGCTCGGCGATCGACTCCTGACACGGGTCGGTCAGCTTCCACCACTCCTGCGTCTGTGGGTCCGCCGCGATCAGCCGCAGGTCGGCCTCGTAGTCGTCACCCACGTACTCGTAGTAGCCGAAGAGCAGATCGTCGTGGAGGAAGATGGTGTAGTTGCGGAAGTTCGCCTCGCGCAGCGTCTGCTCCACGCTCGGCCAGACGGCGGCGTGCAACCGCAGGTAGGTCTCCCGCTGCTCGGGGCGGAGTCGGATCACGCAGCCATGACGTTTCACGTCGTGCCCTTTCGTGTGAGCTGGTTCAGGGGTGCGCCCAAGGCACCTGAAGGTAGCGGTTGGACCGGGCCCGGAGGGGGCCAGCCGGCCGCCGATGTCGGCCGTTTCGCCAGGACTACGCACTGTGGCGCCGGGTCTACCCTCGGATGATGGAGGGCCGCGTGTTGGTGGTCGAGGACGACTTCTCGATCCGGGAGGTCACCGCCCTCGGTCTGCGCCGCGCCGGTTTCCGGGTCGACACCGCAGTCGACGGGCGGCAGGCCCTGGCCGCGTTCCGCGCCCATCCGGTCGACCTCATCGTGCTCGACATCATGCTGCCGGGTCTGGACGGTCTGGAGGTCTGCCGGGAGATCCGGCGGACCAGCCAGGTGCCGATCCTGATGCTGACCGCGCGCACCGACACCATCGACGTGGTGGTCGGGCTGGAGTGCGGCGCGGACGACTATCTGCGCAAGCCCTTCGACCTGCCCGAGCTGGTGGCCCGGGTTCGCTCGGTGCTGCGCCGGGTGAGCGTGCCAACCCCCTCGACCGTCATCGAGGTCGGCGGCCTGGAGATCGACCCGGGCGGCTTCGCGGTCCGCCGGCACGGCCAAGAGGTGGCGCTCACCGCCACCGAGTTCCGCCTGTTGCTGGAGCTGGCCCGCCGGCCCGGTCAGGTCTTCACCCGGGAACTGCTGCTGGACCTGGTCTGGAACCACGACTTCCTCGGCGACTCCCGACTGGTCGACGTGGCGGTGCAACGGCTACGCGCGAAGGTCGAGGACGACCCGGCGCAGCCACGGCTGATCCGGACCGTACGCGGCGCCGGCTACAAACTGTCGACGGGCTGACGGGGGGGGTCGGCGATGGCCGGACGCGCGGTGTTCCCCGGCCGCCTGCGGCGCCGGCTGACGATCGCGTTCGTGCTGGTCGCCGGCGTGTCGGCCGGGCTGCTCGCCGGCGGGACCGGGCTGCTGCTGCGGCAGTCCTGGTTGGACGCGTCGCTGCACGAGGCCGCCGCCGACGCCCGCTACCAACTCGTTCTCGCTGGGCAGTTCCTGCCGCTGACCGAGCAGCGCAGCACCGAACTGCTCACCAGCTTCGAGGCCAGCGGTCGGCACGTGCTGCTCGTCGACGGCCCGACCCGTGCCTCGCACCCCGCGTACGCCCCGGTGCTGGGCACCGCGTTGCGGGCCGCCGTCGCGGACGGGCGGCTCGGTTATCAGCGTTCCGCCCCGAGGGAGCGGCCTCGGCTGCTGGTGATCGGTGGGCGCATTCCCGGCTCGACCGCCGAGCTGTACGTCCTCACCGTGGAGGACGACGTCGCCACCGACCTGGGTCAGCTACGCACCGCGCTGGTGGCCGGCTGGGTGCTCGTGGTGTTGCTCGCCGCCGCGGTGGGTCATGCGTTGGCCCGCCGCACGTTGGAGCCGGTGGGCCGGGCCAGCCGGGCCGCCCGGGCACTCACCGAGGGCCTGCTCGCCACCCGCCTGCCGGTACGCGGGCGCGACGAGTTCAGCGTCTGGGCGGCGACCTTCAACGAGATGGCCGAGGCCCTGGAGTCGAAGATCGCCGCGCTGTCGGCCGCGCAGGCCCGCGAGCGGCGGTTCACCGCCGACGTCGCGCACGAGCTGCGTACCCCGGTGACCGCGTTGGTGGCCGCGGCGTCGCTGCTGCGCGAGCACCTCGACCAGCTGCCCGACGACGCCCGCCCGGCGGCCCGGCTCGTGGTCGGCGACGTGGTCCGGCTGCGGCGGTTGGTCGAGGATCTGATGGAGATCTCCCGGCTGGACGCCGGGCGGGAGCAGTTGGCCGTCGGGCCGGTCGACGCGTTGGCGCTGCTGCACGGCATCGTCACGTCGCGCGGCTGGTCGCCGCGGGTGCGGGTCACCGGTGATCCGGTCGCGGCGCGCACCGACCCGCGTCGGCTGGAGCGCGTCCTGGCCAACCTGGTCGCCAACGCGGTCGAGCACGGCGGTGGCGAGATCACGGCCAGCGTGGCGGGCGCCGGCCCCCTGGTCGTCTTCGAGGTCACCGACGAGGGGCCGGGCATCCCGGCCGAGCATCTGCCCCGCGTGTTCGACAGGTTCCACCAGGTCGATCCGTCCCGCTCCGTGCCGGGCAGTGGGCTCGGGCTGGCCATCGCGCGGGAGCACGCCGAGCTGCTCGGTGGCGCGCTGAGCGTGCGCAGCGAACCGGGCGAGGGCACCCGGTTCCGGCTGGAGTTGCCCGCTGACGGTCCCGCCGGCCCGCACGGTGACGTGCCGCACCCGGACGACCGGGCCCAGCCGGGTGCGGTTGGGCGTACCGCCGGCACGCCGGGCGGTGCGGGATGACCGGCCGCGGCCCGGTCGGGCTGGGCGCAGCGGCGCTGGTCGCGGCGCTCCTGCTCGGCGGCTGCGGCACTCCCCGCTCCGGTGACCTCGGCCCGGCGCCCACCGCGCCGCCGCCGCCGAGCGTCGCACCCACCGACCGCCCGGAACCCACCCCGACCCGGGCCGCGGCACCGGTGCCACTACCCACGAACCGGCCGCCGGGTCCGTCGACACCGGCCTCCACCGGCACGCGCCGGCCGGACCCGGTGACGATCGAGCTGTGGTACGTCCGCGCCGGGCTGCTCGTGCCGACCCGGCGCATCCGGCCGGCCACTGTCGCGACGTCCCGGCTGGCGCTGACCGAACTGGCCGCCGGGCCGAGCCCGGCCGAGGCCGCCACCGGGATGATCACCCTGCTTCCGGCCGGTGTCGAGGTCACCCGCATCGTCGACGGCGTGGCGACGCTGCGGGTACCGCCCGCCGGCGACCCGGCCGCCCGGCGGCTGCGCGAGGCGCAGGTGGTGTGGACGCTCACCCAGTTCCCCAGCGTGCGTCAGGTCCGCCTCGACGGCGCGGCCCCGGTCGACCGGGCGGACTACGCGGACCTGCTGCCACCGATCGTGGTCACCGGCCCGATCCCCGGCGAGCGCGTCTCCGCCCCGCTCGTCGTCACCGGCACCGCCACCGTGTTCGAGGCCACGGTGAGCGTCAGGGTGCTGGACGCCGCCGGTCGGGAGGTGGCCACCGGTTTCGGCACCGCCAGTTGCGGCGGCGGCTGCCGGGGTGGCTACCGGGTCCTGGTCGGCTGGCGCACGGTCCGCGAACAGAAGGGCACGGTCGAGGTGTACGAGGTGTCCGCCGAGAACGGCGCGCGGATCAACACCATGGCCGTGCCGGTGGTCCTCGCCCCCGGCGGATGACCACCCGTTCACCCGCCGGACCCCGGGTGGAAACGTAATCGTTTCGCCGGCTGAGTGCGAGGCAACTCACGAAAGCCTGCACGATCAGCCAACCGCAAACTAGGGTCAGTACGACATCGTTTCGCGGGGGGTCGGGATGCTGGGTGGTCAGCAGGTGGGCGCGGGTGCCGGGGTGCCGGCAGCCCGGGCTCCGCGCTGCACCGACAGCGACCTGTTCACCGTCGTCATCGACACCCTGCGCGAGGTCGGCTTCGACCGGATGACCATCGACGCCGTCGCCGCCCGCGCCCACGTCAGCAAGGCCACCATCTACCGGCGCTGGGACGGCAAGGCCGAGCTGGTCGTCGCCGCCCTGCGCGACCGGCAGGTGGGTGTCCACAACCCGCCCGACACCGGCTCCCTCCGTGGCGACCTGATCGAGCTGCTGCGGGCCACGGCCGCGATCTGCACGGCCGACTGCGACCTCATGCAGGCGTTGACCTTCGCCATGCGGACCAACCCCGAGCTGGAACGGCTGGTGCGTCACCAGGTGCTGCCGGCCGGGCGGGTGGCCAGCACCGCCATCCTGGTCCGGGCCGCCGCCCGCGGGGAGATCCCGCCGGAGGCCGGCGAGCGGGAGATGTTCCACGATCTGGCGCCCGCGCTCACCATGTCCCGCATCGTCGCGCACGGCCTACCCGCCGATGACGCGTTCCTCACCCAGGTCGTCGACGAGGTGCTGATCCCGGTACTCCGCTATCAGCACGACCGTCCGTCGCCGGCCTGATTCACCGATATTCGCAACACGGAAGGCTTCACCATGCCCGGAACCACCTCGACCGCGCCCGGCGCACCCAACGCCGGGGCGTCGACAGGCGCACCGCACCCGCGGCGCTGGATCGCGCTGGCGGTCATCGCGGTCTCACAGCTGATGGTCGTCCTGGACGCCACGATCGTGAACATCGCACTGCCGCAGGCCCAGGCCGACCTGGGGATCACCGACGCGAACCGGCAGTGGGTGATCACCGCCTACACGCTGGCCTTCGGTGGTCTGCTGCTGCTCGGCGGTCGCATCGCCGACTACTGGGGGCGCAAGCGCACCTTCCTGGTCGGCATGACCGGTTTCGCGCTCGCCTCCGCCCTGGGCGGTCTGGCCACCACCGGGGAGATGCTCTTCGCCGCCCGCGCGTTGCAGGGCGCCTTCGGCGCGCTGCTCGCCCCGGCCGCGCTGGCGCTGCTCACCGTCCTGTTCACCGAGGCCACCGAGCGGGCCAAGGCCTTCGCGGTGTACGGCGCGATCGCCGGCGGTGGGTCGGCGGTCGGCCTGCTGCTCGGCGGGGTGCTCACCGAGTACGCCGACTGGCGCTGGTGCCTGCTGGTCAACATCCCGGTCGCCGCCATCGCCATCGCCTTCGCGCTGCCGCTGGTGCCGGAGAGCCGGGCCCACGGCAACACCCGCTACGACGTGCCCGGTGCGATCGTGGTGACCGCCGGCCTGGTCTCCCTGGTCTACGGCTTCACCAAGGCCGCCGAGGACGGCTGGGACGCCACCGCGACGCTCGGTTTCATCGCCGCGGGCCTGGTGCTGCTCGCCATCTTCGTGGTGATCGAGCTGCGCTCCAGCCACCCGCTGCTGCCGCTGCGGATCCTGCTGGACCGCAACCGGGGCGGGGCGTTCCTCACCTCGACGCTGATCGGCGCCGGCCTCTTCGGGGCGTTCCTGTTCCTGACCTTCTACTTCCAGGTGGTGCTGCAGTACAAGCCCCTCGAAGCCGGTCTCGCGTCCCTGCCGGTCACCGCCGGTGTGCTGATCGCCGCGGGTGGCGCCAGCCAGCTGATGCCCCGGCTGGGTGCCAAGCCGCTGATGGTCGCCGGTTCGGCGCTCGCCGCCCTGGGCATGCTGGTGCTGACCCAGATCGACGTGGACACCTCGTTCCTCACCCACCTGCTGCCCGCGCAGGTCGTCCTGGGCCTGGGGCTGGGCTTCACCTTCGTCCCGCTGTCCAGCCTCGCCCTGGTCGGGGTGCCGGAGCACGACGCCGGCGCGGCCAGCGCCACGCTCAACGCCACCCAGCAGATCGGCGGCTCGCTCGGCACCGCGCTGCTGAACACCTTCTACACCAGCGCTGTCGCCGCCTATCTGGTCGGCCGGACGCCGAACCCGGTCAACCAGGTCGAGGCGCTGGTGCACGGCTACCGGGTGGCCTTCGCCTGGGGTGCGGCGCTGATCGTGCTCGCCGGCCTGGCCACCCTGGTCCTGGTGAAGGTCCGCAAGGAGGACATCCCGACCGGCAACACAGTGCACATGGGCTGAGCTGACCGACCTGGCCGCCGGCCGGAGCGCCCCGACCCTGGGGTGGGCCGGCCGGCGGCCGCGTCCGGTAGCGTCCCGACCATCGTCGAAAATCCGTTTGAGGAGATCCATGTCGACCCCTGCTGACCAGATCATCACAGCTCTGCGCGCGGGCCACGAGGAGCTCGCCGCGCTCGTACGGGACCTCAAGGAGGACGACCTGCTCCGGCCGTCGGGGGCCAGCGAGTGGCAGGTCTCCCAGGTGCTGAGCCACCTGGGCAGCGGCGCCGAGATCAACCTGGCGACGCTGGACGCCGCCCGTTCCGGCGCGCCCGGCCCGGACGGGGACTTCAACCGTGGCGTCTGGGCACGCTGGGACGCGATGTCCCCGGCCGAGCACGCCGCCGGGTTCCTCGCCACCAACGAACGGCTGGTCGAGGCGTACGAGGCGCTGGACGCCGACACCCGGGCCTCGATGCGGATCGACCTCGGCTTCCTGCCGGAGCCGGTCGACGTGGCCACCGCGGCCCGGTTCCGGCTCAGCGAGTTCGCCCTGCACCAGTGGGACGCCGAGGTGGCGTTCAACAGGTTCGCGGCGGTGACGCCGGGTGCGGTGGCGCTGCTGCTCGACCAGATCGGCGGCATGCTGGCCTGGACCAGCCGACCGCAGGAACTGGCCGGCCGGGAGGCCACGGTGCTGGTCCGGCTGCACGCGCCCGAGCGGACGTTCGGGCTGCGGCTGGGCGAGAAGGTCGAGATCGTCGACGTGCCGGAGCGCCCCGACGGGGAGCTGGTGGCCCCGGCCGAGGCGTGGCTGCGGCTGGCCACCGGGCGGTTGGGCCCCCAGCACACCCCCGACGGGGTGCAGGTGACCGGCTCGGTGACCCTCGACGACCTGCGCCGAGTCTTCGTCGGCTTCTGACCAGCGGCCGTGCGGGCCGGTCTCCCCGGCCCGCACGGCACGTCAGCCCTTCACGCAGACCACCTGCTTGAGGTGCGCGACCACCTCGACCAGGTCCTCCTGCTGGGCCATCACCTCGGTGATGTCCTTGTACGCGCCGGGGATCTCGTCGACCACCCCGGCGTCCTTACGGCACTCCACCCCGGCGGTCTGCGCGGCCAGGTCCTCCGTGCTGAACGTCCGCTTGGCCTGCGCCCGAGACATCCGACGCCCCGCCCCGTGCGACGCCGAGCAGTACGCGTCGGTGTTTCCCCGCCCCCGCACGATGTACGACCCGGTGCCCATCGACCCGGGGATGATGCCCAGGTCACCCCGGCCGGCCCGGATGGCGCCCTTGCGGGTCACCAGCACGTCCACCCCGTCGTAGCTCTCCTCCGAGACGTAGTTGTGGTGGCAGCTGATCGGGTCGTCGTAGCCGACCTGCGGGAAGTGCTCACGTACCACACCGCAGAGCAGGGCCAGCATGACCGCCCGGTTGCGCCGCGCGTACTCCTGCGCCCACCAGAGATCCCGCCGGTACGCGTCCATCTCCGGCGTCCCGGCGAGGAACACGGCCAGATCCCGGTCCGGAAGGTCCGCGTTGTGCGGCAGCCCCCGGGCCACTCCGATGTGCCGCTCGGCCAGCTCCTTGCCGATGTTGCGGGACCCGGAGTGCAGCATCAGCCAGACCCGTCCCTCGTCGGTGCCGCCCTGCTCCAGGCAGACCTCGATGAAGTGGTTGCCCCCGCCGAGAGTGCCGATCTGCCGCTGCGCCCGCGTCTCCAGCTGCGCCACCCGCCGGTCCAGGCTGGCGAACCGGCCCCAGAAGTCGTCCCAGCCGGCCTGCTCCAGGCCCCGGATCCGACGCGTGTCGACCGAGTCCTTGCGCTGGGCGAAGCCGACCGGGATGGTGGCCTCGATCGCGGAGCGCAGGCCGGCCAGGTCGTCCGGCAGGTCGGCGGCGGTCAGCGAGGTACGGACCGCCGACATTCCGCAGCCGATGTCGACGCCGACCGCGGCCGGAGAGACGGCCTGCCGCATCGCGATCACCGAGCCGACCGTGGCGCCCTTGCCGAAGTGCACGTCGGGCATCACGGCGACACCCTGCACCCAGGGCAGCGCGCCGATGTTGCGCAGCTGCTTGGCGGCCTGCGGCTCGATGGCGTACGGGTCGGTCCAGACCCGGACCGGTGCCCGGGTACCGGCGAGAGGGGTGAATCCCATGGTGGACTCCTTCAGTCGTGCCGTGACCGTTAATGATCAGATTGTGGTCGCCAGCGGCGGTGCGCGGATACGAAAGGGCCGCCCGATCCCGGTGGGATGGGCGGCCGACGGACGCGTCAGCGTCGGCGTCAGTCGCGCCACCCCGGCTCGTTGCGCCGCGATGGGCAGTAGGCACGGGTATTGGCGGTGAGCTGCAAAGGGGCGCCGTCGGGGAGCAGGCGCCAGCGGGCGTCGGTGCGGACGCGTCGCGACATGCGTACTCCCTCCGGGTTGCTCGGTTGACGGTGCACCGACGACAGTAGGAGGGCTGGGGCGCGTCCGCAATGGATATCGCCGCTACCGGCCGCCGACCCGGCGCGCGACAGTCAGCAGATACTCCTTGCGATCCAGCGGATTGTTGTCCCAGCGGGTCCGCGTGGGGACGGGGCCACGCACCGGCCGGTAGCAGTCGAACTCGGTCTCCAGCACGCCCTCCCCCCGGGTCAGCGCAGGCAGGCGACGCTCCAGCGCGTGCACCAGACCGGCCGGGATCTCACCCTGCACCAGGTAGGACGCGCCCTGCCCGGTGGTGTCGGTCGGCACCGCGTCCAGCCGGGTGAGCGCGGGCAGCAGCGTGCCGAGGACGTCACCCGGCACCTCCAGCCGGAAGCGGTGTACCGGCTCGTGGACCCGGGTGCCGGCACGGGCGAGTGCGGCCATCAGCACCAACGGGGTGAGATTGCGGAAGTCCCCCGCCGTGCTGGACATGCTCTTGTCGAAGGTGCCGTGGGAATGGCTCTGCCGCGCCCAGTAACCGGCGTGGGTCATCGTCACCTCGCAGTCGGGGACCTCCCACCCGTGAAGGCCCTGGCGCAGGGTTCGGCGCACGGTCTCCTCCACGGCGGTGAAGAAGGCCGGTGGCATCGAACCCAGCTCGACGCCGAGTCGAAAGGTCACGCCGGCACCGGTCGGCGCAGGCGCGATCCGCAGCCCGACGGTGGCCAGGAACGGGTTGGGCGCCACCGCGATCACCTCGACCGCCTCACCGACGCCGCACACCCGCTCCACGTGCACCGTGCTGGTCTCCCGGAACGTCACCCCCACGCCGAAGTCGTCGGCAAGGGTGGCCTGGATGACCTCCTTCTGCACCTCGCCGTAGAGCGACACGGTGATCTCGTGCTGCCGGTCGTCCTGCCGCAGGTTGATGAGCGGGTCCTGCTCAGCGAGCTGGGTCAGCGCGGCGTGCAGCGCGACCCGGTCGGCGGGGCGCGTCGGCACCACCACGGTCTCCAGGGTGGGTGGCGCGAAGTGGCGGTCGGTGCCGGCACGTTCGGGTGGTACGCCCACCGGGTCGCCGATCCGAGCGTGCTTGAGGCCCCACAACCGGGCGATGTGGCCGGCTTCGACCGCTGACGCCACCACGTCGGCCCCATGGGCGACGACCCGTACGGCAGTGACCAGTTCAGCGTCGACCGCGCCGACGCGGACCCGGTCGCGAATCCGGATCGTGCCGGCGAAGAGCCGGACCAGGGCGATCTTCTCTCCGGCTGGACCCCGTTCGACGGCGAACACGGTGCCCGAGACCGGGGCGTCGGCGTCACCCTGGACGGTGGGCAGCAGCTCGGTGATCCCGGCGATCAGCGCCTCCACTCCGGCACCTGTGATCGCCGAGCCGGCGTACACGGGCTGCACCAGCGCGCGGGCGGTCCGCGTCGCCAACGCAGCGCGTAGCCGTGAGTACGGCAGCGAGGACGTGTCCGCCACCCAGTCGGCGAGCAGCACGTCGTCCTGGCCGGTGAGCAGGTCGAGCAGCCGGTCGGTGAAGGCGAGGTCGGTGGGGCCGTACGTCGTGCAGTGGGCGCCACGGGTCCCCGGCATCGCCACCGCGCCCATCGCCACGACGGTCGGCGTGAGCTTCTCCGCGACCGCCCGGAAGACCCTCTCGGGGTCCGCCCCGGCCCGGTCGACCTTGTTGACGAAGATCAGCGTCGGGATGCGCAGCCGGCGCAGAGTCCGCATCAGCACCCGGGTCTGCGGCTGCACCCCCTCCACCGCGGAGATCACCAGCACCGCGCCGTCGAGCACACCGAGCACCCGCTCGACCTCGGCGATGAAGTCCGGGTGACCGGGCGTGTCGATCAGGTTGACGGTCACGTCCTCCAGCACGAAGGAGACGACAGCCGAGCGGATGGTGATCCCGCGTTGCCGTTCCAGTGCCAGGGTGTCGGTCCGGGTGCTGCCCGCGTCGACCCGGCCGAGCTGGTCGGTCACACCAACGTCGTGCAACAGCCGCTCGGTCAGGCTGGTCTTACCGGCATCGACGTGAGCCAGGATGCCGAGGTTCAGGGTTTTCACGCAGCGTCAGGTCCTTCAGGTAGGCGACAGATCCCAACTGGTCGGACATCGACGCAACGCGCATTGTTGCTCCCTGGAGGTTGGTGGCGGTTTCGGGTAGTTCAGCAGGCCGTCGTCGGGTCGGGCAACCGAATAACCGGCGCTCCCACACCCCGTCGGTGGTCGCTGGCAGACTTGCCGGGATGGTGGAGACCTCGGTGCGGCTGCTGCGGCTGCTGACTCTCTTGCAGGTCCGCCGGGAGTGGTCCGGCGCGGAGCTGGCCGAACGGCTCGCGGTCACCACCCGCACGGTACGAACCGATGTGGAGCGGCTGCGGGTGCTGGGCTACCAGATCGAGTCACACCCGGGAGTCGCCGGCGGCTACCGGCTCGGTGCCGGGTCGGCGCTGCCACCGCTGCTGCTCGACGACGACGAGGCCGTGGCGGTGGCCGTCGGGCTGCGGGCGGCGGCTGGCGGCTCGGTGACCGGCATCGAGGAGACCTCGCTGCGGGCGCTGGCCAAGCTGGAGCAGTCGCTGCCGTCACGGCTGCGGCACCGGGTGGACGCCCTTCGCTCGGCGACGGTCTCCGCCGCCGGCGGTGGCCCGACAGTGGACGCCGACACGCTCACCGCCGTCTCCACGGCTGCGCACCGCCGGGAGCGGCTGCGGTTCGACTACGCCGGCCATGACGGCACGGTCAGCGTGCGCGATGTCGAGCCGTACCGTCTGGTCTACACCGGGCGGCGGTGGTACCTGCTGGGGTGGGACATCGACCGGGCCGACTGGCGGACGTTCCGCGCCGACCGGATCCAGCCCCGGGTGCCGACCGGTCCCCGCTTCGCGCCGCGGGAGCCGCCAGGCGGCGACGCGGTCGCGCACGTGCTGCGCGGCGTCGGCTCCGCGGCCTGGCCACACCCCGCCCGGGTACGCCTGCACGCCTCGGCCGAGACCATGGCGCAGCGGATCCCCACCACGGCGGGCCTGCTGGAGGCGATCGACGAGCGGGCCTGCCTGCTGCACACCGGCGGGGAGTCGCTGGGCAATCTGGCTGCCTTCCTCGGCACCCTGGCTGTCGACTTCGACGTCCTCGACCCACCGGAGCTGCGCGCCGTCATCCGGGACGTCGCCGCCCGGTTCGCTCGCGCCGCCGGGCCCGCGCCGGGGCTGGTCGCGGTTCACCCCGGCGCGGACGTGGCGGTGGAGCTATGACTGCGGCACCAGCCGGAAGGACTGCGCCGCGGTGCCGTTGCAGGTGTACTGGACGAGCTGGACGCTGTCCGCCGTGGACGCTCCCGGCACGTCGAGGCACTTTCCGCTGGAGCGGTTGACCAGGCGGTAGTAGCCGCCGCCCTCGGGCTCGGCCCGCCACTGCTGGTTGTTTCCGCCGCTGTAGGACCAGAGCTGGATCGGCGCAGAGTCGGCGGTCGACCGGTTCGTCACGTCGAGCACCTGGGCGCTGTTGTTGCGGTTGTTGACCCGCAGGTACCCGCCGCTGGTCGGCACGAACTGGTACTGCTGCGCGGTGCTGCTGTTGCACGCGTACTGCTGGATGGCCGTGCCGTTCGCGCTGGCCGCGGCCCGGGCGTCCACGCACTTGCCGTTGCCCCGGTTGACCACTGTGTGCCAGGCGGTCGGCGAGATGCCGTCGGACTGCGGGGGCGTGGTCGGTGGGACGGTGCCGACGCCGGCCAGCCAGTGCAGCCCGTCGATCAGCAGTTGGTTCTGTTGCGGGCTGTCGAAGGTGGAGGACAGCCCGGTGTCGGTGCTGTAGTTCATCGCGTTGTGACCGAAGTTGGCGTAGAGCATCTTGTACTGCCGGTTGCTCCAGACGAGCGGGTAGTAGCCGCCGTACCAGGACTGGTTGGGGTCCGTGCCGACCGGGAAGCTGGACGGGTCGACCGAGGCGAGGATGTCGATGTTGGGGTTCTGCCGCAGGTCGTTGCTCCAGGAGTACCACTCGCTGATCGACGACGGGAACGTCGCTGGGAGGTTCCGGGTGGCGGCGTGGGTGCGGTTGTCGGCGCGCATTGTGACCCGGGTGGGTCCCCAGGTGTTCGTCTGGAACGAGCCGGTGCCGAGGAAGGTGTTGTAGTACCAGCTCCAGCTCGACGGGTTGTCGGTCCACGCGCTGACGTGGAAGCCCAGCCACGCCCCGCCGTTCTGCATGTACTGCTGGAACGCGGCTCGCTGCGCGGTGGGCGGCGCGTCGTCCAGGAACATGACGACCTTGTACTGGGCCAGGTTGGCGGTGTTCAGCAGACCCCAGTTGTTGGTGGCCTCCCAGGAGAAACCGTGCTGGGCGGCGGCCTGCGGGAACCAGGCCCGGGCGTCCCTGACGAAGTCGATGTGCGCGGCGTCCCAGGTCCCGTTGTAGAAGGCCAGGACCTTGAACGTCGGCGCGGCCTGCGCACTGCGCGAGGCGTTGATCGCGAGACCGGCGGTCGACGCGACGACCAGGGCGACGAACAACGAGAGGATCCGTCTGGTACGGGAGGAGAGTTCTGCGATCACCTGATCGTCCCTTCGGTCGGGACGCGCGCCGCCGCGTCGATGTGCATCTGTTCACAAGGTTTACAGATAGATGAGAGGTTATGCGCTCCGGTTGGGCGGCGTCAATCACGGGGCGGCCGATCGGGTGGGATTCCTGCGGCAACGGGTACCCCGGCCGGATGACCAGCCCGGACGCCGTCGACGTCGACCAGCCGCTCGCCGTGGACGTACCCGCCGCGCCGCACGACGCCAGTGGCGAACGGGTGCCGACCCGCGACCTGGCCGGCCTCGCGCCGCCGGCCCGGTCGGCACGCCGCTGGACCCCGAGCCGGGTGGTGGCCACCCCCGCCGCGCTCGACCACCCACACGGCCGACGAATCGTCGAGCGGGTGCGGGCACTCGGCATCGAGGTGGAACACCTGCGCGCCAACCGGCTCACCGGGGTACGCGGGCAGACCGACCGGGAGACCTACGCCCGGGCCAAGTCGACGATGGCGATCGTGGTGAGCCCGCCCTCGCGGCGTGTCCTGCAACCCATCGCGCCCAGCGCGGACTGGCGGGTCGACCTGGCCGAGGGCTGCCCGGCGCACTGCCAGTACTGCTACCTCGCCGGTTCCCTGTCCGGCCCACCGGTGACCCGGGTGTACGCGGACCTCGACGACATCCTGGCCGGGCTGGCGGCGTACGCCGGGCGCGGAACGGTGACCAGCCGCAGCGCGCGGCGCGCCGACGAGGGCACCACCTTCGAGGCGTCCTGCTACACCGACCCGCTCGCCCTGGAGCACCTGACCGGCAGTTGGCGGCGCGCGGTGCAGCACTTCGCCGACTGGGACGCCCCGGTGCAACTGCGCTGGACCACCAAGTTCGCCGATGTGGACACCTTCGTGGGGCTGCCGCACGCCGGTCGGACCCGGGTCCGCTTCAGCGTCAACTGCGCCCCGGTGAGCGAACGGTTCGAAGGCGGCACCGCCCGGGTGGCGGACCGGCTGGCCGCGCTGCGTCGGCTCGCCCTCGACGGCTACCCGGTCGGGCTGACCATCGCGCCGATCATCGCGATGCCGGACTGGCGGGAGCGCTACGGCGAACTGCTCGACCAGGTCCGCGCGGCGGTCGACGGGGTACCGGACCTGGACCTGACCGCCGAGCTGATCACCCACCGGTTCACGCCGGGCAGCAAGGAGGTGCTGCTCGGCTGGTACCCGCGCACCCGGCTGGAGATGGACGAGGAGTCCCGTACCCGCAGGCACGGCAGGTTCGGCGCGGTGAAGTACGTCTACCCCCGCGAGCAGATGGCCGAGCTGCGCGACTGGTTCACCGCCGAACTGACCGCCCGCGTGCCAGCCTGCCGAATCCTCTACTGGACCTGACCTCGCGCCCAGGGCGGGTCAGCCGACCGAGGCGCGGGCGACCGGGGCGGCGAAGAACGTGTCCGGGTACGGCTCGTCGCGCAGGCTGTAGTGCCACCACTCGCGGTCGTAGTTGACGAAGCCGGCGTCGGTCATCAGCCGCTGCAACAAGCGACGGTTGTCCCGCGCCGTCCCGGTGATGCGGGGGTCGGCGGTGTGCGCCCGCGAGTCGAAACAGTCGAAGCCCGTACCCATGTCGATGCTGTTGTCCGCGAAGCGCTGCCCGCGCGGCGCGGTGCAGGCGACCAGCGGTTGCCCGACCCGGTACGGAGGTTGGCTGGCGGCGGGCTCGTCGACCAGGGTCAGGTCCAGGGTGCTGCCGCGGCTGTGCGCGGTGGGCGCGCCGATGTAACCGTCGGCGAAGAGCCGGTTCTTGGCCAGGTCCGGGTAGAACTCGGCCTTGGTCTGCTGCTCACCGGGGCGCTTCGACCAGGCGACGAAGTCGTCCACCGCCGGCTGCGGGCGGTAGCAGTCGTACACCTTGAGGCTGTGCCCGCCGGCCAGCGCGGCGTCCTGTACGCGGCGCAACGCCTCGGCCGCCTGCCGGGTGAGCAGGCACAGCGGCTCGCGGTAGCCGGTGATCGGTCGGCCGACGAAGTTGTGCGGGGTGGCGTACCGGATGTCGGCGTGGATGCGCGGGTCGAGGTCGGTCAGCACCACGAACCCCGGCAGCGGGGCGGCCCCGGAGGTGGACGGGGCCGGCGCGGGTGTGGGACTCGCCGACGTCGGCTGCGACGTGGCCGGCGCGGGGCGGCGCTCCGGCCGTGAGCAGCCGCCGAGCAGCGTGGCGAGCGCGAGCACGACGGCCAGGCGGTAGCGCACGACTCCTGTCTATCAGCCCGGCTGGGGGCACCATCCCAGGATCCATGTGGTCGACCGACCGAAAGTAACCGGAAAAACTCCGGAACTTTTCCGCAACTCAAGCGAAGCTTCGATCGACCTGGCATGTCGTCAACCCCCGTCGGTGAGGCAAGATGACGCGTGGAACGGGCACGCCGTTTCGGGACACACGGTGGGCGACGTCATGTGGGTCGCTCCTCCGGCTCGGTGAAGGAGACGCGGGTGGGCGCGGACGACGGACGCAGGGTGACCATCACCGCGATCGCACGGGAGGCCGGGGTGTCGGTGCCGACCGTGTCACGGGTGCTCAACGGGCGCTCCGATGTGGCCCCGGACACCCGCGAGCGGGTCGAGGAGTTGTTGCGCCACCACGGCTACCGGCGTCGCACCAGCCGCAGCGTTCGTCGTGCCGGTCTCGTCGACCTGGTCTTCAACGACCTGGACAGCCCCTGGGCCGTGGAGATCATCCGGGGTGTGGAGGATGTCGGGCACGGCGCGGGCGTCGGCACCGTGGTCTCCGCGATCCACCGGCAGCCCACGGCGGCCCGGCAGTGGTTGCAGAACCTGCGTACCCGGGCCACCGACGGCGTCATCTTCGTGACCTCGCACCTGAGCCCGCCGCTGCACGCGCAACTGCGTCGCCTCAACGTGCCGGTGGTGGTCGTGGACCCGGCCGGGGTGCCGGCCATGGACGTGCCCACGATCGGCGCCACCAACTGGGCCGGCGGGCTCGCCGCGACCGAACACCTGCTCGCGATCGGGCACCGGCGGATCGGTTTCGTGGCCGGGCCGACGCACCTGCTGTGCAGCCGGGCCCGGCTCGACGGTTACCGGGCCGGGCTGGAGGCCGCCGGGGTGCCGGTGGACGACGCGCTGATCTACCCGGGCGACTTCTACCACGCCTCCGGTTTCGCCGGCGGGACCGCGCTGCTCGACCTCGCCGACCCGCCGACCGGCATCTTCGCTTCCAGCGACCAGATGGCCTTCGGCGTCTACGAGGCCATCCGGCGCCGGGGGCTCCGCGTGCCGGACGACGTGAGCGTGGTGGGGTTCGACGACCTGCCGGAAGCCCGCTGGGCCTCACCGCCACTGACCACAGTGCGCCAACCGTTGGTCGAGATGGGACGGTTGGCCGCCCGGACCGTGCTGCGCCTGGCCCAGGGCGAGGGCATCGACTCGCCCCGGGTGGAACTCGCCACCGAGTTGGTCGTCCGGGACAGCACCGCCGCCCCGCTGACCGGGTCGCCCGCCTCGGCGTGACGGCTGGAACTGCGTCGGAAACCGGTTGGACCGGTTCCGGTCCGTTCCCGAAAATTACGGCCGGGGGCGTACGCCGCCCCGGGCGGGCGCGGTGAGCGACCGACGGTCACCCACCGCGCCGCTCTGTCAATGGTGGTGGTGCCAGCGGACGGCCTTGCGGATGGTCACCGGCAGTGCGGGCGCGCCGTCGACCGGTGCCGGGTCCTCGGCGGTCGGTGCCACTCCCCCGGCGGCGATCCGGTCCAGCGTGGCCAGGCCGGCCCCGTCGACCTCGCCGAAGATCGTGTAGTTGGGTCGCAGCGCGGAGTTGGCGTAGACCAGGAAGAACTGGCTGCCGTTGGTGTCCGGCCCGGCGTTGGCCATGGCCAGCACACCCCGGGCGTACACCCGGCGCTCCCCGGTCGGGTCGGTGGGCGCGGGCGGCAGGTCGGTCGGCAACTCGTCGCGGTACCGGTAGCCGGGACCGCCCTCACCGGTGCCGGACGGGTCACCGCACTGCAGCACGCTCAGCGTCGGGTACGCGGTGAGCCGGTGGCACGGGGTGCGGTCGTAGAACCGCTTGCTCACCAGGTGCAGGAAGCTCTGCACCGTGCACGGCGCGGCGGCCCGGTCCACTGTCAGCCCGATCGGCCCGTGGTTGGTCGCCAGGGTCACCCGGACGCTGCCCCGGGCCGGGGTGCGCCGCGGGTCGGGGGGCAGCGGCACCGGCCGGGCCGCTGGTTCGTCCGGGGTCTCGGTGTACGCGCACGGGCCGTGGGTGGTGCGCGGTGGTCGGGTGGCGGCGTCGGCAGCGGCGGGCGGCGCGGCGGAGACGCGCACCGTGTCGGCCGACGGGCCCGGGGCGGCGAGCGCGGTGGCGGACGAGCCGACGACCAGCGCCCCGGCGAGCACTGTCACCCCCGCGAGGCGGGTCAGGGCGCGCACCGGCCGGCGGGGTGCCGCCACTGCGGGGCGCGGTTCGAGTTCACTCGACACAGGGATCCTCCTGGACTGGTGGTGCCAGAAAGACCGGAGTCTATGGATGGCGGCGCCCGATGTCGATCCGTCAGGGCATCCGGCGGCGACGCCGCCACAGCAGGCCGCCCCACAACGCCACCACTGTCGCGCCGCTCACCGCGGTCACCGACCAGAGCCACTCCGAGCCGGTACGCGCGGGCCCGCTGGCCGCCGCCGGTCGGGGCGCCCCGGGTGCCGCCAACGCGGACGGCGCCGCCGACGGGGTGGCGGTCAGCTCGCCGGGCTCGACCAGTCGACCCACGGCGGCGTCCCGGGGCAACGTGAAGCCCCAGTCCAGGAGGGCGGCGCCCTGCTCCCAGCCGCGCACCGGCGCCGATTCGGCACCCAGCAGGGTCACCACCAGCCGCCGTCCGCCGCGTTCCGCCGCCCCCACGTAGGTGTGCCGGGCCAGGTCGGTGAAGCCGGTCTTGCCGCCGAGCGCCCCCGGGTACCGGTAGATGAGCTGGTTCTCGTTCTGGATCTCGAAGCCCTTGGTGCGTTGCGCCGGCTGGGCCGGAATCGACGTCTGCTCGGTCAGCGCGTACCGGCGGAAGGTCGGCTCGGCGAAGCAGGCCCGGGCGATCAACGCCAGGTCGTACGCGCTGGTGAACTGCCCCTTGCCGTCCAGCCCGGACGCGGTGACCGCGTGCGTCTGGAGCGCGCCGAGGTGGTGCGCCTGCTCGTTCATGGCGCGCACGCCGGCGGCGCTGTCCGTCCCGCTGCCGAGTCGGGCCAGCGCGTTGGCGGCCTCGTTGCCGGAGTTGAGCAGCAACCCGAGCCAGATGGTCTCGATGGTGTACCGGCCGCCCGCGACCAGGCCCACGGCCGAGGAGCCGGGTTCGATGTTCATGTCCGCGTCGGTGACGGTGACCGTCTGCTTCGGGTCGAGTCTGGGCAGCATCGTGGCCGCCAGCAGGAGCTTCTGCACGCTCGCCGGTGTGCCGTACTCGTGCGGACCGCAGCCGCCGAGCACCTGGCCGCTGTCCAGGTCGGCGACCAGCCACGACGTGGCGGTGACCCTCGGCGGCGCGGCGACGCCGGCCGGCACGACCAGGCCGGCCGTGTCCAGGGCCGCGCCGCCGATCATCCGTTGCTCGGGAACGGCGGGTGGGGGCGACGGCCGGGGTGGGCGGGACGCCGCCGGCACCGGGACCCGGGGACAGCGCACCGTCGGCGCGGCGGACGCTCCCGTCGCACCGACCGGCACGGGAGCGAGCAGGACGGCGGACGTCGTGGCCGCCAGCAGCGCAGCTCTCATGTGCCCGACCCTAGCCAGGAAGGTCGCCCTGCGGGACGGGATGCCGGTCAACCCGCGTCGCCGCGACCGCGCAGGTAGTCGTGCAGCGCGGCGCTGCCCCGCAGCCGGCGCAGGCTGCGGGTGTGCAACTCCTGCTCGCGGCGGGCCAGCTCGGCGCGGACCCGCTGGGCGCTACCGGTGGTCCGCAGTTCGCCCAGCACCGCGGCGATGATCTCGAAGGGGTACGCGCCCCGGCGCAGCAACGCGATGACCTGCGCCGCGCGTAGCTCCGCCTCGTCGTACACCCGGTAGTTGGTGCCCGGGGTGCGGCGCGGCCGCAGCAGCTCGCGCTCCTCCCACAGCCGCAGCTGCGAGGTCCGCACCCCGACCAGGGCGGCGACCTCGCCGATGCGGGCGCCGTGGCGCGGCGCGGGCCGGGCCGCCGGCGGGCTGGCCAGCACGGTCTCGAAGGCGCCGAGCACCCGGCGGATCTCGGCGCGTTCCCGGTCCAGCTCGGCATGGCCGCCGTCGAGCGCCGCCAGGGCCGCCGGCAGGTCACCCTGGTGCACCGCCGCCATGATCTCCCGGGTACGGCTCCAGCCGTGCCCCTCGGCCAACCGCCGCGCCACGGTCAGCGCGCGGGCGTGCTCGCTGGTGAAGATCCGGTAGCCGCTGGCGGTGCGGCGCACCGGCGGCAGCACCCCCAACTCGACGTAGTTGCGCACCTGCTGCACCGAGATCCCGACGGTGGCCGCCAGGTCCACGGCGCGCAGCCGATCCTTCGAGGCGACGTCCACGCGAGCCACCGTACCGCTTACGACGTGATTTGAGACTTTCCGGGACGTGCTGGTGAACCCTGCGCCGGGATCTCGGCGAAAGTCTCTACATGGGGATGAATGAGACAATGGAACCCGCCAGTGCTCGGCGGGGCAAAGTCCCGCCACGATTCCGTGAAGGGTTCGTATGTCGCAGCCAGCATGGTCCGCCGCCGACAGCCACGACATGATCGAGGTACGCGGGGCGCGGGAGAACAACCTCGCCAACGTCTCGGTCGACATCCCCAAACGCCGGTTGACCGTCTTCACCGGTGTCTCCGGGTCGGGCAAGTCGTCGCTGGTCTTCGGCACCATCGCCGCCGAGTCCCAGCGCATGATCAACGAGACCTACAGCGCGTTCCTCCAGTCGTTCATGCCGAACCTCAACCGTCCGGACGTCGACTCGCTGCGCAACCTCAGCGCGGCCATCGTCGTCGACCAGGAACGCATGGGAGTCAACTCCCGCTCCACCGTCGGCACCGCCACCGACGCGTACGCCATGCTGCGGATCCTCTTCAGCCGGCTCGGCCAGCCGTCCATCGGCGGCGCCGGGGCCTTCAGCTTCAACCTGCCCGAGGGCATGTGCCCCACCTGCGAAGGGCTGGGCCGGGTCTCCGACCTCGACATCAACGAGTTGGTCGACGTCGAACGCTCCCTCAACGACGGCGCGATCACCGTGCCCAACTTCGCTGTCGACTCCTGGTACTGGCAGACCATCGTCGGCTCCGGCCTGTTCGACCCGGACGTCAAACTCCAGGACTTCACCCCGCAACAGTGGGAGGACTTCCTGCACAAGCCGGCCACCAAGATCAAGGTCGGCAGCAACACCTGGACGTACGAGGGTCTGGCCGTCAAGGTCAAGCGGCTCCTCCTGAGCAAGGACCGCGAGTCGATGCAACCGCACATCCGCGCCTTCGTCGACCGGGCGGTCACCTTCACCAGCTGCGGCGACTGCGGCGGCACCCGACTCAACGCGGCGGCCCTGTCGTCACGGATCGCCGGGCTCAACATCGCCGACTGCTCGACCATGCAGATCAGCGACCTGGCCGCGTTCGTCCGTACCGTCGACGACCCGGGGGCCGCGCCGCTCGTCGCCAACCTTCGCGACCTGCTGGACTCCCTGGTCGAGATCGGTCTGGGCTACCTCAGCCTGGACCGTGAGTCGGCAACCCTCTCCGGCGGCGAGGCGCAACGGGTGAAGATGGTCCGGCACCTCGGCTCCAGCCTCTCCGACGTCACGTACGTCTTCGACGAACCCACCGTCGGCCTGCACCCGCACGACATCGCCCGGATGAACGACCTGCTGCTGCGGCTGCGCGACAAGGGCAACACCGTGCTGGTGGTGGAACACAAACCGGAGACCATCGCCATCGCCGACCACGTGGTCGACCTCGGACCGGGCGCCGGCGCCGACGGTGGTCGGATCTGCTTCACCGGCGACATCCCCGGCCTGCGCCGCTCCGACACGCTCACCGGGCGGCACCTGGACCACCGGGTGAGAGTGCGCGAGGCGGTACGCCAACCCACCGGGCAGCTCGCCATCCGCCAGGCCGACCTGCACAACCTGCGCGACGTGGACGTGGACATCCCGCTCGGGGTCCTCACCGTGGTCACCGGCGTGGCCGGCTCCGGCAAGAGTTCACTGATCCACGGGTCGCTGCGCGGCCGGTCCGGGGTCGTCATTGTCGACCAGTCCCCGATCCGTGGCTCACGACGCAGCAACCCGGCCACCTACAGCGGGCTGCTCGACCCGATCCGCACCGCCTTCGCCAAGGCCAACGGGGTCAAGGCCGCGCTGTTCAGCGCCAACTCCGAGGGCGCCTGCCCGACCTGCAAGGGAATCGGCCTCATCTACACCGACCTGGCCATGATGGCCGGCGTCGCGAGCGTCTGCGAACGGTGCGAGGGGCGGCGCTTCACCGACGAGGTGCTCACGTACACGCTGCGCGGCAAGAACATTCACGAGGTGCTGACCATGTCGGTCACCGAGGCGTACGCGTTCTTCCCCAGCGGGGCGGCGCACCTCATCCTCGGCCGGTTGGTCGACGTCGGGCTGGGCTACCTCAGCCTCGGCCAGCCACTGACCACCCTGTCCGGCGGGGAACGGCAACGACTCAAGCTCGCCATCCACCTGGCCGAGAAGACCACCACGTACGTCCTGGACGAGCCGACCACAGGCCTGCACCTGGCCGACGTGGACCAACTGTTGGCCCTGCTCGACCGGATGGTCGACGCCGGAAACACGGTGATCGTCATCGAGCACCACCAGGCGGTCATGGCACACGCCGACTGGCTCATCGACCTCGGCCCCGGCGCCGGTCACGACGGTGGCCACGTCGTCTTCACCGGCACACCGGCCGAACTGGTCGCCACCGGCGACACCCTCACCGCCAAGCACCTCCGCGAGTACGTCAACGACCCGGCGGTGATCGACCACGGCTGACCCCCGCTGCCCCGCCACCGGCCGGAGGACAACGGCGGCGGGTGCTCGGCACGAGCGGCTGGGGTCCGGCGGTGCCAGCGGCGGCGGCCGCTGACGCGGCGTCACGGGCGCCTGGCACGAGCGACGGCGGCCCGGCCGACGCCGCTCCGGGGCGGCGGTCCGGCGGCCGCGCTCCGGGCGGCGGTGTCAGGTGACGCCGTCGGTGGTCCGGTGGCGCTCCGGCTGGCGGCCGCGGTCCGCGGCGGTGGCAGGTGACGCCGTCGATGGTCCGGTCCGGCGGCGCTCGGGCTGGCGGCGGCGGTCCGCAGCGGTGTCAGGTGAACGCCGTCGATTCTCCGGTCCGGCGGCGCTCCGGCTGGCGGCCACGGTCCGGCGGCGGTGTCAGGTGACGCGGCGCAGCCAGCGCCGCTGCCAGGGGGTCTCCACCGCCTTCGGGTGGTAGCCGGCCCGCACCCACGGCACCGCCCGCTCGACCGGCAGACCGTCGAGGATCGCCAGCGCGGCCAGGGCCGTTCCGGTGCGACCCACCCCGCCCCGACAGGCCACCTCGACGCGTTCACCGTCGTGGGCTCGTCGCAGCGCCTCCCGTAGGACGTCGAGAGCTTCGGCGCGGTCGAGCGGCACCCAGAAATCGGGCCACCGGATTCGTCGGTGCGGCCAGGCCGGTTCCGGACCAGGTGCCAGCAGCACGGCGAAGTCGGCGGGCGAGGTCGCGGCAGCGACGCGGCGTCCGCGCACCGTCGCCCCACTGGGGAGTACGAGTACGCCCGACTGCTCGGACCACGGCTGTGCGTCAGTCACCCGGTCATTGTGCCGCGACGCTCTGACGGATGAGCACAGACAGCGCCGCCCCCGGCCGGTGGGCCGGGGGCGGCGCTGGTGTCGGTGTGCAGGTCGCCTCTAGGCGAGTGGCACGACGCGGC
>NZ_JBEORJ010000018.1:0-100868 GCF_040302185.1 Micromonospora sp. NPDC127501 | reverse complement strand
CCCGCCCCTCTTTGCCCCCCGCCCCCCCTCACCAGACGACTCCGGCCCACCACCACCCCCCCCCACCCCCCCCCCCCCCCCCCCCCCCCCCCCCGGGGGGGGGGGGGGCGGGGGCCCCCCCCCCCCCCCCACCACCCAGGAGATCCACTCGGGACCCTTGAAGCAGGGCATCCTCGCCCGTGGGACACCCCGACTTCCGGGAGGTCGAGTCGATCAAGCCGGGCCGGGCGGGTCAAGCCGCGGCGGGGGCCGTTGGGTCAGACGCGGGTGAGGCGTACGGCGTCGGCGACGACCAGGCCGGTGGTGTTGCTCCACCGGCTCACGCCCACCCGGTTCGCGTCACCGGCCGGGAGTGTGAAGGTGCCGAGGACTCGCCACTGCCCACCGGTGGCCCGTTGGTCGACGCGGACGGTCTGGTTGCCGGTGCTGGTGGCGACGATGTACGGGGCGGCGCTGTTGTAGCCGGAGTTCGCGGGCCACCAGGCCTCGACCCGGTAGCTGGCGGTGGCCGGGACGTTGAACCGGTACCACGCGACATCGCTGGCGGCGACCGGGTCCGCGTAGCGGTAGTCGGCGCCGTAGCGCTGACTGGAGTACGACGACACGCCCCAGTTGGCGCTGGCGGTGAACCGACCGCTGGTGGTGTTGTCCACAGTCGAGGACCAGGCCGGGCCGCCGCCGGCCATTCTCGCCGCCACGTCGGCGCGCATGACGTTCAGGTCGATGAAGGACGGGTCGATCTTGCCGGTGGTGCTGGTCTCCCGGTGACCACGGGCGTAGCTGCTGTCCCGGCCGAGCCGGGTGAGCACGGCGGCGGTGGCGGCGAGCGAGGCGTTGTACTGCGCGGCCGTCATCTCCTGGTTGACGCCGTTGTAGTCGATCTCCCACCCGATCATCAGGGTGTTGCCGTCCCCGGCCGGGATCGGCCCGCTGCCGCCACTGACCCCGGCGTGGTTGCACCGGCCGGCGGAGATGACGTGGAAGACGCCGTTGTAGTCGACGAGCGCCTGGCACAGCGGCCCCGGCAGGTCGGACCGGCCGTTGATGCAGATGCCGAGCGCCGGGTGGGGGTTGCTGGCGCTGGAGGTCGAGGCGGTGTGGTGCCACAGCACCCCGATCGGGTCGAACGAGCCGGGCCGCATCCGGTTGAGCCAGTCCCCCTCGACCACGACCTGGACCCCGGCGGCGCGCAGCACGTCCACCAGCCAGGGAATCGTCGCCATCAGGCGTCCTGGAGCAGGTCGGCGAGGCACTCGGCCTTCGGCGCGGCGCTCGCGGCAGCGGGTCGGGCGACGACTGTCAGCGCGGCGATGACCAGGGCGGGGATGCCGAGCACCCCACGACGGGGCAGACGGATGGACGGGGTTCGGGCCATGGCGATCCTCCAGCGACGGCGGGTACGAACGGATCGACGAACGTGATGACGGCGACGCTATACCGTCACGTACGTCGATGTCGATACCCTTCATTGCCGGGTCGCTAGCTGAAGGAATTCGCCGATTCAGACCTCGCCCAGCGCGTCGATGTCGCGCATCTCCTCCGCCGTGAGCGAGAAGTGGAAGATGTCGAAGTTGGCGGTGATCCGCTCCGGGGTCACCGACTTCGGGATCACCACGATCTCGTGGTCGATGTGCCACCGCAGCACCACCTGCGCCGGGGAGACGCCGTGCGCTCCGGCGATCCGGGTCAGCACCGGGTCACTGAGGTCGCTGGTCTTGAACGGGCTGTACCCCTCCAGCACCACGCCCCGGTCCCGGTGCTCGGCGTGCCGCTGCCGGTCGTACAGCGACGGGCTCCACCGGATCTGGTTGACCGCCGGGTTCTCCTCGGTGGACTGGATCAGCTCGTCGATCTCCGCGGTGCTGTAGTTGCTCACCCCGACCGCCCGGGCCAGGTTCTCGTCGCGGGCGGCGAGCAGCTCGCGCCAGAGCGGGATGCTGTCCCCCGGCGACGACGGCGGCCAGTGGATCAGCCAGAGGTCGACGTACTCGACGCCGAGCGCCTCCAGGCTGGCCTCCAGCGTCGCGCGCTCCCGGCCCACCCGGTCCGGCGGGAGCTTGGTGGTGATGAAGAGGTCCTCCCGACGCAGCCCGCTCTCCCGTACCGCCCGGCCGACCTCCCGCTCGTTGCCGTACACGGTGGCGGTGTCGAGGTGCCGGTAGCCGGTGTCGAGCGCGGCCAGCACGGCGTCGTAACCGGCCTGGCCGGTGGCCTGCCAGGTGCCGAAGCCGAGCAGGGGCATCCGCACGTCACCGGGGAGCAGTGCGGTGGGCTGGTCGGTGAGGTCCATGAGGTCCGTTCTACCCCGCCGCGCCCCCGGCCGCCGAGCGAACCGGACACTCCGGCGTCCAGCGCACCGGTCCGGTTTGCCGGAGAATGCGGGTGTGACCGACCGGCTGGACGAGTACCGGCGACGGCGGGACGCGGCCCGCACACCCGAGCCGGTGCCGTCGGAGAGCCCGCTGCCGGCCGGCCCCGACGCCGACGCCGCCCGCTTCGTCATCCAGCAGCACCACGCCCGCAGCCTGCACTGGGACCTGCGACTGGAGCACGAGGGGGTGCTCGCGTCCTGGGCGGTGCCGCGCGGTCTGCCCCGCGATCCGGGTCGCAACCACCTCGCCGTGCACACCGAGGACCACCCGATGGAGTACCTCGACTTCGCCGGTGAGATCCCCGCCGGTGAGTACGGCGGCGGCCGGATGCTGATTCACGACCGGGGCACCTACCGCTGCGAGAAGTGGCGCGACGACGAGGTGATCGTGACGCTCTCCGGTGAGCGGACCGCCGGCCGCTACGTCCTCTTCGCCACCGGGGGACGGGACTGGATGGTCCGCCGCACCGACCCCGCGCCGCCGGGCTGGACGCCGATGCCGGATCTGGTCCGACCGATGCACAGCACGCCCGCCGCCGGGCTCCCGCGCGACCGCGCCGCCTGGGGGTACGAGCTGCGCTGGGACGGCGTCCGGGCGATGGCGTACGTCTCCGGCGGACGACTGCGGCTGCTCTCCGAGACCGACGAGGAGATCACGGGTGGGTATCCGTGGCTGCGCGCGATGGCCGAAGCGCTCGCGCCCACCGAGGCGGTGCTCGACGGTGTGCTGGTCCGCATCGACGGTGCCGGGCGGGTCCGCCCGGTCCGTCCGGCCACCGGCAGCCGGGTCCCCGCCGGCGCCCAGTACCTGATCGTCGACCTGCTCTGGTTGGAGGGCGTGAGCAGCGTCGACGTGCCGTACGCGCAACGCCGGGAGCTGCTCGATGGGCTGGTCTTGTCCGGTACGCACTGGCAGACTCCGCCGTGGTTCCCGGGCGCGGGCGACGAGGCCCTGCGTGCTGGGCGGGAACAGGGCCTGCCGGGCGTGGTCGCCAAGCGACTGGACTCGGTCTACCAGCCGGGGCGGCGCAGCCGGCACTGGCTGAGCATCGACGCGGTGTGACGGCGAGGAGCGACGTGTACCTGACTCACCTGGACTGCCCGCGCTGCGGCAAGGAGCACGCCGCCGACCGGTTACAGAATCTCTGCGAGTGTGGGTCGCCGCTGCTGGCCCGCTACGACCTGGCGGCCGTGGCGAAGGCGGTCACCCCGGAACGCTTTCCGCTGCGCCCGGCCGACCTGTGGCGCTACCGGGAGGTGCTGCCGGTCGCCGATCCTCGGCACGTCACCACGCTGGGTGAGGGCTGGACGCCGCTGTTGCGGACTCCGGCGTACGGCACCGAGATCGGCATCGCGGACCTGATGGTCAAGGACGAGGGGCTGATCCCGACCGGCTCGTTCAAGGCCCGGGGCGCGGCGGTCGGAGTGAGCCGGGCCCGCGAGCTGGGCGTCGAGCGGATCGCGATGCCCACCAACGGCAACGCCGGGTCGGCCTGGGCCACGTACGCCGCGCGGGCCGGAATGGGCGCGACCATCGTCATGCCGCTGGAGGCGCCGAGCATCTGCCGGCGCGAGTGCGTCGCCGCCGGCGCCGACCTGCGCCTGATCGACGGGCTGATCGGCGACGCCGGCCGGCGGGTGGCCGAGCTGATCGCGGAGTCGAACGGGGCGATCTTCGACGCCGGCACGCTGCGCGAGCCCTACCGGCTGGAGGGCAAGAAGACGATGGGGTACGAGATCGTCGAGCAGCTCGGCTGGCAGACGCCGGACGTGATCATCTATCCGACCGGCGGCGGGGTCGGCCTGATCGGCATCCACAAGGCGCTGCACGAGCTGCGCGAGCTGGGCTGGATCGGCGACAAGCTGCCCCGCTTGGTGGCGGTGCAGTCCACCGGCTGCGCGCCGATCGTGCGGGCCTTCGCCGCCGGCGAGGATCGGGCGCAGCCGTGGGCGGACGCGCACACTGTGGCGTTCGGCATCACGGTGCCGGCCCCGCTGGGCGACGAGCTGATCCTGGCCGCGCTGCGGGAGTCCTCCGGCACGGCAGTCGCCGTCGACGACGCGGACATCCTGGCCGATCTGCGGGACTTCGCCGCCCGGGAGGGGCTGCTGCTCTGCCCGGAGGGGGCGGCCTGCCTGACGGCGGCCCGGCAACTGCGCGCGGGCGGGTGGATCCGGGCCGGCGAACGGGTGGTGGTGCTCAACACCGGTGCCGGGCTGAAGTATCCGGACACTGTCGACGTCTCCGGCGTACCCCTGATGGGGTGAGGTGACGGCACCCCGCGGACCGGGCGGTCCGCGGGGCGCCGTCGTGCCGGTCTACTGGTAGGTGATGTCCGAGGGCGAGTAGAGGCAGTTGACGCCGTCGGCGCCCTCACCGATCTCGGTCGGCTCGCTGCCCTTCGGCACGCCCTTGTACTTCACGCAGATCGAGGTCTCCCGGTCCGGGTCGCCGACGATGGTGATCCGGCTGAACCGGGCGGTGTCGCCCCAGTTGGTGTTGATGCCGGCGATCGCGTCGGTGTCCCGGACGATCACGTTGTCGATCACCACGTGCCGCTGGTACGACGTGGAGCAGTTGCCGCAGGCGCGGTAGAGCTTGCCGGCGTTCTCCACCCGGAAGTTCTTGATGTAGACGGTGCCCGAGCCGTTGTGCTGGAAGACCTTGTCGCTGGCGGAGCGGGCCCCGCCGCCGTCGACGGTGTACGTGGTGCCGCCGCGGAAGGTCGCCGCGTCCTCGCCGACGTCCTCCCACCAGACGTTGATCAGGGTGCAGTTGCCCTCGCAGTGCACGCCGTCGCCGGCCGGGGCGCCGATGATCACGTTGCGCAGGGTGGCGCCGGCGGCCAGCTCGAACATCGGGTCCTGGCTCTCACTCTGCCCGCCGTCACCGATGCCGTAGTAGCGCTTGAGCCCACCGTCGAAGGAGCCGGAGACCGGGATCGTGGCGTCCACCTTCTGGCTGCCGGTGGGTGTCGGCCAGCCAGCGGGCGGAGGTGTGGTGGTCGGCGGAGGTGTGGTGGTCGGCGGCGGTGTGGTCGTCGGTGGCGGTGTGGTCGGTGTGCCGCCGCCGGACGAGTCGACCAGCACGTCGTCGAAGCCGCCACTGGCGTACGCGGTGACCAGGCCGATCCGGCCCGCACCGGCCAGGCTGTTGCTGCCGGACGCGATCTGGGTGCCGTTGACGAAGCCGCGGATGGTGCTGCCGCTGGTCTCGATGCGCACCGTGTACCAGGTGCCGGTGCCGATGCCCAGCGCGGCGGAACCGATCGCCGTGACGGAACTTCCGTTGACCGCCTGGAGTTCGGCCCGACCGGAGCCGAGCAGGACCAGCCGGTACATCTTGGTGCTGCTGGTGGAGCGAGCGGCGAGCCCGATCAGGGCGCTGGACGAGCCGAAGCTCGTCGGCCTGACCCGGGCCTGCACGGAGTAGTTGGTCCAGCTGGTCTGGCCGGCGAACTGGCGGGCCAGCTCGCTGCCGGCGTTGGACTGGTTGAGCACGCCAGAGCCGTCGACGGTCCAGGTGCCGCCGGACTTGGACCAGCCGGAGGTGTTGCCGTCGTTGAAGTCGTCGGTGAAGACGGTGGCCGCGAAGGCCGAGGTCATGCCGGCGGCGAGGGCCGCCGCAGTCACCCCGGCGCCTACCGCCAGCAGGAGTGGTCGGCGGCCGGAGAGTCGTCTTTTCTGCACAGGTGTCCTCCTTGACGCATGTGGTGGTGATCCCTCGGCCGCCGTACCGAGACGTGTTCGCACGGCGTGCTGCGCTGAACGGGATCGGTGTGCGCCCCGTCGGAAGCCCGGATCCGAAGCGGGGTGAAGCGGGATCAAAGCCCTGGGGAAAGGGCTTTCCCACTCCTTCGAGGCTAGGACTGTCCAACCATCAGCGTCAATGCCTGGCGCTTGCAGGTCTGTTGCAGGATTCCGGCCGGACGTAACGCCGGTCGATCAGTAGCTCTCCGGCTCGGTGATCCGCCACGCCGCGTTGATCAGCCCGATGTGCGAGAGCGCCTGCGGGGTGTTGCCGAGCTGCGCGCCGGTGGTGAGATCGATCTGCTCGCTGAACAACCCCACGTCGTTGGCGTGACCGACGACCCGCTCGAAGAGCGCCTCGGCGCGCTGCTGCTCACCCGTCATCACCAGGCACTCCACCAGCCAGAACGAGCACAGCAGGAATCCGGCCGGGTCGGTCGTCCAACGCCGCAGCAGGCCGTCCTCGGTGCCCAGCTCGCGCTCGACCATCGCGATGGTCGAGCGCATCCGCGGATCGGTGGCCGGCAGGAAGTGCGTTACCGGCAGGGCGAGCACCGAGGCGTCCAGCTCCGCCGATCCGAACGCGCCGGTGAACGCCCCGATCCGGTCGTTCCACCCCTCGCGCAGCACGGTGTCGCGGATCTCGTCGCGTACCCGCGCCCAGCGACGGGGGTCGGCCCGATCACCCAGCCGGTCGGCGAGCCCCACCGCCCGGTCCATGGTCAACCAGCAGGACACCTTGGACGAGACGTAGTGGCGCTCCTCGTCGCGGGTCTCCCAGATGCCCCGGTCCGGCAGGCGCCACGTCGCGGCCACCTGCTCGGTCAGCCCGAGCACCATCTCCTGCAACTCGTCCTCGAACCGCGCGCCCAGGTAGTCGCGCAGCCGCCACACCGCCGACATCACCTCACCCGGCACGTCGAGCTGCCGCTGCCGCCAGGCGTCGTTGCCGACCCGCACCGGTCGACTGTCGCGGTAGCCGCGCAGGTGGTTGCAGTGATGCTCGGAGAGGTCACGCTCACCCTCCAGCCCGAAGAGCACCGGCACGGGCTCATCGCCGAACCGGCCGATCGAGCGGGTCGCCCAGGCGAACAGCCGGGACGTCTCGTCGGGGCAGGCCGCCACCCAGAGCGCCCGCATGGTCAACGAGAAGTCCCGCAACCAGGAGTAGCGGTAGTCGTAGTTCCGGTCGCCGCCGATCTGCTCCGGCAGCGAGGAGGTCAGCGCGGCGGCGACCGCGCCACTGCGGGCGTAGGTGAGGCCGGTCAGGACCGTCGAGCTGTGTGTGACGAGTTCGGGGTAGCGGCCGGAGTACCCGTGCGTCTCCCGGAACGCCTGCCACGCCTCTGTCGTCTCGGCGAGGGTGGTCAGCGGATCCATCCGCACGGGCGGGGCGCCGTACGCCTCGCCGAAGGCCAGGTCCACCCCGATCACCTGACCGGCGGAGACCTCGAACTCGTGGGTCACCCGGTCGGTGCCCGCCCGCAGGTGCAGACCCCCGGCGCGCAACACCAGCACGATGGGGCCGGCGCCGGCCAGCACCCCGCCGTCCGGCTGCTCGTGCAGGTACGGCGTGAGCAGGCCGTACTCCGGGCGGGGCGCGAAGTCCAACGCCATCCGCACCCGCCCGGAGAGCCCCTTGACCACACGGATCAGTACGGCGGGTGAGTTCTTGCCCAGCTCGTGGGCGCGGGCGCCGACCTCGGCGGCCAGCGCGTCGGTGACGGCCACGCTGCCGTGCGGGGTGTGGTGCACCGTCCGCAGCACCAACGTGTGCGGCAGGTACGCGCGCTCCACCCGGTAACCCGGGCTGCCGACCCCCACCGGCGCCAGCCGGAAGTGGCCGGCTCCCGGGTCCAGCAACCGCGCGAACACGGACGCCCCGTCGAACCGGTGCGGGCACCACCAGTCGATCGAGCCGTCCTTGCCGACCAGGGCGCCCGAACGGGAGTCCGAGAGGAACCCGTAGTCGGAGATCGGCGGCTGCTGCTCCACCCGCCGGGGGTACCCGCATCGGGCCGGATCAGGCCGGACGGCTCACGCGGTGGGTGGCTCGTCCTTGCCCGCCGCCTCGGCCGCGTCGGCCTCTTCCTTGGTCTTGTGCACGGCCTTGTCGGCGTGCTCCGGCGGCCCGTAGACGGTGTACAGGACCAGCGGGTTGGGGCCGGTGTTGACGAAGTTGTGCTTGGTGCCCGCCGGGACCACGACCAGGTCGCCCGCGACGACCTTGCGCTTCGCGCCAGCGACCCGCGCCTCGCCGACGCCGCTCACGAAGGTCAGGATCTGGTCGATGTCCTCGTGCACCTCCTCACCGATCTCCCCGTCGGCGGGGATGGTCATGATGACCAGCTGGGTGTGCTCACCGGTCCACAGCACGCGCCGGAAATCCGGGCTCTTCTCGGCGACAGTCGCGATAGTGAAATGCTCCATGTCCACGCTCATACCCCGTCCGGCGGCGCGCCACGCCGGGACTGGCGGATGGTGGAATTCCCCACGGTTGGCGGGTTTGGATCCGCACGGACCGGGGATCGAGAAGCGGACCGGCACGAAGGCCGGTCGAGCCAGGTCCCCGCCGGCGTACCGCCGAACGGCTGCGGTGGTGGGAGACGGCCAGAGCGCGGCGACGTTCCGACCACTGTCGAGCGGCGCCGCGCGCTCTCGTGGACGGCGGACCTAGCGGTGCAGCCAGGTGAGCAGGTCGGGCGGAGCCAGCGCCGCGACCCGTTGCTGGTAGCGGGCGAGACCGGCCTCGTCCAGCAGGTCACGTCCCTGACCCGAGCCTCCCCGGCGAAAGAACGCCTGCCGGTCACGCAGCACGCCGAGCGTGTCCGGCGCGAGCCGGTCGGCGCGCTCCCGCATGCGACCGAAGGTGGCCGCCTCAACCAACTCCGGCCCCGGGCTCGGGAGCTTCCACCGGTCGGCCAACCGGCGCATCTCACCGCCCAGATCGGCCAGCAGGTCGTCGTAGTGCACCAGCTCGACGTTCGGCTCGTGCCGGCGGGCCCACGCGTCACTCAGGTGCATCAGCACCCCCGGCAGCGAATCCAACTCGGCGCGGGGGTCCACCTCCCGGCCGACCCAGCTCGGCAACCACTCCCGCAGCGGTGGCCGCTCCCGGGGTGGCCCGGCCGGGGCGGGTTGGCCGGTCAGCTCGGCGATGCGCGCCCGGTCCAGGTTGGCGCTCTGGTGGTAGAGGGAGACCGCCATGTCCAGCGGGTGCCGGGCCACCACCACGTAGTGCGCCCGAGGGTCGAGCGGCACCCCGTCCAGCGGGGTGTGCGTCTTGATGAACCGCCGGTGTGGTTGGGCGGCCAGCCGGTCGTACACCGTGGCCTGCGGCTCGCCCGACCAGTCCAGCCACGGTGACAGCACGGTCAGCGGCGCTGGCAACTCCGGGGTGCGCAGCACCAGGAGCGCACAGATCATCTGCATCCAGGTGGTGCCGCTCTTCGACCGGGTGCTGATCACGATGTCGCCGTCGCGGAACGGAAAACCGGTCCACCGCGCGCTGTCCTCTTCGTCGGATTGGTAACGGCGAACTGGCGTAGGCATCGGTGGATGGTAGTCGCCGAACCGACAGTCGAGCAGCCGAATTCCGGCTTACATTCCTAGGGGATGGGCGTACGCCTGGCTAGATTGAACTATGGTGCCCGCTCACGGGGGCCGGGCGGCGGCACCGGTCTACCGCCCGATCCTCGCCAGCCGACGAGGCGAGCTTGAGGCCCTGAGCCACCTCGATCCCGCGTACGCCACGCTGGTCGCCCCGATCCTGGAGATCGCCGCGATCGGCCGGTCCACGATGGACGCCATTCGCCGGTTGCCAGCCGGGCTGCTGCCCGCCGTCGACGTCAGCGCACTGCCCGACGTCCCCGAGGCGGAGCTGACCCGTTGGGGCGTACCGGTGGTGCCGGTGATCGGGCTCTCCGAGAGCGATCACCGGCTGGTCGCGCACGGCGCGGCGGCGCGGGTGTACGGCCGACGCGCGCTCATCCGGCTGCGGGCCGGCCAGGACCGGGCCGGGCCGGATGCGAGCACCACCGCTGTGGAACGGATCTGGCGGTTCACCAGCCTCGCACCGGAGGAGTGCGACCTGCTGGTGGACGCGGGGGACGTCTGCTGCCCGGCGGACGTGCGGACCGCCGAACCCCGGGTACGCCACCTGCTGGACTGGGCGCGCCGACACGCCTGGCGGTCGGTGACGGTGGCGGCGGGCGGTATGCCGCCGACGCTGTCCCGGTTGCCCACCGACGAGCCGGTCCAGCTGGACCGTTGGGACTGGCAACTGTGGCGACGACTGGCCGACGCCGGGGTCGACTACGGCGACTACGGCGTCCACCCGGCCGGGCCGGGCACCGGTGACCCTGGCGACCGGTTGCCGACGGTGCGCTACACCGACGACGGCAGCTGGTGGGTCTACCGCTGGGCGCGACGCGGCGGCCGGGGCGACGACCGGTTCGCCGACCTGTGTCGCACGCTGGTGTCGGCACCGCACTGGCCGACCACCGGGGCGGCCTTCTCCTGGGGTGACCATGAGCTGCTGCGCCGGGCCCGCCGGGGCGCCGGGGCCGGCTCGACCGCCAACTGGGCGGCGTGGAGCACCTCGCACCACCTGGCCCACGTGCTCGCCACGCTGTTGCATCCAGCGGGCGACGGAGCGCCGCGGTGGCACCCCGGGCAGGGGCCACCACCGCAGCGGGGACGATCGCTGCGGTGAAGCCGGACCTACTGCTTCTCGGTGAAGCCGAACTGGATGACGCCCTCGTCGTCGACGGTGGCGTCCACCGACGCGTCGCCGAGCAGTTCGGCGGCGTCCTCGTCCAGGAAGATCCGGGCGCCCTGGTTGTCGACCACGCGGTCGCCCTGCACCGGTTCGGGCACCAGCTCGACGGTGAGCGAGCCGGCCTCGGTGTCGGCGGCGATACGCACACCGCCGTCCTGGGCGACGTCCTGTTGGTTGGCGAGGTCACGGATGACGAGCACGGCGTTATCGGTCATGGTGAGCATTGATGGAACTCCTCGTGGATTCTCGGCTCGCGGTCGGATACCGCGCGGACCGGACAGTCGGCCCGCGTACGAGCACACGTGGGAGGCGACAGAGGGGCGAACGGTCGTCGCCGTCGCATCGAATCGGGGCAGCTGACGGCCCCGTCACTCCCACCGTGCCCGCTGGCGGACCATCCGTCAAATAGAGCCAGGTCAGTGGAGAGCGGCGGCCGGCGCCAGCCAGGCGCGAATCTCGTTGACCGCCGCGCGACCGGCCCGGTTGGCACCGATCGTGCTGGCCGAGGGGCCGTACCCGACCAGGTGAACCCGCGCGTCGGCGACCACCCGGGTGCCGTCCATCGTGATACCGCCGCCGGGCGCGCGCAGCCCCAGCGGGGCGAGGTGGTCGATGGCCGCCCGGAAGCCGGTGCACCACAGGATCACGTCCGCCGGCACGAACCTCCCGTCCGTCCAGGCCACCCCGTCGGGCGTGATCCGGTCGAACATGGGTAGCCGGTCGAGGACGCCGCGCTCGCGCAGTCGGCGTACCTCCGGGGTGACCGGAAGCCCGGTCACGCCCACCACACTGCCCGGCGGTCGGCCGGCCCGGACCGCCTGGTCCACCCGGGCCACCGCGGCGCGGCCCAGTTCCGGGCCGAACTCCTCGTCGTTGAACGTCGGCGGGCGGCGGGTCACCCAGGTGGTGCTCGCCGCGACGGTGGAGACCTCGCCGAGCAGTTGCACGGCCGAGGTGCCGCCGCCGACCACCACCACGCGGAGACCGTTGAACTCGGCCGGCCCTCGGTAGTCGGCGGTGTGCAACTGGCGTCCCCGGAACGTCGACCGGCCCGGGTAGTGCGGCCAGAACGGTCGGGTCCAGGTGCCGGTGGCGTTGATCAGGGCGCGCGCGGTCCAGGTACCCCGGTCGGTGTGCACATCCAGCCGGCCGTCGGGGCGGGAGCGCACCGCCCGGACCCGCACCGGCCGCCGCACCGGCAGGTCGAAGGCCCTCTCGTACGCGGCGAAGTAGGCGCGGACCTGCTCCGAAGCCGGACGTTGCGGCTCGGTGGGCGGGAGCGGCAGCCCGGGCAGGTCGTGGAAGCCGTGCACCCGGTCGAAGATCAGCGTCGGCCAGCGGTGCTGCCAGGCGCCGCCGGGCCCGTCGTCGGCGTCGAGGATGACGAAGCCGGTGTCGGGCGCGAAGCCGGTGCGGTGCAGGTGATAGCCGGCGCTCAGGCCGGCCTGCCCGGCACCGATCACCACGACGTCCGCGGAGTGGGTGTCCACGTGGGCTACAACGCGCCGGATGTCGCCCCTGTGCCCGTCCTCGACCGTCGCGCCGATCACAGACTTCGGCCACCTGAGCTGCACCTACGGTGAGTGAATGAGCGACTTCGGTCGGTACGCGGCCGAAATCCTCGGCGCTCCGGCGGTCCCAGACAGCCCAGACGGCAATATCTTTCGCCCGAAGGCCTTTTCCGGCGAATATCTCCGTGCGAGCATCAGCGGATGCATCGCCGTCACTTTCCCCGGGCCCTCGCCCTGCTCGCGCTGGTCGCCACCGCGGCCGCCGCCGCCGCCCCCGGTGCCACGGCCGAGTCGCCCACCCCCGCGACGACCCAACTGCGTGCCACCATCGACACGATCCTCGCCGACGCCCGGTTGGCCGGCGCGCAGGCGTCGGTGGTCGTGGTCGACACCAGCACGGGACAGACGCTCTACGACCGCAACGGTGACCGCCGGCTGGTTCCGGCGTCCAACACCAAGCTGCTGACCTCGACGGCCGCCCTTGAGCTGCTCGGCCCGGGCCACCGCTTCAGCACCGACGTACGGGCCAGCGGCAAGCGCCGTGCGGGCCTGCTCTCCGGCAACCTCTACCTGCGCGGCGGGGGCGACCCGACCATGCTCGCCGCCGACTACGACGCGCTCGCCGCGCAGGTCGCCGCCGACGGCGTGCGGGTGGTCACCGGAAACCTGGTCGCCGACGACACCCGCTACGACCGCACCCGACTCGGCCCCGACTGGACCTGGGACGACGAGCCCTACTACTACGCCGCCCAGGTCTCCGCGCTGACCGTCGCCCCGGACACCGACTACGACGCGGGCACCGTGATCGTGCACGCCGCACCGGCCGACCGGGCCGGCGCCCCGCCGGTGGTCACCACCACTCCCACCACCGGGTACGTCCGCGTCGACAACCGCGCCCAGACGGTCAGCGACGGCGAGACCTCGATCTCGATCGAGCGCGAGCACGGCGGCAACACCGTCGTGGTGACCGGTCAGATCGCCGTCGGCGACGAGCCCGCCAGCGACTGGGTCACCGTCTGGGAACCCACCGGCTACGCGGCCGACGTGTTCCGGGCGGCGCTGCACCGACACGGCGTCCGGGTGCTCGGCCGGACCGTGCTCGGCCAGCCCACCCCGGAGACGGCCCAGCAGATGGCGCGCCACGACTCGATGAGTCTGGGCGAGTTGATGACGCCGTTCTTGAAGCTGTCCAACAACGGGCACGCCGAGGTGTTGACCAAGGAGATCGGGCGGGTGCTCTCCGGCTCGGGCACCTGGACGGCCGGTCTCACCGCGATCAGCGAGTATGTCGCCGACACCGGTATGGACACCGGGAGACTGCGCCAGCGTGACGGCTCAGGGTTGTCCCGGCGCAACCTGATCCCGGCGACGGAATTCGTCGACCTGCTGAGCGCCGTCCGCGCCGAACCGTGGTTCGCGACCTGGTACGCGGCGCTGCCGATCGCCGGTCAGCCCGACCGGTTCGTCGGCGGCACCCTGCGCAGCCGGATGGCCGGCACGCCGGCCGCGGGCAACGTGCACGCCAAGACCGGCAGCCTGACCGGTGTCTCCGGGCTCTCCGGTTACGTCACCAGCGCCGATGGTCGACTGTTGGCGTTCTCCATCCTGCTGAACAACTACCTCACGGCGTCGGTGAAGTCGCTCGAGGACCAGATCGCCGTGGCGTTGGCCGGCTTCCGCGAGGGTGGTGCGTCGACGGCACGGGTGGCCCGGCCGGCGGTGCCGGAGACGCCGCGCACCCCGGAGGGCGTCGAGTGCTCCTGGGTCAAACCGATCACCTGCTGAGCGACGGCCGGGAGGCGCGAACGCGCCTCCCGGCCCAGCGAGCGCTCAGGCCGGACGGTCCGGTGGGGGGACCACCGCCGTCGGGTCACCACGTTCGATGAGCGCGGCGATCTCAGCGGCCCGCAGCCCGCGCAGCGCCAGCACCCGGGTGCCCCAGCGGTGCAGGCGGCACGGGTGCGGGCTGGCATCGTTACGGCAGACCACACCCCCGGACCACCGCCGGGGAGCGTGCACCACCACCGCCCGTACGGCGAACTGGGTGTCCTCGCCCGTCACGTACGGCGGCAGGGGGATGTCGCGAAGAACCTCCCCGGACGCTTCACCGGTGCCGGACGAAGCGGCACGACGGACGCGGTGGGCGGTGCTGCTACTCATCTCCGCTGCCTCCACACTGGATGGCCGGATGGGGACAGCAGAAAGTTACGACGCATTCGACAGTCCGCGACGGACAAACTGTCCCCCGGCCCGAACGCGCAGCGATCAGTCAGTCAGTCAACGCACCGTCACGGCCTGGAGGCCGACGTTGCCGCAGTGCGGCGTGAAGACCTTCTCGACGGTCCAGTTCAGCAGCAGCCGGGCACCCTTCGGCACCGTGAAGCGGATGGTGAACTGGGCGCTCTGACTGGTGTACGGGTCTTCCAGGCGGGCGGTGCTGGCGGGCCCGCCGGTGGACAGCCGCGCTTCCAGTCGCCCCCGAGCCATCCAGATGCCACCGTAGAGCTGGACCGTGCGCGGCTCACCACTGCCGGCGACGGCGAGGCTGAACCCGTTCCCGGCACCGCAGGCGTAGACGCCGTTGGAGCTGCCGTTCGTCGACCGCTCCGGCGTGCCGTCGGTCCAGCGCACGTACTCCTGGTTGCCGTCCCAGCCGACCCGCCGGCCCGGGCCACCCCCGTCGATGATCTCGCCGGAGCCGGAGCGCTTGCGGTTCGTCGACCTACCGCCGTGCTCCCCCCAGTGCACCCAGTCCCGGGCGCCCACGGCGGTGAGGTCGACGATGGCGGGCATCTCGCCCCGGCTCACCGTCAGCGCCGGCGAACCGGGCTTCGCCGGTGGCGGGGCGGGCGCGCTGGCCGACGGCGTCGGGTCCGGCGAGGGTGGGCGCTGGCGCGGACGCAGACCCGGCGTCGCCGGCCCCGCCTCGCCGGTGCGCGCGTCGGCGGCCGGGAAAGCGGGCGAACGAGCGGCCACACCCCCCGGACCCGCCTGGTCGGCGTCCGGCGCCGGGCCGGACCGGGTGGCGAGGTACGAGATCAACACCACCAGGCAGACGAGTACGGCGGCTCCCTCCACCGCCCAGCGCCGCCGCTGTCGGGCGCGGCGCAACATCCTGCGGGTCACCCCGGCGGCAATGGCGCGCGGACGGTGCTTCGGCGGCGCGTCGCCAGCCCTCGAACCAGCCCGCGTGCGGTCTTCGTCCGCCACCGACCCCTCCAACTCCGCCGCCCGGCCGTTTGGGACCGCCGAGGACCACACCATCCACTGTGGGCAGTTTCACGTTTGCCCGGGCGTGGACGACACGCTAGATCCGGACTGCCGGACGTGTCCAGCCCACAATGGGACGCTGTCGGACAACCCGGCCGCTCCGGACGGGCACTTCGGCAGACCAGGAGCGCCCTTCTCGGGTCAGCCGATCCGGAAGCCGAGCAGTTGCGCGACGACAACGGCCTGCTCGACGTCGATCACGGCACCGGCCCGTTCGACGACCGTCGGGTCCAGCGCGGTGAGATCGCTGCCCCGCAGGTCGGCGCCGCCGAGCCGGACGTTGGTCAACTGCGCCCCGGAAAGATCGACACCGGTGACCGTAGCACCGGTGAGATTGGCTCTGGTGAGGTCCACCTCGCGCATGCGCACCCCGGTCAGCCGGACGCCACGCAGATCGGCACCGGGCAACGCCACGAAGGACCAGTCACCGCCGTCCACCGTCAACGGGCGCAGATCGCACTCGCTGAAGGTGCTGCCGACCAGCTTGCAACCGGTGAACTCGGCCTCGAAGAAGTTGCACCGCCGAAAGACGCACCGGGTGAAGGCGGAGTCGACATGTCGGGAGGAATTGAACGCCACGTTGCCGAACGTGCACCCGGTGAAGACCGCGCCTCTGCTCACCGCCTCGGTCAGGTCCACCCCGAAGAACTCGCAACCCACGAAGTGCCGGTCGGTCAGCTCCTCGCCGTACCAGTCCTCGTTGCGGAAGGTCATGTCCTCGGTCAACTCCGGCATCCGGCCAGGTTAGTGGGCGGCGACAGCCGAGGGCCGGCGGGCCGGTGCCGGCCCCCTTCCGGTGTCGGTGTACCGGCGAGTACGTTCGGCGGCGTGAGTGTGGCTCGGAGCAAGGACCCGGATCAGATCGGTTTCGACACGGCGCGGCTGGCGCGGATCGACGAGCACTTCGGCCGGTACGTCGACGACGGCCGGCTGGCCGGCTGGCAGGTGGTGGTCACCCGTCGCGGCGAGGTGGCGCACTCCTCGACGTACGGGCTGCGCGACCGGGAGTCGGGCGCACCGGTCGAGGCCGACACCCTGTGGCGGATCTACTCGATGACCAAGCCGGTCACCTCGGTCGCGGCGATGATGCTGTGGGAGGAGGGCCGGTTCGAGCTGACCGACGAGATCAGCCGCTGGCTGCCCGAGTTCGCCGATCTGCGGGTCTACTCCAAGGGGTCGGCGCTCAAGCCGTACACCGTGCCGGCGGTCGAGCCGATCCGGGTCTGGCACCTGCTCACCCACACGGCCGGCCTGACGTACGGCTTCATGCAGACCTCGGTGGTCGACGGACTCTACCGGGCCGCCGGCTACGACCTGTACCCGCCGGCGGACGTCGACCTGGCCGGCGCCTGCGCGGCCTTCGGCGAGCTGCCGCTGCTGTTTCAGCCCGGCTCGGCGTGGGGCTACTCCGTCGCCACCGACGTGCTCGGCCGACTCGTCGAGGTGATCTCCGGACAGAGCCTCGACGAGTTCTTCGCCGACCGGATCTTCGGCCCACTGGGCATGACCGACACCCGCTGGTGGGTGGAGGGCGACGAGGCCGACCGGCTGGCCGCGCTCTACGTACCGGAACCGCGCAGCGGCCGGGCTGTCCGCTACGACAGCCTGGGGTCGCTCGCCTTCAGCAAGCCGGCGCTGCTCTCCGGAGGTGGTGGCCTGATCTCCAGCGCCGCCGACTACCACCGATTCACGCAGTTGCTGCTGCGCGGCGGCGAGTTGGACGGCGTCCGGCTACTCGGGCCGCGCACGGTGCGGTTCATGACCCGCAACCACCTGCCCGGCGGTCAGGACCTCGGCACCCTGTCCACCGGCGGCTTCGCCGAGACCACCCTGGACGGGATCGGCTTCGGCCTCGGCTTCGCGGTGGTCGACGACCCGATCCCCAGCCGGGTGCCCAGCAGCGTCGGCGAGTACTACTGGGGTGGGGTGGCCAGCACCGCGTTCTGGGTCGACCCGGCCGAGGAGATCACCGCGCTGCTGTTCACGCAGCTGATGCCGTCGAGCACCTACCCGCTCCGCTCCCAGCTGCGCCAGCTCGTCTACGCCGCCCTGATCGACTGACGGGATCGTCGTTCCACCAACCGGAAGCTGGCCCAGTCCCTAGCCTGAGCTGGTGAGCACCATCGTCGTGTTTGGCGCGGGCGGCACCGCCGGTTCACGGGTCGTTGCCGAGGCGGTCGACCGGGGGCACCGGGTGATCGCCGCCGTCCGCCGCCCGGAGGCCACCTCGTATCTGCCGGCCGGGGTGCGGACGGTCACCGGGGACGCGACCAGCGAGCGGAGTGTCCGGGAGCTGGCGCCGGACGCCGACGCGCTGGTCGTGGCGATCGGCGGCGGCGAGCGCGAGCTGTGGCGGAACGCGGCGGAGAACCTGGTGACCACGCTGCGCGGGATGCCGGCCGCACCGCGGATCATCCACCTGGGCGGTGGGTCCACCCTGCTCACCCCGGGTGGCACCCGCATTCTCGACGAACCGGACTTCCCGGCGGAGTACCGGGAGTCGGCGCTGGGCCAGGCGGACGCGCTGGACTACTACCGCACCGCGGCCGACGGGGTGAACTGGACGTACGTCTCGCCACCCCCGCTGGAGTTCCACCCCGGCGCTCGCACCGGGCACTACCGCACCGGCACCGACCAGCCGGTCACCGATGCTCAGGGCCGCTCGGTGCTCACCTACGAGGACCTGGCGGTGGCGATCATCGACGAAATCGAGCAGCCGCGACACCCGAACTCCCGCTTCACCGCCGCGTACTGACCCGGCTGCGGGGCCAGCCGCGGTCAGCCGGCGAGGCGTGCCGGGAAGCCGCCGGTGGCGATCGGACCCCAGGCGTCGATGGTGACCCGGATCAGCGACTTGCCCTGACGCACCATCGCCGCCCGGTAGTCGTCCCAGTCCGGGTGCTCACCGGAGATGCTGCGGAAGTATTCGACCAGCGGCTCCAGTGCCTCGGGCAGGTCGAGCACCTCGGCGGTGCCGTCGATCTGCACCCAGGGGCCGTTCCAGTCGTCGCTGAGCACGCAGGCCGAGACCCGGGGGTCGCGGCGGAGGTTGCTCACCTTGGCCCGCTCCGGGTAGGTGGAGACGACCAGCCGCCCCTGCCCGTCGACCCCGGCGGAGACCGGGGAGGACTGCGGTCGCCCGTCGGCCCGGGTGGTCATCAGCACGACGCGGTGTCGCGGCCGGAGGAAGTCGAGCAGGCCGTCCCGGTCGACCCGGGTGTTCCTTGCGATGCTGCGTGCCATTCCCCGTTCCTACCAGGGTGCGGGCGCAGCGGCGGCGGCGGGTCAGCGGGGTCGGGCCGCGGCGCGGTGCACCGCCTGGGTGGGCACCCGGGGACGGCCGGACGGACGCCAGGCCCGACCGTTGGCGTAGATCACCCGAAAACCGAGGTACGACGCGAGCGGCGCCCAGTGGGCGGAGCCCATCCGCAGCTCGGCCGCATTGTGCCGCTGGCCGTTGGCGAGCACGTCGAGGAGCACGGTTTCGAAGGCCGCCGATTCGACCCAGTCGACTTCCCGGGTGAAACCGCAGATCAGAGCGGCTCCGGTGACCTCCAGGAACTCGCGCAGCACCGCGTCCGAAGCGCGCAGCACCGAGCAGCTGCCGAAATAGAGTCGCCGCCCCTCCCCGCGGCCGGCCATCAACTCGGCCACCTCGTTCAACTCCACCGACTGCCAGTCGGTGAGGCAGAGCCGGCTCGGCTCACCGTGCATGGCGAAGAAGCCGACCCGGTGGTCGGCGTACTGCTTGAGCAGCCAACGGTCCAGGAAGTAGAACAGCTCGTCGCGGGTGGCCGCGTCCTTGTGGATGAAGCGGATCTTGCCCAGCCGCTCCAGCAACTCCAGCGTGGGCAGCACCGAGCCCCGCTCGTTCAGGTCACGGTGCCACTGACCCTCGACACAGAAGACGCCACCGCGTGCCACGCGCACCTCCGCCAGTCCGCCGCCCCGCCGCTGACGTTACCGGCCGCCACCGCCCCGGGAACATCACCCTCCGTGTGGCGGATTGCGACGTTCGGTGTCCTTGACCGGAGGAGGGCTGATCGGTCGGAAATGGCTGTTTGGCAAATCAGCCGAATTCCCAGCCAATACCCAGGGACAGCGAATTGTGAGCACGATTCTCGTTAACCACCTCCAACGGCACTGATCAGTGCCAAGGTGGAAATCACGGGACTTCTCGGTCGATGTCCCGGAGCCACCCCATTCGCTCTCCTATCGGGAGGACTTCTGTGCGCGTAAACACCTTGAAGCGGGTCGCCGTCGCATTCGCCCTGGCACTGCCCGGGGCCGCAATCGCCACGGTGATCGCCGCACCGGCGGCGCACGCGGACGGCTGTTACACCTGGAACCGCACCCTGACCCAGGGGCGCTCCGGCGACGACGTCCGCCAGTTGCAGATCCGGGTCGCCGGGTGGGCCGGCTACCGGGACATCGTGGAGAACGACGGCCGCTACGGGCCGAAGACCGCCGCCGCGGTCAAGCGGTTCCAGCAGGCGTACGGGCTGCGCGCCGACGGCATCGCCGGCCCACAGACCTTCGCCAAGCTGTACCAACTTCAGGACAACGACTGCACGCCCGCACACTTCAGCTACGGCGAACTGGACAACGGTTGCGGCGGGAGCGGGTGGAGCGGCGGCCCGTTGTCGGCGAACCAGACCAAGCAGAACGCGTTGCGCACCATGTGGAAGCTGGAGGCGTTGCGCAAGGGCCTCGGTGACAAGCCGCTCTACGTGTCGAGTGGGTTCCGCAGTCGCGCCTGCAACAACCAGGTCGGCGGCGCGTCCGACAGCCAACACCTGTACGGCAACGCGGCCGACGTGACCTCACGGACGTCCTCGCTGTGCCAGGTCGCCCGCGGCGCCCGCAACAACGGCTTCAGTGGGATCTACGGGCCGGGCTACCCCGACCACGACGACCACGTCCACGTCGACTCGCGTCGGGAGAACAACAGCGACAGCAGCTCGAACACGACGAGCTGGTCCGCCCCGGACTGCGGGGTCGGCAACTGAGCCACCCGCTGGAAGCGACGTCGGCCCGACGCGGAGGGGGAATCTTCGCGCCGGGCCGACGTCGTGTCGCCCCGGGTCGGAAGGGCGGAGGGGTAGCGCGCTCAGCTCGCCCGGGGCCAGCGCGGCGCGGTGACGGGGGGAGTCACCGGCCGGCCAGCAGCGGTGGGCCGTACCCCCTGGGGGACGACCCGCGCGGCCTGTTGCCGCGACGGCCCGGTCGCCGTGAACGGGAACGGCACGTGCACGAACGGATTACCGTGCCGGATCAACGCCTCGATCTGCCGCTCGTTGAGCCCGTGTGTCTCCAAAACCCGACGCCCCCAGCGGTGCAGTCGGCACGGGTAGGAGGCGCCGTCGTTGCGGCACAGCGGCCCGGTGGGCCACTCCTCGGCGGTGTGCACGACCACCGCCCGGACCGCGAGCCGGACATCCTCCGGGGTCAGTGGTGCCGGCATGGGCACCTCACCCAGTACCTGATCGATGGGATCCGTCGACTGCTCACCAACTCGCACGGCAGGCCTCCCGCAGTTCGGCAGCGGTACGGCGGACCTACCGCACCGACATCCTCGGCCATGGGTACGGCGGACACCGGACGAAAGTTCAATTCCGGTACGCGGTAAGCAGATCCTCCGCCGACAAGACGCGCGCCGCTGATACTTCCACCGATGGAACCCTCATCGCTGAGTGTTCCACCGCTGGTCGTGAGCTGCTCCGACGGTCAGACGAGGCCGGCGTCGTGCACGAGCAGCGCCACCTGGACCCGGTTGTTCAGCTCCAGTCGGGTCAGCAGCCGGGAGACGTACGCCTTCACCGTCGCCACGCTCATGAACAACTCCCCCGCGATCTCCGCGTTGGTGTGGCCCCGCCCCAGCGCGACCGCCACCTGCCGCTCCCGCTCGCTGAGCCCGGTGAGCAGCCGCAGCGCCCGTTCGCGGCGCGGGTCCGGGCCGACCGGGCCGGGGGCTGCGGCGGTCACGTGGGCGATCAACGTCCGGGTCACGGTCGGCGAGAGCGTCGCCTCGCCCGCCGCGACCCGGCGTACTGCGCGCACGATCTCCGCCGGTGGGGTGTCCTTGAGCAGGAAACCGGCCGCCCCGGCGCGGAGCGCCCGCAGCACCTGTTCGTCGGCGTCGAAGGTGGTCAGCACCAGCACCTCCGGCGGGTGCGGTCGGGCACGCAGCGCCTCGGTGGCGGTCAGCCCGTCGACCCGGGGCATCCGGATGTCCATCAGCACCACGTCCGGGGCGTACGCGGCGACGGCCGCCGGCACCTCGCCACCGTCGGCCGCCTCGCCGACCACGGCCAGGTCCGGCAGACCGCCGAGGATCATCGAGAGCCCGGCCCGGACCAACGCGTCGTCGTCCACGATCAGCACGCGTACCGGCGGCGCGGCCGCGTCGGCCGGCCCGACCGCGTCCGGCGGTCCGGCCGCGCCGGCAGGGCTGGTCACGCCGGCCACGGCAGCCAGGCGGCCAGCCGGAAGTCACCGCTGTCGTCCCGACCGTAGGCGAGTCGCCCGCCGGCCAGGGTCACCCGTTCACTGATGCCGACCAGGCCGGTGCCGGCACCCGGCAGTGTGCCGCCGGCCGGCTCCCCGACCGGCCACCGGTTGCCGATCGCCACGGTCAGCCCGGTGCCCGGCCCGCCCGCCACGTCCACGGTGACGGCCGCGCCGGCAGCGTGCTTGCGGGCGTTGGTCAGCCCCTCCTGCACGATCCGGTACGCGGCCCGGCCCAGCGCCGCCGGCACCTCCCCCGGGCTGGCGACGCTGTCGCTGACGTTCACCCGCACCCCGGCCGACCGCGACTCGGCGATCAGGGCCGGCAGGTCGGCGAGGGTGGGCTGCGGCGGCTCGGGGGCGTCGCCGGCCGCGTCGTCCTCGGCTCGGAGCACCCCGATCACCTCCCGCAGGTCCTGGAGAGCGGCGTGCGCGCTGCCCCGGATCACACCGGCGGCGCGGGCCACCTCGTCGGCCGGCGCGTCCGGGCGGAACTCCAGCGCACCCGCGTGCAGGCTGAGCAGGGAGATCCGGTGGGCCAGCACGTCGTGCATCTCCCGGGCGATCCGGGTGCGTTCGAGGTGGCGGGCCTGGGTGACCCGGAGTTGCTGCTCCGCCTCGGCCCGCTCGGCCCGCTCGCGCAACGACACGATCAACTGCCGGCGGGCCCTGACGAACATCCCCCACGCCAGCACGGCGAAGCTGACCACCACTCCCCAGGACGCGGTCTCCCAGTACGACATGTGCGGATCCGGGCGCACCCAACTGAAGACCAAGTTCGTGAGAAGGCCAGCGCCGGTGACCGCGATCGCGACCGCTGTCCGTCGATGCACCACCACGGTGAAATAGAAGATCATCAGCGGGATGGCGGCGGCCATCGAGAACAGGGTCAGCGGTGTCGTGGCCACGATCAGCCCGAGCGGCCATCGGCGGCGCAACCAGAGCAGCCCGCAGCAGACCAGACCGAGCAGCGCATCCACGCCGGTCATCCAGTCGTGCGGCAGCGGGACCGCCATCGCCGGATCCGGTGACAGCGCGTCCGCGGTGACGAACAGCACCCAGAGCAGGGAGAGCAGGAAGGCCAGGATGTCGACCGCCCAGTCCCGGGTGGTGCGGCGCGGGCGCCGGGCCGCCGCGTCCGAGCTGACCGCGCCGGTCAGCGCCCCGGGCAGCAGCCAGGGGTGTTCCGGGACAGCGAGGCTGGTCACGACGCCATGCTAGGCAGCCGACGGGCGACACGACCAGCTACCAAAGTCGAGACCCGCCGGTCGACCAAGGTCGACGCGACACCGACCCGTGGCCGCAGCGGATGGCCGGGCGGCGCGGGCAGGCTCAACCGCATGATCACCGTAGAGAACCTCACCAAGCGATACGGGCCACACCCGGCCGTGGACGACGTGTCGTTCCAGTGCGAACCGGGCACCGTCACCGGCTTCCTCGGCCCCAACGGCGCCGGCAAGTCGACCACCATGCGCATGATCTGCGGGCTGACCACGCCGACCGCCGGCCGCGCCACCGTCTCCGGGCACCCGTACCAGGAGCTGCCCAACCCGGGGCGGGAGGTCGGGGTGCTGCTGGACGCCTCCGCCCAGCACGCCGGGCGCACCGGCCGCGAGGCGTTGACGCTGTCCGCGTACACCATGGGTCTGGACCGGCGCGAGGTCGCCGCGAAGCTCGACCTGGTCGGGTTGAACGCGGTGGCCGCGAAGCGTCGGGTACGGGCGTACTCGTTGGGCATGCGTCAACGGCTCGGGCTGGCGCACGCGCTGCTCGGCGACCCCCGGGTGTTGATCCTCGACGAGCCGGCCAACGGCCTGGACCCGGAGGGGATCTTCTGGATGCGCGGCCTGCTGCGCGACTTCGCCGACCGGGGTGGCACCGTGCTGCTCTCCTCCCACCTGCTGCGCGAGGTGGAGGCGGTCGCGGACCGGCTGGTGGTCATCGGGGGCGGCCGGATCGTGGCCCAGGGCGACAAGAACGAGCTGCTGGCCGGCGGCGGCACAGTGGTCCGGGCCCGCGACAGTGCGGCGCTGCGCCGGGCGCTGGAGGCGGCCAACCTGAGCGCCACTGACAGCTCGGAGGGGCTGCTCGTGCAGGCCGACGCCGAGGCGGTCGGCCAGGCCGCCGCCGATGCCGGCGTCGCGCTGGCCGAGCTGCGCCCCGCCAGCGGCGGTGGCCTCGAACAGCTCTTCCTCACCCTGACCGCCGGCGAATCGACCAAGGAGGCCGTCCGATGACCACCACCACCGCGCCCGCCGCCGGCGCCCTCGCGCCCCGGCACCACACTCCGGTACGCCGGCCGTCGCTGCTCCGGCTCACCGCCGTGGAGATGCGCAAGCTCGTCGACACCCGGGCCGGCCGCTGGCTCCTGATCACCATCGGCCTGGTCACCGCCGCGATCGTCACCCTGCAACTGATCTACGCCGGGGACGCCGACCAGACGTTCCCCAACTTCTTCGTCCCCTCGCTGCTGCCGGTGTCGGTGCTGCTGCCGGTGCTGGGCATCCTGTCGATCACCAGTGAGTGGTCGCAGCGCACCGCCCTCACCACGTACGCCCTGGTGCCCCGCCGGGAGCGGGTGGTCGCCGCGAAGCTGATCGCCGTGTCGCTGACCGCGCTCGCCTCGGTGCTGGCCAGTCTCGTCGTCGCCGCCGTCGGCACGCTGGTGGCGTCCGCCACCGGTGGGGCGGGCACCTGGCAGTTCGACTGGTCGCTGCTGCTGAACGCGGGGATCCTCCAGGTCACCAGTGTGCTGATGGGTGCCGCCTTCGGTCTGCTGCTGCTCAACCCGCCGCTGGCGATCGTCGGTTACCTGCTGCTGCCCACGCTGTGGGGGGTGCTCGGCGAGATGGTCAAGCCGCTGCGCGGTCCGTCCGAATGGCTGGACACCAGCAAGACCATGGAACCGTTGTTCAGCAGCGACGCCGTCACCGGCGGGCAGTGGGGGCGGATAGCGGTCTCCCTGCTGGTCTGGATGGTCCTCCCGCTGGCCGCCGGGCTGTTCCGGACCCTGCGCCGCGAGGTGTCCTGACCATGGAGATGGCCAGCTACCGTCCGCGCACCGTGGTCAGCGGCGGCCTGCTGGAGCTGGCGGTCCTGTGGGGTGGCTTCCCGCTGCTCGGCGCGGGCGCCGGATGGCTCCTCGCGGCGGCGACGGGCTGGCTCGCCCGGCTGCCCTGGGTGCCGTTCAGCGACCTGATCGAGTGGTTGGACCGGCTGCCCGAACCGCAGGCCACCGCCGGCACCATCGGGGTGGGCGTCCTGGCCGGCCTGGTCATCGCCGGGATCGGCACCGCCGAACGGTTGATCGTCACCGTCGACGGGGCGCAGGTCCAGCTGCGCCGCTCCGATGAGAACCGGACCATCGCCCGGGTCGACACCCGGGTGGTCTTCCTCGCCGACAAGCACCTGGTGCTGCTGGACGCCGACGGCGCGGAACTGGTCCGGGAGTCGACGGACCTGCCAGCCGCCCAACTGGCTGCGGCGTTCCGGGAGCACGGCTGGGGCTGGGCGGACGACGACCCGCACCGGTCGGCGTACCGGCTGTGGGTTCCGGACCTGCCCGGGTTGCCGGCCGGCGCGGACGCGCTGCTGCGTGCCCGGGCTCGGGCGATCGAGCGGGACCGCCGCGACGACGCCCGGGAGTTGCGCCGCGAGCTGGGCCAGATCGGGGTGGTGCTGCGCGACGAGGGCAAGCGGCAGTACTGGCGGTTGACCACCCGGGCCCTCGCCCCCGGGCCGGAGCAGCCGACTTCGGCCGAGCGGGAGCCGGACGGGCGGTAGCGTCTGTCCCAGCAGACCCTGGGAGCCGCGCGATGACCGAACAGCAGCCGTACCGGGTGGTGTCCCGACACCCTGGCTTCGAGCTGCGTCGGTACCCCGCCCACCTGGTGGCCGAGATGCAGATCCAGGCGTCGTTCACCCGGGCGCCGATCGAGGCGTTCCGGCCGCTGGCCGCGTACATCGGTGGCGCCAATCGGGCCCGGCACCCGATCGGCTCCGCCGCACCGGCGACGGCGGCGGCCAGCGGCTCGGAGAAGATCGCCATGACCGTGCCGGTGGTGCAGATCGAGGGTGAGTGGCCGGGCGCGTACCTGATCCAGTTCGTCATGCCGGCCACCTTCACCACCGCCACGCTGCCCGAGCCGGTGGACGCCCGGGTGCGGATCCGCGCGGTTCCGGCGCGGCTGGCGGCGGCGATGCGGTTCTCCGGGCGGTGGACGGAGCAGGCGTTCAGCCAGCGGGCCACGATGCTCGGCCGGTCGGTGACCGCGGCCGGGCTGCAACCCACCGGCGCCATCCGGTACGCGCGCTTCGACCCGCCGTGGAAGCCGTGGTTCCTGCGCCGCAACGAGGTGGTGCTGCCGGTCGTCGAGTGAGCTACCTGAGCTGCCGACGGTCCTCGACGCTCGGCCGCGCCAGCAGCACGGCCATAGCCAGCCCGGCGAGCAGCCCGACCAGGGAGACCAGCAGGTCGGAGTCGGCCGCGTTGATCGGGCTGTTGCCGGCCAGCGCGGTGAACGCCGCGCCGATCGGCAGCAGGAGCATCATGGGGACGGCCGTGGCCACCAGGAACACCACCGGGCCCACCAACGCGATGAGAGCGGCCAGACCGTGGTGCCACCAGATCGGCCGACCACCCGGCCAGTCCCAGGCCAGCAGTGTGACCCCGGTGAGCAGCACCGCCCCGAGAGCGGCCTCCGGTAGGAGTCGTTCACCGGGCGCGGCGGCACGGACCAGCCCGACGCCGAGCAGGGCCACCACGGTGAGGCCGGCCGCCAGCCCGACCCGAGCCCGGGTCCGCGCCGGAGCCGCCGCCAGCGCGGCGCCGACGGCCACTGCCACCAGCAGCGCCGCCGTGGCCAGGGCACCCTGGTTCAGCTCCGGCTCCCGGTCGGTCGGTGACTCGATTCCGGCCGCCACCAGCGTCAGCACCCCGGCCACGCAGGCCGCGCCGGTGAGCACCCGCCGGTCGGCGGCCGGAGTCGTACCAGGCTCCCGCGTCTGCGGCGCGGCGCGCTCCCACCAGAGCAGAAGTGCCGCGACGACGCCGAGCACGGCGTAGCCGGCGACGGCGAGCAGCACCGTCGCGTCGAGGCCGATCGGATCGGCCCGGTCGACAGCGACGTCGGCGGCGATCCAGCAGCCGCCCAGCACCACCGCCGGGCCGCTCCACCGCACCTGCCCGCGCCCGGCCAGCACCAGCCCGAGCGGCACCGCCATGATCGCCATGAACCGCAGGTCGCGCGCCCAGTAGGCGTTGTTGCCCGGCAGGCTCTCCGACCATGGGCCGAGCGGCTCGGTCAGCGGTTGCCACGTGGTCATGCCGTACGCCCAGAGCGCGACGGAGGCGGCGGAGAGGAGCAGCCCGACCGGGCGCGCGGATCGCATCCGTGGACGGTAACGGCCCAACCGCCCGCGCGGGGGGTGCGGTCATCAGCCGACCGGTGACCGTGCGGGGCGGTGGCGCAGCAGCCGCCACGTCGGCAACACACTGGACAGCACCGCGAGCAGCAGGCACAGCCCCACCACCCCGCCGACCACCGACCACGGCATCACCAGGTCGACGGGGGCGCCGACCTGCTCGGCGAGGCCGGCGCTGATGCTGAGCAGACCGACGAACGCGACAGCCCCACCCAGCAGCGCGCCGATCAGGACCACCAGGGCGGACTCCGCCGTGACCAGCCAGATGACCTGCCGTCGGGTCGCCCCGGCCATCCGGATCAGCCGCAGGTCCGCGGCGCGGCCGGCGGCGGCCAGCAGCAGCGTGTTGGCCACCGCGATGGCACCGTAGCCGGCGGACACCCCGATCAGCAGCACCGTGAAGAGCCAGACGAGGCGGTCCTCGGCGGCGTCCGCCTCGGCCGCCCAGCCCGGGACGTCGAGGATCCGCGCGCCGACCGGTGGATCGATGCGGTCCCGGACGTACACCGTGGACGTCAGCGCCGACGGGTCGTGCGCCCGCACCACGGCCCGGGGCACGAGCAGGTCGCCCGGGATCGAGGTGTCGTCGACCACGGCGACGACGCGCAACGACACCGTCGTCCCGTCGGCGAAGACCACCGGGTACGGCTCGGACGGCAGCCGGTTCGCCGAGGCGCCGACCACCACCGTGTCGTCGCCCCTCAGATCGTTCAGCGAACCGGCGACGACGGTGAGCACCCGGTTCGCGGCGGCGAAGCCCTCCGGATCCACGCCGAGCGCGGTCATCGGCCGGTCCGGCGGCGACGTTCCGGGGTCGGTGCGGTAGACGGTGGTCGGCAGGAGCGCGGTGCCGCCGGTCGCGGCGACGGCCCGGTCGGACAGGCCGGGCGCGCGGTCCGGCACGACGATCCAGCCGGCGTTCACGTTGTCCGCCCGACCCGCCGCGTACGCGGCGCTGGTGGTGCGCACCATCCCGGACACCAGCACCGCGAACGCGACAGTGAGCAGCACCGGCGCGGCGATGGCGGCGGTTCGCCGGGTCGCGGTCAACGCCGCGCCCCGGACCAGCATCCCGATCGCGCCACCGGGCCGACGCACCGGGGAACGCAGCAGCCACACCAGCGGTCCGACCACCACCGGGGCGAGCACTGTGGTGCCGGCCACCAGCGCCATCACCGCGTAGAGCGCGTACTGCGCCCCCACCCGTGCCTCGTCGGCGGTCGCCGTACCCAGACTGAGAGCGGCCCCCGTCGCGAGGAGCAGCACCCCGGTGACGGCCCGCAGTCGGCCGATCGGTCGCTGTTCCACAGCGGCATCGCGTAACGCCTCCAACGGGCGGACCCGCGCCGCTCGGCGGGATGCCGACCAGACGGCCAGCAACGCGATCACCGGCCCGGCGGCGAGCGAGACCGCGACCGGCCAGAGTTCGTAGCGGACCCGGAAGGTCGACGGCTCGTAGCCGAAGTCGACCAGCAGCCGACCCAGCAACGGGGCGAGCGCCGCGCCCACCAGCAGGCCGACGAGTCCCGCCGAGACGCCGACGGTGAGCGCCTCGGCGTGGACCATGCGGCGGACCTGGCGTCCGGTGGCGCCGACGGCGCGCAGCAGGCCCAGCTCACGGCGGCGCTGCGCGATGGTGAACGCGAAGGTGGAGGCGACCACGAACACCGTGACGAAACCGGCGAGGGCCGCCGTGGCGGTGAGCACCTGCATGCCGATCCACCGGGTACGGGCGTCGCCGCGCGGCTCCAGCGCACCACGGGCGTCACCGGTGAGCACCCGTCCGTCGCCGCCGACGACTCCGCGGACCGCCGTGGCAACCCGCTCGGGGTCGGCGTCCGGTGCGAGCACCAGCCCGATGGCCCGCACGCCGGGCGCGAGCGCGGCGGCGACCTCGTCGGCGACGTGGACGCCCGGTCCGTCGACCAGACCGCTGACGGTGTACGACTCCGGGCCCACAGCGGTCAGCACTGTGACCGGTGCGCCGGCGCGCAGTCCGAGCGCGCTGTCGACGACCACCTCGCCGGGCCGGCGAGGTGGCTCGCCGGCCGTGAGGCGCAGCCCACCCAGCTGGGCGCTGGACCAACCGTGCCCCTGGTAGGCGTCCTCGCGACGGGTGTCGGCGGCCGCGGGTCGGCCCTCGACGAGCGGCTGCGCGTAGAAGGTGCGGTCCGCCACCGCCGCCACCACGTCCGGCAGACCGGACAGCCTGCCGACCAACTCCGCCGCCGTGGTGGCGGACCAGGGGCGGGTCGGCACGAACTCGTCAGCGGACGCACCCGCCTCGGGGCTCTGCACCACGACGGCCGCCCGCGCCAGCCGGTCCGGCACCTGCGGGCGCCCGGAAGCGAGCAGCAGGGTGGCCGCCGCGACCAGCGTGACCCCGATGGCGACGGCCACGAACGCGCTGGCCGACCGCCGGACGCTCAGCACGACGACTCCGCGACGGTTTCCCGCTCGGCGATCCGGGCGGCGACGGCGGCGGCGGTGATCGGGCCGGTCAGCTCGTCGACGACGCGGCCGTCGGCCAGCAGGAGGACCCGATCGGCGTACGCGGCGGCGGTGGGGTCGTGGGTCACCATCACGACGGTCTGCCCGTGGTCGTCGACGAGCGCCCGCAACAGCCGGAGCACCTGCCGGGAGGAGGCGCTGTCCAACGCCCCGGTCGGCTCGTCGGCGAAGACCACCGCCGGACGGGTGATCAACGCGCGGGCCACGGCGACGCGCTGCTGCTCCCCGCCGGACAGCTCACTCGGCCGGTGCCCGGCCCGGTCGGCGAGGCCGACGGCGTCGAGGGCGGCGGCGACGTCCCCGGCCGGCGGGCGGCGGCGGGCCAGGCGCGACGGCAGCTCGACGTTCTGCGCGGCGGTCAGCGTGGACACGAGGTTGAACGCCTGGAAGACGAAGCCGATCCGGTCCCGCCGCAGCCGGGTCAGCTCGTCCTCACCGAGGTCGTTGAGGCTGGTGCCGTCGATCGTGACGATCCCCTCGGTCGGGCGGTCCAGCCCCGCCGCGCAGTGCAGCAGGGTGGACTTCCCCGAGCCGGAGGGGCCCATCACCGCCGTGAACGTGCCGCTCGCGAAGCCGGTGGTCACACCGTCGAGCGCCGTCACCCGCCGGGTTCCGGTGCCGTACACCGCGCGCAGCCCCGTCAGGGTCACCGTGTCTGTGGTCATGACAGTTACCGTGCCGAATGCCGGGGGTGCGGCGCGTCGTGCCGAGGCGGGCACTTTCCGGCCCTCCCCCGGGTGGAGTCCGGGGCCCGCAACCGGCCGCGCGTCGTCCTGCGGGATGACCACCCGCAGGCGGACGCGGCCGACCCGGCCGGCCGTTACCGTTCGACGGGTGACCGCTCTCCTCCTGACCCGACGCATGCGGCCGGTGGATCTGTACACCGTGGACGCCCTGCTGGCGGTGGCCGTCGGTGGGCTGCTCTGCCCGTACGCGGCGCTGGAGTCGCCGCTGCACGGCGGCGTACGCGAACCGCTCTGGGTGTCGGTGCTGGTCGGGATGGCCCTCGGGCTGCCGTTGGCCGTCCGGCGACGGTGGCCGATGACGGTGGCCGTCGTGATCAGCTCGATCGCCACCGTCGCTCTGATCACCGGGGTGATACCCAACTTCGCGGCCGCCGCCCCGGCGTTCGCCATCGGCCTGTCCTTCTACACGGTGGCCGTGGCGACGCCCACTCGCCGGTCCATGCTCTGCGCCGCGGGTTGTCTGGCACTGGTGAGCGTCGGCCTGGTGCTGACCGCTGGCGACCTCTGGTCGCGGACCGGCGCTGTCGTCTACGCCGCCGTCATGGTCGCGCCGGCCTGGGTGATCGGTTGGCTGATCCGGGAGCGACGCGCCCTCGCCACCCGGCAGAGTGATCAGCTGGTCCGTCAGGCCGCCACCGAGGAGCGGTTGCGGGTGGCGCGTGAGCTGCACGACGTGGTCGCGCACACGCTGAGTCTCATCGTGGTGAAGGCGGCCGTCGCCAACCACGTCGCCGAGGCCGACCCGCGCGAGGCGGGCGCCGCGCTCCGGGTCATCGAGGAGACCGGCCGCACCGCGCTGACCGACGTCCGTCGGGTGCTCGGCGTGTTGCGCGAGGACAGCCCGTACGCGCCGACGCCCGGGCTGGACGAGTTGCCCCTCCTCGCCCGGCAGGCGGCGATCGGCGGCGTCGACGTGCAGCTCGACGTACGGCGGGACGAGCCGGCCGGCGCGGTGCCGGAGTCGGTGGGCCTCGCGGTGTACCGGATCGTGCAGGAGGCGGTGACGAACGTGGTGAAGCACGCGGCACCGGCCGCCTGCCGGGCCACGGTGACCGTCCTGCCCGACGAGGTGCGGGTGGAGGTGACCGACGACGGCCGGCGGCCGGTCCTGCTCGGCGGGGAGGGGCACGGGTTGATCGGCATGCGGGAACGGGTGGCGTTGCACGGCGGGGAGTTCCGTGCCGGCCCCCGCTCCGACGGTGGTTTCGCGGTAACGGCCAGCCTGCCCTACCGGGTGGCCGCGTGATCCGCGTGCTGATCGCCGACGACCAGGCGTTGCTGCGCGGCAGTTTCCGGCTGCTGGTCGATCTCAGCCCGGACTGCACCACTGTCGGTGAGGCGGGCACCGGAGTGGAGGCTGTCGCGTTCGCCGGGCAGCACCGGCCGGATGTGGTGCTGATGGACGTGCGGATGCCGGAGATGGACGGCATCGAGGCCACCCGGCGGATCTGCGCCGACCCGGCGACGGCCGACACCCGGGTCATCATCCTGACCACGTTCGACCTCGACGAGTACGTCTACGGGGCGCTGCGCGCCGGAGCCAGCGGGTTCCTGCTCAAGGACACCCCACCGGCGGATCTGCTGACCGGGATCCGGGTGGTCGCGGCCGGGGAGGGGCTGCTCGCGCCGACGGTGACCCGCCGGCTGATCGACGAGTTCGCCCGGCAGCCGGAGCCGACCCGGCCGCTGCCCCGCCGGCTCGACGGGGTGACCGATCGGGAACGGGAGGTCCTCGCGCTGATCGCCCGGGGCCTGTCCAACGCGGAGTTGGCCGCGCACCTCAACCTCAGCCAGGCCACCGTCAAGACGCACGTCGGGCGGCTGCTGACCAAGCTGGCGGTACGCGACCGCGCGCAACTGGTCATCGTGGCGTACGAGACGGGCCTGGTGGGGCCGGGCGGCCTACGCTGAGCGGGTCGTCCGCACCCGAGGAGGAGCCATGACCCGCTACGTCGCCCTGCTGCGCGGGGTCAACGTCGGCACCACCCGGCTGGCGATGGCCGACCTGCGCCGGATCGTCGCCGACCTCGGGCACGAGGACGTCAGGACGTACCTGCAGAGCGGCAACGTGGCCTTCGGCAGCACCGTGCGCGACGCGGAGAAGCTGGCCGCCGGCATCGCGCGGGCGCTCACCGACGAGCTGGCGCTGACAGTGCCGGTGCTGGTGCGCAGCGGCCGGGAGTTGGCGGCGATCGCCGGCGGCAACCCGTACGCCGACCGGGAGGACGACCCGACGCGACTGCTGGTGGCCTTCCTCGCCACCGCACCGGAGAAGTCCAGTGTGGACGCGCTGGCCGTGCCCGGTGGCGAGAACGTGTCGTTCACGGTGACCGGCCGGGAGGTGTTCCTGCACTACGTCGACGGCGGTTACGGGCGGTCGAAGTTCACGAACGCGTACCTGGAGAAGAAGCTCGGCGTGGTGGCGACCTCCCGCAACTGGAAGTCGGTGCGGGCCCTGGCGGAGATGACCGCCTCCTGACCGGGGTGGGGGCCGCGGCTCGGCGACCCCCACCGGCGCTGCTCAGAAGTGGTACGCGGTCTCGTACTCGGGCACCAGCACCCGGCTGCGCGGCGAGATCCGGCGCACCGCCGCGATCATCTCGTTCAGGCGGGTGCGGTCGGTCGGGGCGACCGGCGGCGGGTTCTGCAACGCCGTCTCGAAGTTGTCGTAGTGCACCGGCACCACGACCTTCGGGTGGTCGAGGCCGGCCAGCAGCCGGGGCAGGTAGTCGCCGGTGGTGGTGGCGTTCTGCATGGCCACCATCGCCACGTCGGGCGCGAGTCCGGTGAGGTTCCGCTCGGCGACGTCGCTGGCCCCGGTGAAGTAGACCGACGGTCCGCCGTCGACCCGCAGCAGGTAGCCCAGCGTGTCGCCCTCCGGCAGGTCGGCGATGGTGGCCGGCTGCGGCGGCGGGCTCACCCGCACCCCGGGAAAGGCCACCGAGTACGACGGGTTGCGGCTGTGCAGTGAGCCGACCACCTCGACGCTGTGGTCGCCGAAGTCCAGCACCTCCCCACCCTTCACGGCGCTGAGCTGCGTCGACGGCAACCCGTAGGCCAACCCCAGGTGGTACGCGGTCAGCGTGCCGAACACCCGTGCGCCGGTGCGCCTGGCGATGTACGGCACGTCCATGAAGTGGTCCCAGTGGGTGTGCGTGACCAGCACCGTCGTGGCCCGGTCGACCCGCGGGTCGATCACGTCGGTGCGCACTGTCAACGCCGTGTCGGTCTTGAACGCCCCGGTGAACAGCCCGGTGTCGATCCGGCTGAGGAACGGGTCGACGAGAACGGTGCGGTCGCCGATGTCGACGCGCCAGCCGGCCGTACCCCACCAGCGGAAGCTGACCGCGCCCTTGCGGCGAGCGGTGGGCGTGGGCGCGGCGGTCGAGGGCGCGGCCTGGGCCGGGGTGGCGACGCCGGCGGCGAGGCCACCGGCGGAGACCAGGGCGGTGGTGGCGGCGGCGTCGCGCAGGAAGCGTCGGCGGTCGAGACTGGGCATGCGGATCTACTCCCCGTGGTCGGGTGATGTGTCGACCACGAGCCAACCAGCGGCACCGGGCAGCAGTCCAAGATCAAGGGCCGTCCGCTTCGATACGCCGACGGATATCGGTCCTGCTCGGCGGGGGCGCGGCGACGCTCGGAGGGTCGCGAAATCAGTCGCCCCGCAGCGCCTCGACGGCCGTCCGGGCGGCCTCCCCCATGGCCAGGTCCACGTCGATGCGGCGCGGGGTCAACTGTTCCGCGCGGGCGAAGACGGCGATCGCGTACCGGCCGCCGTCGGGGTATTCGGCGACCCCGGCCTCCAGGTGGAACCCGGGCAGGGTGCCGGTCTTTCCGGAGACCCGGACGCCGGGCGGGAAACCGGCGGCCAGCCGGGTCCAGAAGATCTGCCGGGCCATCCAGGTGCGGACCATCGCGCAGGCCGCCGCCGGCCCGGCCTCGTCCCGCCAGATCAGCGTGAGCAGCCGGGTGATCTCCCGGGCGGTGCTGGACGTGGTGTGCGCGGGGTCGAAGACCCGCATCGCCCGGACCCGGTCCGCCGGCAGCGTGGGGAAGATCCGGGCGAACTCCGCCTCGGTCCGGGCGCCCACGTCGGCGAGCATCATCTCCACCAGTTCCCGAGGGCCACCGAGGACCCGGGTACGGGTCAGCCCCAGCTCGACGGCGAGCATCGGCAGCAGGTCCGGGCCGACCCGGCGCAGCAGCAGGTCGGCGGCCGTGTTGTCGGTGACCGACATGGCGAAGTACGCGAGGTCGCGCAGCGACACCTCCGCGTCGTCGTCGCAGCCGGCCAGACCCCACCCACCGAGACGATCGGCGGCGGTGACCACGACCCGCTCGGTCGGGTCCAGCTGGCCGGCCTCGACCTGCCGGGCGAACTCCAGCACCAGAAGGATCTTGAAGATCGAGGCGATCACCACCTGCTCGTCGGCCCGCACCCCGACCTCGCGACCGCCGCCGGCCGGGCCGCCGCCCTCGACGGCGCTCAGGTCGACGGCGTCCAGGTCCACGACGTGCAGGCTGGCCGTCACCCCGACGGCGGCGAAGATGGCCCCGATGCGTTCCTCCACGTCCACGCCAGCACGGTATCCAGCGTCGCGGTTGCCGCGCTGGCGTAGGGTCCCGGCGTGGATCTGCTCCGGCACCTGCGGCACTTCGTGGTGGTCGCACACGAACTGCACTTCGGGCGGGCCGCGGAGCTGCTCGGGATGGCCCAGCCGCCGCTGAGCCAGTCGATCCAGCGGCTGGAACGGGAGCTGACGGTCGAGCTGTTCGACAGGTCCCGCCGCCAGGTGCGCCTCACCACCGCCGGTGAACTGCTGCTCGGCGAGGCGGAGGAGCTGCTCGCCGGCGAGGGTCGACTCCGCAGCCTGATGGGGCAGATCCGCGCCGGTGAGCTGGGCGTACTCCGGGCCGGGGTGCCACCGGAGACGCCCGCCGTGACGTTGCGCTCGCTGCTGGACGGGCTCACCACCCGGGCGCCCGGCCTGGACGTGGAGCTGCACGAGCTGACCACGGCCGAGCAGGTGCGGATGCTCACCGAGCGGACCCTGGACGTGGGGCTCGTGCATCACCCCGTGGAGGCGGACGGGCTGCGCTTCGGCGCCCCGGTCGACGTACCCCTGGGGGTGCTGCTGCCGCGCACCTCGCCGCTGGCCCGCGGCCGCGAGGTGACGCTCGCGTCGCTGGCCGGTCTGGATCTGGTGGCCGCTCCCCGCGCCACCGCCCCCGGCTGGCACGACCACCTGCTCGCGGTGTGCCGGCAGCACGGGTGGCACCCGGCACGGGTGCGTCCGGCCCGCAACCCGGAGTTTCTCTGCGGGCTGGTGCTGGCCGGCGGCGGGGTGGCCGTGGAACCGACGGCGGTGGCCCGCCGGGAACCTCGGATGGCCTGGCGGCCCATCACCGACGCGCCACTGGCGAAACGCACCTCGGCGGCCTGGCCGGACCGGTCGGCGCACCCGGCGGCGGCGATGTTCGGCCAGCTCGCCGCGGAGGTGCTGGCCGACGCCGAGCCCAGCGCGCCCGCGCCGCCCGCGACGTCGGTGCCGGCGGCACGGCCGTGGCCGGTGCTGTTCGACACGACCGGGTGAACCGACCGGCCGTTGTATTCGTCACCCCCGGTTGGGCGGTGGATCGTCCACCCACCCGGGTATGGATGACAGGTAACGAAGACGCGAAGGAGCCGCAGTGGCAAACACGATTCCCGACATCAGCCTGAACGACGGCACCACCATTCCGCAGCTCGGCTTCGGGGTGTTCCAGATCGAGCCGAAGGACACCGTCGCGGCGGTGACCACGGCGCTCGAGGCGGGCTACCGGCACATCGACACCGCCGAGATGTACGGCAACGAGGCCGAGGTCGGCGAGGCGGTACGCGTCTCCGGTCTCGACCGGAGCGCTGTCTACGTGACCAGCAAGCTGAGCAACGCCTTCCACCGCCCCGACGACGCCCGCAGGGCGTTCGACTCGACGCTGGCGGCGCTGAAGATGGACTACATCGATCTGTTCCTGATCCACTGGCCGCTGCCGACCCTGTACGACGGCGACTACGTCTCGACCTGGAAGGTGCTGGAGGAGTTCCAGCGCGACGGCCGGGCCCGCTCGGTCGGCGTGTCGAACTTCCAGGTGCCGCACCTGGAGCGGCTGGCCGACGAGGCGAGCGTCGTGCCGGCCGTCAACCAGATCGAGGCGCACCCGTACTTCGGCAACGACGAGGTCCGCGCCTACGGCCGTGCGCACAACATCCTCACCGAGGCGTGGTCGCCGATCGCCCAGGGCAAGGTGCTCGACGACCCGACGGTGGTCGACATCGCCGGGCAGCTCGACCGGACCCCGGCGCAGGTGGTGCTCCGCTGGCACGTGCAGCGCGGCGACATCATCTTCCCGAAGTCGACCACCCCGAAGCGGATCGAGGAGAACACCCGGATCTTCGACTTCGAGTTGGACGACGCGGCGATGGAGCGGATCACCTCGCTGGACAAGGGCGAAGCCGGCCGGCAGGGCGCGAACCCGGACACCTTCGCCTACCTGCCCAACTGACCTGCCGCTGGGGCGGGCGCCCATTGCGGTGGTGCCCGCCCCTCCCCGACCCCCCGGTCAGATCCGGCCCACGGAGTCCTGGTTCTGCAACACCAACCACCGGCCGTGCTGGTAGGTGTAGCTCACACCGATCAGCAACGGCACCCTGGTGCCGGTGGCCGGCACCGCGTAGACGGAGTCGAACAGCACGAAGCCCGTCCGGCAGCCCACCACTGTCTGCTTCGCCACGCTGAAGGACTGGGTCCACGAGTCGTCGGCGAAGAACCCGCGCAGCCAGTCCACTGTGGCCCTTTTGCCGTCGAGCACCTCCCCGTCGGAGGCGAAGACGGAGGTGACCTCGGGGTGCAGCAGCGCGGCGAAGCCGTCCAGGTCGCGCCGGGCGGTGGTCTCCACGTACGCCCGGACGGCGCGGTCGAAGGCGCGCTCGCAGCCGCGGGCCGCCGCGTCCCCGGTTGTGGTGTCGCCCGGTCCGGGGGTGGCGGCCGACACCGCGGCCGGAGCGGCGGCGAGCAGGCCGGTGGTGAGCCCGAGCAGGGCGATCGTGCGGCCGAGCCGGCCGGCGGGACGGGCGGAGGCGGGTGGACGCATCGGGTTCTCCTCAGGACGAGTGCTTGTGCCGTCGCAGCCAACCCGACCCGTCACGCCGCCGGGTACTGATTCGAACCAGTTCGAATGCCGACACCACATCGATGCCCCCGCTTGTACGATCCGCCGTGTGATGGTCGCTCACCTGGACGGTTCGAGCCTCGCGCGGCTCCGGTTGGCGATCTCGCCGGCCTCGGAGGTGACGTCCTGGCTGCGGGCAGCGCTCTCGCGCTTCGGGCACCCGGTGCACGGCGACCCCGGTCCGGCCGCCCGCGCCGCGCTGCGGCACCCCGACGTGGCCCTGGTCGCGGAGCTGGTGACGCCGCCCGGCCGGCTCGGCTACACCCCGGATCTGCTCACGCCGAAGCCGCCGCTGGGTCCGCTCGACGCGGCCTTCGAGCAGCAGTTGGCGGCCACGGCCGCGACCCCCGCCGACGAGGTGGCGGCGCAGGTGAACGAGCGGTTTCCGGCGGGCGGGATCCCGGCGCGGGTCCGCACGGCGGTCGAGGACGGCACCCTGGCCCGACGGGTCACCAACGGGCTGCGCCACTTCTGGCGGGCCGCGCTCGCCGAGCAGTGGCCAACTGTGCGGACCACGCTGGAGGCCGAGCTGGCCCTGCGAGCCACCACGATGGCCACCGCCGGAGTGGGCAGCATGCTGAACACCCTGCACCCGAAGGTCGGCTGGACCGGCAGGTCACTGACCATCGACAGCTCGTACCGGATCACCACCGCGCTGACCGGCGCGGAGCTGGTGCTCGCGCCGTCGGCGCTGGCCTGGCCTCAGCTCTCCACCCAGCTGTGCGACGAGGGCAACGCCGTGCTGGTCTACCCGGTCGGCGCCGGGCCGACGGTCCAGCGCCGGGCGGACCGGCTCGGTGACCTGGTCGGTGCGAGCCGGGCGGCGATCCTGGCGGACCTGGACGTTCCCCGATCCACCGGGCAGCTCAGCGAACGGCACCGATTGGCCCCGGCCACCGTCTCCTACCACCTGGGGGTGCTGCTGCGCTCCGGCCTGGTGGTGCGCACCCGGGAGCGCCACAGCGTGCTCTACCGGCGCTCCGACCACGGGGACGGGCTGGTCGGCTGCCGGGCAGGTCAGGGCGCGACGCGCCCGGCGAGCCGGCGGAAGCCCTGGTGACGGTGGACGCTTGACCTGGAGCGCGCTCCAGCCGGCAGTGTGACTCGTGCGCCCACCGGTAGGGCGCACGAGAGGAGATCCCCATGCGGTACCGCACGATCGGCGCCGACCCGGCGACCCGGCGCGAGGTCAGCGTGCTCAGCCTCGGCGCGATGCTCTTCGGCAGCGCCACCGACGAGGCCACCTCATACGCGATCCTGGACCGGTACGTCGAGGCCGGCGGCACGTTCATCGACACGTCGGACAACTACGCGTTCTGGGTGGACGGCGGCCAGGGCGGGCAGAGCGAGGAGTTGCTCGGCCGGTGGCGGCGCAGCCGGGGCGTCGGCACCGAGATCGTCATCGCCACCAAGCTGGGTGCCCGACCGCTGGCCCCGGGGTCCAGCTACCTGGACAACGCCGAGGGCCTCTCGGCCAAGGTGATCCGCGAGTCCGCGGAGCGCAGCCGGGAACGGCTCGGGGTGGAGCGGCTGGACCTGCTCTACGCGCACATCGAGGACCGGGCCGTGCCACTCCAGGAGACCGTCGAGGGCTTCGCCGACCTGGTCGCCGAGGGCACTGTGGGTCTGCTGGGCGCCAGCAACCACCGGGCCTGGCGGGTGGAGCGGGCCCGCGCGTTGGCCGCCGCCGCCGGACTGCCGGGGTACGAGGTGCTCCAGTACCACCGCAGTTACCTGCCGAACCGCACCGACCTGATGAGCGAACTGGACCCGGACGGCGAGCCGGGCGGCGTCAGCGGTGACCTGCTCAGCTATCTGCGTGCCGAGCCCGAGCTGACCCTGGTGGCGTACTCGCCGCTGCTCAAGGGGGCGTTCACCCGGGCGGACAAGCCGCTCAGCTCGGCGTACGACCTGCCGAGCGCGCCCCGGCGACTGGCCGCGCTGCGGGAGGTGGCCGGGCAGAGCGGCGCGACGGTCAACCAGGTGGTGCTCGCCTGGTTGCTGGGCGGCGAGCTGCCGTCCATCCCACTGGTGGGCGCCTCGTCGGTGGCGCAACTGGAGGAGAGCCTGGCAGCGGTCGACCTGGAGCTGACCGCCGAGCAACGGCACCGCCTCGACACCACCTGGTGACCTGTCACCGACCGCCCCGCCGACCTCAACCTGCGGTCGGTGGGGCGGTCAGGTCGAGCTGCCAGTCGTTGGCCCGCATCATCCGCCCCGGCGGGTATTCGAAACCGGTCTCGCCGAGCAGCGTGAAACCGGCCTTGCGGCACACCGCGTTCGAGGCGGGATTGTCGACCGAGGGGTAGGCGTGGGCATAACGCCGATCTCGTCGGGCGCGGGCCACGTCCACCACCGCGCGCACCGCCGCCGTGGCCAGCCCCTGCCCCCGGTACGCGGGCAGCACCGCCCAGCCCAGCTCGTACACCGGCTGCTCGCGCCACTCGCGGGCCCAGTAGCCGACGCTGCCCGCCCGTGTCCCGTCCGGCAGCACCAGCGTGAACATGCAGCCCTGCTCGGTGCCGGAGAAGTGCACGTACCGGTCGTGCCGGGCGAGCACCTGCTCGTCGGTCTCCGGGCCGCCGGTGTGCTTGCGGGTGTCCGGTGAGTTGAGCTGCCGCAGCAGGTCGAGGTCGTCCTCGTGCCACGGCTCGATGCGCACCTGTGCCATTCCGCCCCCGTTCGTCGACCCCCAGTCAAGCCGATCCCACCGACATTTCGCCCCGACACGCGCCCGCTAGATCGGATCTAGCGGGCGCGTGTCGTCACCTCGCGCCTTCAGTGTGGAAGGGGGTGGCCATGACACAGTTGCGAATCGCTGTGATCGTCGGCAGCACGCGGGAGGGACGGGTCGGCGACCGGCTGGCCCACTGGTTCGTCGAGCAGGCCGCGCGGCACGACGACCTGGCGGTGACGGTCGTTGACCTGACCGAGTACGACTTCCCGGCCACCTACCCCGCCGAGCCGACGGCGTCCATCCGGGCGTTCGTCCGCGAGGTGGGCCGGGCGGACGCGTTCGTCGTGGTCACCCCCGAGTACAACCACAGCTTTCCGGCACCCTTGAAACAAGCCATCGACTACGCGTACGACGAGTGGCAGGCCAAACCGGTCGGCTTCGTGTCGTACGGCTGTCGCTCCACCGGCCTGCACGCGGTCGACCAGCTCCGTACGGTCTTCACCGCACTGCACGCGATGACGGTGCGCGACGTCGTCGGGATCGACCTTCTCGCCGGCGAGCCGACCGCCCGGTGCACCGACGAGCTGCGCCGCGACGTCGGCGTCCTGCTCGACCAGCTGCGCTGGTGGGGCCTGGCACTGCGCGACGGCCGGGCGGCTCGACCCTACGTCTCCTGAACACGTCCAACACGAAAGGTAAGGATCATGAGTAGACGCACCACCGGCCTGGCCATCGAGGCCGAGGGGCTCACCCGCTCGTTCGGGGACACCCGGGCGCTGGCCGGCATCGACCTCCAGGTGCCCGCCGGCACCGTCTACGGTCTGCTCGGCCCCAACGGCGCGGGCAAGACCACAGCGGTCCGGGTGCTCGCCACGTTGCTGCGACCCGACGGCGGCTCGGCCCGGGTCTTCGGGCACGACGTGGTCACCGAGGCCGACAAGGTCCGTTCCCGGGTCAGCCTCACCGGCCAGTACGCCTCCGTCGACGAGGACCTGACCGGTACGGAGAACCTGGTGCTCCTCGCCCGTCTGCTCGGCCTACGCAAGCCGGCCGCTCGGGAGCGCGCCGCGGCCCTGCTGGCCGCGTTCGGTCTGACCGACGCGAGTGACCGCCAGGTGAAGAAGTACTCGGGTGGGATGCGGCGACGCATCGACATCGCCGCCAGCATCCTGAACACCCCGGATCTGCTCTTCCTCGACGAGCCGACGACCGGCCTCGACCCGCGCAGCCGCAACCAGGTGTGGGAGATCGTCCGGGCGGTGGTGTCGCACGGCACGACGGTGCTGCTGACCACCCAGTACCTCGACGAGGCCGACCAGCTCGCCGGGCGGATCGCGGTCGTCGACCACGGCCGGGTGATCGCGGAGGGCACCCCGGGCGAGTTGAAGTCGTCGATCGGCTCCGGCACCGTCCACCTGCGGCTGCGCGACCCCGCTCAGCGCCCCGAGGCGGAGCGGGTGCTCCGGGAGGCGCTCGACGTGCCGGTGCAGCTCGCCGCCGATCCGGTGGCGTTGACCGCCCGCGTCGGCGAGGCCGGCACCGACCTCGACGCCAGCGCCCAGGCCGCTCGCGTGCTCAGCGACCTGGCCCGCGCCGGCATCGTGGTCGACAACTTCTCCCTCGGCCAGCCGAGCCTGGACGAGGTCTTCCTGGCCCTGACCGACCACCCCGCCGTGCCGACCGACGAGCGCGACGACGAGCTGGAGGCAGCCCGATGAGCGACACCTCGACCACCACGACCGAACGGGCGCCGACCGTCTACGTTCCGTCCGCCGAGGCGCTGGCTACCGTACTCGCGCCCGGTGCCCGACCGCCCCGGCCGAGCGCGCTGGGCGCGTCGCTCACCTTCGGCTGGCGGGCCATGCTGAAGATCAAGCACGTGCCGGAGCAGCTCTTCGACGTGACCGCGTTTCCGATCATCATGGTGCTGATGTTCACGTACCTGTTCGGTGGCGCCCTCGCCGGCAGCCCGCGCGAATACCTGCAGTTCTTCCTGCCCGGCATCATGGTGACCAGCGTCGTCATGATCACCATGTACACCGGCATCGGCCTCAACACCGACATCGAGAAGGGCATCTTCGACCGGTTCCGGACGCTGCCCGTCTGGCGCCCGGCCGCCCTGGTCGGCATGATCTTCGGCGACGTGCTGCGCTACATCCTCGCCGCCGTGGTGATCCTGGGTCTCGGGCTGGTGCTCGGGTTCCGCCCCGAAGGCGGTGTGGTCGGGGTCGCCACCGGAATCGGGCTGCTGGTCATCTTCTCGTTCGCGTTCTCCTGGGTGTGGACGTTCTTCGGGCTGATCCTGCGCAGCGAAAAGTCGGTGATGGGGGTCAGCATGATGGTGCTGTTCCCGTTGACGTTCCTCAGCAACGTCTTCGTCGAGCCGAGCACCATGCCCGGCTGGCTCCAGGCGTTCGTGAAGGTCAACCCGGTGACGCAGTTAGTGGCCGCGATCCGCGGAGCGATGAGCGGCGACTCGGACCCGTCGGCAACGATGTGGCTGCTGCTGTGGAGCGCCGGCTTCGTCCTGGTCTTCGGCACCCTGACCATGTACAGGTACAACCGCCGCTGACAGTGACTCATGCGACGGGCGCCGCCACGGTTGTGGCGGCGCCCGTCGACTGTCGTCTGGATGCCCGGGTGAACGCTGGCGGTCAGACGACCGCCGGCACCTCGGCTCGGATGGTGCCCCGCAGGCGGGTGGCGTCCTGACTGGGAGGCGCGCCGAACTGGCGACGATATTCGCGGCTGAACTGCGACGGGCTCTCGTAGCCAACCCGGATGCCCACCCCGGTGACGTCGTTGGGGTGCGTGGCGAGCAGGAGCCGCGCCTCCTGCAATCGGATCTGCTTCTGGAACTGGATCGGACTCATCGCGGTCACCGCCTGGAAGTTGCGATAGAACGCCGACACGCTCATTCCGGTCAGCCGCGCCAGCTCCTCCACCCGGAACGGCTGCGCAAAGTGGTCGCGGATCCACCGGACCGCCCGGGCGATGTGACTGAGGCTGCTGTCGGCCAGACCGAGCTGCCGGACGGCCGCACCCTGCTCCCCGGTGAGCAGCCGCCACAGGATCTCCCGCTTGATCAGGGGCGCGAGCACCGTGGCGTCCCGGGGCCGATCCAGCAGCCGGAGCAGGCGGATCACCGCGTCGCCGAGTTCGTCGGGAGCGTCGCTGACCAGCAGCCCCGACGGCGTCGGCCCGGTCAGGGGCGGGAGGTCGCCCGGCGCCACCTCCAGCAGCAACTCCGCGACCATGGCCGGATGTAGCACCAGCCCGAAACCCAGAGCCGGCGCGTCGGCACTCGCCTGGGTGAAACGGCCGGTGACCGGCAGGTCGACCGACGCGACAAGGTACTGGCCGGCCCGGTACTCGTACACGCGGTCGCCCAGCGCCATCTGTTTGGCGCCTTGAGCGATGAGTGCCAGCACGGTGCCCGACATCGACGTGGTGGGTGTCGTCTGCTGCTCGACCTTGGAGATCAACACCCCCTCGATGGCGGTGCTCATGTCCGGTCGGGCATGCCTGGCCAGCAGCACCCGCAGCTCATCGAGGTTCACGACGCGATTATGCCACAGAACCGATCCTCGCCAGAGTGAGAGAATCAAGCAAGGCCTGGAGAGCATTCTTCTAACGTTTTTGCTGGTCAATGGGCTTCCATAGGAGTGTCAGTTTCCCGAGGAGCGCATCGCAGCTCAACGAATAGGAGTCTCACCGATGTCCGTCCACCACGGGTTCCAGGCCACCATGACCGCTCAGCCGGGCAAGGCGGACGAGCTGATCCAGTTGTTGCTCGACGCACCGTCCCTGCCGCACGACGACTGCGTGGTCTTCCTCGTGTCCCGCTCGGCGTCCGACCACGACGTCGTCCACGTCATCGAAGGCTGGACCAGCGCCGAGGCGCACAGCGCGTTCTTCGCGAGCAAGCAGGCACAGGCCCTGGTCGCGAAGCTTCAGCCGCTGCTGGCCGGCGACTCGACGTACACCGACGCGGTGCCGGTGGGCGGCAAGGCGACCTTCTGAACCGGCGACCGCACCGATCACCCCTACCTGTGTCAGCGAAAGGATCCTGATGAACTTCCCCCGACCGGGCATCGACCCCGAGTTGCTCGTGCCCCTGGTTGAACTGCCGTCGATGCCGCCCCTCGGCCCCGAGGTGATCGAGCAGCTGCGCCGATTTCCCCAACCGTCGATCGAAAGTCATCTGCAAGGCCGTGCGGTCGAGCGGCGCGAGGTCACCGTTCCCGCCACTGACGGAACGCCGATCCCGCTGTCCATCCTCAGCCCCACCGATCGTGCCGCCGGCGCACCCTGCGTCTACTGGATCCACGGCGGCGGGATGATGTGGGGCGACCGTTACTCGAACATCGATGTCCCGCTGGAATGGCTCGACCGGTTCGGCGCCGTCGTGGTCACGGTGGACTATCGGCTGGCCCCGGAGGTAACCGGTACGACCCTGGTTGACGACTGTTACCAGGGCCTGCTCTGGGTCGCCGAGAACGCCGCGGACCTGGGCATCGACCCAGCCCGCATCGTCGTAGCCGGTGCCAGCGCCGGAGGTGGCCTGGCGGCAGGAGTCACGCTGATGGCTCGCGACCGCAACACCCCGACCATCGCCGCCCAGTTGCTGTCGTGCCCCATGCTCGACCACCGCAACGACACCACCTCCAGCCGTCAGTACAGCGGGCTGGACGGCGTGTGGACCCGGGAGATGAACGAGTTCGGGTGGGGTAGCGTCCTCGGCGAGCACACCGACCGGAACGTCAGCGCCTACGTCTCACCCGCGCTGGCGGACGACCTGTCGGGTCTGCCGACCACATACATCGACGCTGGGTCCGCCGAGGTCTTTCGCGACGAGGATGTCAGCTACGCGAGCCGGATCTGGGCCGCCGGTGGTCAGGCCGAGTTGCACCTGTGGGCCGGCGGCTTCCACGGGTTTTCGGCGCTGTTCCCCGAGGTGCGCGTGTCGGCCGCGGCACGACGCGCCCAGACCGACTGGCTCGCCCGGGTTCTGGACCCCAGCCCCGGTCTCAAGGACTGAGCCGGGGCCGTGGCCGGCGCCGACCAGCCGGCGCGCCGGCCACGGGGCTCAGAGCCGCCAGCGCAGCGGCTCCGGCGGCAGATAGCGGCAGGTGGTGCCGGTGGAGACGGCGTCACGCAGGTGGCTCGCCAGCGCCGGGTGCCGGTCGTCGAGCTTGCGTAGCACGTCGCGGATTCGCGCGGTCACCGTCTTGCGAGCCCGTTCGGCCTCGTCGCCCAGGCGGCGGCTCCGGCCGGCGAGGCCCGCCGCAGCACGCAGCTCGTCGAGCAATGCACCCCGTTCGGCGTCCAGCGTGGACACTCTCCGGTCGTCGTCGCGGGCGGCGGCCCGGTCGATCTCCTCGTCGAGGCGGGCCAGGTGCCGCCGGTAGCGGGCCTTCGCCTCGTCGTCGAGGACCGGGTCGGCGCCCATCCGGCGGGCGGCGACCAGCTCCGGCCCGGCAGCCGGGTCGAGCAACTCGACGGCCGGTACGTCGCTGCCCGGACGGCTGAGCAGCAGGTGCAGGTCGTGCAGGCCCTTGGCGTCGGGCAGGTGCACCACGACACCGTCGTACGCGAGCTGCCAGACCGGCCCGTCGCGCCGAAACTCGTACCCCTCGATCACAGCCGCGACCGGCGCGGCCTGGCCGGGCGCGACGACCTGACCCGACCCGACGGCCCGGCCCGAATCAGCAACCTGGCCCGATGCGACGGCCCGGCCCGACCCAGCAGCCTGGACCGACACGACGGCCTGGTCCGGGCGGTCGGCGTCGGGGGCTGCCGGGGCGGCGAGCCGGTGGAGCACCTGCGTCATGCCGAGGGCGGTCGCCTCCTGGACGGCGGCGGCGCGCAGCGCGGTCGACGTCGCGGTGTCGCCCGGGTGGCCTCGGCCGGCGAGGGCGTTCGCGAGGCCGGTGCGGGCGAGCAGCGACCAGGGTCGGGAGCCCAGCCGGTCGGCGGAGTCCCGAGCGGCGGTGAAGCCGGCGATGGCGTCGTCCCAGCGTTCCTGAGCGGCGTCGACCAGCGCCAGCCAGTGGTCGACAGGGCCGCTGATATCGCAGCCGAAGAGCCCTACCGTCCACTCTCCACGGTGCGGGGCCAGCGCGGCCCGCGCGGCGTCGCAGCGCTGCGGTTCGGCGGACGCGGCGGCGGCCTGCGCGCGTAGCCGTAGCCAGAGCGGTGACACCGGGCGCGGGTACCGGATGCCGGCGGCCTCGATGCCGGCGGTCAGCCGGACCGCCGTCTCACCATCGCCCCGCTCGGCCGCGGTGATCGCCCGCAGCAGCTCCCGGTAGGGGTAGTCGACCGGGGCCAGCCCGTCCACCAGCGCGGCGGCCTCGGCGACCCGGCCCTGAAGCAGCAGTCGGGACCAGCGCAGGTGGTGGCCCATGAACCCGAACTCGATGTGGCCCGGGTCGGTCTGATCGGTGAGGACGGCGAACCGCTCGTCGGCCGTGGCGAAGTCGCCCCGGAACGCCGCGATGATCCCGCTGTCGACGGCCGCGGCCATCCGGTGCCGGGCGAAGTCGCCCTGCCGTTCGGCGTCGACGAAGGTGGTCAGTTCCTCGGCGAAGCGAGGGTCGCCCAGCTCCAGCAGCGCCACCCAGCGCAGCGAGGTGGCCCACAGCTCGGTCTCCCGGTCGCCCGTCCGACGGGCCACGTCCCGGATCTCGGCGGTGAGCGCGGCTCGGGTCGCGGCGGTGCCGAGCCCCCAGGTCGTGTCGTGACGGGCCCAGAGGCTGAAGGTGAGCGCCTCGTCGTCCTGCCCTCGACGGGCGATCGTCTCGCTGGCGGTGATCAGGTCGGCGACCAGGACGCCGACCGTCGCGGTGGCGTCCGGTTCGCCGATCAACCGGCGGTACGCCTCGCGCACCAACTCCGCCGCCTCGATCGACTGGGCGGTGTCGACCTGGCGGGAGCGGTTCACGGTGAGCGCGACCCGGGCCAGCAGCACCGGGTCGTCGAGTGAACGGGCCAGCCTGGCGGCCTCGGCCAGCAGTCGCGTGACCTCTTCCCGGCCGGCGTGGTGATAGTGCGACTCGGCGAACTCGACGAGGATCCGCACTCGTTGTGCCGGGTCTTCGACGACTTCGAGGGCTCGGCGGAAGTGCACCGCCGCCTCGTCGCCGGCCAGCCGGGCGAACGCGTCCCGCCCGGCGGCGACCAGCAGCGTGGCCACCCGGGCCCGATCGAGCGCGGGGCCGGCCAGGTAGGCGTGGCGGGCGAGGTCGGCCGGGATCAGCCGGTCGGTGAGCTCCCGCAGGTCGTCGACCGCCCGGACGACCGCGCCGTGGCGGGCCCGCCGGTCGTCGTCGGTCAGCCCGTCGTAGAGGGTTTCGCGGACCAGGTCGTGGGCGAAGGCGAAGCGGCCACCGCCCCGGGCGACCACCAGTCGGGCGGTCACCGCCCGGTCGAGCAGCCGGTCGACCTGCGCCGCCGGTGCGGGCGCGCAGGCCGCGAGAACCTGACGGTGGAACTCACGACCCAGTACGGCGGCGACGGTCAACGCCTCCACCACGGCGGCGGGCAGTTGGGCCAGGCGGCGGCGCACCGCCTCCCGTACGCCGGGTGCGATCGTGCCGACAGCGTCGTCGGCGTGCCACAGCCGCGCGGTCTGCTCGACGAAGAACGGGTTGCCGCCGGTGCGCCGGTGCACCTCGTCGACCAGGCTGGCCTCGGGCTCCCGGCCGGCGGTCCGGGTCATCAGTGCGGCCACCTCGTCGCGGGTGAAACCGGTGAGGGTGATCGTGGTGGCCTTCGCGACCAGCGGCATCAGCAGCGGGCGCAGCGGATGCTCGCCCGACTCGACCTCGGCGTCGCGGTAGGTGCCGATCAGCAGGAGCCGCTCGAACCAGGTGTGCTGGGCGGCGAAGCTCAACAACCGCAGCGAGGCCGGGTCGGCCCAGTGCAGGTCGTCGAGGACGACCACGACCGGCCGGTGCTGGGAGACGGCGACCAGGGCGGCGGTCACCGCGTCGTACAGCGCGAACGCCTCCTGGTCGGCGGCGTCCGGGCCGGGGTCGACGCCGGCCCAACTGACGAGGCGACCGGCCTGCTCGCCGCCGGCGCCGGACTGGCCGAGCAGGGCCGCGAGAGCGGGCTCGGCGGACTGCCGCGCCACGGCCCAGTCGTCGGCGGAGCGCCGCAGGGCACGCAGCACCTGCACCCACGGCCAGTAGCCGGGGGCGCTGTCGGAATCCCAGCAGGCGGCGCCGAGCACCAGCGCGCCCCGCTGGCGGGCCTCGCGGGCGGCCGACGTGACGAGGGTCGTCTTGCCGATGCCCGGCTCGCCGGTGACCAGGGCGAGACCGCCGTGGCTGGTGGTGGCGCGGTCCAACTCGGCGCGCAGCAGACCCGCGGGGTGATCCCGCCCGATGATGGCGTCGCCGCGCCGCGCGTCCATGGTTCCCAGACGGTACTGGACCCGTCCGACAGCGCGAGCGAGTTAGCCGGCCGAACGCCTCGCGGGGTGTCGCCGGCCCAGGCGGATACGGAGCCTTTGGAGCTGATGTCGCCAACGAGTCGGCCTCATCACTCCCCATGCTTCCCTATTCGGGTACGCTAGGGAACGATGACGGAAGAAATGTACTCGGTTGAGCAGGTGGCCGACCGGCTCAACCTGCATGTGCGCACCGTGCGCGGCTACATCCGCTCGGGCCGGCTGCGCGCGGTGCGGATCGGCAAGCAGTACCGGATCGCCGCCAGCGACCTCGACGCGCTCACCGGCCAGGCCCCGGCCGCGCCCAGCGTCGCCAGGCAGGCGGAGGTGTCGAGCATCGTCCAGATCGACGGTGTCGACAGAGCCGCCGCCGACCGGCTCGGCACGCTCGTGCTCACCAGCGCCAACACCGGCCACGACCAGGCCAACCCGCTGCGGGTGCAGACCGTGTACGACGAGCAACGCCATCGCATGAAGATCATCATCCTGGGTGACCCGGCCGCCACCGCCGAATTGCTGCACCTGCTCGACGCCGTCCTCAACGCCGACAACGGCCTGCTCGACCGGGAGGTCCACGATGCCTGACGAGATCCAGGAACGCGCCGGAGTGCCGGTGCTGGTCTGCGACCCGGCGGGGCCGCCGGTGGCCACCGAGCAGGACGCGCTGGACCTGATCGGGGCGGCGTTCCTCGGCGCCCAGGTGGTCGCCGTGCCGGCCAACCGACTCGACGAACGCTTCTTCTCGCTGGGCACCCGCTTCGCCGGCGACGTGATGCAGAAGTTCGTCAACTACCGGGTGCGGCTGGCCGTCGTCGGCGACATCTCGGCGCAGCTCGCGGAGAGTTCCGCGCTGCGCGCGCTGGTGCACGAGTCGAACCAGGGTGGGCAGATCTGGTTCGTCCCCGACCTCGACGCGCTCGACACCCGCCTCCGCACGGTGCGATAGCGCCCTCAGCGGTCGGACACGACCGCCATCTCCACCGAGTCCGGCTCCACTCCCCTGATCCGAGCCTGCTCGGCCGCCCATCGCAGATAGGCCAGCCACTCCTCGGACGACCAGCCGTTACGCCGGCCAACACCCGCCTCGGCGGGGAGTTGGCCGGCCACGACACGGTCGAGGATCAGGGGCTGCACGCCGCCCACCCCGCGCCGGTAGCCGACGAAGTAGAGGACCTTCGTGCACAGGCCCGGCCCCAACCAGGGCAGGCGAGCGTGGTCCGGGTCGCGGAAGCGGCGGTACGCCGTACGCAGCGCGTCCTCGTCGGGAGCTGTCGTGGACACGTCCTCCAGCGCGTACGCCAGGCGTTTGCCGTGCGGATCGGCGTCGAGTGACCTGGCGGCGCGCCACGGACCGTACCCGATGGGGCCGTAAGCCCAGGCCAGCACGGCCGCCAGTAGGTGCCGCGGGCTCGCGGACCCCGCCCGGTACGCGTCGGCCACCGCGAAGACGTCCCGCCGCCAGATCTCGCCGGTCGCCGGAAGGCCCCCGGGCCACGCGTCGGGCGGCAGCCCCGCCCGCCAGCGGTCGACGTTCACGGTGACCGGGGCCCGCTCGCCCGGTAACACCACAGCTTCGGTCGTCTGCATTGTCGCCTCCCACAGATCGCGCGCTCGCGGAACTCCGTGGTTCGGACGCTATGGTCGGGCGCTTCCACACGCCGCCCGCCGACGGCACATCGCGGTATCGACCGCATGGGCGCCTGCCTTCCGGGCAGCCAGCATCTGGCGGGACCGAGAACGTCGCACGATTGATCTACGGTGCTCCCGTGCTTCCCCGAAACGTGAAGATCATCGATCAGGTCCGAGCCGAGGCGCTGCGCCGCGGCATACCCGCTGCCGACGTGGAGCGCTGGCTGGAACTCGCCCGCCCCTCGGCGCTCCTGACACAGGGGGGTGACGGGCCGGTCGTGGGTGCCATCCGTGGGCCCGTGATGCTTCCGGCCGACGCCAAGGACCCCAAGTTCCCCTTGATCGCCACCATCGACTGCGCTGCCCTCCCGGCAGACGTGACCGACCTTCCGCTACCGGCCGACGGCCAACTGCTGCTGTTCGGCTGGCCCGAAGAGCACGGTTACGGCCAGGTGATGTATGTGCCGGCGGGCGTGGCCGTCGAGGAGCGGGAACAGCATCTGCCGGGCTTCTCTCCGGACGACGAGGAGTGCGCCGAGGTCTACGCGGAGATCCCGCAGGGCGATCTGCACCTCACTGTCGATATCTCTCTGCCCTACGTCGAGACGATCCCGGGGCCCCCGTGGTCTCCGCCGCTGCCGGGGAATCCCCCGTTCGAAGAGATGACCGAGGTGTGGAAGGACGTCCTGAACAAGGTGCCGGACGGCCCGTTCTCCCATGGTGGCTAGACGACGCCGCTGCTGTTGGGCGGCTACGGCACTGACTGCAACGGTTTCAACCCCGCCTGGTTGGGCGCCAACCCCTCGGGCTGGTCCGACTACGACGGGCCGGTGCGCGGTGGTGGGCCGCCCGACCATGGTGACTGGGTTCTGCTGGCCGAGTTCCACGGCGGCAGACAAGGCGGCGCGAGCATCCACTGGGTGATCCAGCGTGCCGACCTGAAGGAGCGACGCTTCGACCAGGCCAGCGTCCTCGTCTACTGGAATCCGTGACTCCGCTCGCTCCCGTGAGCGTCGTCCGGGCCGATCGCTGCCAGCCAGTGGACCGAGCCGGTCGGGACGGCATTGGAGCTGACGGGGGCTCAGGACTAGCCGCACAGTGACCGGGTACGCGCGATCCATGGGTAGCCACAAGCAGAACAAACACGACAGCGGCGGCGAGTCGGCGCGAGGCCGGCGGCATTCGGGCAGCGGCGCTCCGGGCCGCCAGGGCTCGCCCATGGAGCGCTCGCCCGACCAACGGCACCGCCGCACCGCGACCGGCCCGGCCGGCACCGAACGCGACCTGGGCCGGGCCAAGGTCTCGGGCGACGAGCGGATCCAGCGCCAGGGCGGCTCCTGAGCCGAGCACTCAGCCGGTGCAGCGGCTCCCACGTTCGCAGGGCGGCTGCACCGGCTGAGCGGTTACTACGGCGTGGCGCAGATGGCGTACGCCGTGTCGGACCAGTTCCCGGCGAAGGCGTCCTCCTCGTACGCGCCGGACGCTGCGGTCGTCGGGGCGGTCGCGGGGCCGCCGTTGGGGCGGAAGTCGTCGACGATGCCCTCGCCGGTCACCCCGTTCAGCTCGTAGCCGGCGCCGGTCAGCACCTTCCCGACCGGGCAGGTGGCCGTGACGCTGCGGAAGTCGAGGGAGGTGCTGGCCCCCACGGCCGAGGCGCGCACCAGGCCCGCGAGGGGGTTGGCGCAGATCGCGTACGCGGTCGCGGACCAGTTCAGGGCCGTGGCGTCCGACTCGTACGCGCCGACGGTGACCGCGGTCGGCGCCGTGGCGATGCCACCGTTGGGCCGGAAGTCGTCGACGACACCTTCGCCGGTGACCCCGTTCAGCTCGTAGCCGGTGCCGGTCAGCACCTTCCCGACCGGGCACGTCGCGGTGACGCTGCGGAAGTCGGTCGAGTTGCTGACGCTGGTTGTGGCCACCCGGACCAGGCCCGCGAGGGGGTTGGCACAGATCGCGTACGCCGTCACCGACCAGTTCCCCGCGAACGGCTCGGTCTCGTACGCGCCGACGGTGACCGCTGTCGGTGCCGTGGCGACGCCACCGTTGGGGCGCAGGTCGTCGACGACGCCCTCGCCGGTGACGCCGTTGAGTTCGTAGCCGGTGCCGGTGAGCACCTTCCCGACCGGGCAGATCGCCGTGACGCTGTGGTAGTCGGCCGAGTCGTTGACGCTGGTCGCGGCGATCCGCACCAGACCCGGGACCGCGGCGGACGCCGGACTCGCCGGGGCGAGCACCGCTCCGGCCGCGACAAGACCGAGCACGAGTACGGACGCTCGGGCGCTGTACGGCCGACTTTTGTTCTGAGGACGCATGCGTTTCTCCCGTCTGAGGCCCAGACGGGCGGCAGGTGAGACGCCGACGTCCAGGCCGTTCGTGATGACGGGTTCACGCTAGGTAGCCACCTGACCAGGCATTATCTCCAAGCCGACTACGTCGCGTAACGGACTGGACCGTTCGTCGGCGTCACTGGACTGACGGACGATGCGCAGACATCGACGTCTGTGCATACCATTCGGCTATGCCTGCTCGCCGCGTCACCGCCACCGTCGCCCTCGCCGCGCTGGCGAGCCTGCTCGCCGTCAACGCCGCCTATGCCGACGGCCCCGCGATCAGCACCCCCGGCACCCCCACGGTGGTGGTCAACGAACCGCATCAGCTCACGCTCAGCTGGACGCCCTCCGCCTGGGTCGAGCCCGGTGCGGAGCAGCCGATCAACTACGAGGTGCAGGTGCCGTTGGGGCCGAACACGTACCGATTCCTCGGCTCCACCACCGACACCACCATCACGCTGACCGACCTCGCGCCCGGCACGACGTACCGGATCGGTATTGCCGCCCGCGCGCTCGGCGGCTACTCCGACACCTCGCCCACCACCACAGTGCGCACCGCGGCCGGTCGCGCGACGGTCAGCTACCTCAACCTGGACTGGTCCCCCACGAACAACCAGATCCAGCACCTCCTGAAGGTGACAAACACCGGCACCGCCCCACTCGACCTGAGCACGGTGCAGGTGCGCTACCACCTGCGCTTCGAGGGCGCCAACACCTCGCTGGTGCCGAACTGCGACTGGGCGGCGCTGGGTTGTGACCGGATCCGGCAGACCGTGCAGTTCTTCATCCCGCCGGGCGGGCCGCCCGGCGGGATGACGACGCCGGCGCCGCCGGGTTACCCGATCCCGGGAACGCCGGTCCCCGGCCGGGTGGAGCTGACCTTCACCGACGGGACGCTCGCGCCGGGTCAGTCGACCGGACCGATCCAGCTACGGCACCACCGACACAGCTGGAGCAACATCGACGAACGCGACGACCCGAGCTGGCTCGCCGCCTCCGGTCAGTGGACCGAGAACGACCGGATCACGCTGGACGTCGACGGGGTACGCGAGTTCGGAGACACCTACTCCTGACCGCGCGCCTGGCGTCCGGCGCGAGCCGCGTCCGGGCGGCCTTGTCCTGACGAGCGGTATACCTGTGGGTCATGTTTATGCCTCACAGGTATACCGCTCGTCGGGGAATCATTCCCGGCCGTCGGGCACCCTGACACCGAGCCGTAGCGAGGCAGCGCCAGCTGTGTGCGCGGTTGAGGGTCCGCGCAGCTCCGGGACAAGGCACCCGCCCGGGCCATGCGTCGACTGTCGCGACTGACCAGGTACAACGGCATGTCCCGGTAATCGTCGGCGACATACGCGATCGGTATGCGCTCGACTCCGCATCGGTCGCGTCGGGCAGACTGCGGGCATGACGGAACGCCCGGTGCTGTATCTGGTCGTCTGCGCCGCGGGGCCGGCGGAACACATCGACGAGCTGGTCGACCTGCTGCTCGCCGACGGGTGGCAGGTGTGCATGATCGTCAGTCCGACCGCCGCGCCGTGGCTCGACCGGGCGGCGTTGCAAGACAAGACCGGCTATCTCGTACGCGTCGAGTGGCGGATGCCCAGCGACCCCGAGCCACATCCGCCGGCTGACTTGGTGCTGGCGGCGCCGGTCACGTTCAACACGGTGACGAAGTGGGCGCTGGGCATCAACGACACCCTGGCGCTCGGCGTCCTCAACGAGTCGATGGGCGCGGGCCTACCGATCTTCGCCTTCCCGCACGTTAAGGCGGAGTTGGCCGCTCATCCGGCGTATGCGGGCTACCTGACGGTGCTGCGCGAAGTCGGTGTGGTCGTCGGGGACGGGAACCCGCTGAACCGGGCGCACGGGCCGGATCGTTGGGGTGTGGTCATCGAGACCCTGCGCTCGAGAAGATTGCCTTGACGGCGTTCCATGTCGATTTTGTCGAGTCGCCGCGCTTCCGTTAGGCCGACCACTGCTGAGCCGCATCGAGGAGTGGGCCGTGGTGGGGCGCCGACGCGGCAAGCCGCATGCGTCGCTAGCTGGCGGGCAGCCCCTGCTGCGGTACGCAAATCACCAGGTTTTTGAGACGAGCGAACTCGTGCGGCGCGAGATTCGCGACGGCCGCGAACTCCTCCACGCTGCCAAACCCGTGGCGCACCTGCCGCTCGGCCACCACCCGCTGCGCACGTTCAGGGTGAAAGTGCGCAAGAGCGGCGAGCTGTTCGATCGTCGCCGTGTTGACATCCACGACCTCTAGGTGCGCAACCATTGGCGCCGACGGCGGTGGTAGCGGCAACGGTTGAAAGGGCACGGGCGCGGCTGCGGTCTCGTATCCGTAGTAGGCGTCAGGCTGCGGCATCATCTCCGCGACGGCGGCAGGCACGGATGTAGGCAGGGACGGTGGCCCTGCCGGCGCTGGTGGGTGCTCGCTGCCGGTCCAGGTGGGGGGTGGCGCCTGGGGCCTGGCATACCAGGGAACATGGCCGGCCCGCCAACGCAGCCAGGACGGGTTGATGACGAGACCGTGCACGATGCTCGCCACCCACAGCGTCATGAGCACGACGGCCGCCACCGTGCTCAGGGTGCTTGTCTTGTCCGCCTCACCGACAGTGGCGAAGGACGTCCAGCCGATCACCAGGTAGACGATGCCCGCAATCCACCAGGCCGGCCGCCGGGCACGCAGGCCAACGTAGAGGAACCCTGCGCCGGCCAGGAAGCCGCAGCCGGCGACAGGCAGCAGCAGCCAGAGGCTGTGCCGGATCCGCCAGCCGAGGTTCGCCGCCGGACTCGGAGGCGCTAGTGGAGGTTGCCAACCCCCGTTAGACACGCTCGACATTCCGCTCCTCCTGCAGGCACTGCACGTTCACGTTGGTCCTCGTGTCTCGACCGTCCAAGCGATCCCTGGTCCGCCGTCACGGCGGCTTCGGCCAGCGGCAGGAGGATCGGCAGGACGCTGAACGTGCCTTCTCGATCATGCCGCCGCCCCAGGGCTTGATGATCTTCCACCAGGGCAGGCAGCGGCGCATCGTCGGGGCGGATGGCGCCAGGTGAACCGAACGGTGGCTCGCGACAGCCACCCGGCCTGATCTTGACGTTGCCGGTGCTCCAATCGCAAGGTTGGATCTTGTGAACGGCCATCCGTCTCTGTAGCCTCGCCCGCCGCGACGTCAACTGAAGAGAACATCCCGAGCGCATCCGGCAGATCGGGGCACAGCTGAAAGCTCGTTGCCCATGAACGTACTGATCGCGCTCGTCCATCGGCCCGGCCGGTCGCCCCCGGCGCCGAAAGGTTGAGCGGGCAAACATGCACTCGACCGAGCGACAGAACCGTTCACCGACCGTACCGTCAAGGGATCTTGAGCGGACCCGCTGAGCGACCTGGGCTTTCTCGGCTCCGCACGAGAAGGGCCAATTTGCCGTAGCGAGACGCTACGGTGCGCGTCATGTGAGCGGGAGGTCCACAATGTTTGCGGATTCGGAAGAGCTAAGTCGCGAGCAGAAGTACTTCGACGCGGCTTGGGACCACCGGGAGCGCATGCGCACGACTCTGGGTCTCGCCGCAGGCGCTGCCGCCAACAGCGGCGCCGCCGCGAGGATCAGGCAGGACACCCAAGCGCGACTGGACCGCATAGGCGGATCAGATGAGCCTGTCGCCTTCGGCCGGATGGATTACGAGGACGGCGAGGTCTTCTACATCGGCCATCACGTGATCGTTGATGATCATGCTGAGCTGCTCGTCATGAACTGGCAGGCACCCGCCGCAGCCCGCTACTACGAGGCAAGTCATGCCGACCCGCTTGGGCTGAGCCTCAAGCGCAATTTCGAGTGCTCGAGCAACACGATCACGTCGTTCAGCGACACGGTGTTCGCCCAGTTGGCCGCCGACGTCGCCGAGCTGGAGGCGTATGAGGACGTCGTCGACGATGCGCTGCTCGCAGACCTCAACAGCAACCGCACCGGCACGATGCAGGACATCGTCCGGACGATCCAGGCGGCGCAGTTCGATCTCATCCGTGCCCCGATGGACCAGCTGTTGGTCGTTCAGGGAGGGCCGGGCACCGGAAAGACAGCAGTCGCGCTGCACAGGGTCTCGTGGCTGCTGTTCAACAGTCAGGGCCGACTCTCGGCCCAGGATGTCCTCATTATCGGCCCGAACCCCACGTTCACGCGCTACACCCGCACCGTGCTGCCCAGCCTGGGTGACACGAACATCGAACAACGCGACATCAACCAACTGCATCCACCGGTGAAACGTGGTCGCCAAGAGGACCCCGAAGTCGTGAGGCTGAAGGGCGACGGCAGGATGGCTGGGCTTCTACGGCGGGCGCTCTATGCTCGGGTCGGCCCGCCCGAGGGACAGCATTGGGTTGAGGCGCAGATCGAGGGCCGCCCCGTGCCGATGGCCGCCGAGGAGCTTAAACCGCTGATAGCGCGGTGCTGTGCCAGCGCCGGCACATACTCCGAGCGCCGGCACCTGTTCCGGGATCTGCTGACCGATCTCGTCTCCCCCCGGGTCCGCATGAGTCCGCAGCGACTACGGACGGCACTCGATCCCGTCATGGACCGGCTCTGGCCGTCGTTCACCGCCGCGTCGTTCCTGCGTGAGTTCTACGGCTCGCGGGACCGGCTGATGGCAGCGGCGGGCGACGAATTCACGGCCCGGGAAGTTTCACTGATGCACCGGCGGCCCGCCGATCGGCTTTCCGAAGAGACGTGGAGCGACGCCGACCTTGCGGTGCTCGACGAGGTCGAGCACCTCATCAACAGCGTGGAGGCCCGCTACACGCACATCGTCGTCGACGAGGCGCAGGACCTCTCCCCCATGCAACTGCGAACCATCGCCCGCCGCTCTGCCAACGGATCCATGACCATCGTCGGGGACATCGCTCAGTCGACCGGCCACTGGGCGCACGACGACTGGGACGAGGTGCTCGCTCACCTGCCCGTCAATCTGCCCCAGGTCCGGGAAGAACTGCGTTACGGCTACCGGGTACCCCGACAGGTCTTCGAGCTTGCGGCCCACCTCCTGCCGCTCGCCGCTCCCACGGTGCAGGCACCGCAAATCGTGCGGGACGGTCCGGCCGATCCTCTCGTCCACCGGGTCGACGGGGACGAGCGTGCGGCTGAGGCCGTCCGCGTCGCGATGGGGCACGCCGCCCACGGCCGATCCGTAGCCATCATCTGCCCCGCTTCCTGCCGCCCGGACACGGAACGAGAGCTGAAGGCCAAAGACGTGGCCTGGCGTGCCGCGTCCGCCGGTGAACTCGGCCCAGGAATCAACCTGGTCGGTCCTCAGGAAGCCAAGGGCCTCGAATTCGACGCGGTCGTCGTCATGGAGCCGGAAGACATCGTCGCCGAGGACGACCGGGGCCACCGCTTGCTGTATGTCGCACTGACGAGAACCACGCGGTATCTCGACATCGTCTGCGTCGGAGACCCGCTCGCCATGGGGGACGACGACCGCGCGTCGGACGACACCGACGAGCCCTCTGCGGCGGCCGGCGACGCCGCCACCCACGCAGAGGAACATTCGGATTTCAGGCCGGACCCATGGGGACCAGTCCTCCATGAGGTGCTCGGTCCGAACTTCGCTGCAGCCAATGGATCAGATGCGGCCGGCGGCAAGGACGGCCCGCGTGTCCGTCCTGCGACGATGGTGGAGCCTTCCGACGCCCCGGCACGACGAGGACACGTCTCCCAGCGATTCGTCGACCTGGCGGCGGAGGAGGTGGTCGCGCTACTCCGCGGAACTGTCGCGCCGAATCTGTGGGAGTCCGTACTAGCCAGAGCCGGCGAAATCCTCGACGCAGACGGCTGAAGCACGAGATTCGTCGGCAACGGGTCGCCTCGCCGCAAACGGTTCGGAGCTCAAGACCGGTCTCTGTGTGGGGATGGTCGCAGATCGAGAATGTCGGGCACCCCCTCTGCGCCGGTCTCTTGACGCCGCAGCAGGGTTAGCAGGTCCTCCTGGCGTGGCTGCCCGAACGCCAGCCGGTACACAACCAGGTCTGCCTTGAGCCTGTCGAGCCTCGCCTGGTCGCGGCCGAGCGGGTATGGCAGGACGTGTCATCGCCTCTCACCTGACGACAAAGGGCGCCCACGTCGTTGAACCGCTGCGCGGCATGGCCATCGGAGCGCGGTTGCACTGGTACGACGCACAACGGACGACCGACGCCGTCGTGCCCACCGCCGACGCGGGCGCCGTGGCCGAGAGCCTTGTCGAAGGCCTCACCACTGACGAGGCCGCGATCAGCCGAAAGAGCAACCTATGTCACTAGGCGCGCCATAGGTCAACCACGAGGACGAGGTGAGAGGATCGGAGTCAGGTGCCAGCCCGAAAGGATCTACGTGTCCCCGATCCCGCTCAGCTATACCGACATTGCGGCCGACATCGCCGAGAGGATCAAAACAGGCGAGCACGAGACTGGCGCCAAGTTGCCCTCGTACTCACAGCTCGCCGACCTCTACTCGGTGTCGTTCTCCACTGCCGCCCGCGCCATCGCCCTACTACGCGACCGGGGCATCGTCGTCGGCGCACCAGGTCGGGGCGTCTTCGTCGCCCAACGAGCTGGCAGATAGCCCACCCCGGGGCAGAGGGCTCGGTCCTCGGTCCCGGCAGCTCAGCGTCCGGACCCGCCGGCCAGGACGGTTTTCGCTAACTCGAATATGATCGTCCTATGGAGTTGAGCCAGGATCAAATCGCGCTCCTGCAGGCCATCCAGCTCCTGCAGAACGAGTTGAACGACCATCTGCCCTCGACGGTCGACGTCGGACAGCGACTGCTGGCCATCTACAAGGAACGTGGTGGCCCCTACTTCTGGGCTGCTCAGGCACCTTGGCACGGCACCAACCCGATGGCGCGTGAACTCGAGGACGCCGGCCTGATCAAGGTTCACTCCGGCGTGGCCCAGTACGTCGAGCCGGGCACACCCACCCCCACCCCCGACCGCTACTTCCTTTCCCTGACGGACCAAGGAGACCAGGCGATCACCGATCAGATGAATTGACGAACCACTGCGTGAGGCGTGGCGGTCCTACCACGCTAACCCTCACAGCACCGCAGGTACCTTCACGTCGGTCACCCGCCCTCGCGCATGTAGGTCACCCCGAATGCCTTGACTTGCCGGAACTCCTGAAGCTTGGTCGCGAGGTCAAATGCGTCACCGGTGACGTACTGAAAGATGTCGAGGCCGCGGCCGAGGAGGATCTTCCAGCCCGTGTCCGTGACAATCGAGCGGTCGTGGATAGTGTTGTCGAACGCGACGTCAAAGTTGACGCCCCCGACCGCCGCACCCTGCTTGATCTTGAGAAGAAACTCAAGCTGCTTACGCAGCTTGTCCGCGCCCCCCTCGGCGTTCTCCGAAGTGATCAGCTTGATGTTGAGTTCGTCGGCTGCGTCCTTCGTCCTGGCGATCGCCTCGATGAGTTCCATGAGGTTGCGTGCCTGATGGAACTGACGAATGTAGGGGTCGATGATCGTGATCAGCCCCGCACCGCGCAGGTACGGGATGATGAGCCTGTCGAAAGAGACGCCACGCTGATTCTCCTGGAACTCTCGGTACCCTTCGAACAGGGGCGGCTCGGCGACTGGCTCGGACCGGCGCTGTGCTTCTGTCTTCACGGTCGGCGCCGAGCCACCTGGCCTTGGTTCGCCTCTATCGTCCGCGGTCTCGGCACCCTCGCGGCGGTCGCGGTAGTAGTAGGCCGGGTACTCATCCTCTTCAAGAGTCGAGACTGGGCACCAGCCTCCACTGGCGTCTAGGTAGCCGAACTTGACGTCGGCCATCGTCGAGTCAATGCGCAGAATCTGGTCCTTGACGCGCTTGCGGCCCTCGATCGCGAACCGCAGGATCTCCTCAATCTCCTCGGCCGTGGCCTCCCCATGTGGGTAGATGATCTTCATCAGCCCGGAGAACGTCTTGTGGATGCCATCACGGTCGCGGGTCGAGATGTCCGGCGACAGCGTGAAGAGCTGTTGGTAGCGGTCGGAGTAGTCCTGGGACCGCATCGACTTGAGCACCTCGGCGATGTAGTCGACGACGAACCCATAGCCGTTTGAGAACATCTCCCCGCGGATGGTGTCGACCTCCCATCCCGGAATGTAGTGGTGCAGCCGGTCGAGGTAGGCCGAGTCGTGGTAGCTGTCGGGCAGCTCGTCGAACAGGTCGGAGTGCTTCAGCATGTACGGCACGGTGTGCGAGGTGTTGCCGACGAACACCATCGACGCCTCCGCGCCGAGTGTCTCGACGCCGCGCGAGAACGACTTGTTCGCCATGTAGTTCTTCATGATGTCGACGAGCGCCCTGTCCGCGCGCTTCTTCTTGCCCGCGAATTCGTCGAAGGCGACTACATCCCAGTAGCCGACCAGGCCGATGCGTCCGTTGGCGTTGTTGACAAACAACTTCGGCACCGTGACCTCGCCACCAGAGATGAGCATGCCGTGGGGCGAGAATTCGGAAAAGATGTGCGACTTGCCGGTGCCCTTGGGACCGAGCTCGACGAGGTTGTAGTTGCGCTCGACGAACGGAATGAGCCGCACGAGCTGGATGAGCTTGGCCCGCCGGCCGAACAGCTCGGGGTTGAACCCGATGGACTGCACGAGCAGATCGATCCACTCGTCGGTGGTGAACTCCCGCCGGGCGGCCAGGTAGCCCTCGAAGTCGAAGTTTGACAACTGGATGGGCTTGATCGAGCCGAGGATCCAAGGCACGACCCGTGCGTCGTCGCTGTGGAGGTACTCGATGTCGCAGATGCACCAGACGCCGCCGACGAGCAGCTTCGGGTGCGCCTTGATCGTCGCGGGCTCGACAAGCACGCCCTTGATGCCGAGGTTGGCGAACTCGGCCTCGTACACGTCGGCTTTGTCGTTGAGCGTGGCCGTGACCTTGTCGATGATCCGGTGCCGCCCCCGTTCGCGGATCGTAGACTTCACCAGCTCGGACTGGTTCCGGTGCACGTAATGGTCGGCCAGGATCTTCCGCACGGTGTCGATGCCCGCGTGGATCGTGGCTTCGTCGTCCGAGGCCGCGTACTGACCGAGCAGGTATTCCAACACATAGGACGGCACGATCGCGTTGCCCTTGACCGCCTTCACGAGATCCTTGCGCACGACGACGCCTGGGAAGAGCTGGTTGATCTTACGGTCCAGCTCGCTCTGGATTGGCACGTCGGCCACTGCTGCTTCCTCGACTGTCCCACTCACGGCCGCCCCTTCCTTAGAAGTCGAAGTCCGAGGTGAACGAGCGCTTCAGCGTGTACATCGCCTTCGCGTAGACGCGCCACTGGTTGGTGTTGAGAATGCGCTCCTCCAGACGGAACTCGACCGCACGGTTGTTGTAGTCGTTGGCGTCCTGGCTGAGCAGCATCCGTGCGCTGTGGTACCGGTCTCGCTTGTCGGCCGAGATTTGGTCGAAGGTTAGGTGGGCGAGATTCGAGATCAGGGTCTCGCCGACATAGAGCCCGGCCCGAAGCGTGCGTGGCTGGACCTTGTCGGTGACTGGCTCGGACTGGAACAGTCGGACCACGACCTGCCCGGTAGTGATCTTGTCGGACTCGGGCCATACCTCGACGTTAACCAGTCGGGTGTCGCTCTTGCGCTTCTTGTTGACGGCCAGCACGGGGACGACGATCTCCTGGAGCGTCGCCCCACCGTGGACGAACCGTGATCCCCCGCCGGCGAGGCGGAGTCGGTGGATCGACTTGGGGATCTGCACCTCGAGGTCGCTCTCGAGCCCAAGCTGGGCGGCATCGAAGGTCGCGAAGGCGTTGTGGACCTTGAGGCCGCGCCCTAGCACGTACCGTCGGTTGACGACTTTGATGTCGTCGCCCTGCGGCTGAGTGGACAGGAAAAATGTGTCGCCTAGGGTCTCGTCCTGGAACAGGAAGCCGTGGTCAGCCGTGATGAAAATGTTCGTGGCGTTGGCGCTGGCCAGCTTCTTCACCAGGTCGACAATGTCACGCAGCGTGTCCTCGACGGCCTCGAACACCTGCCGTTCGGTGCCGGGCTTGTCACCGATGGCGTCAATTCGGTTGTGGTAGACGTACAGGACTCGGTTGGCCTTGTAGAGCTCGCGCCGCTCGTCGGCGTTCAGGGCCTTGAAGTCTTCGGCCTGGATAGCTGCGCCGCCGATGGTTTCGAGGATCTTTCCGCGGAAGGCGGTACCGTTCGTCGGCTGACCGTCCGCGAGTACGGTCCTCGCGTCGGCGGAGTGCTTGAGCGTTGAGTGCGGCAGAAGCGCCGCCATCCCGAGCTGCGTGCAGCTCGGCAACACCCCGAGGACGGCGTCGAGCGTGGCGTCGAAGCGGTCCTCCTTCCGAATGCGTGAGCCGAGTTCATCGGCCACCTCGTACCGGAGCGCGTCGGAGATGATGACGACGGCCTTCTTGTCGCCGTCGCGCACGAGTGGCTCAATATAACCAGCGTAAAAGCCCGTCTGGGAGCGGAGTACGGCTGAGCGCCACCTGTCGACCTGGTCCACCTGCTGCTGCCAGGCATTGCCCAGCCCGTAGACGAACTTGTTGGTATAGCGCTTCTCGACCTGCTCGCGCAATGCCTCTAGTGGCTTCGGGTATTCGACCGTGCGCGTCGCGTAGACGAACTGCCGGTAGAGCTGGTCGATGCGGAACCACTCGCGGCGGTAGCGCTCCAGCCCGTCGTCGAACGACTGCATCCCGAGGTTCAGCGAGGCGAGCCCGCCCAGCAGTTCGGAGGCGCTGGCGACCGCCGTGTAGAGCTGTCTGTACCCGTCGATCCACACGCTGCTCTGCCGCGCGCGCACCACTTCGGCGACCTCGCGCGGGGTGACGGTTTGCTCAGCCACTGCACGCGCCAGGTCGCTGATGATCTTCTGGTCGGTCTCCTCGAACAGGTCGACCGCCACCAGATCACGGAAGCTCGCGTCTTCGATCAGCGAGGCATAGTCGAGGTTACGTGCCGCCCGCTTGGCCAGCGTGGCGAGCGCCTCCTGGCTGCGCCGGTCGTTGCGCACGCTCGCGAAGTCGAGCTGGATGTTCTGCAGCCCACCCTGCCGGTCAGACTTGAAGCCCTCAATGGCCTTGCGGAAGATCCACAGCACCAGATCGTCAATGCTCGGCGACGGCGACTCGTAGCCGTAAATACTGGCGACGCCGCGCCAGTAGAAGTCGTCGAGGCCGTAGTCGACGAGCGCGTCGTACTTCGCGTGGAGCCCTCGAGCGTTCTCGGTGAGCAGCGTGCGGGTGATCTCCAGTAAACTGTGGGAGTCCTTGAGACCAAGTAGCACCGCGGTCATCTTGGCGCGCAGGTCGGTGGAATCGTCCTCCGGACTCAGCAGAGCCTTGAGGCTCTGGACGCGTTTGGTCGCGTTGAAGAACTTCTCGTGGGTCTGGACGACCTCGTCGATGCCCGTGCCAGTGAGGCCGAGATCCTGCGCAACGAGGGCGGTGCGATCGGCCGTGAAGACTCCGTAGGCCAGCTCCAAGTCGAGCAGCCAGTTCCCGATGCCGCTCGGCACCTGGCCTGAGCGGTAGACGAGGAACTTGCCCTCCGGCGCGTCGTGCAGCAACCGGTTCTTGACGGCGAACTCATCGTTGGCCACGCGGATTGTCTGGATGCCCGGCAGGTCGAGACCGTCCATGTCCGCGGCGTACTGGCCGTCCGGGTCGTGCCAGAAGACGACCCGGCGGCTGTCGAACCAGCGCAGCAGGTGCGGGCGGACTGTGGCGGAGTCACTCATCGCTTGCCTCGAGACCGACGATCTTCTTTAGGGCGGTGCCGAACTTCGGGTAGTTGGCCTTCACACCGTCGTCCAGGTCGATCGCGAGCTGACGGGACGCCAACGGGTATAGCACGTCGTGCTCGTACTCCTCGAGCTCCAACAGCACCTTGCGCAACCGATCGGCCTCCTTCTGGGCGGCCACCTGCTGGCGCGGCGTGCCGCCGCCAGCGGCCAGGCGTTCCTGTTGCTGCAGGCTCGACGAGAGCTTGGCCTGGAACTCGCGCAGATACTCATTGAGCACGGTCGAGACCGTGGACGGCGTGTAGCGGTGCATGTACATCAGCGCGTTGAACGAACCCTTGGGGCTGGAGAACAGCCAGTAGATCGGACGCTTCTTGTACCGCTGGACGTGGTCCTTATAGAAGGACTTCACGAAGTAGTCCCGCAGGTTCCTCACACCGAGCGATTCGGTGACGAACCGCAGGTTCTCCTCAAAGTGTTGCTCACCGAAGGCATCGCGGAGGAACTGGCGGAAGCGCTCCACAACGTCGTCCTCGAACCAGTCGCCATCGACGATTGGGATGACGTTGTCGGCGTCCGGCACGAAGGTCGGCGTCGGCACCTTCACGAGGTAGTCCTGCAAGGTCGTGCCTTGGTCCGCGAGGATCAGCCCCGGCTCGTCGAGACTGTAGCGCCCGAACATGCAGCCGACGGCGTAGGAGACAAGGTCGCCAGCTGCCGTCCTCTCGTATGCGCGGCGCGCCTCGGCGGGGGTGCTGAGATTCTCGAAGCGAAACCACGGGTTGTTTGTTAGTGAGACACGGTCGATCCCAACTGCAGACGAAACCTCTCCATGAAGGCCATACGCCTTCGCGACGACGTCGTTGAGTTCGGTCTCCTTCGCTCGAACCTCCTCCGTCAGTGCCATCCAGTCGTCGAGCCGACGGGCGATAACGTCACTCAGTAACCCTCCGTCCCCACGGCCGAGCCAACTCGAACCGTCAAACTCCATCGCAGTCTCCTGGGAGTTCCAGTCCTGCCGGGAGATCTCGACAAGCCTCTCGACCATCGGCTCAAGTGACTCCGTCAACGCGAGGTCGATCGGGACCTTGGCGATAGAGCCGACCTCGTAATGGATCGTTGGAGCCAGCACCTCCAACGCCTTGGATGCGACTGTAGAGTTCAGAATTCCGATAGAGGCGATGCGAGCCCGCTCACTGCCAAACAAGCTCTGCCCTACGTGCCCGAAGATCACGCCGGCGTCTACGGCTCGAAACGCTGGCGCGCCCGAGCTCACATTCGACCATGTGACCGCAGGTTGGAAGTAGTAGTCCAGATTCTGCGGGCGTGCTCGGACTCGTCCATTCTCACCCGTCGTAGTGCGGATCTCGTGCCCGTCGCGCTCCCAGTTGACGACATGTTCGATATTGCCGTACCAACGCCGGAAGGCTCCGCCCTTATTGAATGGGAACCACTTGAGGCGGGATGCCTCCGCCTCACGCCGGTTCGGAAACCCTCTGCCGAGCTTGCTGTCGGCCACCTCATACCAATACCTCAGGAACAGACCATCGTTGGCGGTGGCAAGCCCCTGCTTCGGCGTGGCGACTTGGGACAGCGCTGGCAGGCTCTCAAACGTTGCGAGAAAGGCTTCACTCAACCAGTAGGCGATTGGAGCACCCGGCACCTCAAGGAAGTCCTCCTGGTTGGCCCGGTAGGAGCCGTAGTTTGTGTCCAAGAAAAGGGCCCGAATCTTTTCAACCGATCGAACGTCAACATGCTCCTCGAAGAGTCGACGATAGACGCCGTGATGACCCCCCACATGCGGTGAATTGCATGCGACGAAGGCCACCGATCCGAAATCGGAGCCGAAGATCCCACGCCCAAGGTGCAAGAGCGACTCAAAGCGCTGCGCTCGAAGCAGAAAACGCCTCAGACCTTCAAAGGAGGTCAAGAACATCCAGGAAGGCAAGTTGATCATTCCCCAATAACCGCCTCGCGCGGTCAACACCGCAGCCCGTTCCATGAACGCGGTCATCAGGTCGGCCTTGCTTAGCGGATAGTTGTCAGCCAGCCAGCCCGACAAGGCCCCGCCCATGTTGTTCGATCCCATGTACGGCGGGTTCGCGACCACCACGGAGTAGCCGGAACTGAGAGACATAGCCTGCCTGACCACTCTGTGTGCCCGCTCGTTTGCCTCGGCTTTGAGCATGTCGCCACCGTCGTCGAGCGTCTCCAGGTGACGCGCCAGTCGAGCCGTGACGTCGGGATCGGGCTGAATGAGTGAGCCCAAGGTGTTTGCCTCGGCGAACTGGTTCCAGAAGGCGACCTCCTCGTGACGGTCCCCTCCACGAGTAACCAAGAAGTCGAGCTCATAAGGTCCGAACGAGATCGGGTCGATCACGCGGATGTTGGGCTCGATCTGTTTGTTGAAGAACGTACGCAGCTTTGCACGGGCCTTCATCGTGAGTGCAAATGCGGCGAGCGCTCCTGCTCGCGGGTCGATCTCAGTGCCGTGCAGGTTGTTGGCGAGGATCAACCCGGGGATGTCAGCCGGGCCGTACCCCTCCTCCTCGTAGATGGCGTAGAGGAGGTCGAAAGCGTAGGTGAGCATGTGCCCCGACCCGCAGGCCGGGTCGATGACCTTCAGCTCCTCGGGCTTGGTGATCTTGAGGAAGTTGGCCTCCTCGTCGACCGGGGCGATGTAATAGTCCATCTGGTTCACCAAACCGGAGGACGGCCGGTTGAGGATCCAGAGTCGGCCGAGTGAGTTCTCCACGAGGTAGCGGACGATCCAATGCGGCGTGAAGAGTTGGGTGGCGGCGGGGATCTCGTCAGCGCCGGCCTTCCTATTCTTCTTGAACCCGGCGAAGACCTCGTTCTTCCGCTCCGAGATGTAGAACTGGTATAGCCAGCCGATGACCTCTACGTCCTGGCAAACGTTGGCTGTCAGGACCTTGACAGCCCGGTTGAGTACCGAGTCGTCCGCCAGCAGGTTAGCGGGGATGAGCAGCTCGGTGAAATCACCCTCCCGCTCGAACATGAACGGCATGGAGCGGTTCCAGTAGCGGCAATAGTCTGCTAACAGCAGGGCGTAGGCTTCGCCCTGAGGGTCTTCGCTGCGACGGGTGCCGTTGAGCAGATCCGTCACCGTCTCGCGGGTCTTGGTGCCTACGACCGTGGCGTCGATGTTGCCGCGCTTGGCTGCGGCGAGGATCTCTGGCTGACCGCTTTCGACGCCGGCCTGTGGGGAGACGACGCCGGTGCCGGTATAGCCGTTGGCGTCCATGAATCTCAGGGCGATGATGCGGTTGAACCAGGTGTAGGCGACCCGGTCGGCGACAGCTGCCTTGCCCTTGTCGCCGCCACCGGCTGCGCTGACGTTATTCTCCAGGGCTTCGACGACCTTGGGCTGCTCCACCCGCTCGGGCGAGGCAGGGGCCAGCACAACGGCGATACGGGCAGTAACCTCACGGATGAGCGCCGTACGTGCCCAGGCGGCGAACGACTTCAGCGGTGCGGTTTCCATCAGAGAGAGATTCGCTTTCCGTCGTTCAGGGTCTGGACAAGTGCCGTGCGCAGGGCGTTGAGGTAGCGGTCGACGTCCTCCTCCGTCTCCAGCACCCCGGAAACGCCGGTGGCCGAGATGGTCTTGACCGACACGGTCTGCTTCGGCGGAGGTGGCGTGCCGCCATCACCGTCGCCGTCTCCCTGCTGGGAAGCGGCCAGCTGGTCGAGCAGGCCCGGGTAGACGGTCTCCTCGAAACTCGACCCGGTCTCGCGGATGAGAGCGACCTGGTTCTGGGAGCGGACACGGGAGATCGTCTGGTCGACCCGGCGCAGCACGCTCTCCCGGGCGTCCGGTATCGCGTTGGCGTAGAAGGCGCTCGCTTCGATCTCGGCCCTACGTCCCTCGATCGCCTCGACAACGTCGGTGCGGTTGCTGGCGACCACTTCGTCGATCTGGGCGCGCAGCTGGTCGGTGGCCTGCTTGAGCTGGGCCATTTTGTTGCCGCGGAAGGCGTTCGGGTCGTCCAGTGCCGTACGGACCGTGACGTCGCTGCCAGACGGCAGGTAGCCAAGGTTGCTGCTGTGAGTGGTCAGCAGATCGGCGGCCTCATCGTAGATGACCTTCTGCCCGCCACTGAGGAACGCCTGGATCGGGTCGATGGTGCTCTCCTTGGCGTCGAGCAGGTCGTCGCCAAGGTTGAAGTCGGTCAGGTACCAGTCGTCGGGCTTGCCGACCACCTGGTCGAGCAGCTCGATCGGGGCGGAGAGCTGGCTCACGAACGGGTACTTAGAACCCGTCACGGTCGCCTTGAGCTCGTCGCGCTTGCCCCTCAGCTTGTCGGCGCCGTGCCGGGCGAGCTCCAGCGGATCCTTGGGCGCGTTGGCTTCGTCGAAGAAGTCGGTGCAGAACCTGCGGAAGGCGGACACCTTGCGCTCGTCGAAGGTCTTCTGCGGCGACACCACGGTGTGGGCGTGCTTCTGGGTGTTGCGCAGCACCGTGGCGACCTCAGACCGCTTGAGGACGTTGCCATCGACGGTCAGCGTGACCTTGGACGTGCCGATCAGGTACGCGATCAGAACCTCGATCGAGGCCAGGTTCCAGCCGTAGGGCTTGGCCGTAAAGCTATCGACGACGGTCTTGACCGTGACCTGCTCGCCGAGCGCCTCCTTGCGAAGGACGAACGACAGCACCTCCTCCGCAGGAAGCTTGGTCAAGGTGCCGGCTTCGAACAGGCCGCTGTCGGGGTTCGCAGCCGAGACGACCTGCTGCTCGCTGAAGGTGACACCGCCGAGCAGCTTGAGCTGAGTGTAGGTGCGGCTGATGAGGTCCTGAAGGCCATCTGTCACTCGGGTGAGCGCGTCCTGGGAGCTTGAGGTGATGTCCGCAGCGTTGATGACCAGGGTGGCCTTGCCGACCGAGCCGCGCACCCGCTGGATGAGCTCCTTCTCCCGGTCGATGTTCTGCGCACCTTTGGAGCGCAGAATCTGGTCCTCGATCACGGAGATCGAGGTGCTCTGCTTGCGCTTGATGTACTTCTCGGTCTTGATCATCAACCGCAGGTCCGACAGCACCCGGGCGTCCGGGTCGAGGATGACGCGCAGCTCATCCTTGCCCGCACTGTGCATGCGGATCTCTTCTGGGGAGTACGGGTACTCCGGCGAGATGAAGTGGACCGCCAGCTCCCGCTGGGCGCCATGAGCCTGGTCGTCGAGCTTGAACCCGAAGGGGAAGTCCTGCCCGCTCTTGGCATAGCGGATCTTGTTGGTCTTGATGACATCGCCGGACAGGATCTTGAACAGTCGGGCGCTAACCTCGGAGGTGTCGATGTCGACGTTCTTGATCTCTTCTTCGATGACCTGCTCTTCGTTGGTCAGGTACTCGTACGCGTTGCCGTTGCGCCGGATGTAGGTCTGCGACTCCAGCAGGGTCAGCGCTTCCTTCACCTCCTCCGACAAAGCGGGAAGGTCGAGGCCGAAGCGGCCGTACACCAACACCGTGAGGTTGCGTGGGGTCGCCTGAAAGCTCTCGACGTACTTGACGAGAAAGAGAGCCTTGAGGAGCCGGACCGCCAACTGGTTGTCGAGGTTGCGCTCGGCAACGTCGATCGAACGCTGGGCGGCGGACTTCAGCGAGGCGCGGATGCCGGCGAACATACTGTCGAAGGTTGCGAGCTGGCCGACATCGACGTTGCCGATGTCCTTGGCCACCTGCTGGACGACGCCGAGCATGGACCGCTCACCGACCGAGCTGTTGCGCCCCTCGAAGACGTTGTGATCTGAGATGCCCTCGATCGCGGCCTGGAACAGCGGGAACTGGTAGCTGACGAATGGGTAGGTCCCGACGAAGTGCGCCTCATCGGTGTAGTTGCGGTAGGTCTTGGCCCCGTCGACAAAGTCAAAGAGCGTCTTGAAGTTGGCGTGCTGGTCTGCATAGATCTTGCTCAGCGCACCCACACCCGCGTCGTTCTTGTCCAGCAGGCGCTTGCGGATGACTTCCTCAACGTCGGCGCTGGTGAGCTTCAAGCGGGTCTTGAACCGGGCTTGGATCTTGGAGAAGTCGTTGCCCTGCCGCCTTGTGCGGTCGCCGATGACCTTCTCCATGTCCTCCTGAGAGGTCACGAACACCCACGAGCGGCCAGCGCACTTGGTGTTAAGCGACTCCGCGATGGTCTGCAGGTTGAGCATCAGCTTGGTGTCCGAGCCGATGAACTGGCCGACCTCGTCGACGAAGAAGTTGAGGCGGAAGTTCCGTTCGCCCTGCTTGTCGAGCCAAACCTTGACCTCGTCGGCGAAGTCCTCGATCGAGACTGAGTATGAGCCGCTGTACTGCTTGATGATGCCGTCGGCCGCCGCACCGTTTACCTCGGCGAAGGCCCGGTCGATGCTCAAGCCTTCCAACGCGCTCTGCTCGCGTCCCTGCGTCCAAGGGATGCCGGCGATCCGCTCGAACGCCTCCTTGAACGCCTCGTACTGTCCACGGTTGTCCAGGTCACGCTCGAAGCGGGCGACGTGCCCCTGGTTGCCGTAGTAGCCGCGGCTCTCGTCGAAGACCTTGACGAACACCTTCAGCAGGGCGTCGGTCTGGTCCTTGCTGATCAGGGTAGCCTTCTGATCGATATTGAACAGCAGGCTCTTGGCCGGGATGCGTTCGGCCTTGTCGAGCAAACCGGGCAGGAAGGCGTCCGGCGTCTTGGCCCGGAAGCTGTCGGAAACGTTTTGGCGCGGATAGTCCTGGCCTTCGACGTCCCCTAGCAGGTGGGCGAGCATCTTGAGCATGTGCGATTTACCGGAGCCAAAGAAGCCGGAGATCCACACGCCGTTGGCGTTGGTGTAGGAGGTGTACTCCTCGAGGAGGATCTCCAGGCCCTTCGCGGCCTCGTTGGTCAAGACGTACTCGTCGACCTCGGTGCCCAGGTGCGCGGCGTCATCGGCCTTGATGACGCCCTCGATCGGACGCTGAATGTTCTTGGCGAAGATCTCGCTGAGCTGCATCGGGCTCACGCCTCCTGTTCCAGGATGTTCTTGGCTCGGTAGTACTGGTCGTCCTTGAGCCGACCGAACAACACGAGCGACGAGCCCAACGTGTCCGACTGCTCGTACCGGCCCGGGAAGAACATGAGCATCGGCCTTCCCTTGACCACCGACTGCAGGTTGTTCAGCACGTTGTGCGAGCGGATGAACGGGAAGACCTCGCCGATCCCGGTGAGGAAGAAGATGTCGAAGTCGACCGGCGCGAGCCGGTCCCGGATCGCCGGGGCGATGTGCAGCTGTGGGTCGAGCATCCCCTGGAGCATCTCGCGAAAGTCGGCCTTGCCCTGATCCGGCTCGACAGCCAGGACCCGGTCCCAGACGCCCCGCTCCTTGAGTAGCTCGACCGACAAGTCGTAGAGGTTGATCTCGAGGACCGTGACGCCGACGTTGGACAGCCGGTTCCTGATCCGCCTCTTGGCGGCCGCTACGACGAGCGCATCCTCAGGTGGATACGGGTAAATGAAGAACGCAACCTCGTTGCTCAGGCCCTCCATCTGCAGGAAGCGTCGGCCGCTGAGCACCGCGAACAGGTGCTCCTCCTGCTCAGGCAGTGTCTTCGGGATCACAGCGCAGCCCCCAGTCCTTTGGTCTGCTGGGTCGGGAAGAACCGCAAATCACTCGGTGTGCGAGCGCTGAGCACGGCGGCGACTCGCTCGGACAACACGGCAGGCATGATCAAGCGCGCCTCCGACAGCAACTCGGCCTCCTGCAGCATTTTGAACACGTTTGACCTCAGCTTCTGCAGCGTCGAGTCCTTGATTTGGGCCAGCTCCTCGTGCCACAGCGCCTTAGTCCGGACAAAGCTGTCGAAGTCCTCGTATGTGAGCGTCGAGGCCAACAGGAGGAACCGCTCGCGCACAACCTCCTCGGCGAACTCGCCGATCAGGTCGTAGCGACGGCAGGCAGCCACCCAAAGCAGGTGCCCGCGCTCGGTGGTTGTCGCGTCGACAAGCAGCTCGATCTCGTCATCGGCGAGCACAGCGAGTCGCTGGGTGACCTCACGCGCGAGGCGATGCCCCGACGCGACAGTGCGGGCTTGCAGGAGGTTCTCCTCCTCGATCACCGCCCGGACCTTAGACCAGACACCTTCACGCAAGTACAGAGGTGCAGCAATGATCCCCTCTCGCATGAGAAGAGCGCCACTGGTGAACGAAAGCTTGTACCGCGCAGTCCCCGCGGACTCGTCCGCCACGGAGCACCTCCCTTCTAGTGCTAGGGGTCCATCAACGAAGGCGGACCCACCGACACTTCCGCGTGCCCGCCAGTCGCGCGATGGGGTCAGCCATTCGTGCGACCTCGTCCGGTGAGGCAGAGCCCCTGCCAACTCAGTTGTCAACCTCGCTGAAGCCGACCCATCTTTCCAGACCCCATGCCGGCAGCTCCGGCTGGCTGTCACGACTCGCACCATGTCCCCTGCTACTCGCCAGCGCTCACGCCGAGCGCGGCTGTGAGGCGCTTCCGCATCCGCGCCTTCCGCTCCCCGAAGAAGCCGAGAAAACCGGCCATGTCGTCGGGCAAACCGGTCAAGTCGTTGTCCCGCACGTATGTCTCGCGCTCGGCGTCGGTGGCAAAGGCGGTCGAAAGCCACTCGGCGGGGAGCCTCGCGCGCTTCTCGACGTTCGGGACGCCGCCGAGCAGCTGCAGGTTGGGCAGCAGATCGGCGCAAGCTTCGTACTGCTCGATGAGCTCCTCGGCTACGCCGGCCTCGCGGAGCTGCTTCCGGCGGAACCGCACGCGGGGGAAGATGTGGTCCTCGTGGAACTCCTTCGAGAGATTGAGCCCCGGGTAGAGCAGGGCCAGCACGGGGAAGGTACGGGGACTCGCGTACTTGAGCTCCAGCAGCTCGTCGATCTCAGTCGGGTCGAACGCCAGCGACTTTCCGAAGGCGGCCATCTCCTTCTCGATTTCGATGGCCGGGAACCCGCCCGCCCCATGGGTGTCGATTACCTGCCGGATACGACCGAGGAGACTGTCGAGGCCAGAACCCCAGATGCCCCGTTTAACCAGGGAACGCGTAACCCACTGCCGGACGGCAAGGCGGTCCGTTGCGTCTGCGCCGGTATCCAGGTAGCTGTCGCTGAGCTCGCGCCGAGCGAAATAGTAGGCCAGGGGCACCACGACGCTGGCCGCGGTCAGTGTACGTGCGGTGAAGCCGAACGTCTCAAGGAGTGCGGCGGCCCGGGTCAGAGCGGCCCGAGTGGCACCCCACGAGTCTTCGACCTTGCGCATGTTGCTCTCGGTGAAGTTGGAGACCCGGAACCGCAGGTCGACGCCTGCCACCATCAGAGCGGTCTTGAGAACTACGTCCTTCGAGAAGGAGAATGCCCTCGACCCCCCCGTGTTGAGCTCCTGTACCAGCTTGCGGACCTCCTCGCGAGCGTCGAGGTGCCGCCACTGATTGGTGGCCATCGACAGCAGCAGATCGGAGTATGACAGCGTCGTGCCGCCGCTGTTGACTCGCACAAAGATGTCGAGGACTTTGTCTGCGTCTTGGGTCTGCTCGAGGAAGTAATTGATCGGTTTTCGAACCCGGACCGCCTCATAGAGGTCGTAGAGCCGCTGGTAGCAGTCCGCACTGCTCATGTCGAGGTTGCGGCTGGTGAGCTCGCCATACAGAGCCGGTCCGGCGTTAGCAAGGTTGAGGACCCTACCCACGCGGTACCAGCGGTCAGGCTCGCCGCCCTTTGGCCGAGCCTCCTCGTCGGTGAGGAACCTCAGGTCGTATCGCAGCCCCAACTCATTAGTGTCCGCGGCCTCTTGCAGATTCAAGTAAAGCGACTTCTTGGGGAACGCGTCGGAACTGCTCCACCACGCGTACTTCCGCTTCTCCGCGTGACTGCCATAGATCGCGATGTTGAGAGCGGTGAGTCGCTGTTGGCCGTCAAGCACGGCCGTGACGCCGCTGCCTGCCGGCACAGTTGCCCTCATTGCGTAGGGTTTGTCGCGCTCGTGGTAGTGGGTGAGGAAGTCGTAGAAGGTGAAGTTGGTGACGATTTCCGACCCTACCTTCCAAAGCAGGAAGGAGCCGATCGGGTAGCCACGCATGAGGCTGTCAAAGAGCTGGCGAATCTGGTCAGGGTTCCAAACGAACTCACGCTGGATGGCGGGAAGAAGGTACTCCTTGCGGTGGATTGCGCTCAGGATCTCTTCTACCGTTACCGGGGTCTGGAAGGCCATTACTCTCTTCTCCCTCGGCCGACTCCTCGGCGGTCATTGGCAACAGACGGGATAGAAGTGAACGATCACGTATGGCCTGATGGGATTTTGTGGGCCGTCAGCCGAGCCAGCACTGACTGATTCGCTTCCCATCCGTCGGGGAACTTGACCGGCACGTTTAGGTGCATCGGCTCCGCCGACGGGTGGGCGTCGAGCAGCTCCGCGATCCCAGCCCGGGCCACCACGACGCAAGCCTGCCGATGCCGGGACGTCAGTACGCACAGCCGCCCCGACTCCAAATGGAAGGCGCTCGCGTCCCGTCGCCCAGACAGCGGGTGCAGCACAATCGTCACGTCGTACTCCCTGCCCTGGAGCCGGTTCGCGGTGTCAACGGTGATGTCCGCGCCAGCCGCGCCAAGCTGCGCGCGGATGGCCGCCACCTGGTCCCGGTGCGCGGCTCCGATAGCAATTCGCTCCGCGGTGACCGGCGCTCCCCCCGGTTCGCGCTCCGAGACCGCAACCGCTCCCCGTTCCAACACCCGCCGTGCCAGGGCAGCGCACGCCCCGGCCGCCTCCGCGTCCGTCCGCAGCGTGTGCCGCGCTGGCAGCTCATACAGCGCCCACCCGGTCGCCGCCGCCGTCTCCACGGCCGCGTCGACGTGCCCATACCCAAACCCGGTCGTGGTGAACGACAGCGACCGCTCGCCATCGGTCGTCCCGGCCCGGAACCCGGTGAAGGGGTAGAACGCTTCAGCCACCACCGGCGCCGCCGAAGGAGGCAGTCGCCACGACACCGGTAGCCGGTGCACCGGCAACTCCGGGTTGTGCCGCAGCAGTGCGGCGACGGCGGACTGCATCGGGTCCCAGGTCAGCCCGGTCCACCGCTCGGTGTCAACGGTAGAGAACGGGTCGAGCTGACCGGGATCACCGACGAACAGCGCCCGCTCGAACCGGCCCGCCACGCGCAGCAGGGCGTCAGACCGCATCTGGTACGCCTCGTCGACGATCGCCCACGGCCAGCAGCCCTCGGACACCATGGCCCACTTCGCGGCCGTACCGATGATGACGGACGGACCGCCGAGGTCGGCGACCTTAGCGGCGACCCGGACGGTGGTGTACTGCTTGATCCGGTCGGTCGCCCTGTAGTCGGTCGCCGAGAGCCGCCCAATATGCAGCTCGGGCGCCTTCTGCGCCAGGCGGTCGATCAGGTCGTCGACCTGCTCGTTGGTCTGCGCGATCACGATCAGCGCCTCGCCGGCGCGGGCCAGCTCGGCGGCGGCGCGGACGACGAGGGTCGACTTGCCAGCCCCGGGCGGCGAATCGACCACGACGCCGCGGTGCAGGCCGGAGCGTAGGTCGGCCAGCACGTCGGTGATGACGCGCTCGGCCTGGACCGACGGCGGGTCCGCCGGCGCGTCCGGCAAGAGCAGGGTGGTCATGGTGGTCACCGCCGCGTCGCGGTGTCGAAGTCGAACTGCCGCAGCCGGTGGCGGGCGATGTCGAGCTCGTCCGGGGTGAAGAGCGACGCGTACTCGTCCGTGACCACCAGGGCCTCCACCGTGAGGTCGAGTCGCCCGCGCTCCCACAGCGCCGCAAACCCGTCCGAGACGACCGGGCTGGCGAGCAGCTTTCTGGCGGTGGTGAGCCCACCGTGCTCGGCGATCATGCCGAGGAAGTAGGTGGCGTTGTAGGCAGCCTCGCGCCGCGCCGCCTCGTACACCCCGCGCATCGCCCGCTCGAAGTCCGGGACCGTCCCCTGGCCGCCGCCGGACTGGGCCGGCACGATCGGCGCATCCTCCGAACCGTTGGTCGTCTCGGCGTCGGCGTCCGGCTCCTCGACGAGCGGCTCAGCGTCAGCGAGTCCCGCCGCCTGTTCGTTGCGCCGGGCCACGTAACCGCGGAGGGCGTCGACCGAGGTGAAGACCTCGTAGCCGAGCTCCTCCATCCGGGCCAGCTCCGGGTTGGTGTCCAGCTCCAACACGACGGGGTTACCCAGCCCCGGCTGCAACCCGTCCGGCCAGTAGGCTTCGGCGACGCCCAGAGACCGACCGGTGGCCGGATCGGCAATCTCGCTGTCCAGCGCCGGCTCGGCACAGCCAGCACCGACGAGCTCCTCCACGAGGGCCTTCACCTGCCCCGCGCGGACGTCGTCGCCCTCCTCCTCGGCGACCACGACCACCGGTCGCAGCGGCTCGGCGGCCGGCTTGGTGCCGTCCCGGAGGCCGGCGAGGAACCCGTTGGCGGCGTTGGCCAGCAGCTCCCGGCGGGCGGCGAGGAAGTCCAGGTAGCGGTCGGGCCGCCACAGCTGCGGGTCGGTCGGGATCCACTGGGATTCGAGAGCGCCCGGGTGCTTCTGCTCGGTCTCGGCGAAGTAGTCCTCCGGCGGCCGCTTGCCGATCGCGAGGTTGGTCTGCTGGGTCAGGAAGGAGAAGTTGGCGACGGCGTTGACCTCGGACCGGCCGTAGCCGTGCTTGTAAAGCAGCGCCTTCGGGAAGATGTGGTGGACCTGCAGCGAGGTGAGGTGGCCCAGCATCTCGCTCTTGAGTTCCAGGCCGGAGCCGAAGTCGCGGGCGCCGAGCACCCGGGTGAGCAGGTAGAGCAGCGGGTAGAAGCGGGAGCCGCGGCCGAAGCCCTCGAAGTCCTGGCCGTCGATGACCAGGTTGCCGCCGCGCCAACGGGCCAGGCTGGTGATCAGGCCGTCGATGCCGCTGCGGGCGACCGTCTCGTAGTCCTGGGTCAGGATCGTCTCGGTCGAGCCGGCGAAGCGTCCCCACAGCGCGGCGTGGATGTACCAGAAGAGCATCCGGTCGCGCTGGGTCGCGTCGGCGAACGTGCCGCCGTTGAGGTGCAGGAAGCGGGAGACCACCGGGAAGGCGTAGCGACCCATTAGCACCCGGTCGTGGTCCAGACCGAGCCGGCCGGAGACCACGTCGAGGAAGCCGCTGATGTAGCGCTCGCTCGAGGTCAGAGCCTGCGCGAAGTCGGTCGAGCCGACCCCCTCCAGGAACTCAAACTGGGCCCGGCCCGTCGCTACCGCGTTGACGTTCCGCAGCAGCCAGTCGAGGTTGAACTGGAACCCAGCGGTCGACCAGGTGCCGAGGTGCTTGCGCATCGTCGAGCGAGCCTCGGGCCAGTCGGCGCAGATCTTCGCCAGTGCCAGGTCGCCCTTGGACAGCTTGGTGCCGCCCGAGTTGACCCGGTTGAAGATGTCGACGACGACCTCGACACCCTTGTCCGCACCGGTGATCTTCTCCTGGTGGAACTCGCGCTCGAGGAGATTGCGCAGCCGGCTGAGCCGGGTCATGTACGGCACGATTCGCGGCGCAACGGACGGGTCGGCGTTCAGCTTCCCGATCTGCGCTTCCAGTCCCTCGACGAAGAGCGCAGTGACGTCGACCCAGGTGGGGTCGTCCTTCATCTTCGCCGGCGCGTAGAACTCGAAGGTCTCCTCCTCGACGTTGAACCGCAGCCCGGTGAAGGCGGCCGGATCACCCTCGAAGAACGCCGGCGGCTTGCCGCGGACCACTCCGTAGAGGGAGGTGATCCGCTGCTGGCCGTCGAGGAGCAGCAGCTTCACCCCACCGCCGACGTGGTCGCTGCCCCGCACCGAGCCATGGTCGGCTTCCGTCTCCCACACCAGCAGCCCGCCGACGGGGAAGCCGAGGTAGAGCGAGCGCATCAGGCCGCGTACCTGATCCCGGTTCCACACGTAGCCGCGCTGGAACTCGGGCAACAGCACGGTGCCCGAGTCGATCTGGTCGAGGATGGTGCCCAACTTGCTCATGTCAGTTCCCCCACGGATCTGAACGTTTGGTCATCAAGTGCTGGTGCGGCGTGCGGGTTAGATCACGACCAATCCTCGCGGGCGTCCTCGGCGGTCGGTGCGCTGTCCTCGTACGGCGCCGGCGGGCCGCCGTGGGTCCACGGCGTCTCCTCCCGGGACGGGAAGGCGCCCGGCGGCATGAAGGAGTCACTCAGCGTGGTGTAGCAGATCAGCTTCCCCACCTCCGGCACGGTGCCAGGGGCCGGGGTGAGCGAGCGCCCCATCCCGCCGGTCAGCTCCAACACGACCGCAGTCGTCCCGTCGTCGCGTTGAGCCACCGACATCACCCGCGCTTTCTGCCCGTTGGGTTGCTCGGGCGAGAACAGCGTCGTGCCCGGCGTGACCAGCACCGGGTCGTCGGTGGTCACCGCGATCCATGGCCGCAGCGCGCGCCGCTTCCCGCTGTCGTCAATCCGCGTCGGGTGGGCGCTGGTCACCTCCCCGACGAACGCCTCCCCGGTGAGCCGGTAGTCGGCCATCACCATCGGGTCGTCGTAGGCCCGCTGCACGTCGTACGAGGTCAGCGCCCGCTCCATGCGGTGCAGCTTCCTGGCCGCGGCGACCGCTCCGTCGCGCCGCGGCTGTGGGAACCCGTCCTCGTCAAGGTGCTCGGTGAAGTTGGTGAAGGCGTCCCGGTCTTCCGCCCAGCGTTTGGGCACGTGCGCTCCGGCGGGCAGCTCCCGCAGCAGCGAGATGGCCTGCCACATCTGTCGCCAGGTCGGCTCAAGCTGCGAACGCAGGATGTCTTCCAGCTCGTCTCGACGCCGAGCCACCTGCGAGTCGGTGGCCACCGCCCGGTCGTACGCGGCCATGGCCGGGGCCAGCACCTCGTTGTCGAAGGTCGGGTCGGTGGCCGGACCCGCCGGCGGCCAGTTCACGGGATCCTCGGCCGCGACAGCCGCTTCGGCGCCGGTCATGCCCGGCGGAGGCGTGATCCAGGCCAGGAGCGCGGCCAATTGGGCGTCCTCGAGTGGGCTCTGCCCGGTGGCCCAGTGCATCGAGAGCGACTGGGTCATCGCCAGCAGCGTCGAGGAGCCAGGATGTTCGGCTTGCTCGGCGAAATAGGTTAGCCAGCGGCCGAGCAGCGGCACCGACGGATCCACCGGGTAGTCGCCGTCGGTGCGGCGGAATCGGGTGGACCGGCCGAAGAGCCGGGTAAAGCCGACTCCGCCGGGGTTGGGCACGAGGAGCTGTGGCGCGTCGGCGTACCGGTGGCGAGTGTCCTTGCCCTTATTTGTCGGCACCGCCTCCACGTCGCTGTAGAAGCCATGGACGTAGGGAACGACGACCCCGGCCAACTCGGCGGCGAACGCGAACCGCTGGTCGCGGTTCCGGGGCTGCGGCACGATCAGCAGCGTTGGATCGTTCAGGTTGTCGCCCACCATCGCGGCGAGCGGCGCGTTGGCCTCGCCCGCCATGGTGAGCGGGATGAAGACCAGGGGTCGGTCAGCGATGTGCAGATGGCGCACGGTGGTGGTGCGCTGGGCGACGCCCTCGACCACGGCCTCCGCCCGCGCCAGGCTGGTCAGGGTGCTCATCCGGCCACCCCGCTCATCAGCTCGGCCCGCAGCCGCGCGGCAGCGCGCAGCAGCTCGGCGGCCTCCTGCTGATCCTCGGCCGGCGCGAGCTGGTTGCGGGCGATAGCCAACGCCGTTTCCACCCGCTCGATGCCACCCATCTCATCCCGCGCGGACTTGCCCAGCGCCGACGTGCAGCCGCGAGCCTCGTGCCGGCAGAAGTACGCCAGCTCGCAGCTGGCCAGACACTCCGGCGAGTACCGGGCCTCGACGGCCTCGAGGGCGGCGACCAGCGCGGCCGGCGAGCGGGTGGGCACCCCGTTGTCGTCGGGCGCGAAGTCGAAGCTGAGCGTGGCCGGCAGTTCGGCCAGCAGCGCGTCGATCCGGGTCATCCGGGACAACTGCCGATGCAGCACGGCGAGCTGCTTGCGAACGTCGATCCGCACCGCCATCGGCTGGTTGGAGAAGTCCCGGGGGCAGACCAGTACGACGTCATGCGAAACGATCTCCGGGTCGTACCCGGCCTCGCCGAGCAGCTCGCGCATGGCCAGCACGTAAACGGCCGCCTGGATCGCGGCGGCCGCGACCTTGCCCGGGTCGGCCTGCCCGTCGATGACCGCGAACGACTTGATCTCCACCACGTGGAACTGCCCGTCGTGCTGGAACGCGATCAGGTCCGGCTCCAGGTAGGCCTGCTGGCCGGCGACCTCGAGCCGCAGCAGCGGGTGGTCGAAGAGGGTGCCGGCACCCTCGGCCTGGGCGGCGGCCCGGGTGAGCAGGGCGCGCGAGCGGGCGTACCGAAGGTCCTGGCTCTCGTGGCCGGCGACCGACTCCAGGTCGTCGTAGGAGACCTCGGGGATCTCCAGGTCGAGCCGCTCACGCAGCAGCCGCAGCAGCTCGGCGCAGCCGTTCGCCTTGACCTGCGCCTCGAAGACGTTGCCGCGGGTGATGGCGAACTGCGACTGGCCGAAGCGGGCCGGGTAGTCGACGTAGGCGGCCAGCCGCTGCTTGTCGACGCCCGCGCAGTCGAGCACCGCCCGACGAGCGCAGCCCGGGTTCGTGGTCAGGGCGGCGATGGTCCGGGCGTTGTGCCGGCTCGGGACGCCTCCGCCCCGAATCGCGGCCAGCCGCTGGCCAACGTTGGTCATGCCGTCCCCCTGAGTACGCGCAGCTTGCTGCCGAAAAGCTGCTCGGCCTCGTCCATCTGCCGGCGGGCACGGTCGGCCGCCGCTTCCCGCTGCGACTGGTCGGCCACCACATGAACGTCGAGTTCGGCCTGGGCGGCCTTGATAACGGTGGCCGCGTCTACCGCCCCGTGCGGTTGGGCCGCTCCCGGGATGGTGGTGGCGAACCGCCAGAGCAGCCGGGTAACCCCCGAATCTTCCTCAAGCATCCTCGTCGCCCGTTCCGCCACCTTGATGGCGGCTGTCAGGAAGTCGACACGGAGGCTGAGCGGCCCGATGATGCGCCGCTCTAGCGGCCAGGTGGAAATCGCGAGCAGGCCCCGGGCCGGGGCCAGGTGCTCGGCGGTGAGCGCAGAGCAGAGGTAGTACGGCCGGGAGTGCCGTGCCGTACGGAAGGACCGCTCCTCGTCCCGACGCAGGTGAGTGAGCTTGCCCGCTACGATCCCGGTTGCACTCGCTCCGTAGAAGGCGGCCTGCACCTCGGCGATCAGCTTCGGCGCGGCCGGCACCGACAGCAGGGTGAGCGCGTGGTGGACCTGCTCGCGCACCGGCACCAACGGCGCTTGCGGCTTCGACGGCGCGGTGTCAAGCTCCGCCTCGTCGGCGAGGTCCGTCAGGGACTGCTCCCAATCCCTTTCAGCACTTCGCAGCTCAGCCCGTAGCCCCCGGGCTCGGGCTGGGTCACGGGCCATCACCGCCCGGCGGACCGCGGCTCGCAGCTCCTCGATCCGGCGCTCGATGTTCTCAATGGAGTCAGCCACGATCAGCATGGTACAAGTTCCAGTGTTTCCCAGCAATCCCCGACAATCGACTATTGCAGAAGCAACGATACGTAGCGTCACGCTCCCGAAGCGAGAACCGTACGGCCCCGAACCACCCCTTACTTGATCGAGTTTCTGACCGGTTGGCTGAGGACAAAGTCGCTCACGACTCCGTAGGCCTTCCTGTCAACGAGCGCGTCGAGCAGGAAGGGTTCGCCGCCCGCTCAAGCAACACCTGCATCGACGTGAGGCTTCTTGTCGCCGTCCCGACAGTGGAGACAGGCGTTCAGGGGGCAGCGCCCCCGGGCCGGCGCCGTTAGTTTGCTCGGATGACGGATCTTGAGCGAGGTGTTTACGAGCACCTGATCACCCGCGAGCTGGCTGATCGCCTCCAGCACGTCAACCCCGCCCTGATCCAGCACCACAAACTCGACCCTGCCGACGCACACACCACCCTCGCCCGCCACATCGCGACCCTGGCGGCGAGAGCCCTGCAAGCCCTCCCCAACGGCGACGACAAGCTCCACCATCAGATCGCGATGGCGAACCAGATCGCGGAAGCCATCGCCGCCCTGAGCCCGAAGGCAGCGACCGATCAGGACCAGGTGACCGACGCCAAGCACCTGCTGCACGCCATCGCCGCCCCACCCACACCACCGGCGCTACCAGCCTTTCCGCAGCGCCCCACCACCCCGCTCTCCACCGGCGCGCTCCTGGTCAACGGCCGCCACCAGCCCCGCATCGGCCACGAGGTCAACCACGAGATGGCGTCGGCCGAGAGCGTCGACCTGCTCTGCGCGTTCATCAAGTGGCACGGCCTCCGCATCGTCGAACCGGCCATCCGCGAGCTGATCGCCCGAGGCGGTCGAGTCCGCGTCATCACCACGACCTACCTCGGCGCGACCGATCAGCGAGCATTGGACCGGCTCAAAGAGCTTGGCGCCGAGGTTAAGGTGTCCTACGAGACGCGGACCACCCGGCTACACGCCAAGGCGTGGCTCTTCCGCCGCGACAACGGCACCACCACCGCGTACGTCGGCTCGTCGAATCTGTCGAAGACCGCCCTGGTGGACGGCGTGGAGTGGAACGTCCGCATCTCGAACATGGAGCAGCCGCACGTCATCGACACGTTCACGGCGACGTTCGAGGACTACTGGAACGACCCCGCGTTCGAGGCGTACGACGCGACCAGGGACGCCGAACGGCTACGGCACGCGTTGAGCGGCGAGCGCCGCGACGATGCCCCGACCGAGATCTCAAACCTGGATGTGCGCCCGTACCCCTATCAGGCCGAGATCCTCGCCGACCTGGACGCCGAGCGGCTGGTGCACGGGCGCTGGCGCAACCTGGTGGTGATGGCCACCGGGACCGGCAAGACGGTGGTGGCCGCCCTCGACTACCGCCGGCTACACAAGGCGGGTCGCGCAGACTCGCTGCTCTTCGTTGCTCATCAGGAGCAGATCCTGCGGCAGAGCCTGTCGACGTTCCGGCAGGTCATGGGCGACGGCAGCTTCGGCGAGACGCTGGTCGCGGGCGAGAAGCCGAACGGTTGGAAGCACGTCTTCGCCTCCATCCAGTCGCTGCACCGCCGCGAGGTCGACCCCGAGGCGTACGACATGGTGATCGTGGACGAGTTCCACCACGCGGAAGCGCCGACGTACACGCGACTGTTGGAGCGATTGCGTCCCCGCGTACTCCTGGGCCTGACCGCGACCCCCGACCGGGCCGACGGCGGCGACGTGCGCCGGTGGTTCGACGGGCGCGCGGCCGTTGAGCTGCACCTGTGGGACGCGTTGGAGCGGCAGTTGTTGGCGCCGTTCCAGTATTTCGGGCTGCACGACGACGTGGACCTGTCGCACGTCACCTGGAAGCGCGGCCAGGGCTACGACCCGACGCAGCTGAGCAACATCTACACCGGCAACGATGCGCGGGCGCGGACGGTGCTGCGGGCGCTCCGCGAGAAGGTTGACGTCGGGCGGATGCGGGCGCTCGGGTTCTGCGTGAGCATCGGGCATGCCGAGTTCATGGCCGCCTGGTTCAGTGAGCGCGGCGTACCGTCGGCGGCGGTGACCTCGCGGGCCGGCACCGATCGGGCTGGGCTGTTGCGGGACTTCAAGGCCGGCAAGCTGCGGGTGCTCTTCACCGTGGACCTGTTCAACGAGGGCGTCGACCTGCCGATGGTCGACACGATCCTGATGCTGCGGCCCACCGAGAGCGCCACGATCTTCCTGCAACAGCTGGGCCGTGGCCTGCGCCTCGACGACGACAAGCCCTGCCTCACGGTGCTCGACTTCATCGGTGGGCAGCACGCGAACTTCCGGTTCGACCTGCGCTGGCGTGCCCTGACCGGGGTCAGCCGGCGGGCGATCACCGAGGCGGTCCGCGACGACTTCCCGAGCCTGCCCAGCGGCTGTCACGTCGAGCTGGATCGGGTGGCGAAGGAGGTGGTGCTCGCCAACCTGCGATCGGCGCTGCCCACCTCGAAGGCCGGCCTCGTGTCTGAGCTGCGGCAACTCGGTGACGTCAGCCTCGCGACGTTCCTCAGGGAGACCGGCCTGGAGATCGAGGACGTGTACCGCTCGGCCAGCATCGGCGGCTGGACGGGGCTGCGGCGGTTCGCCGGCATCGAGACGTCACACCCGGTCCCGATGACCGGGAGTTGGGCCGGGCCATCGGTCGCATGCTGCACACCGACGACGTCGACCGGCTAGAGCTGCTGACGAGGGTCGCGGCCGGACCGTCCGCGCCAGGTCAGCAGGTGTACGCAGGCAACAGCCGACTGCTGGACATGCTGCACTTCAGCCTCTGGGGACCGAACGTCCCCCTCGCAACGCGCGACGAACGGCTGACGCGACTGTGGAAAGAACCGGCCCGCTGTGCCGAGTTGCGGCAGGTCGCCGAGGTGCTGCGGGACCGCATCCACCGGGTGACGCCGACCGCGGCTCCGGGGGCGGTGCCGCTGCGGGTGCACGCCCGCTACAGCCGCAACGAGGCTTGCGCCGCCTTCGGGATGACGAACCCCGGGTCACTGCGCGAGGGGGTGAAGTGGCTGCCCGACGCCCAGGCCGACCTGTTCTTCGTCACCCTGGTCAAGTCCGAGGCCCACTACTCCCCCACCACCATGTACGCCGACCGGGCCATCACCGACACCCTGTTCCAGTGGGAGTCGCAGAGCACGACTTCTGCGTCATCGGCGACCGGGCAGCGCTACACGTCGGGCGGCTCGACCGTGCACCTCTTCGTTCGGGAAACCCGCATCGCCGACCGCGACCTGGGCGCACCGCCGTACCTCTACGCCGGCACCATGACGTACGAGTCGCACAGCGGTGACCGACCCATGCGCGTCCTGTGGCAGCTCCGCCACCCCCTACCCGCCGACGTGTACGCCACCGCCCGAACGATCGCCGCCTAGCCAGGCTTCGTCGTACGCCCCACCGCCGTCGGGTCGTCGAGTGGGATCTGGCTTGGGTTCTCCGTTATGGCCGGCCGTTGATCGAGGCGCGGACGCTGGGCGCCAACGGGTTGGTCGCGGTGAGGTCGCGCGGCAGCAGGTCGAAGCCCTGCCAGTGCATGGGCATCGGGCTCTGGTCCTCGTCCCGCGGCATGTGGTGGAAACCGACCCGGACCCAGGCCACCGGATCGGTCAAGGGTTCGCCATCGACGTACTGGAGGATCGAGCGTCCGACACACTCCGGGTCGATGTTGAAGGTGGCGAAGCGCTCGCAGCTGCGCTGCTGGGTGAAGGTGACGTCTGGCACCGTCTCGGGGCGCGCCTCATAGACCTCACCAGCGCCCAGGTCGATCTCGTAGGACCGGGGGTGTCCGTCGCTGTTCGGGCTGCTCGGGCTGGCCACCCGCCACCACCGGCGGTTGGCCGACCGCAGGTTCGCCTCGACAGCGATGTCGGTACGGGTGGTCGCCAGGATTGGTGCGCGCCGGCCCTGGTCGCCGGTTGGTGCGGTGTCGTACTGCTCGACTCGCTCCTGGCCCTGGTCGGCGAGGTCGAAGTCGACCCGCCAGAAGGCGTTGTGGTGGTGTGCGGTGGCGTAATCCGTCTGGCCGGGGCCGATCGGCCATCCCGCCCTGGAGATCGTGTAGTCGTTGGGCGACAAGTCACCGGTCGCGCCCAGCCGGGCGGTGATGCGTCCGTTGTCGGCGAGGCGGTACTCGGTGACGTATTCGTACCAGCCGACCTTGGAGACCGATCGGAGCACCAGGTCGTGGCCCTGCCGGGTGAGCGCCTGACCGGAGTCGGTGTCCAGCGATCGTTGCGCCGGGCCAAGGTCGTCGACGACCACGCAGAGCACCCGGGCCCCTGGCTCTCCGGCGCCGCTGTAGGTGGGTCGACGTGACCCGTTCGGGCATTCCCTGGGTGCCAGCGGCTGCACGGCTTCCCCGCCGAAGCCGAAGGAGGTGATGTCGTTCCACTCCGTCATGCCGGAGTCGTAGGGGACGTTGAGCTGCGCCAGGGTGATGGACTTCAGCACCGGCAACCGCTCGGGGTGCCCCCGGAAGGCGACCGCCACCTGCTCCAGCACCAGGCCGGTCCGAGCGTCGATGCGCCAGCAGAGCTGCCACCGGGTGCCGCCGGGCAGCGTTTCGCGCACCATGGCGCCGTCCCCGCACTGCCCGGCGGGCGGCGCGGTCCGGCCCGGTGCAGCCGCCCCGAGTGTGGTCAGGGCCAGCACGGCAGTCAGTGCGATCGTCAACTTGCGCATGTCGTCCCCCGAGGTGTTCGTTTAGCCGAGCCGGACGACGGTGCGCCCGGACAAATCCACCACGACGTCGGTCAGGTCCAGGTACGGCTGCCCCGCCGGGAGGGGCAGGAGCATCAGGCACCGGTGCTCGCCGCACGCGTCGGCCGCCGCCCCGCCCCGCGCCTTCGGGCCGCCGCCCTGGGCCACGAAGACCTGCGCCTCGATCGAGAGCTGGCCCGGCGAGGTGAATTCCGTGCCGGTGGCCGTACGGAAGCGCTGCCGCAGCAGCTCGGCGGCCGGGTCGGCGAGCAGCAGAGCGAGCGCCGCCTCGGTCTCCCGCGCGGTGGCGGGTGGCTGCATCCGGGTCGCGGCGAAGGTGGCCTCGACTCGTCCGCCGGGCACGTCGATGACGCGTTTGACGAGCTGATCGGTGGCGTAGTCGTACAGGAGAACGTCGGCGTGCCGACGGTCGGCGCCGGACGGGTCGGCCAGCTCCACGGACAGAAGTTCCGGTCCGGCGGCACCGGTCACGTCGCGGGCCTGGCCGGACAGCGCCGGGTCGGTCGCGATCCGAGTGGCCAGCGCGACCTCCGTCGGTGTCAACGGATCCCGCCCGGACCCCGCCGTGGGGACCTCGCCGGGCGTGGGATCGGAGACCCGGGGCGCCTCACCGCCCGAGCCAGCGACCGCCACACCGGGCGGTGCCGACCGGAGCAGCCAGCCGGCCAGGGTGAGGGTGATCAGAGCGATCAGGACGGCTGCCAGCCGTCGGCCCACACCGGCCCGGTCGTACCCCTGCTGGGCTGGCCGGAGGGCGATCGGGTCGGACGGTCGCCCGTCGGCCGGTTCGGACATGGAGACCTCCTGGATCACGGTCGGCCCGCTCGCCTTCGGCCACGGGCCAACGACCAGCCAGCCAGGACGCAGACGCCGAGGCAGAGCAGCACGACCACAAGCCGGGTCACGCGCTCGGCGGTGCCGTCGACGCCGGTCAGCAGCGGCACCCCCACCGCCACGGCGATGAAGAACGGCAGCAGGGTGGCGAGCCACAGGTTCGCCGTACGCATGTCGAGTTTCTTGGGTTGCACCGCGACTCCCGGAAACGGGCCGCCGTAGGGGCGGCGGGGGTCGGCGTGCCGGCCGGGTCAGCAGCCCGGCCGGCACGCCGTCGATCCTCAGCGCCGACGAAGCGGGAGGAACGTCGCCAGCAACCAGACCGTGATCACCGCGACGGCCACCGCGATGCCGCTGCCGAACTGGTCGCGGGCCGCCGAGATCACCAGGATGGCGGCAATCACCAAGCCCACGAGGGCTGCGGTGAACAGCCGACCGGCCCGCGGAGAGCCGTTTCCGGCTGTGCGTCGCGCTGTCATGACAACCCCCCGCATCGTCGGCTATCTATCATGTCATTCCGGCGAGCTTGGCGCTGGTCGCCCAACCGCCGAGCGCGCCGAACCCACCGCCGATGGCACCCTCGATCGCGGCCTCACCCCAGTTCACGCTGCCGTCCTCCTGATAGGAGGAGACCATCGCGCTGAAGAAGCCCGCCGCCGCACCACCAGCCGCGCCGGCGATGATGGGATTGCCGCCCGACAGACCCCATGCGGCCGTACCAACGATGAAGCCCACCGCGCCGCCGACCACCGCCGATTCCCAGCTCAACCCGGTCGAATCGACGTAGTTCACCGGGTTGTCCGCGGCGTACGCGTAGCGGTTCCCGCTGGCCGGGTCGCCGATCCGGTTCACGCTGTCCTGCTGGGTGAACCGACCGGTGTTCGGGTCGTACCAACGCTTGCCGAACTTAACCCAGTCGCCCGTGCGCAGCCCGCCGCCGAAACCGATCGGCTGGTACGTCACCACCGGATCGTTGGCGGTGACGTTTGTGGTGCGTCCGTACGGGTCGTACGTGTAGTGGCCGGCCAGGCTGCCGTTCTCGTTGATGATGGAGACCACCGACCCGAGCCCGTCGAGCACGTAGAAGTAGTCGGTCCAGTCGTACGTCTTCTTCGACAGCACCCGAACGCCGACCGGGTCGCCCCGACCGTCACGCTCGAAGTAGTGCGTGTCGTAGTTCTCCGCCTGATAGCGCTCCAGGCTCGGCTGCCCCTGCTGGTTGACCCGACCCCAGTCGTAATAGCCCTGGGTGTTGTCATCGTCGTGCTGGTAGAACGACCGCAGCTCCACCTGGTCCAGGCCGCTGTACTCGTAGTCGACCATCTGTCCGGCGCTGTTCTTCTTGCCGGTGGTCTGCCCGGCCGCGTTGTAGGTCGCCCCCGGGGTCACCGAGCCGTTGGTCTGGTTGCCCGCTCCGTCGTAGCTGTAGCCGCTGGAGGTGATCTGGTTGGCGGAGTTGAACGTCAGGCGCTGCGTCTCGGTGCCGTTGAGCTTCACCGAGGTCCGGTTGCCGTTGCTGTCGTACGTGTAGTCGTAGCTACCACTGGCCAGGTTGGTCGCCTTGGTCAGCCGGTTACTGCGGTCGTACGTGTACACCTGCACCACGCCGCCCCGATGGTGTTCGGTCTGCCACTGGCGCAGCCCGGTGTCGTCCACCTTGGCCGTCGAGCAGGCGGAGGTGCCGACCCGCTTGGCGTAGCAGTACGACACGTCGTAGACCACCGACTCCCGGTCGGTGCCGGAGATCCGCTCCCAGCGCTTGGTGGTGGTGCGGGTGATCCGGCCCGAGTTGTCGTACGTCACGTGGGTGTGCGCGCTCACCGCCGGCCCGTTTGCGGGGATCATCTTCGTGTCGGTGCGACGTCCCTCGTCGTCGTAGGAGAACGTGTACTCCGTCCAGTCGTCGACGACCATCTTGGTGAGCAGGTTGCGCTTGTCGTACGTGTACTCCGTGGCACCGCGCGACGCGTCGTAGAGCTTGGTCAGGTTGCCCACCGGGTCGTACGTGTACTGCATCGGCAGCCACTCGTCGCCCCGCTGCACCAGGCGGTTGAGCCGGTCGTACACGAACGTCTCGGAGCCCTGGGCGTCGTCGCGGACGGTCATGTTGCCGGAGCCGTCGTACTCGAAGTCCACCGCCTGGGTGCCGTCGGAGAAGCTGACCCGGGTGGTCCGGTCGTCGAGGTCGTACTCGTAGGTGAGGGTCCGGCCGCCGCCGTCGGAGGCGGTACGGATCCGGCCGAAGGCGTCATAGGTGAACGTCTTCTTACCGAGGCTGTTGCCGGTCGGTGGGGCGATCGACGTGAGCTGCTTGTCGCCGTCGTAGCCGAAGTTGCTCGAGTTGGTGCCGTTGTTGGGGTCGGTGGCGGTCTTGACCGTACCGTCGCTGTTGTAGTCGACCTTCGCGTCCGCCGCCTCGGCGTCCTTGCTGGAGGTCTTGTTGCCGGCGCCGTTGTAGGTGTATGTGCTGCTGTTCTGCTGGCTGTCCGTGCTCGATGAAGGCTGGAAGTTGCCGGTCGGGTTGGTCGGCGTCGCGGCGTTGCCGTAGCTGGCCGAGGCGCCCGCGCCGGTCGGTGAGGCGGTCTGGGTCAGCGACTGCCCACTGTTCGCGCCGTACGTGCTGGAACTCGTCTGCCCCATGGCATCGGTGGAGGTGGCCACGTCGTGGTACGGCGTGTATTCACGGTCCCGCTCATGCCCGTCCGGGTCGACCGTCTTGGTGATCCGCTTGTCGCCGTTCACGGTGTACGTCGTGTGCGCGACGTCGCTGACCCGCTTGGTCAAGTCGGTGTTGGCGTCGGCAACCTTGGTCTCCGTCGCCGAGAGGTACGCCCACCGCGTGATCGCCAGTCGGCCGTCCGGGTTGTCGGTCGACTCGTTCTGGATGACCCGGGACACCGCGGAGACCCGGTGCTGGCCGTCGTAGTCGATCCGGGTTTCGGTGCCGGGCTCGGAGGCCTGCCCGGTGACGACCTTGGCGACCCGCTGCGAGGAGTCGTAGGTGAATTTCACCGCATGGCCCGAGGAGGGCAGGATCTGGGTGAGGTTGCCGGCGGCGTTGTACGAGTACTGCACCTGCCGGGCGTTGACGGAGTCGATGGACTGCTGCAGGCGGGTGATCCGGCCCTTGCTGTAGCTGACTGTCACGGTCCGGGCGCCCGTGCTGCCCCGATCCGAGGTGACCTTGGTGAGCTGACCCGACGCGTCGTACGAGTAGTCGGTGACGTTGTCGTTACGATCCTCCACCTTGTCGAGCAGACCGGCGGAGGTGAAGTAGAGGTCACGCCCGCTTTCGTGCTCGGTGAGCTTCCACCCCTCGCCGTCGCGCCGAAGGGTGGCCTTGAACTCCTTGGGCGTGTCGTAGCCGCTGCCTGCCAAGGTGAACCGGCCCACCACGCCGTCGGCGGCCACGTAGGTGACCGAGTCGTCGTCGGCCTTGATCAGCTTCAGGTCCGGCGCGCCACGTGACCGCCAGCCGCGGCCGTGGGCACCGACATCCAGGTCGCTGCCGACGAGGAGGCTGTTGAACGCGGTGCCGAGCGCGAGATTGTCCTTTAGGCCCGGCAGGACGAGGTCGGTGGTCTGGATGAGCAGGTTGCCGGAGCCAGCGTTGACCTGCAACTTGACGCGGTCGCTGAGGTCGAAGCTGGTGAAGGTGGCGTTGTGCTGAGGACCGGTCCCCTCTGGCACTTCGATCGGCCCGGCCAGCATCGAGACTTGACCGCCGCTCGGACCAAGGGCCACTTTGCCCTTGCCTGGAGAGCCTGGCTGAGCCGGAGTCGACTGTGCCCGGCCACCCGTCCTCGGCGGGTCCGCGGCCGCCGGAGCGGCCGGTACCGCAAGCATCGCGGCGGATACCGCCGCGACGGTGAACATGCTGAGATAGCGCATTGTCAGTTTTCCTCCCCCGTCTGGCTGACAACAACGGAGAGGACGATCTCAAGCATTGAGCAGATTCACTGCCTGCATTGATTAAAAAATTCGCCATCCTCAATCTATGGCGCTACGGGACGGCGCGGATCGGTAGCAGAGTGCTATGCGGGGGTGCAGGAGATGACGGAACGCGCGAATGAGCCGCACCGCCTTTTTCGGACGAAGACCTATAACGTACGTCTATGTTGCGACCCGACGGCAACCTGCCACGCCCCCGCCTGATCGCGCGTTAGGTTGAAGACCATGGAGCAGCGCATCAGTCTGATCACCCTGGGAGTCGCGGACGTGGCCCGCGCGAAGGCGTTCTACGAGCAGCTCGGCTGGCAGGGTCAGGAGGTCGAGGAGACGGTCTTCTTCCAGGCCGGCGGCCTGGCCCTCGTCCTCTGGGGCCGCGACAAGCTCGCCGACGACGCGGGCGTCGGAGAGCTGGGCACCGGCGCGATGACCCTGGCCCAGAACGTCCGCTCCCGGGCCGAGGTCGACGAGGTGATCGCGACGGCAACCAAGGCCGGTGCCACGGTGACCAAGCCGGCGCGCGAGACCTTCTACGGCGGCTACGCCGGCTACTTCGCCGACCCGGATGGTCACCTCTGGGAGATCGCCTGGAACCCCGGTTTCGCCCTCGCCGAGGACGGCTCCCTCACAGTCCCCGACTTCAGCGCCACGAACTAAGCCCGGCAGGAAAGAAAACGCAGTTCAGGGCGCCTCAGACGGGCAGAGCAGCGGGTCCAGCAACGGCAGTTGAAGGGGATCCAGGCAGATCGCCAGCAGCCCCGGGCCCGGCGAAGGCGTCGCGGTAGCCGTAACGGTCGGGGTCGGCGTCGGCGAGGCCGGCGCGACGGGTGGCGTCGGCAGGGCCGGCGCTGGCGGGTCGGTGGTGGGAACCGGCCCAGGCGTCGGCACCGAACTGGCGGACGGTGCGGGAGCAGCGGACGGCGGAGCAGCCGGCGGCAGCGCCACCGCGACAGCAGGTTCCGCCACTGTAGAGATAGCCGACGGCCGTACAGCCGGGACATTCGGCGGGCTCCATACGGCACTGTCGGCCGAGCCGACCCGCGACGTGGGTGCCACCGGCCCGACGGGACCGATCGGAACGAGGACCGCCCCAGCCCTCGGAACCTCCATGGTCACGATCTCCGCCGAGTGCACCGGCCCGCGAGGACCCCACGCGTCAGGCCCCAGAGCGCCCGGACCCAGCGTCACGAACACCACGGCCGCCACGGCGGCAGCGCCGAGCGCCCGCCGGTCGGGGCGTACCGCGGTCAGCGGCGCCTCGTCGGGTTCCACCAGCGGCAGCACAGCAGGCCGAGCACCCTGATGATCGTCCAGCAGGGCGTCGACCTGTGCGACAACGGCAGCACGATCCGCGGCAGCGGCGAGCGTGAGATAGAAGCGGAAGTTCACCACGGCGTTGGCCGGGACCAGCAGCCCTTGCAGTCGACCACGGTCGGGCAGCAGGGTGACCGGCACGTCGGGGTGGTGGGCTGGGCCGACCAGGTCCGCGTACCGCCACTCGCGGGGGTGCTCACGGCCGCCGAAGACCACTCTGTGGCTGGTCACGACGGCCATGCCGGTGTCGACGACACGCAGGCCCGCCGGCAACGCCTGAGAAGAAGCCTCGGCGAAGGAACAGAAGCCGCCCGGCCTGGGCAGGCCGGGGATGTGTCGCGCCTCGGCCTCGACGAGCTGGGCGACGGGGAGGACACGGAAGACCAGTTCGTCGTCGTCGAGCTCCACCGGTAGACCGGTGCGGGGCTGCGTACACCCGAGGAAGCTGGCGGCTTCGATGCGGAGTCGGGCCAGGTGGTCGTCGCGGTGCCGCCAGGCGTCGGTGGCGTCGCGGTACGCGCGCTGCCGGCGCTCGTTCTCGCGCTCGGCCCAGGCGATCCGCCAGGGTGCGCAGGCCACAGAGGTCACGGTCACACGCGGTACAACCGCTCACGTACGTGACAGGCAACGCGACCAGTATCGATGTATCCCGTTGCGCCCGAAAGAAGAGTATTGACGGACACCAGAGTCGGGGCGGCGAAGCTAGCCTGCCCAGGACCCCGGCGGCCGAGGAGCTTCCCGATGCTTGATGACATGCGCGTGCTGCGCGACGCGGTACGCGACTACCGCCTGGCGGCGACGGCTGCCGGCCTCGACTGGCCGGACGAGAGCGAGTCGCCGGCCGGACAGCCGCCGGAGCAGGTCCACCGGATCTTCGGCGTGGATCACGTGGCGGAGCAGCTGACCTGGTTGCAGGCGCAGCGCTGGCCCGAGCGGCGGTTGCTGCCCAACGGCGGATGGTTGATGTCCTGGCCGGAAGGCCCGGACGTGCTGGACTATCTGTGGCTGGCGATCGGCACGCCGTTTCCCTGGCGGCAGCAACTGCCGCTGTTCCATTTCGAGTACGCCATCTTCACCTTCGTCCTGGCGGGCGAGCACGAGGGTGAGATCTGGCGCTACGAGATCTCACCCGACGCGTGGGACTCGGTGCGGGCCGCCACCAGCCTGGCCACGCTCTTCGACCAGTGGACCCGGGGCATCGCCGCCGGTCTGATCGTCTACGACGGCGAGTACAACAAGTGGCTCCAGATCAAGGACCTGGACTCTGCCCCGGGTCTCGACCCGCTGGCCTTCCCGGTGGCCCCGGTGGAGGAAACCCTGCTGCGGGCGCGGCAGCGCGAATGCGGGGTCGACATGGCCATCGTCGAGGACGGCTTCCCGTACAACGAGGAACTGTCCGACGCCATCGACGCCGTCAAGGCGTCGCTGAACCGTTGACGCAGGTGATCAGCCGGCCCGCCGCCGGTACGGCTGTGGGCCGTGGGTCGGGAACCGCGACTGGGTACGCGGCGGGTACGCCTCGCAGTGCTCGGCCCAGTGTTCGGCGGCGGTGGCCAGGGCGTCCGCGGAGACGGTGAGGATCAGCGGGTAGATCGCGGTGGACGGGCGGCGCATCCACGGTGGCAGCGACTCGGCGGAGAACTCCACGATCAGCTCCAGCCGGCGGCGGCGCAGCACCCGGCTGCGCAGGGCCAGGTTGGGTTCGGTGAAGCGGACCATCGCCGGTGGCGCGCTCAGCCCGAGGGCGGCGGTGGCCTGCCCGTGCAACCAGCCGCCGAGCGCGCGGGCCTCCTCGACCATGAGGCTCGGGTAGTGGTGCGACCAGGTCTGACCGTCGGCGGTGCGGGCGTCCACCTCGATGAGCAGCCAGTCGTGCCAGCCGGGCGTGGCCCCGTCGGGGTCGTCGGGCGGGTCGATGCCGGGCTGGTAGCCGACGGGGCGTACCCGCACCCGAGCGCCATCGTCAGACCGGATCTCCACTCGATCATTCTGGCCGAGCGAAGCGGACTTCAGGTCCTGAATCGGTCACTTCGTGATGATCCGCCGCACGCCTCGGTGCTCAGCGCAGGCGTTGGACCGGCCGCCGGCCAGGCTCACCGAACCGTCGCGGCACTGCACCAGGTAACCGCGTCCGGCCCAGAACTGCGGTACGCAGTCGAACCAGTCGCACACCTCGGCGGCCGGCTTGCGGATCCGTGTGCCGCCACAGAACCCGTACCCCAGCGGGTTCTCCGGTGCCCCGCAGCGCGGGCCCTGGGTCGCGCTGGGCGACGGGCGTGGCGACTTTGCCGGTTTGGGCGGTGGGTTCTTCAGCGCGAGCGCCGGGCCGGCCGGGCGGACCAGCGCCGGTGCCACGCTGGTGGTGGGCGCCGGGGTGGCGGCGACGGCGACCTCCGCGCCACCGGTCGGGTCGGACGGGTCCGACTCGATCAGCGCCGCCGGCACCAGCAGCGCGATGGCAGCCGCCACCGCGATGGTCCTGCGACCACCAGGCACGAACGACGACAGTCGGGCCTGCCCGGGGGTGGCAGCGGATGGCCGGAACGGCTTGAGCTGAGCGTGCTCGGCGATCAGCTCGTCGAGTTGGGCGATCACCGCGGCGCGCTGTTCGATCGCGTCGGCGAAGGCCAGCGTGAGCTTGAAGCGGAAGTCCGGCGCGGCGTCGGGGGGCAGCAACAACCCGGAGGTGCGCCGCCGGTCCAGCACCTGGATCAGTGTGACCGGCGCCGCCGGGTCGTGGGCCAGGCCGGTTATCCGGCCGTACGCCCAGTCGCGCCGGCCCCGCCCGCCGAGCAGCACGAGTCGACGGCTGGTGATCACGGCCATGCCGGCGTCGGTGACGCGTACGCCGTCCGGGCGGCGCGGGCGCAGCGGCCCGGTCCCCGGGGCGACAGTGAGGTCCGGCGCGGGCAGCACTGCGGTGTGCCGTACCTCGACCAGTTGCGCGGCGGGTAGTGCCCAGAGCACCACCTCGTCGCTGGCCAACTCCAACGCCAGCCCGGCGCCGGCGGCTGCCGAGCCCTGGAAGTCGGCGGCCAGGGCGCGCAGCCGCCGTAACTCGTCGTCGCGTCGCCGCCACGCCGCCTCAGCGCCGCGGTACGTGCTGACCCGCCGCACGTTCTGCCGGTGCGCCCACCGGTACCGCCATGTGGAACCCGTCGAATCAGTCTTCGCCACGCCGACTCCTTCGCCGCGCTGGCCACCAATCTGGGGTGTCACGAGGTTTAACAGGTGCGGCGCGGCGCCCGGACACGCCGAAACGGGCGAACTACCCGATCGGCGGAGCAACCAGCACGATAGGGGGATAGTGTTGCCGACGTTCATCCCGGCCGGAGTGCCGCCTTGCGGCGCGGAGGCGGAATTATCGTCGTAGATTCACGTTTCCTGAGGGGGTGGCGGTCGTGCCGGCAGTCACGCTGCCCGGGGTCGTGATCGGGGTCGACATCGGCACCACCAGCACGAAGGCCGTCGCGTACGACACCGACGGGCGGCAGCTCGGCAGTCACCTGCTCGGCTACCCACTGGACAACCCGCAACCCGGCTACGCCGAGCAGGACCCGCAACTCATCCTCGAAGCGGTGCTCAAGTCGATCAGCATCGTCGTGGCCGAGCTGGTCCAGCCGGTGGCCGGGCTGTCGTTCGGCTCCGCCATGCACAGCCTGATCGGGTTGGACCGGGACGGAAATCCGCTGACCCCTTCGGTGACCTGGGCCGACTCACGGTCCACCCGGCAGGCCGAGCGGTTGCGGGCAGTCCCGTCGGGGCTGGCCCTGCACCGGCGCACCGGCACGCCGATGCATCCGATGTCGCCGCTGCCCAAGTTGCTCTGGTTCGCCGAGCAGGAGCCGAAACTCTTCGAGCGGGTGACGCACTGGGTGGGCATCAAGGACTGGGTGCTGCTGCGGCTCTGCGGCGCGCTGGTCACCGACCACTCGATCGCCTCGGCCACCGGCCTGCTCGACATCCACAAGCTGGAGTGGGACCGCGAGGCGCTGACCATCGCCGGCATCACCCCGGAGCAGCTCCCGCAGCTTGTCGCCACCACCGCCGTGCTGCCCAACCTCACCCCGCAGGCCGCCGCCCAGACCGGCCTGCCGGAGCGCACCCCGGTGGTGGTCGGCGCGGGCGACGGACCGCTGGCGAACCTGGGCCTGGGCGCGGTGCACCCCGGCATGGTGGCCTGCTCGATCGGCACCAGCGGCGCGATGCGGGTGATGGTCGAGCGGCCCGGCGTGGACCCGCTCGGCGGGGTGTTCTGCTACGCGCTGACCGAGCATCGCTGGGCGGTCGGTGGCGCGATCAACAACGGCGGCATCGTGCTCAAGTGGGCCGGCGCGGCGCTCGCCCCGGACCTCGGCGAGCACTCCGAGGAGGACCTGGTCGCCCTCGCCGCCCGCGCGCCGGTCGGTTCGGGCGGGCTCATCATGCTGCCGTACCTGCACAGCGAACGGGCACCACACTGGAGCGCCCTGCCGCGCGGCGCGTACGTGGGGTTGACCCACGCACACCGCCGTGAGCATCTGGTGCGGGCCGCGTTGGAGGGCGTCTGCCAACAGCTCGCGCTGGTGCTCAGCTCGGTGCGCGCGGCGGGCAACGAGGTCCGGGAGGTCCGGGCCGGTGGAGGCTTCGCCCGCAGCGGCCTGTGGCGGCAGATGCTGGCCGATGCCCTCGGCCTGCCGGTGAGCTTCCCGTCCGCGCACGAGGGGTCGAGCTTCGGGGCGGCGCTGCTCGGCATGGAGGCGCTCGGGCTGATCCCCAGCATCGACGTCGCCGCCGACCTGGTGCGCATCGAGGAGACGGTCCGCCCGGACCCGGCCGCCGCTGCCACCTACGCGGCGCTGCTGCCGCTCTTCGCCGAGCTGTACGAGGCCCTCACGCCCACCTTCGCCTCGATCCGTCGGATGGCACCCGGCCTCCCCACCGGCCCCTCACCACCGACGTGAGCGGTGGGGTCAGGGCGCTTCGACGCCGGCGATCAGGTAGCGCCGCACGTCGGCGTCGAGGATGGCCACTTCCTGCGCGTCGTCCGGTCCGGAGCCACGGAACGCGGCCAACTGCTCCGGCGACTCCCAGCGTTCGTAGACGTGGATCCGGCCGGGCTCCAACGGGTCGGCCGCCAGCAGGAAGTCGAGGCAGCCGGCGGTGGCGCGCGCCCGCGCGATGACCTGTTCGCAGTCGGACAGGTAGGCCTCGCGGCTGGCCGGTTCGACCTGCAGACTGCCGGCGATGATCAGCAAAGGGTCCTCCGGGCTGTGTAGCTGAGCAGGTTGATGCCTGTGGGTCATCTTTATACCCGTGGGGCGTGACGCTCGCCGGGACATCGCCGCCCGGACGGGTGACACCGGTCCCGCCGGTCTCACCAGCCTCCGGCGCTTCATATCGTGCAAACGTGAGAAAAAGCGACAAGAGGCGCTCATCTTCCCTGCTGGGGAACTCTGCCCGCGTACCCCTGAAGATGCTGACGACGGCGGTCGCGCTCGCGGTGCTCGCGACGACCGGGCCGGCCACCGCGGACGGTCCGGGCCGCGCGCCCGTCGCGGACCCGGCGCAGACGACCGGGCCGGGGTACGGGGTTGAGCCCGGTGACGGTCAGAGCCACGAGCCCGGGGTGGACCCGACGCCGGAGCGCCCACCGACCAGCGAGGTGTCCTGGCTGTCGTTTCCCGGCGGGGTGTTCGCCGTGGACTCGCTCGGGCGCACAGTGCGCTACCGCGCCTGCGACGGCGACACCGGTCGGGTCGCCGACCCCACCATGCGGGTCGCCGCCGGGGTGGCCAGCGGCGCTGTCGTCGTCGGAGGCACCGCCTACCGCTACCGGGTGCCGCTGGTCGGGCGCAGCGAGGGCACGCTGGAGGTGATCCAACGGCATCGCCCGCCGACGACGCTGACCGGCGTGGTGGTCACCAGCCCGCAGCCACCCACCGACCCGGTGGCCGGGGCCCGGCTGTTCCCGCTCAGCGGGCAGCTCGCCCGGGTGGTCGCCGACGCGAGCCTCAACCCGGCCGGGGTCACCGTCCGCGACCTGTCCGGTCGCTACGGCGACCAGCAGATCGCCGTCAACGGATCGCTGCGCCCCAAGGCGGCCAGCGTCATCAAGCTGTGGATCCTCGTCGAGCTGCTGCGCCGGGTCGACTGTGGACAGGTCTTCCTCGACGACGGGGTGCTGGTCACCCCCCAGGACGTGGTCGGCGGCACCGGCCAACTGCAGTTCGAGACGTTCCCGCAGGTGGTCACGGTGCACCGGCTCGCCCGGTACCTGATCAAGTACAGCGACAACGTGGCCGCGAACGTGCTGATCACCTACCTGGGTGGGTTCGCCCCGGTCAACGCGCTGATCGACTCGATGAACCAGCGCTCCACCATCCTGGCCCGCCGGATGCTCGACAGCGCGGCGGCGCAACGCGGCGAGGAGAACTACACCAGCCCGGACGACGTGGTGTCACTGCTCGGCGCCGTCTGGGACGGCGAGATCCTCACCCCGGCCTCCCGCGATCTGATGATCGGGTTCATGCGGGAACAGACCCTGAACACGAAGATCCCGGCGGCGTTGCCACCCGGCGTGCCGGTGGCCCACAAGACCGGTGACCTGCCGGACGCCTCACACGACGTCGGCTACTACCTGATTCCCGGCACCGAGACCGCCGTCGCGTTCCTCACCGCCGGACCCATGGCCACCGGCGACGAGACGGTCCGGCGGATGGCCCGAACCGTCTACGACTTCCTGGTCACCCCGGTCGATGGCGCGGTCGAGGAGTAGCCGACCTCAGGCGCCGGGAATGTTCGCCGGCGGATCCTCGCCCACCAGGTCGGCCGCCGGCGGGTCCGCCGACACCGACAACCCGAAATCCGAGTACGTCAGGTCGAGCTGGGCGACCTCCGACTGCTTGCTGTCCAACTCGATGCGGTAGCGGACCAGCCGACCCTGCTCGTCGACTGTCGCGGTGAACGGCACCGCCCCGGCCCGGTCACCGAGCACGCCGCCGACCCCCTCGCCCAGCACCGCGCTGCTCTGGCGCAGGTCCAGCGTGCCCGCGTACTCCCGGGCGGCGGTCTGCCGGACGGCCGTCGCCGTGCTGAGCGTGTCGGCCAGCTTGGTGTTGTCCAGGCCCTGCTTGGCGGGGGGTGAACCCGGAGCGCCGACATGCCACCAGGTCTTGCCGTCCCAGACCGGAACGCGCCGGTCCGGGGCGCTGATCCGCACGTAGACGTCCGACCCGGTGGTGAGCCGTTCGATCTTCACCTCGCCGGTGGGCACCTTCAGGGAGGTGGTTTCCAGACCACGCTTCGCCGTCGGGTCCCAGAGCACCACAGTGCCGTCCCCGCCCGTCGTCCCGCCGCTGCTCAACGTCAGCTTGTAGGTCTGCTGGTCGACCTTCCCGGCGGCGGCCTTGAGCACACCGACCCCGTCGGTCGGGGCCGCCGACGCCGCCGGGCGACCCGCGTCGGGTTCGTCCTCGGTGGCCACAAGTGCCCACACCCCGGCGGCGACGGCCACGACGAGGATGACACCAGCGGCGATCAGCTTCGGTTTCTGCACTGTCATCTCCCCGGGGGCGGGGGGGGGGGGGGCCCCCCCCCCCCCCCGGCACCCACTCTCTCAACGGCGAAACCCAAAATGCTGTTAACGCACGAGGACAAACCCGTCAACGAACGCGCAAATATAA